>JAZQXB010000001.1:0-5826 GCA_045632685.1 Alloprevotella sp.
GCAATCAACTGACGCAGGAGTGAGTGTAAAGATAAGTTTACTTAATCTTTGCCGAGCGACAAGGAAGAAAACTCGCTTAAGTTTACTTGAATTGCCGAGGTGCGACTTGCGAAGCTTGATGAGCGTCAGCGAATAAGGAGGAAAAGACCACGAAGTGGGATTAACAGACAACCGACGCCAAACCGAGCGCAATCAAGTTTACTTGAATTGCCGAGGTGCGAAGGAGGAAAAGACCACGAAGTGGGATTAACAGACAATAGACAACGGACAACAGACAACGGACAATAGACAACAGACATCAGAGAACCAATCGTTTATCTCGGAAACCGCTCGTCTACTCGTACCTATATATAACTCGTCTACTAACCAAAACTACCTTATCTTATGGATTGGATTTTCTTAGGAATGATCATCTTCCTATTTGGACTCGCCATTTTCGACCTTTGGGTGGGTGTGTCCAACGACGCCGTAAACTTCCTCAACGGTGCTGTTGGGGCAAAAGCGGCAAAGTTTAAGACCGTTATTGCCATTGCGGCAGCGGGTGTGTTCTTCGGCTGCGTCTTGAGCGACGGCATGATGGACATTGCGCGCCACGGTATTTTTACGCCTGCACATTTCACGTTCCGCGAAGTGATGCTGATTTACATGGCGGTGATGGTGACCGACATCGTGTTGCTCGACACGTTCAACTCCTTCGGGATGCCCACCTCAACCACAGTTTCACTCGTCTTCGAGATGCTCGGTGCGGCATTTGCCTTTACGCTGATTAAACTTGTGGGCGACAGCGGACTCTCCTTTGCCGAATGCATCAACTCTGCCAAGGCGCTCGAAGTGATTATGGCGATCTTCTTCTCCGTGCCCATTGCCTTTGTCTTTGGTGCCATCGTTCAGTACATCTCGCGCATCATCTTCTCGTTCAACCTCAAGAAGGGACTCGGACTCAAGATTGGACTCTTCGGAGGTATCGCCATTACGTCCATCGTTTACTTCATGCTCTTCAAGGGCTTGAAGCACCTCTCGTTTATGACGGCAGAAGTAAAGGATTACATCAACGAAAACGTGCTCCTCATCTTGGGCGGCTGCCTCATCATCTTCACCGTGCTCTCGCAGTTGCTTCACCTGTTGAAGGTCAACGTGTTCCGCGTCGTTGTATTGGTCGGAACCTTTGCGCTTGCCACAGCTTTTGCAGGTAACGACTTGGTGAACTTCCTCGGTGTGCCCCTCGCTGGACTTTCAGCCTTCCAAGACTTCTCTGCCACGGCTGGTGCCAACCCTGATACGCACATGATGACCTCCTTGATGGAGTCGGCATCAACGCCTTTCATCTTCCTCTTCTCTGCAGGGGTGATCATGGTGGTGGCGTTGGCTACTTCCAAGAAGGCGCATACGGTGTTGAAGACTTCGTTGGACCTCTCACGCAAGAATGAGGGCGACGAAATGTTTGGTTCTTCAAAAGCTGCTCGCAGCCTCGTAAGATGGGGTAATTCTGCGGGACAAACGGTGGTGAAGATTATCCCCGACAGCGTGCTTCGCGCTATTGACCGCCGCTTTGTGATGCCTGCAGAATGTCAGGACAACACGGTGGCTTACGACTTGCTCCGCGCCTCTGTCAACCTCGTAATGGCATCCTTGCTCATTGCCTTGGGTACCTCGCTGAAACTCCCCCTCTCTACGACCTTCGTTACCTTCATGGTTGCCATGGGTACAAGCCTTGCCGACCGTGCCTGGACGCGTGAAAGCGCCGTGTTCCGCATCACGGGTGTGCTCACCGTAATCGGTGGTTGGTTCATCACGGCTGGTGCTGCCTTTGCTGCTTGCTTCGTGGTGGCTGCGCTCATGTATTTCGGTGGCACAATCGTTATGGTGCTCCTCATTGCGGGTTGCCTCTATTGCCTCATCAGCAGCAGTAAGAAGCTTTCCAACAAGTCTCAAGAAATGCAGGAAGGCGACATCCTCTTCCAGGAAATTCTTCAGACCAACGACCAGCAGGCAGTCCTCCCCATGCTTCAGCGCCACATCGGTATTTGTTCGGCAGAACTCTTGGAGCGCTATAAGGGTTGCTTGAGCGACACGACTGAAGGTCTCTTTACAGAAAATCTCCGCACGCTCCGCAAGACGTCGCACACGCTCGGACTCACGAAGCGTGAGATTAAGAACCTCCGCCGTCGCGAAACCATTTGCCTCCGCCGTACGGAACCCACTATTGCGGTGCGCCTGTCTACGGACTTCCACCTCGTGCACAACTCCCTCCGCCAGATTCTCTACGGACTTATCCGTCTTACCGAACCTGCGCTTGACCACGTAGACAACAACTTCACGCCCATCAGCCAGAAGGAACGTGAACGCTACCTCGGTCTCCGCCTCCGCGCTGAAGAAGCGATGCAACAGGTGGCTGATAACCTCCGCACGCTCAACTTTGCGGGCAACGACAAGATGCGCACCGTCTTTGAAACCATCCGTGAAGACCTCCGCACCTTCCGCCACGAAGTGCTCGTAAACATGCATGCCGAAGAAGCAAACCTCTCTACGCTCACCCTCCTACTCCACGTCATTCAGGAAACAGAACAAATCTGTGCTGAAATGTCAGACTTCGCACACTTCACCGTGCGCCTTGAGCAGATGGCAAAGTAACGTAAACACACAAAAACTAATAGTTAGGGCGCAGTCACCTCAAGTGACTGCGCCCGTTTTGTTTATTTAAGGGAATCATTGTTCCCCTCTATATAAAAGCAATTATTGGTACCTGGTAAAATTTATCTCTTAAACATAGAAATTCTCGTTTTTTTCGGTTGAATATCTATGAGGGGGCTTGTATGAGTACAACTATCCATCAAACAAAGAGTTATCTATATTTACCGGACAGTTCCCATTGCCTAAAGCAAACAAAAATAGGATATAACAGCAGGATGATGTTTTTGTTGTATATAAAATAGTTTTATGTATCTCACGCTTTGCAGACCATGCGAAGCAAAATTCTGTGTATTCCGTGTGTTCTGTGTGAAAATAATTTTTTGACAGAAGTATTGAATTGGCGCCCCCAAAACGAGAGCAAAAATAACAATTTTTCAAACGCCTGTATTTCAACTGTTTATGAGTTTGTTATATAGAAGAAGCAATAATTTCTAACGCAAAAACTCCACCCATACCGAAGAACGAAAATCCCCAGCACTCGTTGGAGCACTGGGGATTTTAAGGTGGTAATTATAAGATTACTTTACAACAACCTTCTTGCCGTTGATGAGGTAGATACCCTTTGTGGGGTTCTTCACCTTGCGGCCGTCGAGTGAGTAGATTTCAGCCTTACCGTTTACTGTGAGGTTTTCAATGCCGTCAGCGTTAGCAACAACTGTGTAAGTGAGGCGTACTTCAGGATTGTAGAGTGCACCCCATTCTACACCGAAGTCGTCAGATTCGGGATAGAACATTTCGTTGTAAACAGTACCGGCGGGGATAACGAATGTGTAAACACCAGCTGCAGTAACGGGAGTTTCGAGCGTGAACTTCACAACGTTTGTGGGGGGAACCCAACCGTATTCTTCTTCACCATACACGATTTCCATAGCAGCCTTTGTTACAACGTTGCCATCAGCGTTGAGCACAACAACTTCCTTGCTGGGGTCGAAACCACCTACTGCCATCTGATAAGCATCTTCAAATGCAACATTGATTACATCGAGCTTTGCAACTTCGCCTTCAGCAGGGTCAGCAGAAACCATCTTGTAGAGGTCAGCCTTAACGGGAGCAGTGTATTCAAGAATTACAGCATCTTCATATTCATAGTCAGGATCGAAAGCGTATGTTACATACATACCCTTAGCGTCAACAACATTCATACGAATCTGCATCTGAGACTGGTCTACCAAGAATTCTTCGGGAACGTTAATAGTCAACTTGTTGCCATCGATAACATAGTCGTTTTCAGTCATCATGTAACCACGGAAACCAGTCAACTGAGTCTGAATCATACCGTATTCAACAGCAGAAATTTCATTGTCGAATGTGAGGGTAACCTTAGAAGGCAATACTTCGTAGAAACCACATTCGGGGTCAACAGATGTAACCTTTGTTACAGTTGCAATCTTGTATTCAAGGAAAGTCATGCCCATCTGCTCTGCAGCTTCCTGGGGATAAGACATACTGTTGCTGTAAATTACAGTCTTACCCTGAATATCTTCTACACTCACACCAAGAACAAATGCTTTGTAAGCATCATATTCTTCAGGAAGCGAAACAGCTTGTTCAATGAATTCTGCAGGCAAGTTAACAGTTAAGATGTTGTCATAGATTGTATAACCTGTACCTTCTTCCAAAACAGCAGATCCACCCCAATGTCCTGCCAACATCAATTGGTTCACCTTAGCAATAGGAGTATTGAACATGATGTCAATTGATGAAGTAGCATTCGTGATTGTCTGGTTAACAGCACCGCAATCTTCTACAGTGGGAGTAACGGGGTTCAAAGTATAGTAAAGGAATACCATGTCGGGCACACCCTGATATGCTTCGTAGTTACTGAAAGTTACGTACTTACCCTGAATATCCTTAACCTTGAGGATAAGCAAGAGGTCTGACATCTTTGCAGTGTATTCGAGGGGGAGCACGATTGACAAGTCCTTACCCCAAACGAAGTAATCTTCGTCTGCTACCAAAGGAGGCATTTCTGTAGCATTAGAAGACTGGAGCTGGATAAGTTCAACTTCTGCAATGTCTGTATTGAAAGAAATGTAGATAGACTTTTCTACAGCATCCATTTCTCCGAGTACGGGAGAAATTTCAACAATTTCAGGATCAACGGCAGCCAAAGTGTAAGAAAGGAAAATCATACCAGGCTGAGTGCCATACACTTCATGATTACTGAAAGTAACGGGCTGATTATCTACATCAAGTACCTGTGCAATAACTGTGAGGTCTTGAACCTTCATAGTGTATTCAAGGGGAAGGTAGATTGACAATTCGTTACCCCAGAAGAAGTAATCCATATTTTCAGTCAAAGCAGGAAGTTCGCCCATTGAAGACTGAAGGATAACCATGGGTACAGCTGAAATTTCGTTGCTGAAAGTAAGCGTGATAGTCTCTGTTGTTGCAGGGATTTCGCCTAACTCGGGACTTGAAGATACAAGAGTTGTTTCAGCATTTGCCTTTGTGAAGCCGAGGAGGGCCAAACAAAGTGTGAAGAGTAAGTAAAGTTTCTTCATACAAATTTGTAATTTAGTTAATTAATGTGTTGTAATAAATTTCTTTTCAGAGTTGACTTTCCACATTACCAAAGTGGGTAATTGTTAAGTTCAGTGCGCAAAATTAATGCAATAATTGAAACGCGCAAAACATTTTGTAAATATTTTATGAAAATTTTAACAAAAATGATAGTTGCTGTTTACAATTTGCTACAATGAGTAAGTTAAAAGGCAAAATAGAGGGGTATTGATAGTGAGGAGTGAGGAGTGAGTAATGCCATGCGAGACTATACTCGTTTATCTCGGTGCCTGCTTGTCTACTTGTACCTTATTAACTTGTCAACTAAAGAGTTAGGAATTAGTAGTGAACTATGCGGGATATATAACGAACGTAGAGACGTCATATTATGGCGTCTCATTAGCATGCGGGAAATCCTCTTGACCTGTAGGGACGCACGGCTCGTGCGTCCGCCTCAAAGGGTATTTCCGCGTGTCCTCAATCGCTAACCTCATCTGTATCACGGACGCACGCGCCGTGCGTCCCTACTGGTCAAACGGAATTCCTTGACATTGTCTCCACGTATATACACGTATCTTCTCGTATTTTTTAACCACGAATGGGCACTAATGCTAAAGTAGTAGGTAGGAGTGA
>JAZQXB010000002.1:0-3882 GCA_045632685.1 Alloprevotella sp.
TTTAACAGACCCCCTCCGCAACTAAAGTTGCTCGTCCCCCTAACTTATGGGGACATTTTAGTTAGTCTACCTCGCTTGAGTATCCAGTTGGGAATAACAAGCGAATGGACGTATATAAAATTCCTCCCCAAAGTTAGGGGAGGTGCCCAAAGGGCGGAGGGGTCTGTGGTTATGGGTCAACACCTATATTATTGCATTTTTTATATCCAACTCTGGCACCGAGTGTTCACCGTATAGCGGTTCTCATTAGCTCGTAAAGGGTTCTTTTCTACAACTTACACTAAATAATTTCTTTATCCCTTGTCCCATAATACAAAAAGGTGTACCTTTGAGGTCAAATTCAATTATCTACTTAAAATCTAACGTACTATGGCTATTGAAAAGACCCTCGTGCTTTTGAAACCCTGCACAGTGCAGCGCGGTTTGATTGGTGAAATTACTTCTATCTTCGAAAAGAAAGGTTTGAAGATTTGTGCAATGAAGATGATGTGGCTTACAGATGAGTTGCTCTCTGAACACTATGCGCACCTCAGTGAAAAGCCTTTCTTCCAGCGCGTTAAGGATGCGATGATGACTGCTCCCGTGGTGGCACTCGCCCTCGAAGGTGTGGATGCTATCGCTGCTGTTCGCGCGCTTGCAGGTCCTACAAACGGACGTAACGCTGCGCCTGGCACGATCCGCGGTTCTTATTGCGTAAGTTTCCAGGAAAATATCGTGCACGCAAGTGACGGTCCTGAAACTGCAGAAATTGAACTCAAGCGCTTCTTTAAGCCCGAGGAAATCTTGGAATGGGACAATGTAATCTTCCCCTTCCTCTATGCTAACGACGAATTCTAAACCTATTCCCGTAGGCGAATCATCCCGCAGTCTTTCCGCTGTGGGATTTTTTTTATTTTGTTATCCCTCCCAAGTGTCAACCTTTTTTACTACCTTTGCCAAGTAACACACATATTATTTATATAAACATGCAACCTTATCAAGAAGAAAATACACGCCGTGGACGCATTGAGGTAATTTGCGGGTCAATGTTCTCGGGAAAAACTGAAGAACTCATCCGCCGCTTGAAGCGTGCCAAGATTGCTCGTCAGACGGTAGAGATTTTTAAACCTGCCATTGATACCCGCTACTCAGAAGTTGAGGTGGTGTCGCACGATAGCAATTCTATTCCTTCAACGCCGGTAGACTCTTCTTCAAGTCTTCTCTTGTTGGCACAGAATGCCCAGGTTATCGGTATTGACGAGGCGCAGTTCTTTGATGAAGGACTGGTGGACGTGTGCAACCAGTTGGCAAACGAAGGCAAGCGCGTGATTATTGCGGGACTTGATATGGACTTTAAGGGTATTCCCTTCGGACCTATGCCTGCGCTTTGTGCAGTGGCGGAGTCTGTTTCTAAAGTGCATGCAATTTGTGTGCGCTGTGGCAACTTGGCGTATGTGTCTCACCGTAAGGGAGAGGAGGAACGCCGTGTGATGCTCGGAGAAATGAATGAGTATGAACCGCTTTGCCGCCATTGCCAAAATGAGGCGATGAAGCAGAAGGCTGAACAATAATTTTAGGGTATTTAGTCACGCTCCTTAATTCCATAGTTATGGCTTACAACCCCAATAAAGAACTGAAACTCTATTATTCCATCAGTGAAGTAGCAGCGGAATTTGGCGTTGCCGAAACACTCTTGCGCTTCTGGGAGAAGGAATTTCCCCAACAGATTGCCCCCAAAAAGTCTGGGCGCAATGTGCGCCAATATACCAAGGAGGATATTGAGCAAATCCGCATTGTCTACAATCTCGTAAAGGTGCGCGGACTCAAAATTTCCGCAGCGCGCGACCTGCTTAAGAAAAATAAGGAGGGCGTAGGCAACTCTTCGGAAGTAATTGATCGCCTCCAGGCAATCAAGGCAGAACTCCAAGCCATCCGCGCGGAACTTGGAGGGCTGTAAATTTTAGTAAATAAGTAAACGAGTATACAAGGTACGAGTAGACGAGATGCCTCCTCCAGTCTCCCCATATAGGGCGAGGTTGCCATCTGGATGGAAAAGTCCTACCCTATAGGGGAGGATTTAGGTGGGGCTCTATCTCCTTTAATCCCGCTCCGCGGTCTTGAATCTGCTCCCGCTCGGCAACGCTCAAGTAAACTTGACGCTGCTCTCGCTTACTCGCAGATTTCTCCTTTAATCCCGCTCTGCGGTCTTGAATCTGCTCACGCTCGGCAACGCTCAAGTAAACTTGACGTTGCTCTCGCTTACTCGCAGATTTCTCCTTTCTCCTATGGTCGGTAGAATTCATTCCCTGGAAAGTTTCGGGACAGTTGATGGTCCTGGAATCCGTTTTATAGCATTCCTTCAAGGATGCCCCATGCGTTGTCAGTATTGTCACAATCCTGATACGTGGGATCCGCAGCGTAAGTGTCAGTACGAACTTACGCCTGAAGAGTTGTTGGCTGAAGTGAAGCGGTATAAGAACTTTATCAAGACGGGTGGGGTGACCTGTACGGGTGGTGAACCGCTGATGCAGGCGCCTTTCGTTGAGGCATTCTTCCGTCTTTGCCGTGAAGCGGGTTTTCATACTGCGCTCGATACGTCTGGTGTGGTGTTTACAGATGCTGCAAAGCGTGCTGTGCAAGAGGCGGATCTCGTGATGCTTGACGTAAAAACGACGGATGATGATTTGCATCCCATCTTAACGGGTGTGCCTCGTAAGAATAATGCTGCCTTTATGGACTACCTTCAGGAAATCGGTAAAACGACTTGGGTGCGCCACGTCATTGTTCCTGGCGTGAACGATGATGATGAACATTTGCAACAGGTGGCGGATTACGTGAAGCAGTACAGTGTGGTGGAGCGCGTGGAACTCCTTCCTTACCACATCATGGGCACTTACAAGTACGAAGAGCTCGGTATTAAATATCCCCTCGAGGGTGTTGCACCGCTTTCGCAAGAACGTCTTCAGCGCGCCCGCGAAATATTCCGAGCAACAGTAACTTGTGAGGTGGTATAAGTTTGGTATGTCCTTTCTTATTTATAAAAATTGTAAACCTTTCAGAAGATAAATGTAATAACGGAGGTGACTGTTGTCTTCCTCCGTTATTGTTTAGTATTAATTTTAATATTAAATGTAGATATGAAAATAGCAGTCCCTACAAAAGATGGTTGTGTAGATAATCACTTTGGTCATTGCGACCACTACACAATATATACTATAAATAATAAGCAGATTGTTGAAGTCGTAGAGCATCCTTCTCCCCAAGGTTGCGGTTGCAAGTCGGGTGTCGCAGCCGAGTTGCGCCAAATGGGTGTTGAAGTAATGCTGGCAGGAAGTATGGGTGAAGGTGCCTTTCACAAATTGTCTGCAGAAGGCATAAAAGTCATTCGCGGATGCAGTGGAGATGTAAATGCCGTAGTAAAGGGTTACCTTACTGGATTTATTTTGGATAGTGGAGTAGGGTGCGACCACCACGATTGTGGTCATCATTAACTTTAGCTCGTAAATGTAGAATCGTTATCATGGAAATGGGTCTCATAATCCCCATGATTAAGGTCCTCTTCGCCGCGACATTGTCGTGGCGTTATTTTTGACGGTAACCCCTAATTTTGTAATCTAATAGCGACAAAATAGGGGTGTAAACTCTTCGCTAAAAGAAAAAGTTAACTTTTTTGTGAAAAAATATTTGGATTTTCTTGTTCAATCCAAAATCCCGCCGTACTTTTGCACTCGCTGACTCACTCAAAAAACGAGTCACACTAAAAACGATCTTTGAAAGATTTTCATAAACTTTTTGTAGAGAAGTACAAGAAACAAACATTGCAACGAAAGTAGCAAATTAGTTTGGGTAACATAGAATGTTATTTGTACCGTTTAATTCTTTATGATAAGGAAGGATGTCTTG
>JAZQXB010000003.1:0-38465 GCA_045632685.1 Alloprevotella sp.
AACACTAAGTTTGCAGAGTAATTGGCGAAGCCAAAAAAGACAAACAAAAAAACTCTAACAAGAGCAATGCCGAGATTGTTTTTTACTTTTGTTGTAGTAAAGAAAAAACAATCGTCCTACCAGGTAAAATATTTCAGTAAATGGTTCAAAAGAAACCAACCCCGGTTAAATACTTGGTAGGGTACGGCTGCACTTAAGACGAGATAGATTGTCAGTCCAATTTGCTAGAGACTATTTAGTGTTTCAGTCTAGTGCTGCTATCGGTTGTTAGAGTTTAACAAAATACAGCACAAAGCTATGAAAAAAATCTTTATTGGAATCGACTTTTCCAAGAAAACCTTAGACGCGACTGTAATGCGCGAGAACTATCTACATGAGAAGGGAGAGCATCTGAGCTTTTCAAACAACAAGACAGGTGCGATGAAACTCATTAAATGGGTGAAGGGTTTTGGTTCTATAGAAGAATGTCTTTTTTGTGGAGAAGATACTGGGCTTTATAGCAAAATTGCGTCTGAAACGCTTGTTGAGCAAGGTTGTTTTATGTGGCTTGATAGTGCACTTCGTATCAAGAGGAGTCTTGGAATATCTCGAGAAAAGAATGACAAGAAAGACTCGAGAGATATCGCACTCTACGCTGCTCGTTTTAAAGATCAAGCGGAATGTTATATCATTCTAGATCAAGCCACTGAAGCGCTCAAGAAACTCTTTACTATGCGTAAGAAATTGGTGGAAGCATATAATAGGTTGCTCGTAAATTATAACGAAAGCAAGAAATACTTTGACAATGAACTCTTGTCTGATGCATTTGCCATACATGAAGAACTCATCGCTCAAATAAAAGAGAAAATTAAGGCCTTGGAGAAAGAGATGAAGAAAATTATTAAGTCAAATTCTGAACTGAACAACACTTATAACATTCTCTCATCAATGCCTGGCATAGGACTCATCAATGCGACTGCATTTATTGTTTACACAAACAATTTCAAAAAATTCGATTACGATGCTCGTCGTATTGCTTCTTTCTGGGGCGTCGCACCATTTGGGCATACCTCAGGAACTAGTGTCAAGGGAACTCCTCATGTGTCGCATTATGCAGATTCATACTTAAAATCTATACTCTCAGAGGCTACTTTGTGTGCTACACGGTTCTGTCCTATAATTAGCGCGTATGTTGCTAGATTAAAACAAGCCGGGAAACACAAAAATGTTGTTTTGAATAATGCAAAGAATAAAATGATACACATACTTGTCGCTATGATCCGAAATAACGAAAAATTTAGAAAGGCGGCATAAATTTCTTTAAAATAGTTTGGCAGTTAACATAGATTGCAGGGGGAGAGCGCCTCCGGAGTGTCACCCCGCATGGACTACTCACTACTCACTACTACCTACTACCTACTACCTAAAAAAAGGACGGGCACCTGGTGGTGTCCGTCCTTTTTTTGTCATATTATTGCTTCACCAATGTGAAATCGTCGATGAGGACGTCGGAAGCGGTGTGTGCAGAACTTGACTTGGGGTTCATGACTACCAAGCAGATGGTGGTTTCAGCTGCGAGGGTGAATTCATGAGTTACCAAAGTCCATTCGCCAGGGATGTCATTGACATAGTCACCGTACTTGTAGTTTGAAGAGTCAGCAGAACCGTCGGCCTTCACGGGCACATAACCGGGGCGCACGCTTGACACAGCGTCGGTAGCAGCCTTGGCGTAGAAGCTCATGGTGTAAGTACCTGCAGCGAGTGTCATTTCCTGATAAGCGAGGCGCTTGTTAGAGGCTGTGTTTGCCTGTACGCAAACAGCATACTGACCGCTGCGCGCGTCAGTGCTCTGTGAGAGCGTAGCGCTGCTGGCTGTTGACTTACTCTTCCAGTAGAGGGGCGTAGAACCGTTCCATTCTTCAAAACCACCGTTAAGGAGTTCTGAAGTGCCTTCGGGAACTTCAGGAGTGTCCCCACCCTGCTCGGGTTCTTCGGGAGTGTCGGGTGTTACACCACCGTCAAGGATACCACCGTCGGTAGTTTCGAGTGTGAAGTCGTCGATGAGTACGTCGGCACCAGGGTTCTTTGAATTCATGATGACGAGTGCGAGGCGCGTATCAGCATCGAGCGTGAAGGTGTGGTTTACTTCCGTCCATTCTGTAGTCTTGAGGTCGTTGACATAATCACCATAAACATAGCTACCCGCCTTGTTTGAAGCATCCACAGGAGTATAACCAGGACGCACGCTACCGCCCGTAGCAGTTGCCGCCTTGGCGTAGAACTTCATGGTGTAAGTACCCGCCTTGAGGGTCATTTCCTTGTAACCGATGCGCTTGTTGGCAGAGTTGGTACCGCCTACGCGAACGGAGTAGCTACCGCTGTGAGCATCTGTGCTCTGTGAGAGCGCAGCGTTGCCGGCTGTAGAAGCAGTCTTCCAGTTGTTGGGGAGACCATCCACCCATGTTTCGAAGTCGCCATTGAAAGATGTGAGATCACCTACAACATCGCCACCCGAGGGAGCTTCGCCAGGAGCACCTTCCGACATGTTGAAGTTCTTCACTTCCCAAGTAGAGCAATCGTCGGCAGCAGCGTTGTAGAGGAAGGCTACGCGCACCTTCTTGCCGAGGAATTCAGCGGGAACGGCAACGTCGGCGTTAGCAAAAGTTGTCCAGTCGGCACCTTCCGTGTGGTCCTTCTTGAGGAGGGTCCAAGTGGCTTCCTTGGCAGACTTATCTACGTCGGTAGTGATGAAGAGTTGCTGGTTTTCATCGGCTACGTTGTAGCGGAGGATATAGTCGTACATGATGTGTGCTGCGGTAACGCCTTCGAGGTCGATAACGGCAGACTTGAGGTAGTAAGTACCCGCAGTAGTTGTAGCCGAAGCATTGTCGTAACCCGTAGCCTTAGCCGTCTGGTAGTCGATGATCCATGCACCCTGACCACTTACGGTTTCAGAAGTAAACGTACCGAGCGTAGAAGCAAAGGCTTCCTTGTAGGGGAGTTTCTGGTCGCCCACGGGGGTGGGTTCTTCAGCAGCCACACTACCCTTCTTCATGCTGAAGTTCTTCACTTCCCATGTAGAACCGCTCACGTTGTTGGTATTGTAGTAGAAGGCTACCTTTACCACCTTACCCATGTATTCGGCGGGGATGTTGAACGCAGCATTGGCAAAAGTTGTCCAGTCGGCACCCTCCATGTGTTCGTTATTGAGGGTTACCCAGTTGGCTTCAGCAACAGACTTATCAACATCGGTAGTGATTACGAAGCGCTGGTTGTCCTTGCCCCTGTTGTAGCGAAGGATGTAGTCGTAAGTCACGAAAGCCTCAGTTACTTCAGTGAGGTCGAGTTGTTTACTTACAAGGAAGTAAGTACCAGCAGTTGTTGTCCCCGTTTGACTATCATAACCTGCAGCCTTGGCAGTGCTGTAGTCGATAATCCAAGAACCTTCACCGCTAACTGTGAAGTTTTGGAACGAACCGAGGGAAGTAGCGAAGGCTTCTTCGACAATAATGTCGGGATTACCAGGAGTAGAGGGATCATTGGGGTCAACCACTGAATCATTGGGATTGACGTAGGGCGCAGGAATATCTTCACAGGCAGTAAAGCCAAAGGTGAGCATCGCTGCGGCGAGGAGGGAGAGATATTTTTTCATTAGGATGAGAGTTTATTGGGTTGAGAGGGATTGAGGGGATGGTATAGAGGTCTAGATTGTCTAGATAGTCTATATGGTCTAGAGGGGCTAGAGAGTCTAGAGAGTCTAGAACTTCTATGTTATTTTTCTACTCCAAAATTTCCAAGTCGTGAATATCGCGGAGTTGCATCTGCCAGCCGCTGTAGTAGGTCATGATACCAGTGAGGCGCACCTTACCAGCGGGAATCTTTGTGAACGAGATGTCGTTGTCGGTGCTCGTACGGAGGGTCATCTTCTGGTTGCCCACCTTGAGTTCGCGGTCTACGCCATACCCTGCATCGCGGAGTGCTTCGGGAGCAAACACCTTGGGAAGGGGTTCTACCTGTCCGAGAAGGGCACCCGTTTCTGCCTGATTCGCTTTGTCACCCTGCACGGCGGTGAAGTAACCTTCAACCGTTGCGAGTGTGGGGGCATTCACATACTTCTGGGGAGTAGATTTCAACCACGCTTCATCCACCTGCACAGGAACGAGTTCCGGGGCATTGGTATTGGGTTTACCTACGAGTTCAAAGTTCGTAGCAAGCATATTGAAGAGTGTGGGACCGAGGCGGCGGTTACCGCTGCTGGTATAATAAGGTTGGCCAATCTTGGGCACCTTACTGTAGTTGCCCACCCAAAGTCCGTTAAGGTTTACACGCACCTGCTGACCGAGGGGGAAGTAGGGGTAAAGGCAGGTGTTGCGAATACCGAGCTGGATGCTCTGGTCGGTACCGTCGGGAAGGATTTGGCGGAGGACAACGGTTTGGTAGAGGTTGCCGTTGATACCATCGTTTGCCACCACAATGCCACTCACCACGATATCGCGGTCGATGCAGGTCATCTGGTTGGAACTGTTCATGTAACCAGGACCGAACTCGTCCTTCAGTTGCTTAATCGTATATTCCTCACCACCTACGGAAGCCGCAAACACGCGCGTTTCGGGGAAGTCCGTAAGGTTGGGATCGTCGTGCTCATCAAGGCAGGAAGTAAATCCTAACGCAAGAACGGCAAGAAGGATATTAAAATAAGTTTTCATAACTGCTGTCGTTTAGAACTTAAAGCCTACATTGAGGAAGAAATTAAACAAGTTTGCGTAATAGTATTTTGCGTTCTTTGAGAACTGGTAAGTACGCTGTTCGCCAGTAGTATAATAGTCGTCGCGGTTCTGCTCGTAACCACCTGTGCGGAGATCATCATTATTAAGGATGTTCTGGAGCGAAAGGTTGATAGAGAGCGAACGACCACGGTTAAGACGGATGTGGCGACCGATGGAAGCGTCGAGCATAAATCCGCCCTTACACACCTCTTGTTTTGCAGTGCGCGCCTCAACAACATTACCGTTTTGGTCGAGTCGGATACCACCGTTGGTTTCATATTCCTCGCCAGTGTGTTCCCAAACGGGATTACCATTGGCATCGAAAGAATTACCAAACACTTCGTTCTGCATTACGTTGCTCAAACGACGGTAAGCAGAAAAGCCTATGTAGGTGCGGTTGTAATAATTAAGGTTTGTTTCGAAGAACCAACCGTTACGACTATAGTTAAGACCAAAACTCATCGCCGCAAGAGGCGTACCGCTCACACGACAACCTTCAGCAATCACGCGGAGAGGCTTTTCAACAGTTCCGCCATTAGGAAGATTTACCGTCCACTTATTGAGTGATGCGATAGTCTTGGCATCCATACCCTCGTAACTTACCTGCGCATAGGGGTTATTGGTATATTGTGCGTCACCAATAGACCCAATAAGGTTAAATTTCAAATTGTCAGTAATCGGGAAATTTAGAGCGATTTCTAAACCAAGATGACGCTTATTAATTCCCGACATTGCAAGGTATGTAAAGCGCGATTCTTGGTCATTGTAGAACGCAGTTTGTTCCACCTGATTCATATATTGAACATAATATGCACTTATTTTACCCGAAAGCTCACCAACGCGGAATATATGACCTACCTCAAAAGAAAGCACATCTTCCAACTGAAGGTTGTTGACAAAGTCATTGTGGAGGCGGGGTGCTACGAAAGCATTGCGCGCAAGGGGTGCACGCTTTTCGTAACCCGCAGCGATGTTGATGCGGTGGCCCGCACCGGGAGTGATGATGAGGTTGGCCTTACCACCACCGCCAAAGAACTTGGCAGCACCACTCTTACCGAATGAGTTTTCAGGGGCACGACCGTTCTGCATCTTACCGTCGCGCTCAATAGTTGTGCCTTCGCCGTAAGCCGAGAGGGTGAGGTCGAAGATGCCACGCTGGGTTTCGTAGAGTCCCCAGAGGCGTGCCTTGTTGACAAGGATGTCGTAGTCGTAACCGAACTTATCATCTACGTAGATGCGGCGGTTGGGGTTGCGGAGGTCGTTCTGCGCTTCCTGACTGTCGCGGCCGTAGTCGTTGGCAGCAAACTTATCGTAGTCGATATACACCTCACCACCGAGGAGGTCGGCCATCGTCTTGTAGTGATAACCTTCCGTGTGGTTGAGGTCCACCCCGAGGATGTACTTGCTGAAGCGGTTGAAGCGACCTTCGAGTGTAGAGTTGAGAGCAAGGGTCATCTGGTCGTTATGGCGGCGCTCCTGATAGTAGAGCGTTTCACCGCCGAGGGCAGCATTCTGCTGGTTGACGAAGTACATGCGGTCCCAGTTGATCTGGCGGTTGGCCTTGCTGGAAGTCCAGTAGTCATAGAGTGAGTTCCACTGGTCCACCGCTTCGGGGTTGGCAGCGAGCCAATCGGCATTGTTCTTCTCGGGGTCCCACACATTGAAGATAGATGAGGGCATGTTCTTGTAATAGTCGGGACGGGGGTCGTAGGCCTCGCCGTTCCAGCCGAGGGCTGTAGAACTGTACATGCTGTACTTACCCGCCAGAGAGGTGACGAGTTTCGTTTCCTTATTGGGTGTCCAGTCCCAAGTGAGGATGGCTGTAGGTGAGAAGTCGTTGACCACGCGGGCATTACGCATTTCCCCGTTCTGATACCCCCAGTTAGGGTTGTAGTAGCGGTTGTTTGCCAACCAGTAAGCTTCTTCGGTAGACGCTCCCTGCTGTCCGCGCTCTGTGGGTGCACCAAAGGTGACGAGCGAGAGGCTGTGGCGTGCGTTGAAGCGCTTTTGGATGGAGAGGGCATAACTCAAGGCGTTGTAGAAGGTTCCTTCAATCTGCCCCTTCTCTGCCCAACGATAACCGAGGGAGAAGGCTGCTGCCCATCCCTTGGAGTTGAGCCCCGTAGCGTGAGTGAACATGGTTCGCACCACGTAGTTGCGGTTACAACCAGAGAGGGTGAGTTTGCTGCCTTGTGCGAACTGACTGGCACGCATCTGGATGTTCTGACCGCCTCCTTCGCCGAGGAAGCCGAAATTGTTGGCTTCAAAACCAGAAGCGCTCTCACGGTTGCGTGTAGCGTCGTTCAAACCGCCAATCATACCATACGAGAACTGACCACGCTCAAGGTCGTTGAGCATCACGCCGTTGATGTAGGTCTGACTGCTGGTGTTTTCAAACGCACGAACGCGGAAGCGCATCGGACTGAAAAGGTAACCCACTTCAGAGAGGAAGGGGTCGTTTGATGCCGAGGTAATGGTAGAAACGGCTTGTGCCGCATCAGCATCCTCGTCTAATTGAGATTCCGTAAACGAGAAGTCGTGACTGTCGTCGGGAATCAAGAGACTGTCTGCAGGAGTTTGCGCCTTGGCAAAGAAAGGAGCCATGAGCAGCACCGCGGCAAACAGGGATACACCTTTTTTCATAAACGATAGAGATTGTTTGTTGCTATTATTACGGGCAAATTTACAACGTTCCCGAAAATCAACGGCAAAAGTTAGGCAATTTTTATTTTTTAATACTCAAAAAATAGTGTGTTACATATTTTTTTTACAAATTTGCGGATGTAAGAGGGGAGACCTTTATAAGGTCTATAAGGTCTCTAAAGTCTATAAGGTCGAAACCTTGCAGGACAATCGCTCACCGTTAACCTCTAAACTCTCATCTCTAAACTCTAAACTCTAAACTCTCATCTCTAAACTCTCATCTCTAAACTCTCATCTCTCAACATTCACCATATGAGAAAGAATCTATTTGCGGTCTTCGCACTCTTCCTTTGTTTGTGGGCAACAACCCCTACCATTACGGCCCAGCAGAAGTCGTACAAGATGAATGGGGTGGCTTTCTACAACCTTGAAAACCTCTTTGACACCATCCATGCGGCGGGAAAGAACGATTATGAGTTCTTGCCCAATGGTTCGTATAAATGGAACACGCTGAAATACAGCAACAAGTTGACGAACATGTCACAAGTGTTGGCATCGCTCTGTACGGAGGTGGGAAAGATGAGGAATCCCCTTGGTGCGGCAGTGATTGGTGTTTCGGAAATTGAGAACCGCACGGTGCTTGAAGACCTCTTGAAGCAACCCGCACTGAAGGACCGCGGTTATGAAATCTGCTTCGTTGAAGGTCCTGACCGCCGCGGGGTGGACTGCGCCTTCTTCTACAACCCTGCGCTCTTTAAGTTGGAACACTCTATGCTCGTGCCCTACATCTACTTGAAGGAAGGCGACCCTTGCACCATCGGTTTTGATTGGAAGGACGGTCGCGTAGAAGCCATTCCCGAATTGCGTGGCGACACGACCTACATCACCCGTGGGTTCCTCGTGATGAGCGGACAGATGGAGGGCGAGAAGTTCCACTTCATCGTATGCCACTGGCCCAGCCGTAGCGCGGCGAGTCCCGTTCGTGAACGTGCGGGCGACCAGGTGAAGGAACTCAAGGAGGCACTCCTTAAACAAGACCCCAATGCGCACATCGTCATCATGGGCGACTTCAACGACGACCCCAAGAATAAGAGTATGCGCAAGAACCTCGGATGTAAGAACAAGCAGGAAGATTGTGCTGGCGATGACCTCTACAACCCCTGGTGGGACTTCCTCTATAAAGTCGGTCAAGGCACCCTACTCTACCAAGGCAACTGGAACCTCTTTGACCAAATCGTATTCACAGGCAACCTCCTTGGGAAGGACCGCACTACGTGGAAGTACTACAAGAGCGAAATCTTCATGCGCGACTACCTCTTCCAAACGGAAGGTAAGTACAAGGGTTCGCCCAAGCGCACCACCGCCGGTGGCGTATGGCTCAATGGATATTCCGACCACCTTCCCGTACAGACGTACTTTGTGAAGGAAGTAAAGTAATGCCTAGGAGAATCTAGGAAAGCCTAGGAACACCTAGGATTGCCTAGGATTGCCTAGGAGCACCTAGGGAAACCTAGGATCACTCTCCTCTCTAAACTCTAAACTCTAAACTCTCAACTCTAAACCCTAAACGCTCAACGTTCCCTCCCCCCCATGTACCACAAACTTCACACCCTCGTAGCGCAGATGCGCCCCATCACGCTGGAAGAGATGAAGTCCGTACGCCTCATGAAGCGCACGGACACGAAGTTTGTTACCAACAACGAGATGCTCATGAAATTGCTGGAACTCACCCGTGAGCGTTATTCAGCACAACATAACAACGGGAAGTGCATTGCAGACTACCGCACAGTGTATTGGGACACGCCCGTGACACACGAAATGTTTCGACAGCACCACTGCGGACATTTCCCCCGCACGAAAGTTCGCGCCCGCACGTATCTGGACTCTGGGCATAGTTTTTTGGAGGTGAAGAAAAAGGACAACCACGGGAAGACGCGCAAGAAGCGCATTGAGATTCCCTCCATTGAGGCGGTCATCAACGACTACTACGGAGAAGAGTTCCTCACAGAGCGTACAGGATATACCTTTAAGGACATCATCCCTACTGTGGAGAATAACTTCCACCGCATCACCCTTGTAAACGACGCCAAGACAGAACGCCTAACCATTGACTTCGGCATCCACATCCGCAACCACGAAACAGGGAATGAAGCGGATTTTGACAACCTTGTCATCATCGAACTGAAGCGCGACGGACGCGTCCACTCCCCCATCCTCGCCCTGCTCCGCCAACTGCGCATCAAGCCCAGCGGTTTCAGCAAGTATTGCATCGGTTCGACGCTCACAAACAGCAATCTCAAAATCAACCGATTTAAGAAACGATTGCACCGCTATGAGAAGATTAGTAGGTGAGAAGTATAGGAATCCTAGGCAGTCTTAGGCGATCATAGGTTTTCCTAGGAGACCCTAAAGACCTCATAACCTTAAACCCTAAAAAACCTTAAACCTCAAACCTTATACTTATGCACGAATTATTTGAAGCTAACATTGAGTTGTTCCACCTCCTCGGAAGTCTGGTACTGAACTGTGTTACAGTTTGGTTAATTGTTCATTTCTTCTACTACCCCAAGGGACAGCGTCGCGATTACTACTTCACCTTCATCCTGCTCTCGGTGAGTATCTTCATGCTTATCTACCTGTTCATGGGTCGAGAAATAGCGGGTACGATTTCAGATGCTGGCATGGTAGGTGCTGCCCTCGGTCTCTTTGCCATCTTTGGCATCATACGCTACCGCACGGAAAGTGTGCCCATTCGTGAGATGACCTACCTCTTCTTCCTCATTGCCCTCTCGGTATTGAACGGTAAGACGGGCGACCTGCACATCGTGGAGCGCCTCGTTATCAATTTGGTATTTATCCTTATCGTTTGGTTGGCTGAAAATTGCCACTCGGCATATAATCAGGGTTGTAAGTACGTGAAGTACGACAACATTGACCTCATCAAACCCGAGCGCTACGACGATCTTGTGAAAGACCTTGAAGAGCGCCTCGGCGTGAAGGTTACACGCGTAGAAGTGGGCGCTGTAGACTTCCTGACGGACATGACCATGCTCCGTGTATTCTATATTGACCCCGACAAGCGCATCAAGTCGGTTGACCGCATGTTTAAGGCGCCTGAAGGATAATAGATAAGTCATTTTTTCTAGAGAATCTAGAATATCTAGAATATCTAGAACATCTAGAATATCTAGAGCATCTAGAACATCTAGCCCCCCTAAAACACCTAACCCTCTAACAAAAAAAGAGCCACCCCAAGGTGACTCTTTTACTTTATTCTTATTTCAACATTGAAATACCAATGAGCATGAGGTAACCAAGTGCCATACCTACGATACCTACTACAACACCTACGCGCACCATGTGCTTCTGCTCAATAAGCCCCGTTGAGTGTGCAAGGGCATTAGGAGGCGTAGAGATGGGCAAGCACATTGCAAACGATGCTGCCATTGCCACACCCAAGAGAAGCGTACGAGAACCGCCGATAGCTTCAAGCGCAGGAGAACCTTCTGCTACAACTGCGAGGATAGGTATCAAGAGTGCCGCAGTAGCCGTGTTGCTGATGAAATTTGACAAGCCCCAGCAAATCAAACCCGCCACAACAAGCAACGCGATGGGGTTGAGTTCGCCGAAGGGGATGTTTGTAATCAACACCTTTGCGAGACCTGTGCCTTGAAGCGCCAAACCGAGGGCGAAACCACCGGCTACCATCCAAAGTACAGACCAGTTGATTTCTTCCAAGTCGCGGCGCTTGATAATACCTGTTACGCAGAACACGCAAATAGGCAACATCGCCACAGCGTTGGCACCAATACCGATAACGTCCTTACCGATACACCAAAGAGCGATTGTTGCGAGGAATGTAACATTTACTACTGTTGAGTGCCACCCTCCCTGTGATTCGCCCTCAATCTTGAGTTCAATTTTCTTTTCCTGGAAGGGGAACAAGCTGCGGAGCAACACCCATGAGAGCAAGAGGATTACAATCACAAAGGGGAACATAAACAACATCCATTCTCCAAAGGGGATGTCAAGAATCTTGTTTGCAATCGCATTGGGAGGTGTACCGATGGGAGTACCCATACCGCCAATATTTGCTCCGATAGGAATGGCAAGGAGGAGCGCTGTGCGACCCTTCGCGTCGGGAATCGCCTTCAACACAGGCGCCAAGAAAGCAATCATCATCGCCGCAGTAGCCGTGTTACTTACGAACATAGAGAAGAAACCGGTGATGAGCAAAAAACCAAGTAGCACGTTTTCACTCTTCTTACCGAAAGGTTTCAAAAGCACACGCGCAAGCTTTACATCAAGGCCTGTTTTTGTTGCTGCAATCGCCAACATAAATCCACCGAGGAAGAGGATGATAATGGGGTCTGCAAAGGTTGCCATCACTTCTTTAGAACTCAAGAGCGTACCGAGCTTTTCGGGTTCAATGCCCTTGGTGAAGGTAAAGAAGGCATCGTTTGACATGGTGAAGATACATATCGCAATAATTGCAACTGATGTACACCATGAGGGAATCACCTCCAACAACCACATCAAGGTTGCGAATGCAAAGAGGGCAATCGTGCGCTGCTGCACAATAGTGAGTTCGGGAATTCCGAACATCTCAATGGGGAGGTTCCAAAGGGTTAATGTCACCGCAAGGGTAAAAGCCAAAGCAACAAAGTGCTTGGGGAGTCTCTCAATTCGGCGATTCTGCTTGTTCTGGTGCAAGCGCTCCACCAAATGGAAACCTTGGAAAATCTTAAACATAGTTTTTGTTATTTAGAATTTATTGATTTTCAAAAGTAACGGGCGCAAAATTAAGCATAAATTTTGTAACATGGAGTTCACAGACCCAAAAAGTTCTGTGGCGAAACACATATTTATATATATGGTAGTTAGTTGACAAGTGTTATAGGTACGAGTAAACGAGATAGTTTGCGAGATAAACGATGAGGGACACGGAGGTTTCAAAGTTCAACAAGAATTTTCATCTTACAAAAACTATGCAACGATGTAGCTATTGCCCCAAGATATTTTGAGACTGTTTTGAGATGTATTTGGTATTATTGCTGTCCGGTAAAATTTGTCTCTTTATTTTAGAGAACACGAATTGCACGAATAACACGAACCGAAGGTCGCGCAAGTCAATCACCATGCGGGCAAAATTTGCTAATCGCATACGAATTTCACGAATACCATCCGGATGGTAAAATTCGAGGTATTGACTTGAGCGACCTTCGGTTTGCGTGATCATAACGTCCCGCATGGTGATTCGTGTTATTCGAATGCGATTAGCAAAACATATATTCCGCATGGAGATTCGTGTTATTCGTGAAATTCGTGTTCTCTTAAACATAGAAATTCTCGTTTTTTTCGGTTGAATATCTATGAGGGGGCTTCTACCATGGGTGCGGAGGAAGTCGACAAGGTAAAAAATATTGACATAACCAGAAGACAGAATTTGCGTGTTTTTTGATTTTTTTGAAGATTTCAACGAGAAGAATTGACCACACTTTCAGCCATTCGGGACAAAAAAAGTTTGGAGAGCAAAACTACAAGGGGTGTAAGAAAATTTATTCAGTACATATTTTAAATTATTCGGTACATATTTTTTCGCATGTGCCGAGTAATTTCACCCTTTTTTACCCAAAAAATCGGACAAAAATGAAGGAGATACCCCCAGTTCTGGGAGTATCTCCTTTTCTCTATACAAATATACAACATATTTCCGCGAAATCCAAATGCCACCCAAGCAGGTTAGAAATCTCACTTTTTTTGATTTTTTATACGTGGCAGCTTTCTTTAGTGAGTAGTGAGGAGAGAGGAGAGAGGAGAGAGTAGTCCATGCGGGAAAATCGCTTGATCTGTAGGGACGCACGGCTCGTGCGTCCGCATCAATGGGCATTTTTCGCGAGTGTCCAATCGTGACCTCGTATGTATCACGGACGCACGAACCGTGCGTCCCTACATGCTAAGTGAAAGTCCCGTACGGCGCTCTCCCCCTGTTTATAGGGGGAGAGCGCCGTGCGGACTATATTTTCAAAAATCGGACTTTTTTCAAAAAAAATGAGCGCCCCACATGGAGCGCTCAAATCTTATACCTATTTTCTTAATCAGCAATCAAACTAAATTCTGCACCGCTGGCAAAGTCTGTACCGTTCTGTTCAGAGAGTGCGCGGAAGCGGATGTAGCGTGCCTTCACAGGAGCATCGAAGAGTACGCGCTTGGGATCTGCGCCCTTCGCGAAGCTGCCCTTCTTCACGGGTTCGCCCCATTCCTTACCGTCCTGAGAAACGTAGATTTCGTAATCCTTCACCTGACCGTTAGGACCGTTCTGGCGAGGAGTATAAACGAAGCCCTTCATAGTCTTCACTTCGCTTGCGTCGAAGTCAATCCAGTGGGGGTACTTCGCTACGGTTACGCCGTAAACAGTGTGCCAAATCGTAGAATTATCACCGTCAACGAGGCGGTCAGCACCTTCACCGGGTTCCTGGCTTGAGCAGAAGGTAACCACAAGAGGCACACTTTCAATCTTCGCATACGACATTTCTACAGCAAGTGCTTCATTGTCAGCATACCATGCCTTAACCACACCACCGTCGCGGAGGTTGATGGCTTCAGTGTACTGAGTGCCCTTCTTCGCACCGTTCAAGCTGTACATGATGGTGCGGCTCTTGTCAACAGAAGAGATTTCTACCTTACCCGTGTTGCTACGAGTGATGGTCAAAGGCTGTTCGCCAGCAGTTGTCACCTGTGCCTGTTCTGCCATGTTGTTGCCGAGTACAGGACGGATGATGAAGCTGAAGTTGTGCGCGTTTGCCAAGCAACGGTCGGGGTTCAAAGGACCACCCTGTCCGCAAGAAGCACCACCAAGACCTGTTACCTTGCTGTCAAGGTAGAGGTGTGTACCCGTGCTTTCGGGGAGCTGGTAGAAGTGGGGAGCATAAAGGAGTTCGAGGTTTGTCCAAGGCTGTGCAGATACCGACATCTGACCACCTGCTACGAACACCGCCCCATGACCTGCTTCGTTAGTAAGCGAAATCCAGCGTACGTCTTCACGGTTGCTGTAATCCTGGGGTTTGGGAAGCATGATGTTATCATAGATGCTGTGGCTGTGCTGTTCGATGAACTGACCTGTTTTACGGTCGTTGTAGTTGTTCACAGGACCACGGCCGTAGTACGTAGCAAATTCGTACTGCTTGGGCATTTCGAGGTGATAACCGAGGCGGGGGAGAATCAACGTAGGATTGTTAGACGTAATCGCCGCCTGGAGTTCTACAGAACCGTCAGCATAAACGGTGTAAATCTGGTTGGTAGTGAACTTAAAGTCGTTTTCACCGAGTGAATCACCCTTTTCTACGATGCTGTAGCGACCAGATGAACCACCGAGGATATTAGCATACTTGGGTGCCTGACTTTCTACGGTGAATGCGAGCACGAGTTCGCCATTCTTACCCTTTGTCTGCGTCATGTTGAGCACCTTGTGCTTCAAGTTGTGCGTACCCTTGTTTGTCCACTGCTGATATACCCAAATATCATTGTCAGTAGCCGCACGGTAAGCATCGAGAACCATACCGCCAGAGTTAGGCTTGATCACGTCGAAGCCATCGTAAGCGAGCTGTGTAAGACAACCCTTCTTTGTGCAGAATGTTGCAGTGAAGTTTTCACCCTTCACGAGGAGGCGGCAATCTTCAGCCTTCGCTTCGATAGCGCCCTTCTGACCTGCTGCAATAGAGGGGAGGTTTGTTGCTCCCTTTACAAGGAGCTGTTCTTCCATCTGCACATAACCCTTCTTCGCCCAAGGCTTGTTGTTTGCCAACTTGAACTGAACCTTCACGAAATATTCGCTGGTTTCGTTGAGCTGTACGCCTGAAAGGTCAAGACGGAAGTTCTGCTTTTCGCGAGGACCTACCGCCATCTTGGGACCAGTGAGGTACTGATTTGCCAAAACGCATTCGCCATTTTCATAGAGGCTCCAAACAATCTGGTAGTCGTTGAGGGGCACGAAGTAGTTCTTGTTGAAGATTTCAATCACGCCATTCTTCATGTCAACCGCCTTCACACCAACATTCTGATAAACCTTCTTCACCTCAAAGTACTGTCCCTTGGGTGAAAGGTCGGGGCGCATGATACCGTTCATACAGAACATACCATCGTTGGGCTTGTCGCCAAAATCACCACCGTAACCCCAATACTTATCTCCAGTAACGGGATCGTAGTTAATAACAGCCTGGTCCACCCAGTCCCAGATAGCACCACCCATGAAGAAGTTTGTGCTTTCCATAGCTTCCCAGTAGTCAATGAGGTTACCTACGGCATTACCCATTGAGTGAGAATATTCAGAGATGTGGTAAGGATACTTAACGCCGTACTTACCAGTCACAGCACCCTGCACCCAAGCGATTGAGGGATACTGGTTAGAACCCATATCCACGATATCGTTGTTACGTTCGTACTGAACGGGGCGTGTAGTGTCCACCTTCTTGATAGCGTTGTAAGCTTCCACGAAGTTCTGACCAGGACCAGCTTCATTACCGAGCGACCAAATTACGATAGACGCGTGGTTGATGTTGTTGTACACCATTTCCATATTACGCGCAACGTGGTGGTTCTTAAATTCGGGAACGTGTGAGAGCGAAGCATCGCCGTAGTAGTACTGGTGACTCTCGATGTTACATTCGTCTTCGAGGTAGATACCATACTTGTCACAGAGGTAGTACCAATAGGGGTCGCAAACGTAGTGAGAGTTGCGCACGTGGTTGATATTACCGCGCTTCATGAGCATTACTTCATACTCCATCTGCTCACGCGTAATAGCGTGACCGCGTTCGGGGCATGTTTCGTGACGGTTCACACCCTTCATCTTAATGGGCTTGCCATTGAGGAAGTAGTAGCGACCTGCCAAACCAAATTCGTCTTCAGAAGCGGGCGTATCCTTGATTTCACACTTACGGAAACCAACGTTTGTAGAGAAGGTTTCAACCACCTTACCCTTCTTATCCTTCAACTGACCTACGAGCACGTAGCGGTAAGGTGCTTCAGCACTCCACTTGTTCACGAGTGCACCTACCTGCATGGTTACCTTCGCATGGTCAGCATCGTTCTTCGCAAGTGCGCCTACCTTTACTGAAGCAGCAACACCGGGAACGAGTGTAGTCTTTTCACCATAGAGTTCTACAGCGTAGAGTGAGTAATCAATGGTGTAACCCTTCGCGCTCTTGCTTGTGAGGTTGAGCACTTCAGCATCAATAGCAAGCGTAGCATTCACGAAATCCTTGTCGAAATCGGGAATTGCCTGCAAGTCGCGCACCTGTACCTGGGGCTTTGCAGAGAGTGCTACCGTGCGGAAGATACCGGGGAGGCGGAACATGTCCTGGCTTTCAAGGAATGAACCGTCAGAGTGACGATACACCTCTACTGCCAATACGTTTTCACCCGCTACGAGATACTTGGTGATGTCAAACTCAGCCACGTTACGAGAGTTCTTTGAGAAACCCACGTACTTGCCATTGACATAAAGATAGAAGAATGAATCCACACCGTCAAAGCTGATGAGCACCTGACGTCCTGCCCAGTCAGCAGGCACTGTGAATGTGCGACGGTAAGAACCCACTTCGTTACGGTTCTTATACGTAGGCCAATCCTTTGCAGGTTCACGCATCACACCGCCCTTCCAGTCGCCAACAGCCACCTGGTGAGCAAAGATTACGCGCTGGTTAGAATATACGGGCGTACCGTACTTCTGTGAACCGTCCTTCTGAATACCTACCACGTTCCAGTTCATGGGCACCTGAACCTTGTCCCAGTTTGTCACGTCATAGTCTACTTTGTAGAAGTCCACGGGACGTTCTTCGGGGTTACCCACCCAGTTGAAGCTCCATTCGCCGTTGAGCGACTTCCAATACTTACTGTTTTCGGGCAACACCTTGCGCGCCTGGTCTACATTCTCAAAGTTGAAGAACCAAGCATGGGGTTGTTGCTTGTTGAGGGCAACGCGCTCGGGGTTTTCCCAGTCGTTGCGACCCTGCGGAGCCAAATTCTCCGAAGCGTCATACTCAAAACCCTGCAAAGGGTGCTCATAGTCGGCTGCAGCGGGAAGTGCCAAGCAACCTAACAGAAGCGTGTAAATAGCTTTGCGCATAGTTAAAAATTATTTGTACGTTAAGGATTTTAGGTGTGTTTTATGAATTCGCTTTGTCGTAAAGTTGGAATTTAACCGAAGTGTTTTTGTCACGCACTGAGGGAGTGTAGCGGGCTACACGACCGAAACGTGTGGCAAAAAGAACCGGTTAAAAACGACTTGACGACGAAAAGAAAGTTCTTACCATCGTTTGTATCTGTGGGAATTTATGAAACCCACCTAAATACATTCTCTGCAAAGGTACGATTTAATATCCAATAACACCCCCTAAATGCTATGCTTATTTTTAAAACTTAACATGTTAACCCAAGAGTTTCCTCCCCCGAAATTAGCACAGCTATCGTTTCCTACCGACAGTTTCCCAAACTCTGTCGGTTGAATGTTAGATAGTAGTGAGGAGGAAGGTAGTAAGTAGTAGGTAGTAAGTAGTAAGTAGTAGGTAGTAAGTAGTAGGTAGTAAGTAGTAGTTAACCATGCGGAGTGAAGTATACATTGAGGAGGTTATTCCCCGAAGGGGATAAAGTACATAGCCCAATGGCAAGCGAGTTTACGAGCGGCGCCTTGGGTGAGGAGTCCATGCGGGACATATAGCGAACGTAGAGACGTCATATTATGGCGTCTCATTAGCATGCGGGAAATTCACTTGACTTGTAGGGACGCACGGTTCGTGCGTCCTCATCAATGTATACTTCATTCCGCATGGCATTACTCACTCCTCACTACTAACTACTCACTAAAGAAAGTTCCCCCTCCAAGTAAAAACTCTTCAACATTTTCAGGGGTGATGACCTTATAAGTAGCATCAGGATAGTTTTTCTTGAACGACTCAGGGCATTTCACATCACGCTTTTTCACATTCCACTTAAACTCAAAAGCATACAAACCGCCATCCACCTCTTCGAGATAATCCACCTCCTGTTGCTGTCGGTTTCTCCAAAAATAAGACTGCGCAAAACTACCCATATACACATTGCGCTTCATTCGTTCAGCAATAACAAAATTTTCCCACAACTCCCCTACATCTGTTCGATTCTCTACCTGCGCCAAATTACCAATAACAGCATTGCGGACACCCAGATCCCAGAAATAAATCTTACGACTACTCTTTAATTCATTCCGCATATTCCGAGAGAATGTCCCAAGTCGAAATATCACGAAAGATTTTTCTAAAATTTCCACATAGCGCTCCACGGTTTTCGGATCAAGCCCCACCAACATCCCCACCTCATTGTACGAAACCTGACTACCAATTTGCAAAGCAAGGGCCTTAAGCAAGCGCACAAGTTTATCAGGTTTGTTGATACCATCAAGAGAGAGAATATCTTTATATAGATAACTATCAGTAAGTTCTTTCAAAACAATTCGCTCCTCACCAGGATTGCTCACCACCTCAGGATAGTAACCATACACCATACGATGTGGAATCATCCTTACCTCATCCAAAAACTGAGTGTGTTGCACCATCTCTTCGAAGGTCAAAGGAAACATTGTAAACTCGCGCTTGCGCCCAGTCAAAGGTTCCGATACTTTTGACGACAACTCAAAAGAACTACTCCCGGTCGCAATCAATTGTACATCGGGCACCTGGTCGGTTATCAGTTTTAGTCTAATACCAACATCAGGTATACGCTGCGCTTCATCCACGACCACACAGCGTTTATCACCTAATATAGCACGCAGGCGGGTCGATGTCAAGTTTGAAAACAGATTTTGCACATCCCAATCGTCACCGTTCAACCAAAGCACATCATTACGCTCATTAAGCAACTGATGCAACAACGTAGATTTACCCACTTGGCGTGCCCCCATAATGAGAATAGCCTTCCTATTGCCAAAAAGCGCAGTAATCTTATGCGCCATAGTTCTTGTTATCATAGTCTAACACCCTTAATTTTGTCTTGCAAAGATACACCTTTGCACCGATAATTCCCAAAATGTCATAACTTTTTTGGATTTCATTCCCAAAATATCATAACATTTTGGGATTCTACAAATCTCGAAGGCAATAATATAGGTATTGTCCACACAAACTCATTTGTTATATTTGTAACCACTAATGAACACTAACCGAAGGTCGAGCAAGTCAGTATCTTGTGGCGTGGGGATGGTCTCACACAAGAACTGAAAGTCGCTGTCCGAACTTGTGAGGGGAAAGCAATACACAGAAAAGTCTCCACGGATCTTCACGTATCTGCGCGTATGTTTTTAGCCACTAATGAGCACGAATTTACACGAATTTTTAGTTGACGAGTTGACGAGGTACGAGTAGACAAGAAGGTTACCGAGGTAAACGGGAATAGTCCCGCACGGCATTACTCACTACTCACTACTCACTAAAAATCTCCGCGCCCTTTGCGCCTTTGCGTGAGAGCATTTTTCACACAGAAGACACGGAAGACACAGAATCCTTGCGGAGATATATTTCACGCAGACGGCGCAGAGTACCGCAGACATGTTGTTAATTCTCACGCAAAGGCGCAAAGTATCGCAAAGCTTCTGCCCCCTTAGCGTTGACACAAATATGTTCTTCTGTTCTTTTGTCAAAAACAAAATTCCGTGTCCTTCTGTGTATTCCGTGTGCGATAATATATTTGACATAAGAACAAAAGTCCATAATTTTCCGCGCCCGTCTGCGCCGTCTGCGTGAGAAAAAATATGTTCTTCTATATAACAAACTTATAAACAGTTGAAATACAGGCGTTTGAAAATTGTTATTTTTACTCTCGTTTTGGGGCCCCCAATTCAATACTTCTGTTCTTTTGTCAAAAACAAAATTCTGTGTCCTTCTGTGTATTGCTTTCCCCTCACAAGCTCGGACAGCGACTTTCAGTTCCGTGTGCAATAATATTTGACAGAAGAACAAAAGAACATATAGTTTCATCCACCACGTCCACCACCTACACAGCACAAAAAAAGCGGGTATGTCACACAGACACACCCACACTTTATATTTTTACATCACTGCCACAAAGGTTCATTCTCCCATAACTCAGGGAATCCCATTGCAGTAACATCAACATTAGGGAACTGAGCAAGAAGGGCTTTGAGATGTCCCTTCATATCATTCTGAGGCGAGATTATATCTATAAACCATTTCAGAATACAGATATCATAAAAAAAACGACCCCCGATTTTAGCATTGTTAAGAGGCTTGGGGGTTCTGGTGATGCAAAGGTACAACAATCATTTTAGGCGAACAAGTTATTCGGTGAAATTACAGAACGTGTGTATAAAATACATAGTCCCTTGAGACTTTACAGTATTTATTATTTTACATAAGAACAAATTTTTCGGACTCACACAGAAATATATTTGACATAAGAACAAAAGTCCATAAATTTCTGCGCCGTCTGCGTGAGAGAATTTTTCACACAGAAGACACGGAAGACACTGAATCCTTGCGGAGATATATTTCACGCAGACGGCGCAGACTTTCACAGACGATGTTGTTGATTCTCACGCTAAGGCGCAAAGTATTGCAAAGAATCACCCCCCTTAGCGTAGACACAAATATGTTCTTATGTGAAAAATTCTGTGTCATTCTGTGCTGTGTGCGATAATATATTTGACATAAGAACAAAAGAACAAATAGCTCCGCGCCCCTTTGCGCCTTTGCGTGAGAAAAATATGTTCTTATGTTCTTATGTCAAAATATTCTGTGTCATTCCGTGCATTCCGTGTGTAATTATATTTGACATAAGAACAAATAGCTTCGCGTCCTTTGCGCCTTTGCGTGAGACAAAAACCTGTTCTTATGTTCTTTTGTCAAAAACAAGATTCTGTGTCATTCCGTGTGTAATCATATCTGACAGAAGAACATAAGAACATAAATTTCTGCGCCGTCCGCGTGCAACAAAATATGTCCTTATGTTCTTTTGTCTAAAAATCCGTGAGCAAATTTATGGGGCACCCCGCGCAAACCTTCTCACGCTCAATACAAGAATCCGAAAGCCCAGAGGGGAATCACATTCAGGAAACCATGTTCAATGTCATCCTTTACCACGAAGGCATCCTCCACACCTTGAATCTGCTTCTGCTTCTTATTCTTTCCACCCACCTCAAATGTATACTTACCGACCTTGAAGTCAGAAACCGATGAGGAGGTCACATCGTATTTAGGTCTAACAGAAGTGAGGAAGAACGTCTCACGCAAATTCCCCACATCAGGGACACGGTCACTTAACGCATAAGCCAGATGCGTATTTCCTAAATAAACCTTGTCAACCTTTCCGAGCGCACTAACCCCAAAACTATCATCACGCAGAACCATCAACATGTGCGACTTTTCTAATAACAACACCAGGTCACTAATTGAAGTACGATGGCACTCAAGATCACGCCCAAGTTTTGAATAATTAGGTTTGAAAGGAACACTCTGCGCCACAACATACATCAAGCGTTTCAGTTTTTCAATAGTAGTCAGCGTCAATTCAGCATACTTGGGAATATCAACTTCCAAGACCTGATTTACAACCTGCTGCAACCTTGTATAACTATCTCCCTGACTAAAAAAGGGATAATACCCACTCTTTATATACTCCTTAAAAAGGGCGATTGGACGATATTCCCCAACTGGAAACTCAACACGATGAGCCAACACATCCTCCAATGTATATATCGGCATCTTTATACCATGAGCCAACAACAAGTATTCACGGAAAGACAAACCATACATCGTATACTCCAACTGCCTACGACTTAAATCCGCCCCACCCCGACGAATATCGAGTATGGACGAACCCGTATATACCACCTTCAAATGTGTATAGGTATCATAAATGTTTTTCAACTCTACCGACCAATTAGGGTAACGATGCACCTCGTCAATGTAGAGCACACGCCCACCATTCTTATAGAAAGCATCAGCTAATTCTACAAGTGTGTGTGAAGTAAACCACAAATCATCTGCAGTAACATACAGCGTTGTCGCCAGATTTTCATAAAGTTTCATGTGCTGAAGCACGAGCGTAGTTTTCCCCACACCACGAGCCCCAACAATGGCGACGAGTCGGTCATCCCAAGCAATCTCATCATGAATTTGTCGCACATAGTCAGTTATGACTTCGGCGACCTTCACCCTTGATTTTTCATATAAACTTTCCATAAACCAAATATTTCTCTTGGCAAAAATACACAATATTGTCGTTTCCAATCGACAATATTTCAAAAAATTGTCGGTTGAGTGATAAATGATAGACAAATTGAACTCTTATTCCCATTGAAAACAGGAAATTTACCCAGCTATTCCGTGTGCGACGATTTCTTAGACAGGAGAAGAAAAGAACAAATAACTCTGCGCCCTTTGCACCTTTGCGTGAGACAACTACACTCCGCAATGCCCATTAGTGGATAAAAACATACGAGCAGATACGTGAAAATACGTGGAGACTTTTCTGTGTATTCCGTGGGTTCCGTGTGAAACTTGCTCTCACGCAAAGACGCAAAGGGGCGCAGAGCTATTTGCCCGTCTGCGTGCGACAAAATATGTCCTTATGTTCTTATGTCTAAAATGTCTAAAACAAATTTCTCTGACATTCCGTGTGCAAGAAAACAAAAAACGGGTGAACCGTAGTGGTTCACCCGTTGTATGAGGTAACTAATTGTTTAGTTATTTTCCCAGTTTGAAGAACTCCAGGGGCTGCTGATTTGGTTACCGAGCTGTGCGCTAGGATCAGAAGTGTCAACAGTCTTCGAGGGGTCGCTATTGAGCTTGATAGAAGCTGCGATAAGGCCTTCGAGCTGCAACTCCTTAGAGCTAACAGCGGGAGCGATATATGTCTTTTTCATAATTATGATTTTGTTTAGAAGTTATACAAGTTTCGGTTAAGTTCTGAGTCTTATTGTTTGACTACATACTATAGACAACGGACAACAGTTGGCCGTGCGGACCGGAAGATTTCCGTTGTCCGTTGACTATAGACCGTAGTTTTTAATAAATCTCTTACTTAACGATGATCTTCTTACCGTTCTGGATGTAGATACCCTTCACAGCCTTTTCTACGCGTCGACCGCTGAGGTCATAGATAGCAGCGTTAGCGTCGATACCGTTGTTGAGAACAGATTCGATTGCTGTAGTGCCACCGAAGTTGAAGCGGAGAACGAGTGATGCACCTGCAGTTGCGGGCAAGTAAGCCTTGTTAGCATTGTTGAGGAAGTGAGTAGTACCTTCTTCACCAGCTTCGTTCTTGTTCAAAGCAGCCTTGAAGAAACCAGCACCTTCACCATCCTTACCCAATACGTAAGCTTCACCAGCAACGTAAGTATTTACATTTGTACCAACGAGCTTGTTATTAGTCCAGTCAGAAGAAGCAGCAGCGATTGCCAAAGTGTGAGTACCAACACCTTCCAAGATTGCACCCTGGTTAGCAGGGATATCATCCTTGTCAACCAATGAAGCATAACCACCTTCTACAGTTTCAACAGCATAAGCCTTAACTGTGTTGGGGAGTGTTACGTCGAAGGGCAAGTTAAGAGTAGCGTAACCAGCAGAAGTAACTGTTACATTAAGTTCTGTAGCGGGTTCAATAATCCATGCGCCATCACTACCCTTTTCTGAATTCCACCAAACTCCGATGCTACCATTACCATAGATTACCAAGTTATCACCTCCTTTTAAAAGAGCGAACTGACCATCACCAAAAGGTTTCAAAGTATAGGCAGTAGCATCTGTTGCAGATACCAATTCATTACCGTCAGCAGGCGCCTTCATATAACCAAGATTTCCATAGTTAAGATTCTTGATTGTATAATTAGAACCATTCTGTTCTAAAGTCCAAATCAAAGAAGCGTTAGAATTATCAGCATCAACGGGCACACGACCTGAGGCATTAGCAGAAACATACTTGTTTCTATATACATTCTTCAAACGATAGTATGCACCAGAAGTGGGCATGTTCACAACAAGAGCTGCAACGGCCGCGCGAATTGCAGTTTGATGCTCAGCAGAAAGCGCTTCAGTCATTTCACCTTCAAGAGCTGAGTTTGCATTTGTAAGAGCAACATTAACAGCATCAACAGTAGTTTGAGAATAATAACCGATAGCGTCACCAGCTGTGTAATTAGCAGCCACTACTTCATCTACTAAAGCTTGAAGATCCGAACGCCCCGTCATGTCACGCCATTCAACTACAAAGGTTGAACCTGTACCAGCACCACCTGTCCAATAAGCAAGTTTTCCACGATTATTCAATCGATTAGACGCATACCCCTTCTGTGCAAGGAAGAAACCATTAGTGGCATGCGTGCTTGCAGTAGGAATCCAATGTGTATTATTACCTGCGGGAACAGGAGTTGCCGTCATTACAGGCCACGTATCAGAACCTGTACTACCTGCCATTGTTGTAGAAGATGAAAGGATATAACCTTCACCAGCACCCTTATTCACAATCTGATAACCATCGAAGGGATTACCAACAAATGCCCAAGAATAGATATCCTTATTGTTAACATCTACAGACTTACTGCTAAGGTCAATATGATCTTGACCAGCATCGTGATGTAAATAGAATTGGTTGCTACTATCAAACTTCAAATAATACCACTTTGTAATGCTGGCATAGTTAGCAGCATAAACGAAGGGTAGATTTTCAGTTAATTCAATAGTTACGGTCGTACCATTAACTTCAGAAGTAAGTTTACCTGAAGGTTTAACAGCAGAAAGACCGAAAGGAAGTTCTACCGATACTTCAGGATAATCCGAACCTACAAAACTATTGCAAGTTTGGGTAAACTTTTCAATGCCTCCGTATGTCAACGAGTAGGTAAATGAGACAGGCGCAGCTCCCACTGCAACACTAGTCTTAACAGCATTCCACTGTGAAGCTGCTTCCGAAGAGTACCAACGAACTACTTGTTCATAATTATAACCCGCGCCCCAATTTGCATCATGTGCACAATTAATATCATCTGATAAATCACATTGGATTGCATATTTCGCAGGAGTTTCGCCAGTAGCAGCAGCCATTAACCTTAATGTGAACTCTGCAGGAGTCTCAGTTACCGCCCAAGCAGTGTTACCCGCTGTTGAATAGTTCAAATATTTACCAGAACCGGCATTCTTAAGAGTACACTTACCATCAGAGGTATATTCAACCTGCCACAACTGATAAGGATCAGCAACGCTATTAGTAGAAGTAACCTTTGCCTTATTATCACCAGATGACAACATTGTTGAACGACCTACATTCTTAAACTGATAGAAAAATTCGGGTGAAAATTCCTCTTCAAATGCAGCTTTTGTAGCCTGAACAGCTTTCTCGTTAGCAGGAACAAAAACCCAACTACCACCTCCGTCGGTCTTACGATACAAACCAACGTTAGCACCTGCGCCACCATACATATTCCAAGAGTTATTCGAAGAACCAGCACTCAAAGTTACGCCATTAGTCGCAGCTTCAACGTTCCAAGTATAATCACCATTCTCAAACAACTGTACAGAATTTCCACCTTCACCAGTTGAAGTGTAGCCAACAAGAAGAGGAGTTGCGGTGTTTGTTGAATACAACTTACCACCTTCTGTAAGTTTGAATGTCACCTTTGCTTTAGTATCATCAAAACTATTAGCCGTACCCAATTGTTGCGCACCACCATTCAAACCCGTTGTGGTTGTGACAAAATAGTTTCTGTTACGAGCATTTTGGATATAATACTCGTAAACATCTGCATCTGTTGACACAAGAGGACGTGTCCAACTCTGTGCCCATGCTGTACCTACGAATGCGCAGAACAGCATCAAGAGAGTAGAAATTTTTCTCATAATTAAAATATAAAGTTAAGTAAATTGTTTTTTGATAGTCAACGGACAACAGTCAACGGACAACGGTCGCCTTGCGGGTGTTCGCTAACGCGGTCAACAGACAACGGTCAACGGACAACGGTCGCCTTGCGGGGTGTTCGCTAACGCGGTCAACAGACAACAGTCAACAGACAACGGTCGCCTTGCGGGGTGTTTGCTGAGCGGTCAACGGACAACGGTCAACGGACAACGGTCGCCTTGCGGGGTGTTTGCTGCGCGGTCAACAGACAACGGTCAACAGACAACGGTCGCCTTGCGGGGTGTTTCCCAAATTCATCAGTTTGGACTGATGATTTTTTTTGGGGGGGGGAGACGGAATTTTAGCAATTTGCTCGACGTGTCAAGCAAAATTGTAACCCTCTAAATCACAACTCACTCAATATGCGAGAATGCAAATAAGCGAAGTCGTTAGGCAATTCGCTCATTGCAATGAGCGAAATTCGTTCGTTGTAACGAACGAATTTGTAATTCGCTGATTACTTGATAGTTCCATGCGACATATCGCAAATGAGCGAGGGAGATTAGGGCGGAAATTTTCCGCTCTTTACTGGGCGACATTTCTGCCACTTTACGCGTGTGCAGACTTGTCACCACAATACTTTACGGTGCAAAATTACATAAATATTTGAAACTGACAGGCATTTATAACATTTTTTCTCATATAAGGGACTCACAGATTTTTAGACAGAAGAAGTTTTCGCACGCAGACGGCGCAGACGGGCGCAGAAATTATTGACACACAGAATACACGGAAGGACACAGAAATTTGTTTTTGACATAAGAACATAAGGACATATTTTTGTCTCACACAGACGACGCAGAAATTTATGTTCTTTTGTTCTTATGTCAAATATATTATCTCACACGGAAGGACACAGAATTTAGTTTTTGACAAAAGAACATAAGGACATATTATTGTCTCACGCAGACGACGCAGACGGGCGCAGAAACTTTGCAATACTTTGCGCCTTTGCGTGAGGCAACTACACTCCACAGGGATTCTGTGCATTCCGAGTATTGCTTTCCCCTCACAAGTTCGGACAGCGACTTTCAGTTCCGTGTGAAATTCCTCACGCAAAGGCGCAAAGGGACGCGGAGCTATTTGTGCTTTTGTTCTTATGTCTAAAATGTATTGGCACACAGACGGGCGCAAAAAAGTCCCGAACAAGGGACTTGTCGGGACTCTCTTTATTTATTGGTCTGCTCTTTTTAAATCAAAATACATTAGGCGCGTGGCGACTTGTTGCTCTGAAGGAATGTCATAATACGCTCGCTCCTCTACTTCATCTGTATGAAGAAACCTGAAATGATTACGCTCATAAAAGTGGAGGGTACGAGGATTGTTATAGGCATCAACCACGAGGAAACGACACCCTGTTTTGTTGTCTTCATGTCGGAACCAGTCTTTGATGAATTGCATCAACTGACTACCGATATTCATTCCTTGAAACTCTTGATTTACTCCAATTCTTCCGATAAGCGTAGCGGGATAACTACGTCCACGTTTGGGGTTATCAATAGGTCGGTTTAGGCGATTGCGCGTTGTCTTGTCTAAATGCAAAGTTTTGATACTATCATTGGCAAGGGTAAAGAGCGCCACCACACGGTGAGGTTTTTGCTCAGTAATCCAACAGTACGTTTTTCCCATCAACTCTGCAGCATATCGCTCAGCGTCATTATAGAAAAAGTCATCAAGGTCGGCGTCCCCACAAGTAAATGGCAAACAACGCTCCCTTACGTCGCTGTTGTAGGGGAGCATTACACACTGGTCAAACAACGAGAGTGTCTGCATCACCTTTAGAATGTAAAATTCTTTGACTTATCGAGCACCTTTTTTAAACGCTCTATTGCTTTTGCTGACAACACAGGGGTGGCTTGGTCCTTGTTTGTGTCCGCTTCAGTTACAAAATTAGTTGCTGCTTGCCCTGTCAAGACAGGAATTGATTTTATAGATATTGCCATAGTTATTTGTCTCTCTTTTTGTTATGTTTGCAAAGGTACGCAATTTATTCTAAATGAGATATTGGTTCCTGGTAATTTGTGAGGTGGGGACTTCGGACGTTTATAGACAGATGAACACGGAGAGCAAGTTTTTGCACGCAGACGGCGCGGACAGGCGCAGATATTTATGGGCACACACAGAAGGACACAGATTTTTTGACAAAAGAACAGAAGGACATATTTTTGTCGCACGCAGACGGCGCAAACAGGCGCGGAGATTTATGGGCACACAGCACAGAAGGACACAGAATTTGCTCCACGTATTTACACGTATCTACACGGAACATCTCTCACGCAAAGGCGCAAAGGGCGAGGAGATTTATGGGCACACGGAATACACGGAATGACACAGAATTTTGTTTTAACAAAAGAACATAAGGTCATATTTTACAAGTTCTAATACTGTTATTTACAGGTTCTGGGAAATCTAATACAGTTATTTGACAGATTTACACATAGAATGACACAGATTTTTTTGACAAAAGAACATAAGAACATATTTGTGTCAACGCTAAGGGGGGGGAATCTTTGCAATACTTTGCGCCTTTGCGTGAGAATTAACAACATTGTCTGTGAAAGTCTACGTCGTCTGCGTGAGGCAATAACGCACCGCAAGGATTCTGTGTCTTCTGTGTCTGTGTGAATAATTCTCTCACGCAAAGGCGCAAAGAACGCGGAGCTATTTGTTCTTTTGTTCTTATGTCAAATATATTATTGCACACAGAATTACACTGAATTTTGTTTTTGACAAAAGAACAGAAGGACATATTTTTGTTGCACGCAGACGGCGCGGACGGACGCGGAAACTTTGCGAAACTTTGCGCCTTTGCGTGAGAATCAACAACATCGTCTGTGAAAGTCTGCGCCGTCTGCGTGAGGCAATAACGCACCGCAAGGATTCTGTGTCTTCTGTGTGGAAAATTCTCTCACGCAAAGGCGCAAAGAACGCGGAGCTATTTGTTCTTTTGTTCTTATGTCAAATATATTATCGCACACGGAACTGAAAAAGAAATGAGGGTGTGTCTTGTGGACACACCCTCATTTGGGGATATAATAGTTTGTGTTGTGGATGCAGGGATTACTCCTTGCGGGGGGCAATAAGGTCGGCCTCGGCGATGTAGTTGCTGATGGTGTCCTTAATGCTTGCCTCAATGAGTGAGATGCGGTCTTCCTCACGCTGGTGGTGCCACTCTTCAAGGGTGTAACACTTCTTGAGGAGTTCGTCGTACATCTGGAAGAGGGGGATTTCAAAGGGTGCCACCTCGGGATATACGGGTTTCTCAACCTGTACGATGTCTACGCGGACCACTCCGGCATGGATCATGTCGAGTTGTTCGGCGGCAGCACGTGAGAGGTCGATCACACGTCCGTCGATGAAGGGACCACGGTCGTTAACGCGAACGATAACTTCCTGGTTGTTCTTCGGGTTCGTTACTTTAAGGTAGGTGCCAAAAGGCAAGGTGCGGTGTGCACAGGTCAGACTGTCTTGACTGAAGATTTCTCCGTTACTGGTGAGTCTGCCATCGAAAAAGTCGGCGTAGTAACTGGCCTTACCCTGCGTTTTGTAGTTTCTGGCAAAGGCGGCAGTTGTTCCGACGAGCAGGAGGGTTAGTATGAGTCCTGCTTTAAGGATTGTTTTCAGCATTCGATTTAGTTTATCACAGAGGAGGGGGGAGGGAAGAGTACAGAGTACAGAGTACAGAGTACAGAGTACAACTACCATGCGGGACACGACGAGCGACACTAAGTACAGCGTACAACTGACAGAGTACAGAGTACAACTACCTTGCGGGACAAGACGAGCGTCACTGAGTACAGCGTACAACTGACAGAGTACAGGGTACAACTACCTTGCGGGACAAGACGAGCGTCACTAAGTACAGCGTACAACTGACAGAGTACAGGGTACAACTACCTTGCGGGACAAGACGAGCGTCACTGAGTACAGCGTACAACTGACAGAGTACAGAGTACAACTACCTTGCGGGACAAGACGAGCGTCACTAAGTACAGCGTACAACTGACAGAGTACAGAGTACAACTACCTTGCGGGACAAGATGAGCGTCACTAAGTACAGCGTACAACTGACAGAGTACAGAGTACAACTACCTTGCGGGACAAGACGAGCGTCACTGAGTTCAGAGTACAACTTCCATGCGGGACACCAAAGTACAAGTTCCGTACGATGACTGATAAAGTATGATCTCATTCCGGACGGCAGTTGTACTCTGTACTCTGTTCTCTGTACTCTAAAAAGTACTCTAACAGAGTCCCTCTGTGAGGTTAACGAGTGCAAAGTTACGACTTTCGGGAGGGTCAGACAAAAAAAAGTGGCTCATAATGAGGTTTTTAACTTTTTGATGGGGGTTAAGGCGGTGGTTTGCGGGGTGGAGGTGGCAAAAGACTATACTCGTTTATCTCGGTAACCTTCTTGTCTACTCGTACCTCGTCAACTCGTTAACTGGTAATGCACAGAAGGACACAGGATTTTTGACAAAAGAACAGAAGAACATATTTTTCTCACGCAGACGACGCAGACAGGCGCAGAAACTTTGCGATACTTTGCGACTTTGCGTGAAGCAACTACGCTCCGCAAGGCATTTGTGAAAATTAGTGCCCATTAGTGGTTAAAAAACATACGCGCAAATACGTGAAGATACGTGGAGACTTTTCTGTGTGTTCCGTGGATTGCTTTCCCCTCACAAGTTCGGACAGCGACTTTCAGTTCTGTGTGAAATTCTCACGCGAAGGCGCAAAGGGCGCGGAGATTTATGGGCACACGGAATGCACAGAAATACACAGAATAATGGGTTCCACGTATTTACACGTATCTACACGGAACATCTCTCACGCAAAGACGCAGACAGGCGCAGATACTTTGCGACACTTTGCGCCTTTGCGTGAGACAACTACACTCCGCAAGGCATTAGTGAAAATTAGTGTCCATTAGTGGCTACAATAATACGAGAGGGTACGAGGAGATCCGTGGAGCCTTTCTGTGTATTCCGTGGATTGCTTTCCCCTCACAAGTTCGGACAGCGACTTCCAGTTCTGTGTGAAAATTCTCACACGAAGGCGCAAAGGGCGCGGAGCTATTTGTTCTTTTGTTCTTATGTCAAATATATTATCGCACACGGAATACACGGAATGACACAGATTTTTTGACAGAAGAACATAAGAACATGTTTCTATCACGCAGACGGGCGCAGAATTTTTTGCGGGTTCCGCGGTCTATTCTCTGCCTGTAGTTTGCACCCCCTCACCGCGGAGCGGTCCCCTCCCCCTATAAACAGGGGGAGAGCGCCTGCGGGACGAAAAAAACAACAGTGAGACCAAAAACAACAGTGAGACCAAAAACAACTGGGGGGATAAAAGCATCTGGGGGGATAAAAAAAAAATCCACCCGCGGAGCGGATGGATTTTTTAGGAGTAGGTATTAAACTGCGGGAGTTTCGGGTTCTTCTGTTGCAGTCTTGGGAACTGTAACTTCGAGGCCGTAGCCGAATACTACGATACCGAAGCTTGTTTCGCCAGTGTACGAACCGTTGTAGTCAGAAGAACTTACGATGTAAACGTAAGATTCGCCCCAGTATTCCATAGGAATGTCGAACTTCATGGGGTTGTCAGCTGAAGTTTCCTGGTTAGTAGCGTAGAGCTGCTGTGCCTTGCTATTACCCTTTGAAGAACCAATCTTAGTTGCGTTCTGGAGGTCTTCAGCAGATTCGATAGGATTGTGAGACACGTAAACGTCGAAGTGACCGGGGTAAGTAGTTTCACCGAAGTACATTTCGATCATTGTAGCGTCAAACCACACCTTGGGGAAGAACATGCCGTCGAAGTTCATCTTGAAACCAGCAGCGTTTGTTACGCCGTAAGTTACGATAGAACCTGAGAGTGTGTTGAACAATACGTTGGGTTCGAATACTGTAGAAGCCACACCGTAGAATTCCTGACCGTAGAGGGCAGCCATGTTTACAGTTGTGAAGCCACAAGCTGAAGAGTGTGTAGCACCGAGCATAGCGCGGTAGGGCAAGTAGCCGTTTGCTTCGTCTTCAGTGTTGAATGCCCAGTAACCTGCTTCAGAGGTCCAAGCAGCACCGTCAGTCTTGAATTCCTTAGTTTCACTATAAGCAATACCTACGCCATCGCTCACGAATGAACGGTAGTAGTAAGTAGTGCCGTCTGTCAAACCAGAAACAGCAAATGTCTGTGAATCCTTTGTGATATCGCCTTCTACCTTGATGCTACCAGCGAGTGTGGGTTCGGGAGAAGTGCTTACGAGAACCCCCCAGTTAGTGGGAGTAGCCCCTTCGAGCGTACCCTTAGTAGCTTCGATGAGCGCTGATTCGCCGAATGCGTCAGCACTTGCAACGGTCACTGTGGGAAGGTTTGAACTTTCGGGGATGGGCAAGTCATAGGTAGACTTTTCGTAGTCCTTTTCACAAGAAGCGAAACCCATAACCAATGCTCCCAAAGCAAGCGTCTTGAAAATATTAAGTTTCATAGTCTTTGTTCTTTGTTTATGTAGGGAGGGGTGAACCACCTCGAGCGGTAGCTCACTACCCTACCATTGATTTGTTACTTTTCGCTCCAGTCAGTAATCTTGTCCGCAACGGGATCCTGATTACCTTCTTCGCCAATGACGTTCTGATCTTCTTCAGAGATTGCTTCATTTTCCTGGATTTCGCGGAGGGGCAACTGATAGCGCCATGCGTAGTGGTACCAGGGTACGAAGCCCTTAGCTTGGTGAGAAGGCCATGTAGACTCGGGTTCGTTAGTACCTTCGTAACCGCGGTCCATATCCATCTGCCAACGACGGTGGTCGAAGTAAGAGAAACCTTCACCCCAGAGTTCGATACGACGCTGCATCTGGATAACTTCGATTGTAGCACGTCTTACTTCCCATTCGCCTTCAAGGAGACGGTTGTTCATCAATTCAGAGATGACTGTGTAAGCATCTTCAGCGCGTCCGAGACGTACGAGCGCTTCAGCTTCTGCGAGTACCATTTCTGAAGAACGCATGTAGATATAGTCACCGAGGAAGTCTTCAGCACCTGCAGCCTTAAACTTCAAGTTACCGTATGCAGGAATTGTCCAGTTTTCGCAGGGGTAAGTATCACCGGGAGCAACGTAGAGGTACTTACGTACGTCGTTGTCAGCGATAGAGTTGTAGATGTTAGCATCGATGAGCTGGAATGCACCAACCTGACCACCGTAACCATAGTACTGTGCGCACATCCATGACTGGAATGAAGCGTAAATCAAAGAAGTAGATGTAGTGATGTCTACACCCCACATGATTTCAGAGTTCGTTACATCCTGGTAGTTGTAGTCGTAAGCAGTTGTAGCATCCATCAAGGGATAACCAGCGCGTGCAGCCTGTGCCAATTCGATTACCTTAGACCACTTGTGCATTACGAGGTATACACGTGAGAGGATACCCTGAGCCACCTGCTTGTCGATCTGCGTCTTAGTAGCACGCTTCCAACCATCGAGAAGTTCGATCGCACGAGTCAAGTCGCTTTCAATCTGTGCGTAAACCTGCTTCACAGTAGCACGACCTTCGATAGAGGGATTTTCGTCCTTTTCAGTGAGGAGGATGGGCACACAGAGCTTGTCCTGTGAAGTTACGTAAGTATCCTGATACAACTGCGCGAGGTAGAAGTAAGAAAGACCACGGAGGGCGAGTGCCTGACCGAGCATTGCCTTACCATCAGCAGTAGCAGTTTCGGGATCGATCATGGGAATCACGTCGTTCGCACCCTTGATGATGGTGTAGAAGAGGTTCCAACCCCAACCCGCACGGATGTATTCCTGTGCGTAGTAGTCAAGTTGCTTATCGAAGTGCCAGGGGTCACCATTACCCATTGAGAGGCTGACGTCGTTAGATGTGTTGTTAGAGAGCATCATTACGCCGCAGAGACCACGGTCCATGTGACCGTTGATGTCGCCTGCACCCGTTGCACTCTTGAAGTTCAAGGTGGCGTAGACACCGTCGAGCTGTGAGCCGAGAACGCCCTGAGGGTCGTCTTGAGCAGCACCGGCAATCTCTTCTGAGGTAGCTGAACCAGAGTACTGTGGTTCGAGGAAGTCATCACCACAAGCGGTGAGCGTACCTGCGAGAAGCACCATGCCAAGATATTTTGTAAGTTTCATTGTTGTCTTGTTTAATGATTTGAGTTGTGCTTAATCTTAGAACGCCAAGTTCACACCGAATGAGAAGGTGCGCATTGCAGAGTAAGAGTCACTGCTTGTAGCACCAGAAAGGCTCTGACGGGGGTCGAGACCGTAACGGCGTGCACCGAGGAAGAGGTTGTCACCTACAACATATACACGGAGTGATTCAATGTTGCCGAACTTCTTCAACAAGTTCTTGGGGAATGTGTAACCGAGCTGAACGTTCTTCACTGAGAAGTAATCAGAGCTTGTGAGGAAGCGGTCGTTAGTTACACCACCAGTCATGTTCATGTTACCGTTTTCGAGTTTGGGGACATTTGTGATGTCGCCGGGCTTCTGCCAACGCTTGAACATGTCGATGTGGTAGTTAGAACCAGCGTTTGAACCCATCAAACCGCCATAAGTACCGTCGTAGCAGTAGCCACCCCACTGGAAGGCAGTTGAGATAGAGAGGTCAAAGCCGTAAGCTTCGAATGATGTGCTCAAACCACCGTATACATCGGGAATTGAAGTCTTGCCGAGTTCGTACTTAGTAGCAGAGTTTGCATCCTTAGTAGTGATGGTTTCAGTGTAGTTGTAGTACTGCTTGTTGCCGTTAGCGTCGAGAACGGGGTTGCCTTCAGCATCGCTTACTACACCAGTCTTTTCAACATCCTGGTAATACAAAGCGTCACCAGTCTGGGGATCTACACCTGCAAACTTAACCATGTAGTAGTCGTAAAGACCGCCACCCACCTTACGCCAGTAGCTGCCGTTCTGATAACCAGAGGGATCCTTACCGGGTTCGAGTTCGTTGATGGTGTTCTTATAGTGCGTCAAGTTCAAAGAAGCATTCCACTTGAAGTTCTTCTTCTTCATCAATACACTTGTCAAAGTCAATTCCACACCTTCGTTCTGCATTTCCATACCGTTGTCGTTGATGGAGTTGGGCGCACCGAGAGAGGGAGCCAAACGACGACCGAAGAGCATGTCGCTTGTAACCTTGATGAAGTAGTCGAATTCAACCATCAAGCGGTTCTTGAGGAAGCTTGATTCGAAACCTACGTTGAAGTTAGTAGACTTTTCCCAAGTGATATCGGGGTTACCACGGAGTGCGAGTGTGATACCGGGCTTACCGTCTACGTTTGATACTACGTACTGGTCGAGGTAGAGGGCATAGTCGCCACCGATAGCGTCGTTACCCTGAGTACCATAACTTGCCTTAACCTTGAAGTTGTCAACATAGTCGCGGAGCACTGAAGTCTGGAAGAATTCTTCTTCGCTCAAACGCCAAGCAGCACCTACTGACCAGAAGTCGCCCCAACGCTTATCGGGGTGGAACTTAGAAGAACCGTCGCGACGGTAAGAAGCAGATACGCTATAGCGATCAAGGATAGACACTTCCGCACGACCGAAGTAAGATTCGAGTGAGTAGCGGCTCTTAGAAGAAGAGGGGTCCACACCGGGAGTTACACCGTTAGAGAATTCGTTGTTGTCAGGGATGAAGAAGTTTGTCATCTGTGCCTCCAAGCCCTGGCTCTGACGGCGGAGGCTTTCGTGACCCGCCATCAAGCTGATGTTCCACTTGTCAAATTCTCTGAAGTAGTTCAAGCGCTGTGAAGCAGTGATGTTACGCATACGACCAGCGTACTTTGTAGAACGACCGTTTACTGCAGCAGCGTCACCCACGATGGGAGTCTGGAAGTCTGTGCTGTAAGAAGCGATGTTGTCCATTGCACCGTTGAGGTGGAAAGTCAAGCCCTTGATGGGGAGCTTCACATCAGCAAAACCACGGAGGTTGATCACGTCGCTTTCGTTGTCGTGAACGTTGTAGAGGATGTCAAGGAAGGGGTTAGAACCCATTGAGTAGGGACGGTTCTTACCGTTTGCTACACCGTAGTCGAGGATAGGTTCACCCTTTTCGTTGAGAACATAACTACCGTCACCATTGCGCTGGTATACGGGGTAGATAGGAGCGATACCCTGAGTGAAGGCAAACATTGAGTTTGTTGTACCTGCATCAGCAGTGTAGTTAGACTGAGTGTTTGAGTAGTTTGCGTTTACACCTACTGTCAACCAGTTGTTAACCTTGTGTTCGAGGTTTACACGACCAGAGATACGTGAGAAGTCAGAACCCTTGATGTATGACTTTTCATCGAGGTAGTTCAATGAAACATAGTAACGAGTCTTGTCAGAACCACCGCTGATAGAAGCGTTGTATTCCTGACGCTGACCAGTGTTGTAAGGTTCATCGTCCCAGTCATCGTGGTAGAGGAGCTTTGCAGCGGGATTGATACGACCAGTGAGGGGGTTAATCAAGTCAGCGTCAGCAACGTCATAAGCGTTGTAACCACCGAGTTCCTTGATCAAGCCCTGTGAAGCAGCGATACCAGCATCAAACATAGAAACACCGTTGCGGAGGTACTGGTTGCGCATTGCTTCCCAATAGAGTTCGTAGTAGTCAGCTTCGCTACGTACAGTCTGATAGGGCTTCACGCCACGATCAGAGTAACCCCACTTTGCGTCGAAGTTCACGTTTGTCTTACCTTCACGACCCTTCTTAGTAGTAATCATGATGATACCGTTAGCTGCGCGCGCACCGTAGATTGAAGTAGAAGAAGCGTCCTTCTGTACACTCATTGTCTCAATATCGGCCTGGTTGATAGAGTTCAAGCTACCATCGTAGGGAACACCATCGAGGACGATCAAGGGACTTGAACTGTTGATAGAACCGATACCACGGATATTGATAGAAGCCTGAGAACCGGGCTGACCAGTAGCAGAAGTAATCTGCACACCGGCCATCTGACCTTCAAGACCCTTAGAGACGTTAGAAACCTGCATCTTCTGCAAGTCCTTCGCCTTCATCTGTGATACCGAACCGGTGAACGAACCCTTCTTAGCCACACCATAAGCGACTACGATTGCTTCGTCCAAAAGTTCATCTTCAAAAGCGAGCACTACTGAAACGTTGTTGCTCACACTTACTTCTTGCGTCTTCATACCAATGTAAGAAACGCTCAAAGTCTTAGCAGAAGCAGGTACGTTAGGAAGTACGAACTTACCTTCCGCATCAGTAACTGCAGCAACCTTTGTGCCATTCACCTTAATAGTAGCACCAATCACAGGAGCACCATCGGCGTCAGTCACGTTACCCGTTACACGCTTCTGAGCCATCAGTGTAACTGCTCCAAAGAGCAAGCCCACTAACAAAAGCATTAACTTTTTGTCCATAACTGTTTGTGTTGTTAAATTATTAAATATTGAGTTGTTTAGTTTAGGGCGAGGTTTCTATATAAACTATAGGTTCAAGGTGAACTATATCCTGATAATATTTCAGACCAACTGCAAGAAATAGTTACAGGAAAGTCGTCTCCTAAAATATTCGAGTGGCAAAAGTAAACTATTTTTAACTACTGACAAACAAAAAAGCAAAAAAATCACCGTTTTTACTAACGATTGGTCGTTTTTTTGGCAAAAGGACATACCTCCGAGAACATTTTTCCACCATTACGCGGTCATTAAAAAGCAAAATGTAAGGAAAAATGGGGGTGGGGGTTACTTTTTGAAAGGTGAAGGAAGTGGGAGGGGGAGGTAGTGAGTAGTGAGTAGTGAGTAGTGAGTAATACCATGCGGGACGAGAGAGTAAGTAGTAGGTAGGAGGTAGTAGTGAGTAGTGAGTAGTGAGTAACCCTTGCGGAGTGTAAAAAAGTCCGGACGGCGCTCCCCCCCTGTTTATAGGGGGAGGGGACCAGCTTTGCTGGTGAGGGGGTGCTAAATACACCCCGCATGGCATACTACTCTCTCCTCACTTTTTCCGGCACCCCCTCACCGCCAAGGCGGTCCCCTCCCCCTATAAACACTAAGTTTGCAGAGTAATTGGCGAAGCCAAAAAAGACAAACAAAAAAACTCTAACAAGAGCAATGCCGAGATTGTTTTTTACTTTTGTTGTAGTAAAGAAAAAACAATCGTCCTACCAGGTAAAATATTTCAGTAAA
>JAZQXB010000004.1:0-88991 GCA_045632685.1 Alloprevotella sp.
GAATTTCTATGTTTAAGAGAACACGAATTTCACGAATAACACGAATCTCCATGCGGGATGAATATTTCTTAATCAGAGGCGAATAACACGAATGCCATCCGGATGGTATTCGTGCAATTCGTATGCGATAAGCAAAGATAACACCCGGCAATGATTCGTGTTATTCGTGCAATTCGTGTTCTCTAAAATAAAGAGACAAATTTTTCCGGACAGCAATATTTCGTTTTAAGAGCAATGCTAACCCTCGTCTTCAACAGTTATTTTGGAGCAAGGAGTTCACTCAAATAGCGCCGCCCAAGCCAGGAACTTCTTTACGCCTTCGGCACCATATTTTTCCAAACTCTTGGCGGTTTGTTCCACGGTGCGCTCGCGTTCGGGATGACTCTTGGAATAGAATTTGTCGGCGTAACACACCACCTGTTCTTCCAGTGTTTCGGGGAGCAAATCACGCTCGGGTAGGGGAAGCCCCTGTTCGCGGATATTTGCTACAGTGAGTCCCGTTCCCGTGTGGCGCTCACAGATGCGTGCCAAGTCCTCACGCCCCTCATTGCGCATCAGTGTAGCGCCTTGCACCCCATGCGTGAGGTAAGGCATCGTGCCGTGGCAGTGAATACCTGGGGCATCCGTCAGGAAAATGCCAATGTCGTGAATCAGGGCCGCCTCCCGTAGGAAATCACGGTTGAGTCCCAATTCGGGATGTGCGTCACAAATCTTCAGTGCGCGTGCCGCCACCTGCTCGCTGTGGTGAATCAATAAACGACGCAGTGGGGTGTCTTCGGGGTAGTATTTGAGGATGTAGGGTGACATTTTTAGTGAGGAATATTAGATAAAGATAAAAGTGTAAAGATGCTATTGTAGTATCTGTTTCTGTGTGCAACGATTTTTGACACAAGAACAAAAGAACATAACGCTCCGCGTCCTTTGCGTCTTTGCGTGGGGTGCTCTCACACAGAAGACACGAAATACGCAGAATCCTTGCGGAGCGTTATGGTCTCACGCAGACGGCGCAGACTTTCGCAGAAGCATGCGAAGCAAATTCTGTGTATTTCTGTGCTGTGTGCAACGATTTTTGACAGGAGAAGATATTTTCTTCTCACGCAAAGGCGCAAAGTTTCGCAAAGCGTCTGCGTGGTTCTGCGTAGTCTGCGTGGGGTGCTCTCACACGGAATACACAGAATCCCTGCGGAGCGTTATGGTCTCACGCAGACGGCGCAGACTTTCGCAGAAGCATGCAGAGCAAATTCTGTGTATTTCTGTGGGTTCTGTGTGCAACGATTTTTGACAAAAGAACATAACGCCCTTTGCGTCTTTGCGTGAACATAAAAATATGCTCTTATGTTCTTTTGTCTAGAAAAACTGTGAGCAAATTCTGTGTCATTTCTGTGCTTCTGTGTGCAGAACCTCAACGAACGTGATACATTTTTGTCGGGAGTAATCTTCTGCAATATTCGGAAAAACTATTGGTTTCGCCAAGTCTGGTGCATGGAAAAATGCGGTGTGTCGTCAGTGCACAAATATTTTAGGTGAAGATTTACGGAATGTTATATAAAAAACGAGTACCTTTGTAAGGTGTAGAGAGGGACCACCTCGCTCTTTGAGCATCCATAAGTCCTCACCCCCTCAAAACCTTATAACTTCAAAACCTTTTAGTAAACAAGTTAACGAGGTACGAGTAGACAAGATAGTTTCCAAGATAAACGATAGTCGTCCCGCATGGACTACTAACTACTAACTCCTCACTACTAACTTTCTCTCAACCTCAAAACCTCATAACCTCAACCTATGATCATCATCGGAATCGCAGGCGGAACGGGTTCTGGAAAGACTACTGTAGTCCGCAAAATTTTGGAAAGTCTTCCGGAAAGTTCTGTGGCTGTTATCCCACAGGACTCCTATTACAACGACCAAAGTAACTTGCCACTGGAGGTGCGCAAGCAAACGAATTTCGACCATCCCGATGCCTTTGAATGGACCCTTTTGGCACATCAGATAGAGGAACTCAAGGCGGGGCGCGCCATTGAGCAACCCACTTATTCTTATATTACTTGTACGCGTCTTCCCGAGACGGTGCATGTGGAACCCAAGGATGTGATTATTGTTGAGGGTATCATGACGCTTTACGATAAGTCCCTGCGCGACCAAATGGACCTCAAGATTTTTGTGGATGCCGAACCCGATGAGCGTCTGTTGCGCGTCATCGTCAGAGATATCGCCGAGCGCGACCATCCGCTGGATATGCTCATCTCGAAGTACCGCAATGTGTTGAAACCGATGCACGATGAGTTTATCGAACCCACCAAGCAGTTTGCAGACATTATCATACCCAATGGTGGCACAAACGAACGCGCCATAAATATGATGCAACTCTATATTCGTTCAGCCCTGAAAGAACGTAAAAAGAACTAACAAGAGTCCCTATTCTGGCGTAACACTTTGTGGGATAAGTTTTTTTTGCTAACTTTGCCCCCAAATTGTGGATATACCTTATATCTCTAACACATTTATATATGGGAAAAAGAATTCGTAAAATCAAAAACATCCGTCTGCATCACGAAGGTAATGAGACATTGTTGGTAATGGGCGCCTCTTTGGCTGTGTTTAATGCTGCCCTCTACTGGCTTTGCCGTGATTGTTGCATTTGGTTGTTTTATTCCGTAGCCACCGTAAGTGTGTTGCTCTATTCAATCATCGTGAATTTCTTCCGTTGCCCCTTGCGCCACTATGAAGGCGATACAGAACGCACGGTTGTCGCTTCTGCCGATGGTAAGATTGTAGTGATTGAAGAGGTTGACGAGAATGAATACTTCCACGACCGCCGTTTGATGATTTCCATCTTCATGAGCGTGACCAACGTTCATGCCAACTGGTTCCCTGTAGAAGGAGTTGTAAAGATGGTGCGTCACCATAATGGTAATTTCTATAAGGCATGGCTTCCCAAAGCCAGCACAGAAAACGAACGCTCAACGGTGGTGATTGAAACACCCGAGGGTGATGAAGTGCTCGTGCGCCAAATCGCAGGTGCTGTAGCACGTCGCATCGTAACTTATGCAAAGGAAGGTGAAGATTGCGTTATCGACGAACACTTGGGCTTTATTAAGTTCGGTTCGCGCGTAGACGTTTACTTGCCAGTCGGTACAGAGGTCCTTTGTGAAATTGGGCAGCGCACAACGGGTAACCAAACCGTAATTGCTAAACTCCCCGAGCTTTAAAATAACATATATAGGAGGGTGTGTCAAAGAAGTTTGAACACACCTTTTTAATTTTAGGTACGAGTTTATGAGGTACGAGTAAACAAGTTGGTTAGCGCTTTACCCCGCCCCTGTTTATAGGAACTCTGTTGTCAGAGGTGCGGCGTTACTTAACAATCTTGACTCGGTAATCATCTCGTCTACTCGTCTACTACAAACTCGTCTACTCATTCAAATTATGAAAAAACACATCCCCAACACGATTACATGTTGCAACCTTATTTGCGGTTGCATCGCTACAGGTTTTGCCCTCAAGGGTGATTTTTCTATGGCCATGACATTTATTGTTATGGGCGCCGTGTTCGACTTCTTCGACGGTTTTGTGGCGCGCCTCTTGCATGTGTCTTCTGCCATTGGTAAGGAGTTGGACTCATTGGCGGACTGCATTACCTTTGGTTTTGCGCCTGCAGCCATTGTAAGTGGCCTTTTGCGCCTTGCGCCCCTTCCCGTAACCAATGAATATCTTACATTGGTGTTGCCCTATGTGGCGTTCATCATTGCGGCATTTTCAGCGTTGCGTCTGGCAAAGTTCAACCTTGATGAGCGCCAGTCAACAACCTTTTACGGTCTTCCTACACCTGCTAACGCCCTCTTCTGGAGTGCCCTTGCGGTAGGTGCCCATGAATGGGTGTCAACAAGTGAGTGGAGCGTTTATGCCCTTTTGCTTGGCATTATTTGTTCATCATGGATTCTCGTGGCAGACATCCCCATGTTTGCTTTGAAGTTTAAGGACTACTCTCTGGCACACAACAAACTCCGCTATGGCTTTATCCTTGCCAGTGCTGCCCTCTTGTTGGTTGCAGGCTGGACAGGTTTTGCCTTTGTGATTCTCCTTTATATCGCTACTTCTTTGGTGGCGAACGCTTTGAATAAGTAAGAGAGGGTAAAGGCTTTATCACTTTAAAGTCTCTAAAGTCTCTAATGTCTTTAAGGTCTTCAGGGTCTTTAAGGTCTCTAACCTCAATCTGAACGAAACTATTTTACAAAACAGACTTAACACAAATTTATCATGCACATCATAGGATGCTTTACCCTTCTCTTGTTTTTGGTGGTGGTGCTCCTAATGCTTGCTCCTGTCATATTGCTGAATTTCGTGCGTCGTTTTTTAGGCGGAAAGGGCAATAAGACTTCCCAGCAATGGGGGAACGCAAGTAATGATTCCCAGCAATACCACCAGCAACACCAACAGTCTCGTGAAGGACGCTCGCATGCGAAATCTGCGCATTCCCGCAAACATAGGAAGGGCACTAAAATTTTCCAACAGAACGAAGGCGAATATGTAGATTTTGAGGAGGTAAAGGAATAACCTTTAGTGGGAGCAGAGCGCCTGCGGCGCACAGTTGAGACGCTTTTTTTCTTCATAGAATCTCTAGAATCTCTAGACCATCTAGACTATCTAGACTATCTAGACTATCTAGACCATCTAGACTATCTAGAATCTCTAGAATCTCAATCCCCCATAGATCATTCCCCCCCCAGAATACAAAAAAACATCCCGCAGTTTACCTGCGGGATGCTTTTTTATATCTACGTATTAAAGCGAGCGTCAGTGCGCCTATCGCACTACGTGCTTCTTACCATTTACGATATAAATGCCGGGGCGTGTAATCTTTTCAATGCGCTTACCAGTGATGGTAAAGATGCCGTGGCGGAATTCGCGTTCGGGCTTTACATCGCTGATGCCTGTAGCATCGTTGTGGAGTTCAAAGAACACGCGTGAACCTTCATCGCGACTGCCATCGGCGTTGTAGAGTCCCATCATTGACTTACCTGTTGACCAGTTGCCGTTGTGTGAGAGGAATGACTTGCCGTCGGATGTCTTGAAGGCGTAGTAACCGCCCGTCTTATCAAGTGTCCAAAGGTAGTAAGCGTGCGTGCGATCTTCTTCCGTCTGGGTATATGCCTTTCGGGCACCGTCAGAAGTATTCGCTACGGTAATCATACGACCATCTGCTGCAGAGATGATTTTAATCTTACCGTCTTCTTCCATGAAATACCACAACTGTGTGAGTTCCGCTTTGTTGGGGTTGGGGTACATCAACTGAACTTTATATTCAGTTTCCCCCCAAGGAATACTGTTCTCAAACACACAACCACCTGCTTCACCATTGCCGTCGCGACCACTATATATATAATAGAGTGCGGGGTGCTCGGGGTCAGTAGTGAGAATGAAGGGGTAGTCCTCTGTATTCACCGTTGCTCTCGTCTGGGCTGTAACACCTGTCAAGGCAACGAGAAAGAGGGAAAGTATAAGTGTAAAATGTTTCATAGGCCTTCTTTTATGAGTGAAGGTAAAAGAGTGGAGAGTGGGGAGGGTTAGCGGGTAGGGTTTAGGGTTTAGAGTCTAGAGTTTAGAGTTTAGAGTGAGCAATCCTAGGAGAACCTAGGGGACCCTAGGATTGCCTAACTCAATATCTATCACTGTTAACCTTTCACCGTATCTCTCTTACCAAATATTTTCCGCTTCGCTGCCGCTGTATACTTCCTTGGGCACAATTTCGATATAGTCAATCTGAAGCTGTGAGTCAAGTTTCTTGAGGGCAGACTTATAACGGAGGTAGTAGCTCTTACCAGGTTCCAAACGTTCTACAGTCACGATACGGCGGAGGTGTCCGCTATAGCTGCGTGACATACGGTCCAACGTACCCTTACCATCTGTCCAACCGAAGTACTGGGGACCCTTCATGTAACCCTGGTTACGCATGTTCTTGTCGTTTTCTGCGTTGGTGATTTCATCGTCTTCGACGTCTTCCACCCAAGGAATGTTTACTGAAGGAGCGCTCTGGCGCAAGTCGTAGGGAAGACCTGCAGGCTTCAAGCGGTTGATGTCTTCACCGATGTAAAGCTGGCACATACCACGGAGGTTGTTGTGTGACACACCGAGGCGGATTTCATATTCCTTCGCAACGGGTACGGGAGGAATGCGGAAGGTTACGTCGTAGAGACCGAGGATCATCATTTCGTCGCCTTCGAAGTTACACCAACCTGTAGAACTCAAGGGTGAGTATGCACAGAAGAGGTAGAGCACGTTAGAACTTGAGTTCTGAACGGGGAGGTTTTCAAAGTAACCAGCGGGGAACAAAGAGTACTTGCCCAAGCGGAGGTTGTTAGAACTCAATTCGTGGATGATGGTAGCGTAGTCGATACGCATGCGTTCAAGGCCCATGAGGTTGCGTTCTGCAGGACCAAATACGAGGATGTCGTCAATGGGGTAAACATAACCATTGGCAGCACTGATGCTCTTGTCTTCCTGAATCATTACGCCTTCACCACCAGGTTTCACAGCAATCTGTTCGAACTTACCTGTAGGACCATCATCGTATTCCGCAAAGCGGTTGATGAAGATGGGATTGCCTTCGTAGCGTTCGCCGATAGGACCGTTTGAACCCAACTGAAGCAACTTGATAGGTTCACGTTCTTCTACCTTGTCAATGGGGTGGATTGTTGTGTAGTAATCCCAAGCGTCAATAGGCAATACGCGAGTTTGGGGGTTCTTCTGGTCAGCACCATACTGATATTGGAATTCAGTGTAGTGTACCACCAACTTACCAGGAGCATACTTACCATCGATGAAGTGGTACTTCACGAACTTGTAGAGGGGGTTGTTAGGACTTGTGAGGTCGTCCATATCCTGTGTGCCGTAGGCTGTCGTAATCTTTGATACGCCCTTAAGTCCCTGAAGCACTTCGTCCCAGTTGGTGATGACGCCATCTTCGTTAGTAACGGGTGTGGGTACACCGTAAAGTTCGAAGATGCTGTCGGGTTCTACAAAACCAGTGAATGCCAAGTAGCGCTTTTCGGGCACTTCAAATGTACCAGGCTGTGCTACGAGCTTTTCGGGGAGTTCCTGTTCTTCGTATTGAGTGTCACGTTCTCTGTCCATCCACTTCCAGATGCCTGTTTCCTGGAGCAAGCGACCCATAATCTTCATGTTGGGAGCGTCCTGCACGATTTGGTAAACATAGTCAGAGGTGGGGGCAATAACTTCAGCCATGATGTGCAACCAACCATTAGATGCCTGGTGGTCATAGCTCAACACGCCACAAGTCTTTTCGATGTTGTAGAAGATGGGGTACTTCACCTTCACGGTGTCACCGTCCTTCATTTCGGGCATGAGGGTGAGGGGATCAATCTTCACACGTTCTACGGTGTCAGTAGCTGTGGGGTTTTCCGCACAAGTCAACAAACGGTCGTAGAGGTTTGAGAGGTTGAAGGTACCAGAACTGGGGAATTCTGTAGACTGATAAGCTTCCTGGTCACCATTGTCGATGACGCAGCTGTAAACGATGAGTTCCTTTGTTTCAGCGGGAAGTTCGTCAATGCTGTTAAGACCCAACTTCTTCAAATATGCTTCGATAGCCGTATTATCGGGGACGAACGCAGTGTAGTTACCGCGTGCTGAAAGCACACTGTAGATGGAAGAAGAATTACCCTTCTTACCCAAGCGTACTTCCTTGAATAAATCACGCGCCATTGAAAGACTGGGATCGCTGTCCATGATGTCAGCAAGCGTCTGGTCTGTCTTGATGGCAAAGTTTGAATCGTCCACTTCTTCCTTACAACTGCTCAAAGCAAATGAAGAAACGAATAAGCATGTAGCTACGGCTTTAACAAAGCCCTTTGTTGATAATTTAAACATAATATGTGATATTTTTATTTCCAGCGGAATGTTCACGTTGGGGGGGGGAGGTGTAGTGAGGAGTTAGTAGTTAGTAGTGAGTAGTGAGTAATACCATGCGGGGCGATACTCGTTTATCTCGGTAATCCTCTTGTCTACTTGTACCTCGTTAACTTGTCTACTCGTACCTCGTTACTTGTCTACTTGTACCTCGTTAACTTGTTTACTTGTCTACTCGTACCTGATTAGTTTGATACCGATTGAAATCCACCCATTCTGGCGTGATGACTCAATTGTCCACACTACGAATAATACGCAAAGTTACATATTATATATTAACTACCAAAAGATTCGGGCTATTTTGTGAACTGGAATGGGCAAAATAGAGGGTTTTGAGGGGTAAAAAGAATTCCTATGCCTTCCAAGCGACTCGGAAGGCATAGGAATTTTGGGATGATATGATTGAATACTTTGTGCCTCTAGAAAATATAGATGCTTTAGACTATCTAGACAATCTAGAGCATCTAGAATTTCTAGACAATCTAGACTCTCTAGAGCATCTAGATCATCTAGATTATCTAGACAATCTAGATCTTCTATCACACCTTCCCCTTACTCCAAATTCAGGTGGAACTCTACCACCGCCTCAATGCCCTTGCGGAGCATGTCGAGGGGGAAGTTTTCGTTGGGCGAGTGGATGGCATTGCTTTCAAGACCGAAGCCCATAAGGATGGTCTTGATGCCGAGTACGCGCTCGAAGTCACTGATAATGGGGATAGAACCGCCGCGGCGCACGGCCAAGGGGCGCTTGCCGAAGGCCTTTTCAAAACCTATTTCGGCAGCCTTATAGGCGGGTAGGGTGATGGGGCATACGTAGCCCTCGCCGCCGTGCATGGGCGTTACCTTTACCTTCACGCTCTTGGGAGCAATAGCGGTGATGTAATCGATGAAGAGTTGCGAAATCTTTTCGTGTTGCTGGTGGGGCACAAGGCGGGTGGATACCTTGGCGTAAGCCTTTGAGGGGAGTACGGTTTTAGAACCCTGACCCGTATAGCCGCCCCAAATGCCGCACACGTCAAATGAGGGGCGACAACTGTTGCGCTCAATCGTAGAATAACCTGCCTCGCCACTCACTTCGTCTATGTCGATGGCACGCTTATACTTCTCAAGGTCAAAGGGAATGCCGGCAATCATTTCGCGCTCTTCCGCCGAGAGTTCTTCCACATCGTCGTAGAAGTGGGGGATGGTTATCTTGCCGTTTTCGTCTACCACCTGTGCCAACATCTGGCAGAGCACATTGATGGGGTTGGCTACGGCACCGCCGAAATGTCCCGAATGGAGGTCGCGGTTGGGACCCGTCACTTCAATTTCCCAGTATGCCAATCCGCGGAGTCCCGTGGTGAGCGAGGGGAGTTCGGCGCTGAGCATGCTCGTGTCGCTTACGAGGATGATGTCTGCCTTGAGTAGTTCTTTATGGTCCTGCAGGAAACCGCCGAGTGAGGGACTGCCAATTTCTTCTTCACCCTCAAAAATAAACTTCACATTGTGGCGCAACAGGTTGTGCTTCACCAAGTATTCAAACGCCTTTGCCTGAATCATTGCCTGTCCCTTGTCGTCGTCGGCACCGCGGGCGTAGATTTTGCCGTCGCGCACTTCGGGTTCAAAGGGGTTGCTGTGCCACAGCTCGAGGGGTTCGGCGGGCATCACGTCGTAGTGGGAGTAAATCAGTACCGTCTTGGTGGCGCCAGGAATCATCTTTTCGGCATACACCAAGGGATTGCCGGCAGAGGGCATGACCTCCGCCTTATCCACACCTGCTTCAAGCAGGAGTTCTTTCCAACGTTCGGCGCAGCGCAGCATTTCGTCTTTCTTTTCAGGCAAAGCGCTGATGCTGGGGATACGGATGAGCGAGAAGAGTTCGTTGAGGAAGCGCTCTTCGTTTTGGGCGATGTAGGATTTGATAGTCATAGTGAGGAGGGGTAATGAGGTTAAGGAGTTTATTTGAGAAAGGCCGAACAGGCCATAACGGGTTGTGACAGGCCGTAACAACCTTGCGGGGTAAATGTCTTGATAGTATTGTCGATTAAGGTGTCGTCGCACCAATTTGTTAAGGCCTGTTAGGGCTTGCTATTGCCTGTTGTGGCTTGAAATCCTATTAGGCCTGTTAGGCTTTCAATCCTGTTAGTACCTGTTCGGCATGTTACCGCCCGCCGTTCTCCGCCCACCTCACCCTCAATTCATTCTGCGCCACCTCCTCGCCGTTGAGGAAAAGCGTGTAGTGCGCAGTAAGTGTGCCGCTAATGGGAGTGAGGTTGTGGTGGAGGAGTGTCGTGTGGATGCCGAGGTCGAAGGTGCCACCAGGACTGTGATAGTCGTTGTGCGTCGTGGCATTGGGGAGGAATACCATCTGGGTGGTGAAGGTTCCTTTGCGGACGATGCGCACACGGTCTTCGGTGATGAAGATGCGGGTGGCACCCAATTCGGGATCGTCGTAGGTGAGGAGGGTAAGTGCCCCTTGTTGCTGGAGGGTGCCCTGAAAGGTTTGAGTGATTTCTTCAGTCCCGTTGGTCGTTTGGGTAATAAGGGTGGTCGTGATGTGCATGGTGGAAGTAGTAGGTGGTGAGTTAAAGACCAGCGCGGTGAGGGGAAAAACAGGCCTGACAGGCAGGGCAGGCCTTAACATGAATGGCGCGGTGGAAACTCAATCGAAATTATCGCCCGCATGGTTGTTAAGGCCTGTTCGGGTTTGTTAAGGCCTGTTCGGCCAGTTACCAATTATCCTTTCCCGCTATCACTTGCTTCTTCTCACCCCTCACATAAATCCCCCGCTGTGTCGGGCGTCCATTCAGTCGGCGACCGTCAAGCAAGTACCAGTCGCTATGAGTAGGTGACGTGGCTGGTAGTGTAATACCATCGGTGGAGGGCGTGGTAAAAGTTATCTCATGCGCTACGGTCCACTTGTATTTGACCTTGAAGGTGTAGGTTGTTGCTGGTTTGAGGTTGCGGAAGGTGACCGTGTCGGTACGCGCATCACCTGGATGGAGGTAGAGCACTTGAGACTGCTGGTAGGCACCCGTGTAGTCGCGACACACGGGACCTTCATCCAAGAAATATTGTTGCAACACTCCCGTTCGAGCGAGAGCGGAACGACTGTTTTGTGCTGTCACAACAAATTGCACCTCATGCGGTGACGGGAAAGTGGGGGGATTAACCGTGTAACTCAATATGGAACCCACGTAGGGAAGCACTTCCACATCTGTCGTTGCAAGTACCTGAATATCATCGGGCGAGATGCGCAACTGGCGGTTGCCCGTTTCGTTGAATTGTGCATCAACGACTACTGTACGCGCTTCTCCTGGGGTTAAAGTAACACCTGTCAGCGCTATGTAATCGCCCTGTTCAAATACCAACGTGTCGGTAGGGGCATTGGTGAGGAGTTCAAAGGGTGTGGTAAGTGTCTTGTCTGAACTATTCCTAACACGTACCGCCACTGGAGTGTACATCCCTGAATAAGGTTGTGCTAAAGGGTAGATGCTGTCTACGACGACCTCCAAACCTGTGCGCGAGAGCGTGTCGGGGAGGGTCGGGAGGATAGGGTCGGGATGGAGTAAGAGCGCTTCTTGGTTGCAGAAGAATCCCTGTGCTGCCTGTTCATCGCGCTTCCCTTCGTAGTCTTCGTAGAAGGCGAGGATGTCCAAGCGAAAATAACCGTCGTAGCAACCGCCGTATCCCCAATTCACATGGAACAACCCCTCGGCGTCAATGCCGTCTATCACAAAGGCATGTCCCTCCATGAACTGCGTGTATCCCGCGTAAAGCACGGGGCGCCCTGCGCGCACTTCGCCAGCAATCATCTTCACCCACTCAGCGGGGGCGTACTGGTAACTATCTGCGTAATGCACAAACCCACATCCGAAGGCGCGCTTCAGAGGTTCTTCAAGGCGGTACACACTGGTGCCGCTCTCTTCAAGTCCCCAATTCATCTGCGCCGCCATGCCGCAATAAAGGCTCAGGCGCGCCACGGCGTCGATTGCTTCGGGCGTAGCCGCTTCGGTGTCATAATCATTTAGAATCAGGCGGGTATCTACGCGCGTGCCGGGGAGCACGTCGGCAATCTCATAATGGTCGGTCTTCCACCCGTGTAGCGTGTCTTGCAACACAATCTCGCGCTGGTAATAGGTGAGAATTTCCTCCAAAGCCGTAGCCACACAGCCCACTACGCAACGCTCGTCGCTCACCGTGCCGTCGTCGTGGGTGTAATAGGGGCATGCCGCGTTATAGGGCGCTTCTTGGTGGCGCACCATGGGAAGCAGCGGACCAGCGGGCGCTCCGGGTTGCAGGAATAGTTCATCCTGTGACGCGCGGGGCGTAGCGCTGTGAAGCAGCGTGGCGAGGGCGGGTGGGAGTGGGGCTCCCTCTTCGGGGTTTGTGCCATAGCCTAATGCGATGGGGGTAACATCGTTCCCCCCTACAACAACAAAGGCGTCGTGAGCGGTGAAGACGTATCCCGCAGGGAGCATTGCTGCGCACTGCAACGCATCATTAACTCCGCGGGCGGTAGGGATGCGGAGAAAGTCGGCGGCAAAATCGCGGGCAACTGCTTCGCTGAGGCGCTGTGCCGAGAGGGTGGTGATGCCCAAAAGAGTTATGAGGAAAAATGCAAGTCTGAATTTCATATCCGCAAAACTACATAAATATTTTCGGATATCCCGTGTTGCTGACGGGTAAAAGTCTCGTGGTATCAACTTGCGGAGCGCAATTCCTATTTGACAGAACAACAATCTGTGTGTGATTTTTATTTGACATAAGAACAAAAGAACATATTTTTATGCTCACGCAAAGACGCAAAGGGCGCGGAGCGTTATGTCCTTTTGTACTTCTGTCAAAAATCGTTGCACGCAGACTACGCAGAACCACGCAGACGCTTTGCGAAACTTTGCGCCTTTGCGTGAGAAAAATATGTTCTTCTGTCAAAAAATCGTTGCACACAGCACAGAAACACACAGAATTTGCTCCGCATGCTTCTGCGAAAGTCTGCGCCGTCTGCGTGAGACCATAACACTCCGCAAGGATTCTGTGTATTCCGTGTCTTCTGTGTGAGGCCACCCCACGCAGACTACGCAGAACCACGCAGACGCTTTGCGAAACTTTGCGCCTTTGCGTGAGAAGGAAATATCTCAAAAAAGTGAAAATAAGTTAGAAAAAACAAGGTCAAAAAGTAGTGTTAACAAAAGTTAATGGATTTGCATTTCGCTTTAAAATGTTGTATCTTTGTGTTGCGAAGTGGAGAAAGCCCCTGTACAACGGGTTTTCTCCACTTTTTTCGTGCATTTTTTGCTCCAAAATGGGTAAAATTATTCGGCATGTAAGAAAAAATATGTGCCGAATAATTTTTTTTATTCGGCACCTTGTGTTCGCAACATGGGAAATGCTCGTGAAAGAAGCACCTTGAATGTTAATGTATGTTAAAGTTTTTTCCGCTAATCGTTAGAAAATTTGCAAAAAAGTGAAATGAAAAAATGTCAATATTTTTCGCCAAAACCTAGAGCGATAGTTTAGTTTTTTACAGTTTTATATAAAAAAATCCCCCCCCCCCTATAATATATATAAATAAATTCGTAACTTTGCAGTCCAAAACTCAATACCCCCCCCAGAGTGTTGGTTAAATGCTTGAAAATAAACAACTAAAATAACAACTTAAAAGTTTTAAATTATGAGAAAACTAATGCTTTTCTTTACTGCGCTGATGTTGACCTTGGGAGTGAAGGCGCAGGAAGGTTCTACGGTTGCAGAGCGTGGAGCAGCTAAGGGTTATTACCCCTTTGCAGCAGAGGTGACAAAGATGGAACAAATTACATCTCTCGACCAGTTGACGGATGGCATGGAGATTATGATTAAGCATAGCCATGAAGGAACGGGTCAAGATGATCATGAAGGTTCGTATCTTACAATTTACAGTTTGCCTACTTATGGTGCTGCTCATATCGTATTTATGCAAGAAAAACCTGTAGAAGTGGGTGTGTGGACAACCGAAACTGTCAGTGCAGAAGATGGTATTTTAAAACTTCTTTCTGCGCATGGGGTAATAACAAATAGTACATGTTATTTAGGACAACTTGGTTGGAATTATACAACCCAGAACTATCTGTCAACTACAGGGAATATTGATTATGTTGGAGAGTATAAGTTTGTGCCTGCAACAGACGGAAGCGGCAGATGGAATATTCAATGTACTAATAACACATCTAAAACTTATTTGTCGGTAACCGCGGACAGCAAGGGGAATCCGACTATTGGTGAAGAATATTCTATAGATAAGAATTGTTACTTTGAAATCTATGGGGTTAAAGAGAAGTCTACTGAACAGGTAAAGTATGTAGAAAATGCACAAGTTAAGTTGATTGGTCCCTCGGGTAATATTGTTACAACGACTCATACTGGTTGGAGTGACTTCTATGAGTTTGTTATGTATTCAGGAAGTGCGCAAAATTCTGTGAACTATGGCGTTAGTATTTCAAATGTACTTTACCACGAAAGTGAGAATCTGATTACAGCGAGCATCAAATATGCTTTTCCTATTTCGGGTGATGTCGCCAAGATTCCAGTGCACCTTTGTCCGATGGGTAATGAAAACCTCCGTATTTCGATTGTGGATGGCAATTTGAAGGTGGTAGAAAAACCTGCTGATGGTTGGGTGAAAGATAAGAACAACCAGTGGTATATATTCCCTCGATATGACAACCAAGACTTTACCTATGCAATAAAAAATGTAGGTACTGGGCAATACATTAATTTCACCGAAGGTTTAAGAGATATCACTCTGAGCGAAAACCCTACTTACTTTACTTTAGGCGCGAACACTGCTGGGGATTATCTAAACTTTGAATTTAAGTATAGTAGTATATATACTTATTGTCTTTATGGTAGTAACGTTGACTATGTAAATCGTTACGATGCCAGCAAATCTATTCCCGCTTATAAAGTACACACATTTGAAAAAAGTACTTCAAATTCTGGTAAAAACTTTCTCGTTTCTCCCGTATCCTCAACAGAACTTGATGGTGTTCCTGCTATTGGCTTTACACGTTATTTCCATGAAGACGCTTACTTCTGGGACGATGGAGAGATTGCAGACGAAAATGTTCCTGATGCGGTAAAGGCAAATCGTGCTTCTTCAAGTCATGAAGGATATAATGCAGGTGTACATAAGGTGTTTTCTGCAGAAACTGGAATTACTGTGACTCAAACAGGGAGCGTGACTGTTCAGTTTGATTTTATCAGCGGTATGAATACCTTGCAAATTTTGGGTGTTGATATTGTGAAAAGAGATGATGCAAGAACAGTTGTTGAGTTTGACTACCATTTAGGTAAAGCTGGAACTCCTTCTCAAAACAATTTGTATGTTTTGGAAAATGTGGAAGCGGGAGACTATTACATCCGTTACTGGGTATGTAATCGCACAGACTTGGATGGTTGGGAAGGTCATAATTTGAAGAATGTTCGTGGTAAAATTGAAGTCAAGGGTGCTAACTATGACTATACGTCAATAGATGCGTTGGAGGATGGACAATTCCCTGTCAACACCACTTGGTATCGTATGCGCTTGCAGGATGGTTTGGGTAAATACATTAGTGCGCATCCTGACTATATGGATAAGGACGATTACTTGAAACTTTCAAATAACACGCCTCCTAGTGATTATGCTGGTTTGTGGGCAATTGTGGGTAATGAAACGGACGGGTATAAGTTCTACAACCGCGCTTGGGGACCAGAGTATGCCATGACGACTACTGGTGAGAATGGAGGCGCGCGCACCTTTATGGCGCCTGCCAATGAGGCTACAAGTTATGATATTGTTCGAGACTTAGACGCTGAAGATATTAGCGCACGCTATAAGTACTATGTAAAGGTGCACGGCACTGATCACAATTATCTTAACGATCATGCGAATAACGGATACTTGAGAACTTGGAATACTGCGGATGCAGGCACGAATGCCAGTGGTTCGGGTTCTGTAATGACATTTGAAACGGTGAATATGGATGGTTGGGATGAAAGAACAGAGGCTTGTAAGGAAAATTTATCTCCAAATTGGTTGCCGTGGCTCGGAGTCCCCGAAGTGGAAGCTATTTATAAAAACTTTGCGGAATTGATGTTGAATCGAGATAAATTAGGTACGCTTTTGAATGGTAAAGCATTTAAGTTTGTGACGAGAGCAACGGATGATGAACGCGCAAATAGAGTTTTGGGTGTTAACGCAAATAGTCAGATGGTCGGTTTGATGCAAAGTAATCAAGATGGTGGTGATATCAATGAGTATGTGCAGTTGATTTGTAATACAGATGGAACATATCATTTGTTGCACCTCGGTACGAATAAGTATTTTGGCGTGCCTGAAGATGAAGTTTTAGCTGGCGATTTGAATAGCGCAGCAAAGTATGTGATTGTTGATTATGAAAGCATTCCAGGAGTTGCGGTTTTTGTGGTAGGCGATACACACATGATGAATTTGGGAGAATCTTCTCGTGGTTACAAATTAACTAACTGGTTGGGACATCCTGAAGATCCTGCTTCGCAGTGGACTGTAACTTATGTGGAAGATTTTAAAAATTGCTTGAATGTTATCGAAAAAGCCAAGGCGCGTTATGCAGAAGTAATGGCTGATGCTTACCAAGCAAATGTTGGTGTGCCGGGTTATGCAAATGCAGAGACTACAAAAGGTTTGAACGATGCAATCAATGGTCTTTCTGGCAAGACTTTTGAAGAAGTGATAACTGCTCTTAATGGAGCAATGGCTGCTGTGGATGCAGCTGAAAAGGCAGTGTTCTTCCCCACGGATTGTTACTTCACGATTACGAATAGAACACATTCTTTGGTTTATGCTGAGAACGATGTAATCGACGAAACGCATAACGCTGAATTTATCTGGACAACACAGAATGTAGATGCTACTAATCCCAACCACCTCTGGGGCTTCTATCAAGATGAAACAACAGACGACTACTACCTCTATAATGTAGGTAAGAAGCAGTTTGCGAACTCTAAGGGTAAGGGTACTTTTAATGATGGCACAACATGGATTCTCTCTAACAATCCAGTAGCTATCACTATGGAGGCAATGGATACTCCCTACTTCCACATTAAGGGCGATGGCAAAACGATGTCGGTTTCTACAGGTTATGCTGGTCCTGTTATCACATACTATTCAGATGGTGATGGAGGTGTACCTATGCAGTTCAATAAGAGTACTAAAACTGTAGATAACGAGCTTCTTGAAGAACTTGAAAGTATGGGTACAGTAGATTTCGCTCCTGGTTTCTACACCCTCAAGTACAATAACCTTTACTTGAACGATACTCGTATGGGTGGTGCTGGAACAGCAGGTGATGGCAGACGTACACTCACCGCTATGACTGCCGACAAGATTGACAACATCTTCTACTACACTTCCGATAAGGAAATGGTAGGTTACAAGAGTGGTTATGGCTTCACCTATGGTTATTGTAGCACTGGTAAGCCCGAAGAAGGTTACAACACCTTTACTTTCGAAACAAGTAGCGAACCTGGTAAGTATCTCATTAATTCAGATAATGGCAATAGCCCTTCAGGTTGGGGAGATAGATACCTTCTCGTTGGTAACGATAACAATTTTACGGATGCAGATGCTTGGAACAAGAAATTGGCAGCAGCTTGGACGATTGAAGAAGTAACTGAACTTCCTGTGAAGTTGAACTACGCAGAGGGTAAGGGAGCATTTGCTACACTTTGGTCTCCCGTAGCGTTGACAATACCTGAAGGTGTACGTGCGTATACGGGTTATGTGGAAGATGCTACGCTTACGTTAGACCGCATTCAGGGTGATGTGATTCCTGCTAATGCGGGTGTGGTGCTTTGGATGCCTGAAGCTACAAATAATGAAACTTGCAACTTTAGCATGGTCAAGGAATCGGCAGCAGTAAATCTCCCCAATAATATGCTTAAGGGTGAACCTTTGACTGTTCTAAGAGGTGAAACAGGTTGCTACTCTTTAGGTATGAAGAATGGAGAAGTTGCGTTCTACAACTATGTTGGTGCAAACCTCTCAGGTTTCCGTGCTCGAATCTTCAAAGATAATGAGGCGTTACAGGGTGTACAGGTGTTGTCATTCCGTTTCCGTGATGTGACAGGTGTTGAGGAAGTGGTTACTGTATTTGAAAATGATGCAGTTTATGATCTCTCAGGTCGCCGTGTAATGCACCCCACGAAGGGACTTTACATTGTGAACGGTAAGAAGGTATTCATTAAGTAAGTAACACAAAAATGATTACGACTATGATAAGAAAAGAATATATTGTTCCCGCTGTAGAAATATTTGATGTGGAAGTGGAAAGTATGTTGGCAGCTTCTCCTCCGATTGGCTTTGAACCAGAAGAAGATTATGGCGATGAGGAAGGTGAGGTTGAATGGACCAACAAGCACCAACCCAATACCCCCTGGGGTAAGTCACCTTGGGAATAAGACCAACGAAAATATGTATTGATAAAAAGAGGCGTCACGTGGTGGCGCCTCTTTTTGTCAGTTAGTAGTGAGGAGAGAGTAATAGACTGACGCGGTAGTTTCAGGCCTAACAGGTAGGGACAGGCAGTAACAGGCCTTAACAGGGCTGGCGCGGTAGTTTCAGGCCTAACAGGCAGGGACAGGCAGGGACAGACCTTAACATGGGCTGGCGCGGTGGTGACTCAATCGAAGCTGCTGTCCCGCATGGTTGTTAAGGCCTGTTACTGCTTGTTATAGCCTGTTAGGCTTGTCATCCTGTTAAGGCTCGTTAAGGCTTGTTACTGCCCATTACCGCCCATTATTGCCCACAATCCCTACCATTTTCAGAAAATTTCCGCCTAAAACTAAAAATCTACCCTCTTTGTTTGACGTTCTCCCTAAAACCCTGTACATTTGCTTAATAACCTTAAATGAATTTAGGCTTATGAGTGAAACGAAGTTTCTGCCTCAGAAGGGGAATTACCAAGATTTGTTGTGCTTCAAGAAATCGGTGTGCGTGTTTGATGTGACGTACTACTTTGCGCATCGCTACTTGGCGAAGGGCGACCGCACGATAGACCAGATGGTGCAGGCGGCTCGCTCTTGCAAGCAGAATATTGCTGAGGGCGTTGCGGCTTCTACGACATCGGCAGAGACAGAACTCAAATTGCTGAATGTGGCAAAAGCAAGTTTGCAGGAACTCCTCGAAGATTTTAAGGATTACCTGCGCGTCAGAGAGTTGGTGCAGTGGGACGTTAAAAGCGAGAAGCACCAACAAACGCGCCGTGTATGTAAACAGCACAACGCCCCCGATTTCTATGTTCAAGCAGCAAAGGAGCGCTCCGATGAAACTATCGCCAACATCGCTATTATCCTTATTCACCAAACCGACTACCTCATCCGCCTCTATTTCGATAGTCGCAAGCAGGCGTTTGTGGAGGAGGGTGGAATTAGGGAAGCGATGACACGAGAGCGGTTGAAGTGGAGGCAAGTTCAGGGAGGAGGTAGTAAGTAGTAGTGAGTAGTGAGTAATAGGCTGGCGCGGTGGGGAGCAGGGCTTTATAATCTTCAGGCAGTAACAGGCCTTAACAAGCCTCAACAGGCTTTAACAGGGCTGGCGCGGTGGTTATTCAATCGAAATAGTTGTCCCGCATGGTTGTTGAGGCCTGTTACTGCCTGTTGCTGCCTGTTAGGCTTGTTGCTGTTAAGGTCTGTTACTGCCTGTTACTGCCTGTTAGGCTTGCCTCCTGTTACTGCCTGTTGGGCTCGGTCGCCTGTTATTCCCCAAAAAATTTGCTCTTCTAAAAAATCTATATTATCTTTGCCACGATAACCAAAGTATAACCCACATGGACGACTATTACGCGGAAAATTATTGCGATTGATAGGCGGGTTGGTATTGCGAGAGGCTTTCCCCCGTCGTAACGATTTCTTTACTTTCTTGAAAGGTCACGCGATACCTTACTCATGCGAACTTACTGGAATTTTAATAAAGCGCTGCGCACGCTGGAAGAGTGGCAGCCCGACTGCTGGGTGCAGGTGACTTGTCCCACGCCTGAAGATGAAGAGTTCCTCGTGAATGAACTCAATGTACCTTCCTATTTCCTTGACGACATTCGAGATAAAGACGAGCGCTCGCGTTTTGAATACGACGAGGGCTGGCAACTTATTATCCTTCGCATTCCCTATGTGAAGGAGGTGCGCTCGCGTACGCCCCACACGACAATACCCTTGGGTATCATCTTGAAGAAGGGCGTGTGCGTAACGGTGTGTAACCACGAGACGAACATGATGATCGACTTCGTGAGCTACCAGCAGAAGCGCAATATGGGTTTTACGGACTCCGTAGACTTGGTGTTCAGACTGTTCCTTTCGAGTGCCGTGTGGTACTTGAAGCGCCTGAAGCAAATCAATGTGCTGATTGAAGAGGCGAAGCAGAATTTGGACCGCGCGATTGATAACGAGGACTTGATCAGCCTTTCGCGCTTGCAGGATAGTTTGACGTACTTCATCACCTCCATCCGTGGTAATGAAACGTTGCTCTCGAAGTTGAAGTTCAAACTCCCCGTCGATGAACTCGACGCTGACCTTATTGAAGACGTTACGATTGAGATGAACCAGGCGCGTGAAACGACAAACATCTACGCCCACATCCTCGACTCGACGATGGAGACCTACGCCTCTATTATCAATAACAACATGGCGAGCGTCATGAAGCAGATGACCTCCGTTTCCATCATCCTGATGTTTCCCACGCTCATCGCCAGCATCTTCGGGATGAACCTGATCAACGGTATGGAAACATCGTGGTGGGGTTTCCCCTTGGTAATCGTTTCCTCCATCGTAGTCACTGCCACCTTCTATTGGTTGTTTAGACGGAGGAGCTGGGTGTGATGAGAGTAAAGATAAAAGATAAAAGAGTAAAGATAAAAGAGTAAAGATGCCCTGCGGAGTGTAAGTCGCGGATGCCCCTCTTTACTCTTTTATCTTTTATCTTTACTCTCTTTTCCCTTGCTCATGTCAAGGGAAAAGCGTACCTTTGCACCCGAAATCAGAATGTGGAGAGATTTGGCTGCTTGCAACCACTATAAAAAATGCTAAAATAGAGGGACGGCTTAGAACAGCGCCTCGGTATTGGAGTCTATAGTGCAGGAAGGACCTGCGTTGCTCTACATTCTGCTTTCGCGTAATACGGCGCGATGGGCAGATTTTTTTTGTGCTGGAGTTTTCAAGCCTAACAGGCCTAACAGGATTTCAAGCCACAACAGGCAATAACAAGCCCTAACAGACCTCAACAACCATGCGGGACAGCAACTTCGATTGAGTCACCCACCGCGCCAGCCCTGTTAAGGCCTGTCCTTGCCTGTTCCTGCTTGTTTGGCCTGAAACTATCGCGCCAGCCCACTACTACCTACTACTTCCTACTTACTACCTACTACAACCTAAAAACCTCATTATATATATGTCTTATCTTTTTACTTCAGAATCTGTATCGGAAGGACATCCCGATAAAGTGGCAGACCAGATTAGTGATGCCGTTCTTGACGAACTTCTTGCGTATGACCCCACCTCAAAGGTGGCTTGTGAAACATTGGTGACTACGGGTCAGGTAGTCGTTGCTGGCGAAGTGAAGTCGGAAGGTTATGCTGACCTTCAGACGATTGTGCGCCGCACCATCAAGCGCATTGGTTATACAAAGGCGGAATATAAGTTTGATGCCGAAAGTTGCGGTATCCTTTCTGCCATCCACGAACAGAGTGCCGACATCAACCGCGGTGTGGAACGCGAAGACCCCATGAATCAGGGTGCGGGCGACCAGGGTATGATGTTTGGTTATGCCAATAAGGAAACAGATACGTTCATGCCCCTCCCCTTGGCGTTGGCGCACGAAATCTTGATTGTGCTTGCTGAAATTCGCCGTGAGGGTAAGGTGATGACTTATTTGCGTCCCGACTCAAAGAGTCAGGTGACTATTGAGTACGACGACAACGACCGCGCGATGCGCATCGATACGATTGTTGTTTCTACGCAACACGACGACTTTATCACTGCTGAAGAAGCGGGCAGTCAGGAAAAGGCGGACGAGATGATGCTCCGCAAGATTAAGGACGACGTGATTACCATCCTCATGCCCCGCTTGATTAAGGAGCGTGTGAAAACACCTGAAATTCAGGAACTCTTCAAGAACTCTACCATCAAGTATCACGTGAACCCCACGGGTAAGTTCGTTATTGGTGGTCCTCACGGTGATACAGGTCTTACTGGTCGTAAGATTATCGTGGATACTTACGGTGGTAAGGGTGCTCACGGTGGTGGTGCCTTCTCGGGTAAGGACCCCTCAAAGGTGGACCGCTCGGCAGCATACGCCGCACGTCATATTGCCAAGAACATGGTAGCAGCAGGCGTAGCAGACGAAATGCTCGTGCAGTTGAGTTATGCAATCGGTGTGGCAGACCCCATCTCTGTATATGTCAACACGTATGGCAAGAGTCATGTGAACATGACCGACGGCGAAATTGCCAAGAAGGTGCAGGAACTCTTTGACCTCCGTCCCAAGGCGATTGAGGAACGCTTGAAACTCCGTCAGCCCATCTACGAAGAAACAGCTTCTTACGGTCACGTAGGTCGCGAACCCCGTAAGGTAACAAAGACCTTCGGCGGTAAGTTTAGCGAACCCAAGGAAATTGAAGTAGAACTCTTTACTTGGGAGAAGTTGGACTATGTGGATGCGGTGAAGGAAGCGTTTGGTTTATAAAGGCAACTTTTTTAGAGTAAAGATAAAAGAGTAAAGAGTAAAGATGCCTTGCGGGGTGTTTCCCCTGAAAAGGCATAATATAGGTGTAGTTTGTGCGACCTTGGGGTGTCCATGAATGCTTGTTTGTTCTATTGGGCACCGCGAATGGATACTAATGTCCATCTGGTCTTAAATATTCTGCATGGTCATGCGGGAACTGCAAACGTTTAACTTTGTAACCTTCTCGTTTACTCGTACCTATAAACTTGTCTACTAATAAAGATGCAAATTACCGTATACGCCGCTTCAAGCGGTCAAGTACCGGCAGCTTATATTGAGGCTGCCGGTATTTTAGGAAAAATCATGGCAGAGCGTGGTTATACCCTCATCAATGGTGCTGGTCGCACGGGATTGATGGGTGCTACTACCGAGGGCGTATTGGCGCACGGTGGTAGAGCGATTGGTGTGATTCCCCAGTTTATGATTGATCAGGGGTGGCAGCACAACGAAATGACGGAACTCATTGTCACTCCCGACATGCACAGCCGTAAGGAAACGATGGCGCAACGCTCGGATGCTTGCATCGCCTTGCCCGGTGGGGTAGGGACGTTGGAAGAGTTGTTGGAAGTGATTACGTGGAAGCAACTCGGACTGTACCTCAAACCCATCGTGATTCTCAACCTTAACGGTTACTACGACGCCCTGCTCCAGCAATTAGTGCGCGCTACCGAAGAACGCTTCATGCGTCAGGAACATACGCAGATTTGGAGCGTCGCCACAACCCCCGAAGAAGCCGTAATGCTTTGCGAAACCACTCCCCTGTGGAGCAAAGAGGTAAGGAAGTATGCGGCGATGTGAGGGGGGGTAGGCCATAACAAGATTGAAAGCCTAACAGGCCATAACAAGCCTTAACAGACCCAAGCCTAACAGGCAGTAACAAGCAGTAACAGGCCTTAACAACCATGCGGGACAGCAACTTCGATTGACTCGCCACCGCGCCAGCCCTGTTAAGGCCTGTCCCTGCCTGTTACTTGCCTGTTAGGCCTGAAACAACCGCGCCAGCCTATTACTCACTACTACTTACTACTTACTACCTCTTACAGCCGCGCCAGCCTATTACTCACTCCTCACTCCTCACTCCTCCCATGCCCTACCTCCTTCGCAACGATGACATGATAGTGGCCGCTTTCCTGTTGAGTTTTGTACTCATCGTGTGGGCGGTCTCTCGTTCGTGGGCCTACCTGGAAGGGTGGTGGACGGGTTTCTTTAATGAGGAGGGTAAACGGAAAATGTTTACGAAGCACTTGGATGTGCAACTGAATGGGGTGGTTCCAATCATTGTGAGTGTAAGTGTCCTGATGGGGATTCTCTTCACTGGGGATATTCAGTATAATACCCCAGAAGTTATTGTGGAGTATACTCCCGAGTTGGTCTTTGCTGGGAGTGTTGGTTTTGTGCTTCTATTCATATTGTTCAAACTGCTGCTGTACTTCTGTGTGAATTGCACCTTCTTTCGTCGAGAGCAAGCGGTAGAGTGGTCAAAGACTTATTTGGTAACCCTCCTGCTTGAGGGGTGCTTGCTGCTTCCCCTGGTTATCGCGGGAGTGTTTCTCGACCTCTCTGTAGGGGTACGAGAATGGTGTATACTCTTGATTCTTCTCTTCGTGGAGTTGGTGCGCCTTATAAAATTGAAAGTCACATTTTTCCGCGGTGCGCTCGGCTATGTCCATATTTTTTTGTACTTTTGCACACTGAATTTAGCAACTGCGTATGTTGCGTTGCTGATACTGGTACACATTCAACGAATACTAGACATTGTAAAGTGATGATTAAGAAGATTTTAATTTCTCAACCGCACCCGACGAGTGAGAAGTCACCATACTTCGACATAGCAAAGAAGCACAATGTGGAATTGGTGTTTCACCCCTTCATCCGTGTTGAGGGACTTGCGCCCAGAGAATTCCGTGCGCAGAAGGTAAATGTATTGGAACATACTGCCGTAGTCTTTACTTCACGACATGCTATTGACCATTTCTTTATGCTCTGCAAGGAGATGCGTGTGGCGATACCTGACGATATGAAGTACTTCGCTATTTCGGAGGCGATCTCGCTTTACATTCAGAAGTATGTACAGTATCGCAAGCGCAAAGTGTTCTTCCCCGCAACGGGTAAGTTTGTAGACCTTCTCCCCTTGATGGTGAAGCACAAGACGGAGAAATATCTTGTTCCGCTTTCAGACGTACACAACGATGAGGTGAAGGAACAGATGGATGCGCATGGTTTGAAGCATACGGAATGTGTGATGTATCGCACGGTGGCAAACGATCTGCCCAAGGATCTTCCTTTCGACTTTGATATGGTAGTGCTCTTTACTCCTTCTGGTGTGCACTCGTTGATGAAGAATGTACCCGATATTAAGGAACGTGGCGTGCGTATCGTTTCATACGGAAAACCTACCGAGCAGGCAATTGCAGAAGTCGGACTTCCCCTCGAACTCGCCGCACCTACACCCCAGGCACCCTCAATTACGGGTAGTCTTGACCTTTATCTCTCTAAAGAAAACGCATAGCTGTTTACAGCTCCTCCATAGAATTTGTGGAAATATGGCAACCACGGCCGTTCGCTCGGCGCAGAACGGTTCCCATATTTCCACTTTTTTATTTCTCACGTATGTTTACTAATAGGTTTCCCAAGGCCGAGCATCTCTGCTTGCGCAATGACATAGACAACCTCTTTGCTGCTGGAGCGAAAGCGCTGACGGCATACCCCTTGCGTATCGTTTTTCGGGAGGTGAAGCATCGTGAGGGTCCACAGGTAAAGGTGCTTTTGAGTGTGCCCAAGCGCAAGTTGCGCCATGCTGTAGACCGCAATCGTGCGAAACGCCAATTGCGTGAGGCCTATCGTTTGAACAAAACCGTCCTCCTTGAAGCGCTTCTTCCCCATCAGGGTTTACACCTCGCCTTTATGTGGTTGTCAGACAAACCCGTGGAGTCTGATGTTGTGACGAAGAAAGTGGTAAACCTTCTTCGTCGCGCTGTAGAGCAACTCCGTCAAGAAACGCCCACCTCGCCCACTGAATAAGTATATGCTCACCCGCTTGCTCATCCTTCCCATACGCTTTTACCAAAAGTTTATTTCGCCACTCACCCCTCCCGCCTGTCGCTATACTCCGACGTGTTCGCAGTATGCCGTTGAGGCGATACAGAAACATGGTCCGTTCAAAGGACTGTGGCTCGCCATTCGCCGCATCCTGCGCTGTCATCCCTGGGGTGGACATGGGTATGACCCGGTGCCGTAGGGAATAGAGTGCAGAGTACAGAGTACAGAGTACAACTGACAGAAGTACAGTTAACAGAGTAAAACGGCGTATTACTTTCTCCGCATGGTCTTTCTCCTTTCTCCTTTCTCCTTTCATAGAATGAACTTCCACACCCACGACCTCGCCGCTCCCATGCCTGCCATCATCAACATGCCGCAGGAGTGGTTGTTGCATCCCGAGGAGGCTACGTTGCGCGCGGATGCTATTTATTCTGTGGGGATTCATCCATGGTGGACGGCAGATGCAGCATGGGAAGATTTAAAGGAAGGTTTTTATCTTTGGGCACAGCATCCGCAGGTGGTGCGCATCGGCGAATGCGGTTTGGACAAACTGAAGGGAGGTGCTTTGGACCTGCAGGAACAGGTGTTTCTCATACACGTAGAACTCTCGGAACGCCTCGAGAAACCCTTGACCATCCACTGCGTAAAGGCATTCGACCGCCTTCTGTCGCTTTACAAACAACTGCGCCCCAAGCAGCGCTGGACTATCCACGGTTTCCGTGGGAAACCCGAGCAGGCGCAGCAACTCCTGGCGGCAGGTTTTGACCTCTCTTTTGGGGAGCATTACAACGAAGCGGCTTTTGCCCTTTGTCCTCCCACCCGCAGGTATCGCGAAACTGATTGAATCTCCCGTTCGCTTCACAGCGATACCATCGCTGTGTTACCCTCGCCGAATAATCTTCTCCCACGCCCCTTATAATAGAGCAGAAATAACTATCTTTGCAGTTACAATTTAGAAACAATAATACGCACAATATGAATTTTGTAGAAGAACTCAAATGGCGCGGCATGCTTCACCAGATGATGCCGGGCACACAGGAACTTTTTGAAAAGGGTGAAACCGTTACGGCTTACGTAGGTATCGACCCCACCGCTGATTCGCTTCACATCGGTCATCTCTGTGGTGTGATGATGCTTCGCCACCTTCAGCAGGCGGGTCACAAGCCTCTTGCGCTTGTTGGCGGTGCAACAGGTATGATTGGCGACCCCTCGGGTAAGAGCGCAGAGCGTAACTTGCTCACTGAAGAAGTGCTCCGTCACAATGTGGCGTGCATCAAGGAACAGCTCGGTCGCTTCCTCGACTTTGAAAGTGACGCGCCCAACGCTGCGGAACTCGTGAACAACTACGACTGGATGAAGAACTTTACCTTCCTCGATTTTGCTCGTGAAATCGGTAAGCGCATCACCGTAAACTACATGATGGCGAAAGACTCTGTGAAGCGTCGCCTTAACGGTGAAGCCAGCGATGGTCTTTCGTTCACAGAATTTACTTACCAGTTGCTTCAGGGTTACGACTTCCTCCACCTCTACCGCGAAAAGAATTGTAAGCTCCAGATGGGTGGTTCTGACCAGTGGGGTAATATCACTACGGGTACGGAACTCATTCGTCGCACACTCGGTGCCGAGGCTGAAGCATTCGCACTTACTTGCCCCCTCATCACAAAGGCTGACGGTAAGAAGTTTGGTAAGACCGAGCAGGGTAATGTTTGGCTCGACCGCAACCGCACAACGCCTTACGCCTTCTACCAGTTCTGGCTCAACGTAGGCGATGAGGAGGCAAAGCGCTACATCAAGATTTTCACATCGCTCACACAGGAAGAAATCAATGCCCTCATTGAAGAGCACGACCAAGACCCCGGTCGTCGCGTGCTCCAACGCCGTTTGGGCGAAGAAGTTACACTTCTCGTTCACGGTAAGGAAGACCTTGAAATGGCTATTGAAGCGTCGAACATCCTCTTCGGTAAAGCTACAAAGGAAAGTCTCTTGAAGTTGGATGAAGCAACACTCCTCGCAGTGTTTGACGGTGTGCCTCGCTTCGAAGTTTCTCGCGACCAAGTAGTAGGTGCAAAGGCGGTTGACCTCCTTGCAGAAACTACGAAGTGCTTCCCCTCAAAGGGCGAAATGCGTAAGCTCACACAGGGCGGTGGCGTAAGCTTGAACAAGGGAAAGCTCGCTGCCTTCGACCAGGAAATCACCGAGAACGACCTCATTGACGGCAAGTACCTCATTGCGCAGCAGGGCAAGAAGAAGTACTTCTTGATCATCGCGAAGTAATTTACAGCGAACAATAATTATCGTTATAAACAAAATCAGCGGGAACATCCTTAAAGGGTGTTCCCGCTGATTGGTTTTGGGAGGGACTATAGAAGCTATAGAAGCTATAGATGCTATAGATGCTATAGATGCTATAGATACTATAGATACTATAGATACTTCTATGCCTTACTCATCAACTCGCGAGCGCGGTCGAGCGCCACGTTGATGTTGGGACAAATGTGGTCTTTGCCAATGAGGCGGTAGAATCCGGCGCGTTCAAGCGTTTGCTGAACGGCGGGTGTAACGCCTGAAAGTACGATGTCCGTTCCTTCGCGCTGCGACATGTCGCAGAGGTTCTGAAGGTTGTGGATACCCGTAGAGTCGATGAAGGGCACACGACGCATGCGGATGATACGCACACGAGGATTGTTGTCCATCGATGCCATCATTTCCTCAAACTTATTGGCGATACCGAAGTAGTAAGGACCGTTGATTTCGTACACTTCTACGCCTTCGGGAATCTGAAGGTGTTCTTCGAGGACCATATCGCTTTCGTCGTTGGCATCAATTTCGTCAGTAATCACCTTAATCTGCGTGCTTTCTGTCATACGCTTCATGAAGAGGAGGCAGGCAATGATGAGGCCCACTTCAATCGCTACGGTGAGGTCGAAGATTACCGTGAGCAAGAAGGTAATGATGAGCACGCTGACATCGCTCTTGGGGTTGCTCAAGAGTTCGCGGAACGTGCGCCAGCCACTCATATTATAAGATACTACTACCAACACACCTGCCAAGCAAGACATGGGGATGTAACTTGCCAAGGGCATGAGCACGATGAAGATAACGAGGAGCACAAGGGCGTGAACAATACCCGCGATACACGTGCGACCACCGTTGTTGATATTGGTCATCGTACGCGCGATAGCACCTGTAGCGGGGATACCACCGAAGAAGGGCGTAACGATGTTGGCAATACCCTGACCAACGAGTTCCTGGTTAGAATCGTGGTGATGACCCGTCACACCATCGGCAACTGTTGCAGAGAGGAGTGACTCAATCGCACCGAGCACAGCAATGGTGATGGCTGTGGGGATGAGCGTGTTAATCATTTCCCAAGTGATGCCTCCTTCAAAAATACTCAACGCAGTGATTTCAGGAAGTGCTGCCTTGATTTCGCCGAAGCGGTCACCAATGGTTTCAATCTTGGTGATTTCAAATGCGTTGAGGAAGTACACCGCAACCGTTGCAAGTACAATAGCCACAAGTGAACCAGGCACCTTTTTAGAGAAGCGGGGCGTAATAGCAATGATGATGATGCTCAAAATACCCACGATGGTCGTTGCGAAGTCGAGCGTCAGGAAGTTCTTACCGTAAGCAATCCACTTCTCCACAAATTCCGCAGGGACAGTGTCCATCTGAAGGGCGAAGAGGTCCTTTACCTGTGTGGTGAAGATAGTCACTGCAATCCCGCTGGTAAACCCTACAACGATGGGGTAAGGGATGAACTTAATAATCGTTCCGAGGCGGAATACTCCGAGGAGCACGAGGAAGATACCAGCCATAATCGTGGCGAGCATCAAGCCTGTGAGGCCAAACTGTGCGACAACACCGTAGATGATGACGATGAAGGCACCCGTAGGACCACCAATCTGCACGCGGCTACCACCAAGGGCGGAGATGATAAAACCAGCCACGATGGCGGTGATGATACCCGCTACGGGACCAATCGTGTGGTTGGCATCGCCACCAGGACTTGCTGCAATGGCAAAGGCAATGGCGAGGGGAAGTGCAACAATACCTACGATAAGACCTGCCATCGTATCGGCAGCAAGTTTGCTCTTGTTGTAGTTACGCAAGTCGCGCACAATGCGCGGGTTAAATTGAAAGCGTTCCATTTGTGTATGTTAGTTTGCGTGTTGTGAAAGGAGACTATAGAAATTTAGAAATTGTAGGGACTATAGACCTCCACGAGGACGTTCTTACTTCTTTATAACCTTGCGTGTAATGTTTGCTTTCGCTGTTGTTACGTTGATGAGGTAAACACCAGCGGGGAGGGTTTCGAGTGAAACCACAGTTTCTTCACCGCGCTGTGCCTGCTGGAGAGCCTGCTGTGCTACGAGGCGACCGTTGAGGTCGGTAACGCGGATGTTGGCATACGCTTCAGAGTTGTTGAAGAGGATGCGCCAAGCGTTGTTGCTCTTCTGGAAGGAAACGGGAGCGTCGGTGTTATGAATATCATCGATGTCGGTAGCCAAAAGAAGGGCCTTCTTCAAACCTTCGTAAGCATTGATCTTACCATAACCCCAAGCAGCCTGACCACCTTCAGCAGTGAATTCGTCGTTGATAGACGTTTCCGCAATGATGTCCATAATCTGCTGATGTGTGAGGTTGGGATTTGCCTGATACCACAAAGCAACTACACCTGTTATGAAGGGTGCTGACATAGAGGTACCTTGGTTGGCTCCGTAGAAAAATTCCTTGATGGGTGAAGTCTTTACAGACGCAAATACATCATTGTCGTTCTTGTTGAAACCAGAAGTGTACTTGTTTAAGGCAGACATGATTACCGCACCAGGAGCTGCAACGGTGGGCTTAATAGCATTTTCTGTGAGTACGGGACCACGGCTACTGAAATTACTGATTTCACCTGCAGTCTTGAAAGAAGAGTAACCTACATCTACTCCTCCCTTGAGGGGCTTCCAGTATGCGCGTCCAGAATTGTATGAAGCCACTGTGATGGCCTTTTCTGCAGTACCACCGTCCATTACGAGGTATTCGTTGTCGGGCACAAGAACCTGTGCTTTCTTCACTCCGCTCACAGGACTTACGGCAGGGGGCAAGTAGAGGTCATCGAGGTTTGAATTGTTCCAGATGTGTACATACGCACCCTTCTTACCCGTAATCTTCAAACCGAAGAAAACGTCTGTGGCACCGACTTCCTTCTTCAATTCTTCCGCAAAACTGATGGCGCTGAAATGCTGCTTTTTAGAGTAAGAGTCAATGCCAGATTGAAGGGTTGTTGAAGCTCCGCGACCTGTAGAAAGGGGCTTGATCATCTGTCCTGTAGTTCTGTAGTAGCAAGGTTCTATGGTGATGTGTTCCTTGCCGTCACCTGTCTGTTCCCAGATGCTTAAGTAGACATAAGAAGCGGTATTGTTGACAAAGACATAGCGCACCTCATTATCTTCAGTGAAGGTATGTGACGTGTGGTTCTTATTGTTACCATCGTTGCCCGCAGCACAAACGAATACGCCGCTGTCGTCGGATATAATGTCGTTGAGGGTGCGGTTGTAAAGACTCAAACCGTCGTGGCTTCCCAACTGACTACCGAAACTCATGTTGATTACATAAGGTTTACCTTCCTTCTTCGCCAAGTTCTTGATGTAGCGCACATCTTCAAGCACTTCGTTGCTGTCAAAGGTAGAAGGGATCATTACGATGTCTGCCTCGGGAGCAACACCATGCAAGTTAAGTCCGTCAACTTTAGAACCTGCAGCAATGCCCGTTACGTGTGTGCCGTGACCTCCACCAGTAGCCTGACCGCTGTCGGGAATGTCGGTAACGGGTTGTCCATCGTTGGGGTAGTCTTCGCGATTCCAGAGTGCTACAACGCGTGATTTGCCATCCTTGTCCAAGAAAGCAACATGTTTGTATTGGAAACCTTGGTCGATAATACCCACAATCACACCCTTACCAGTGAAGGGAGTCTCAAACTCATTTTGTGCGTTGGTGTGGACTGCATCAATGCCTGCAATGGCGCGTGCCTTATCCATGGTGGGCTGCATCATTACAGGACCGTTGAGGAGTAATACTTCATCAAGTGCTGCCAACTGTTCCACGAAGTTGATGGGAATAATGGCGGTGATGACCTTGTCGGTGATGAAGGTAGTCTTGTAACCAGCCTTTTCGATAAACGCCATTACTGCGGGAGCATCCGTTACTTCAATTGTTACAGAAGTAATGCCGCTACCTGCACCGCGCGTTGCGGGAAGTAAGGTGGGCTGTGTGCCCTGCATCATGCGCTCAAGGGTGAAGTCCCACTTGGGTTGCGCTGTTTGTGCCATTGCTACTACCGAAAAAAGGAGGGCGTTGGCGAGAAGTAGAATTTTTTTCATAATGTGATGTTTTTTTGTTGCTAGTTCTGGGAGCGGCTTTAGGTGTGTTGGAGATTTGGGGGAGCTAGATGTTTTAGATTGTCTAGATGTTCTAGATAGTCTAGATAGTCTAGATGTTCTAGAGAAATGATAGAGACTTAAATGCTCTGTGTGAGTGATTTACACCAAAATGCCGTTATGCGTTAATTTTCAGCGTGCAAAGTTACGAATTTTCTGCGAATGCGTGTAAATTTTAGGGTGGAAAAGTGGTGGGATATGCGGTGAATGTGTAACGGTTAAGGCGGTAATGCTGAAGGGGAAAGGAGGTGAAAAATGATTTTGGATAGGGGTAAAATAATATCCACATCTCCATTTCTGGGGATGTGGATAGATTGTTTTTTTTGTCTGGGGGTGAGGACCTTTAAAGTCTTTAAGGTCTTTAAGGTCATTAAGGTCAATGCGTACTAACTGCTTGAATACTTGTACCTCGTTAACTTGTCAACTAGAAAAAAGTTACCTAGCGGAGTGTACAATCGTTTATCTCTGTGCCCCTCTCGTCTACTTGTACCTCGTCAACTTGTGAACTTGTCAACTAAAATAGTTTCAACTTCACCACCTTGATATAGTCCTTTAACTTGATGGGACCTTTGCCGAAACCTGCTTGTGAGTCGTTGACGAGCAGGAGGGTCTGTGTGCCGTCGTTGAGGCGAATGCCGAGGCACATGCCTTCGTAGTTTGCCAAGTTGTATTGCACGGGGGTGAGGCGCGTTTTGAAGTTTGCCACCAACGTCTTTATCATAAAATGATTGGGATCGAGGCGATCAAAGTTCGTGTAACTATCAATCTGATGGCTCTCTAACGGGTTAATCATAAAGATTTTACACTCTACGTGCGAGGCGAAGTAGTTGGGCGAAACGCGTATCTCGCGTTCCAAAACGAGCAGGCGACCGTCGGGGAGGGCGCAGAGGGCGGGGACTCCGTGGTTGTGAGAACCCGTCTGCTTGGGCTTCTTGGCATAGTCCATACGGTAAGCATATTGTGCCAAGGGCTGGAGGTCTTCCCCAAAACATTGCAGGCGAAGCAGGTTGGGTTGTGCCGTTTGTTTCGGACTGTTGGGAGTGCCATCGCTACGCAAAGGACCTTCAGTGATGGTCCAGAAACGATGTGTCGAAGCGCTGTACGCCAATGCTTCAAAGCCGAGATTGTGGTAGATGTTGGCGGTTGAAAACTCCTGGGGGATGTTCAGTTTACGTCCTGTGGGAACTCCATTAAGGGTGTATTCCAGAATCTGTTGGTCTGCCTCTCCACTGATAAACACCGTATTTGCTGTGGGGTGGTAGATAATCCCTTCTGTGTCGCGCATGGTAGCGCCCGATTCCGTTTTCGTGGGTGAAGGGTTGCCAAAATAACCTTCGGGAACCACCTTTGTAACCTTTCCAGAGTTTGGGTCTTGGAGAATCTGGACGATGTAAAAACCGTCCGTCTTTTCTTTATCGCTCACCAAGGCATAGCGATTATTGCCCAAGGGAGTGATTCCGCTATAATTTGCGGGTGTTACTCCCCAACGTTTCATGCTACGTTGACGCAGGGGTTGAGCGAGTGTGAACAAGGGGATGAACAGGAGGATGAATAAGGTTATTTTGCGCATGAGCTATGGAACGGGATGTTTAGGGTTTTGTGAAGGGAATAGTTTGGGGAATTACAGACTTTTCAGGAGTCCGAGCAAATCCATGCGCCACGTAAGTCCCGCGGTGAGCATGAGTTGCTTGGGTTGCACGGCATAAGTGGCGGGAGTATCGCCCAAGGAGTAGTGTCCAGCAAGGTGGAGACGCAGGTCGTTGCGGTTGTCCTTGAGGGGGAAGACTTCGATACCGGCGCCGAGGCGTGTGAGTTCGGTTCCGGGAGGCACGCTGCCGTCGCCGAGGGTTTCGCTCTTGTTTACATCGTAGGTGCACTTGCCCCAAAGGTTGATTTTCTCGCAAGGCATCCAGTCGATTTCGCCCATAATGGAGAAGTCGCGACCGAGGAAGCAGTGCCCACCTGCGGTGCGGTTCATGAGGTCGAGCGTAAGAGTCACATCGCCCAAGTTCAGGCGGTTGCCGAGGGCGATGTAGTTGAGGTATTTGCCGGGTTGGTATTCCACCATATTCACGGAGTAGATGGTTTCCCAACAGCCGTGCTTGCCGTTCCACATAAGGTTGTAGGCGTAAATATCATCGGCACTTGTGCTGAAGGGACTCTCACAGACTTGCGCCGTCAGCTTATCGTTATCGCCAAGGTTGTAGCCCACGCTTGCCCCAAAGGCATAGGAGGTGATGTTGGTGCAGAAGCCCGAGAAGTAATATACGTCGATGGGGGCGAGGTCGTATTCAAAACCGCCGATGCCGATAACCTGCTTACCGCCCGAGAAGCTCCAGTTGTTCTTGGCGTAGGTAAGGTAAAGCCAGTCGGTAGCGTCGAAGTAACTCATGTCCTTGTGGGGTTTGTTGAGGCGTTGGCGGTACGAGTAAGTGATGTTCTCACCAATCTGTCCGTCGAGGCGGATGTTGAGAAACTTGCCTTTGAATCCCGATTCGGCGTCATTTTGGGTGCCATCGTCGTAGAAGCGCTGGTAATCGCCGCGTGCTTCGAGGCGCAAGGTGTTGAGCTTATGGGTTTGGGCGAAGAAGGGGGCGCAAGGGAGGAGGAGAAGGAGGAGGGGAATGAGTTTTTTCATATAAGAGAGGAGGGGGATTGCCCAGCGACACTGTCGCTGGGAAGGGAACGTAAATAGAATGAGGGGATACGACAGACCCCCTGCGGGAGGGGGTCTGTGGAAGTAAAATGAGCGTTGCGAGAAAATCTTTTAGGATAGGACCTATCCGTTGTCTGTTGTCCGTTGACCGTTGTCTGTTGACTGTTGTCTGTTGTCTGTTGACCGTTGTCTGTTGTCCTTTACCCCTTGGCGGCTTCAAGATTGTAAAGCGGGTTGGCATACATCTTCAAGATGCATTCGCGCAAGAAGGGCACGTCCTTGTTGGGAAGGTCGATAAGGTCGATGCGACTGTCGAGGTAGTTCTCAAACTTCGCCTTGTCCTTCGCCGTATAATTGGCGGCGTAAGTATTTGTTCCGCTCAAGAGGTCGGCAGCTACGTAGTTGCCGGGATAAATCATGTAACGGCTGTGGATTTCCTTATCCATGCGGCGCGCAATTTCGGGGAAGATTTCATTCTTCGGCAGGTCGGCGAGTTCATCAATCCATGTGTTGATGCAGGGAGCACAAGCGTAGTGCACACGTCCCTTCTGCCCCTTGATACCCGTAGCCATGTTCTTCATGTCATCGGCCTTCGACTTCTTAAACGTCTTGTCGTCACGCTTCTGTTGGAATTCCTGCGCCTTGAGATAGTCGCAGGGGTCGTACTCATACGAGATGGTGAGCGGCACAATATTGAGTTCCTTCAGACTCTCAATCGCATTGCCGTCTTTGCCCAAGGCAAGCATCTTCAGCACGGACTCTTGTGTGCGGTCGTTAGAGTCTTTCGCACGTCCTTCGCGCTGTGCAATCCAAAGGTGTTCCTTCTTCTGGGTCACCGCAAAGTGCATGTAGCGGCTCATCGTCTTGCTGGCTTCTAACATTTCGCGCATGGAGAGCGAGCGTTGCACGATGAACGCTTTGTTCACCCTTACGATGTCCTTAATCCAAGGTTTGATGAGAAGGTTATCGCCAATGGCGATTTCTACGGTAGTCTCGTAACCGTTCTTTACCAAAAGGCAACTCAAGTAAGCCGAGTCGAGCACGATGTCGCGGTGGTTGGACACGAAGGTGTAACGCGCCTTGCGGTCGGGGAGTGCTGTGGCGTCGAGGGTGCAACCCTTTGTGGCGCTCCACCAACTTAAGTAGATGATGGGCTTGATAATTTTGAGCTGGAACTCAAGATTGGTCTTACACGACTTTACATACTTCTTAATGAGGCAGTAAGGGATGAAGGGAAGCGTTTTCTTGATGAGCTTCTTCAAGAACTTGTCTTCCAAAAGGCGTTCAAACACCTCGGGGAGTTCCTCCGGAGCGTACGGGCGGATGTTATCAAATTCTGCGGGTATCTTCATGGCGGTAAGGGGTGTTGGTTAAAGCTTCATTTCAATAATATCGGCAAGCACATCCTTGATGTCCAAGCCAGCAGCGCGCACCTGTTGGGGGATAAAACTGGTGGCGGTCATACCGGGCGTGGTGTTGACTTCAAGAAGGTTGATTTCTTCTTCGCCGGGAGTGCCCGAAAGGATATAGTCGATACGGATAATGCCGAAGCAGTCGAGTGCGCGGTAGATGAACTTCGTCATGTCGCTCACGCGCTGTGCTGTAGTGGGGGCAATGCGGGCGGGTGTGATTTCTTCTACCTTACCATTATACTTGGCATCGTAGTCAAAGAATTCCTGAGTGGTAACTACTTCCGTGATGGGGAAAGTTACGACTTCACCATCCTTGCGCTTGTAGCAACCGCAGGTAATTTCGGTGCCCACCATGAGTTTCTCAATCATTACCTCGTCGCTCTCGTTCATCGCCTTCTCAATGGCGGGAGCGAGGTCGGCTTCGGTTTTTACCTTGGTTACGCCAAAGCTACTACCACCCGCATTGGGCTTTACGAAGCAGGGGAGTCCGAGGCGCTCAATGATTTCGGCATCCGCGGGGCGCTCAAGACCTTTGCGCACCACGTAACTGTCGCTCACATTGATTTGAGGGAAGGCGCGGAGGTAGTTGTTGAGGGCAAACTTGTTGAAGGTAAGCGCTTCTACAAACACTCCGCTTGTAGAGTAGGGCATGCCGATGAGGTCGAAATACCCTTGGAGAATGCCGTTCTCACCGGGTGTGCCGTGAATGGTGATGTAGGCGAAATCAAAGGTGAAGGTACCTTCGGGAGTTGTGAATGAGAAGTCCGCCTTGTTCATCGGAAGGCGCTCACCGTTGTAAAGCGCAAACCACTGCTGCCCACGAAGTTCTACAACTACGGGGTTGAACTTCTCCTTGTCCATAAAGGAAAGGATGCCTTCGGCGCTGCGCAAAGAAACGCCGTATTCAGAGGAGTCGCCGCCAGCGACGATTGCTATATTTTTCATTGAGAAAGTCTTAAAGGGATGATGGATGAGGTCTATAGTATCTATAGTGCCTATAGTTTCTACAGGGGCTATAATAATTATAAGTCTTTATTTCCTAATGCTCCTGCAGTATAAGTGCGCCACTTTTCAAGGAGTGCCGTCATGTCGGGAGGGAGGGGAGCATAGAAATCCATCTCTTCGCCCGTGCGGGGATGCTTAAAACCGAGCGTCATGGCGTGAAGCGCTTGACGGGGACAGGTGGCAAAGCAATTACGGATGAAGCTGTTGTAAGTAGAACTCTGCGTGCCGCGCAAAATCTGATCGCCGCCGTAGCGTTCGTCGCAGAAGAGGGGATGTCCCAAGTGTTTCATGTGTGCACGAATTTGATGCGTGCGCCCCGTTTCGAGTACGCATTCCACAAGCGTGACATAACCGAAGCGCTCCAGCACGCGGTAGTGCGTCACGGCGTGTTTGCCAATGCCAGAGTCGGGAGAATACACCGCCATCTGCATGCGGTCTTTCTGGTGTCGCCCAATGTTTCCCTCTATGCGCCCTTCATCCTCCTGGAAGTTGCTCCATACGAGGGCGTTGTAGCGGCGACGCGTTGTCTTGTTAAAGAATTGCCAACCGAGGTGGGTCTTCGCGTCGGGTGTCTTTGCTACGACCAAAAGACCAGAGGTGTCTTTGTCAATTCTGTGGATAAGTCCTACGCTGGGGTCGTTAGGGTCGTATTTGGGGTTCTCACGAAGGTGCCACGCAATGGCGTTGACAAGTGTGCCCGTGTAGTTTCCGCAACCGGGGTGCACCACGAGACCCGCAGGCTTGTTGATCACCAACAAATCATCGTCTTCATAGACCACCTCAAGGGGAATGTCCTCGGGTAGAATAAGGTTTTCGTAGCGCGGACGGTCAAGCAGGAGGGTGACCACATCGTTGGGTTTAACGCGGTAGTTGCTTTTGACGGGCGAACCGTTTACATGTACGAACCCCGACTTTGCGGCAGCCTGAATACGGTTGCGCGAGGTGTCGGGCATCAGGTTCATCAAGAATTTATCAATCCGTAGCAGTTCTTGACCCTTATCAGCCACAGCACGGAAGTGCTCATAGAGTCCGCCACTCTCTTCTTCCTCGTCGGTGTCCTCATCGTTCAAGAGGGGAGCGGTAGGTATTTGTTCTTCGTCGTCTTTGAGGAAAGTCATCTTTATAGGTTGTAAGGTTTTGAGTTTATGAGGTTGTGAGGGTGCCATTCGGAAGGCACGACATTGATGCTTAAACAGCGACTCATAAACCTCTAACCTTTGTCGTTTAGTTATTGAGATTGCTTAGAAATCTTCGCCAGCTTCAAAATCTTCTTCCGTTCCTCTTCCCACTACGAGCGTAATGGGCAGGTCAATAGGAATTTTTTCGCCTGCCTTTACGTCACGTCCGCGCACCTTTACGGCATATACCCAGTCGCGGTCGCCCGAGATGAGTCTGTGCTCGGTGAGTGTAAAACCGAGGGTGCGGAGTCGTGCTTCTGCTTCGCGCACAGAGGTGTTGTTTGCCAAGTCGGGAATCGCCATGGGGCGTGCTCCGTTGGCATTTATCGTGAGATTGACGGTGCGCCCAGTCTTTACGTGTTTGCCAGGGGCGATAGACTGGTCAAGAAGTATGTACGGCGGTTGAGACGTCACATATCCCGTGTCGGTCACCACGCCTTTGAGTCCCAAGGCTTCCAGGCGCATCATGGCTGCTTCGGGCTTCTGACCACGCAAGTCGGGCACCTCGATGCTTTCACCGTGGCGCGTATAATTATTGAGGAACATCATGAGTCCTGTAATGACTACAACAAGGAAGAGTGCCATTGCAAGGAAATTTCCCCAGACGATAGGGCTGATGAGTTTCTTTCCGATATTCTTGAAGTCCATAAGTTGGGAGATTAACGGTTAACGGTGAGGGGTTAACGATTAACGGGGATTTGTTGGAAGATTGTCCCGCAAGGTCTTGTACCTCGTACCTGTAAACTTGTTTACTACTTTGGCAAAGTTAAAATAAAAAAATGAGAGAAGTAAGATTTCTTGGAAAAACCTACTTCTCTCATTATTTCTTGAAACCTCGTCGCATGTAGTCTCTCGACTACGCAGAGATTTACTTCTTGCCGTGAACTTCGTCAGATACGGTCAACTTCTTGCGGCCCTTTGCGCGGCGAGCTGCCAAAACGCGACGACCATTTGCTGTCAGCATGCGCTGACGGAAACCATGCTTGTTGTTTCTCTTGCGGTTGTGAGGTTGGAATGTTCTTTTCATTGTCTTATATTATTTTCTTGTTAATCAACGGATGTGGGTTTTCGGGGTGCAAAGTTAGGAATAATTTTTAACCCTGCAAAATATTAACCGTCTTTTTTAAAGATTGATGGGTAGGATATCCTAAGATTACCTAGAAAACCTAGGTATATTCAGAATATCCAGGGGTGCTGGGTAGTTTGTGCGTAGTGAACTATATCCCTTTCAGGGAAAGCACCCCGCAAGGTAGTTGTACTCTGTTCTCTGTACTCTCTCTTACTGTCCCGAGAAGCGCTTCACCTGTTCAGCAATGAGTTCGGCATCGTCGAAGTAGTTAATCTTCATGGCGCGACGCACATCGTCGAGTGTTGCTGCGGCAACTTCACGCGCATCTTCGCAACCGCGCTTGAGCATATCGTAGATGGCGGGGATGTCCTTCTGGAATTCCAAACGGCGCTGGCGGATGGGTTCAAGCGTTTCGTTGAGGATGCTTTCGAGGAAGCGCTTGCACTTCACGTCGCCGAGTCCGCCACGTGTATAGTGTTCCTTGAGTTCGTTGAGGTTGGCATAGTCCTTCCAGTAGCGGTCGAAGTGTTCGTCGGTACAGAATGCGTCGAGGTAAGTAAACACAGCGTTACCTTCTACATGACCAGGGTCGCTTACGTTTACATGTAAGGGGTCTGTGTACATCGACATAACCTTCTTGCGCATCTCATCCGCAGTTTCCGAGAGGTAAATGCAGTTGCCCAATGACTTTGACATCTTCGCCTTACCGTCAGTACCGGGGAGGCGGAGGCAAGCCGCATTTTCGGGGAGCATAATCTGTGGCTCAACAAGCGTTTCGCCATAGATGTGGTTGAAACGGCGCACGATTTCAGTCGCCTGCTCAATCATGGGGCGCTGGTCTTCACCTGCGGGAACGGTTGTCGCACGGAAGGCAGCAATGTCGGCTGCCTGCGAAACTGGGTAGGTGAAGAAACCTACGGGGATTGAACTTTCAAAACCGCGCATGGCGATTTCAGTCTTCACCGTGGGGTTGCGCTGCAAGCGACTCACGCTTACGAGGTCCATGAAGTAGAACGAAAGTTCGCAGAGTTCGGGAATCTGACTCTGGATGAAGAGCGTTACCTTTTCAGGGTCGAGTCCGCACGCCAAGTAGTCGAGCGCCACTTCGATAACATTCTGACGCACCTTTTCGGGATTGTCAATGTTGTCGGTAAGTGCCTGAGCGTCGGCGATAAACACAAACATCTTCTTGAAGTCACCTTCATTCTGAAGTTCAACGCGACGACGGAGTGAACCTACAAAGTGACCAATATGGAGGCGGCCCGTAGGACGGTCGCCCGTAAGGATAATCTTTTCGTTTGCCATAAGGAGCTGAGTGATTTAGCTGTTGTAGCAGGAGACTTGCGCGGAGCAAACTCCTACGGAACTGCAAAAGTACAAATTTCTCTGCACACGGCAAAGCAAAGGGGCGGTAGAGAAACCTACTTATTGAAAATAAAGTCTGACATATTTCAAACGAAGATCCAAGTAGTTTGAAATAAGTCAGACTTAATTTTGTTATCTCTTAAAAATTAGAAACCAAAAGTGATACCCGTTGACCACGATTGGAATTTCGGACCCTTTCCGCTTTCAAAGACGTTGCAGGGACTATATTTCACGTACAAACCCAAGGCGCCGTACTTCAAATGTCCCATGAAGTCCACCGTTACGGGGTTTTGGTGGAGGTGCGTGTCCAGTTCCTTTACGCCCTGTCCCTCGGGAGTGGTGTAGCGTGTCTTTAGCGAAGCGTAAGTGTTGAAATTCACGATGCTCGAAGCGCTGAGGCTGATTTTATCCGTCATATAGTATTTCACCTCAAAGGGAACGGTCCAACTGAACACCTTTGCGCGTGAAAAACCTATGTGTACGCCCTCGGGATAACCCGTTAAAATGGTGTTGCCATTGGGATCGCGGTCAAAGCGCACCTCGTCCGTCATGCGGAAATTCTTCCAGTTCGTACCCACCCCGAAACCGTAAGAAAAGCGGCTCATGCGTGGCTGGAACATAAACATTAAGCGAGGACCAAGGAACTCATACGAGTCAAACATTTCTGTGTGCATGCCCGAAGGTGTGTTAAGACTGGCAACATAACCGACGCCAAACAGGCCGAGTCCAATGTTCAACTGCGGAGACGCGTTTTCCCATCGGTGCTTTTTGATGCTATTGCCGTTATTGCTTTTAGAAGTCTGCGACTTATTGGAACTAAAGAACGGCATTTTGAAGTTCCACTCCGTCTCTGACTCGTTGATGATAACGGGAGTAGTCTTGCCGAGCGGAATTACCTGACGATAAGCAAAATCAGGGTTCCCCTCCTTTCCTTTAATACTAATGACGCAAGCGCTGTCGGTGTTGATAACGCTGACATGAGAGGGGTTGGTTACGGTGAGCGTGTCACTTTGAGTTCTGGCAAATGCAGTGGGTGCGGTGAGTAATGCTGTGGCCGCAAGGAGTAAAGTGCGTTTCATATAATTAGTTTTTGAGAATCGTTATTTGAATATCTTTTTAAGTTCAGCGGGCGAAGCCTTCCCCTCAATATAGACAAGCATGATTTCTTGAGGTTTCGCCTCGGGCTTTAGGCAGTTGTTGCGGTAGAAGATGTAGCGATTGGTCTTCCCGTCTTTGGGGGACAACACGTAGAATCCGTAATAAAGTCTGCCGCCTATCATAGCCACCTCTTTCTTCGTGGCATGTTTCCCGTCTTCAATGACGCGCTGCTCCATCAATTTTCTTGAGTTGTCAGGTGTACTTTCAGGCGTGAGGCGAATACTGCGAAATAGGGAAAGGTTGTAGGGCACGAGGTCGTTACCTTCAATATGCACGTGCGAAAGTCCTACCAATTCCAGATAAGGTTTCGAAAAATAACCCGCTATGTTAAGGTCCTTTTGCGCCGTTGCCGACATGAGGCAAAGGCAGAGGGTGGAGAGTAAGAATATGCGTTTCATGGTCAAAAATTATTCTTCAGTGTTCAGTGTGTTGAGTAAGTCGCTCATGCTTGCCTCCATGGTGCTGGTAGGCGTGTCGGCATTGATGTCAGCCATAACGCTGTGCATCTGTGCGATTACTTCCATTTTGTTGGTCGTTCGGTGTCCGTCGACATAAGCAATGTAGGTTGTGCGGGGTTGAAGGTGATAAATCCCTATGCCTCCAAGGATGAAGAAACACGCAGCGGCACTCCATTTCAGTACCTTGGGACTGCGCCAAAGGGGAACGGCCTTTTTCTTGTGGACTTCCTTACCTACGGCCAGGTATCCCATAACGGCGCGGAGCTCTTCAAAGTCTTCCGTTTGCGCCATCTCTGTGGAGAGAAATTGGCGCAGAAGGCGCTCTTCTTCCTTCGTGGTCAGTCCTTCAAAATAGCGTTCCTCAAGGGCTTTCCAATATGTCTTATTGGTAGTCATAACTGCCTCCTTCCTTTTTGTTTTGTTCTTGGTAAACGGTGCGAATCCTTTTGCGTGCCCTCGACAACTTCATACGCACGGCGGCTTCCGTGAGGTTCATCATTTGGGCAATTTCCTCAATGCTTCGTTCCTCATATTCCTTCAGGTGCATCACGCGGCGCTCAGAGGGCGAGAGTTCAGTTTCGATAATGGTTTCGACCTGCTCAAAGCGCTCGCGGATTTCAATTTCTTCTAAAGCGGAGCGTTGCAGAACCGTGTCGCGCTCGGTGTCAAGGGAGAACTGCGGTCGTACTTCCTGCTTGCGCAGTTCGTCAAGCGAGAGATTTCGGATTGTGGTGCGCGCCAGTGCCTCCGCTTCGTTCGTTGTTTTCAGCGTGTAGTCACTGCGCCATAATTTGCAGAAGGCATCTTGTACGACATCCTCTGCATCCTCTTCCGAAGCGAGGATGCGCTGTGCCTGCTTCAGGAAGTTCTTCCGCAGGGAGGTAAATACAGTGGTTAAGATGTCTTTGCTCATGAGTTTGTTGCCTTTTACAATAGGGTAAACGTACGAAGTGCAAATTTGTAACAAGAATTTTGAAAATTTTTTAGTCAGAGGCTAAAATTTTTCCTTTAGGGTGGCATATAACAAGCGAACGCTGAAAAGTAGTACCGTTTTCTGAAAAACAAATAGGGAGATAGTTTCAACAAATCTGCACTTCGTTTGAAATAACTGCCGATTTGTTTTTGTTATTTGGGGGTTCAGGGAAAGCGTCTCCCGTGAAGCGGCGTTTCTTCGTGGTTCTTTAGAACGAAAAACCGTCCGCAACTCTATGTCGTGGGAGGTTGCGGACGGTAGTTGGGGTGTATTGTACCGATTGCGGTTGCCCTTTAGAAGTAGGGCGCATTGTTGAGCATCACTTTCTCTTCGCCCTCATCGTCGATGAAGATGAGTTTGTCCTCGCGGGCTAACCAACCGAGGGCTTCGGCGAGTTCCGTTTCCGAAAGGTGGGAGAGGGTGAGGAGTTCGGCACGCGTGTGCATGCAGTGGCAGTTGAGCAGGTTCCAAACAAGACCTGCGTTGTGTCCAATAGAATCTTTTTTCATAGTGGTTTAGTTTTTAGGTTTTTTATTTGAATAACAGTCTGCAGTTAATGTTGACTGTTGTCCGTTGACTGTTCTTTACTTCACCTCAATGACGAAGGTAAATTCCTGGTCGGCATAAGGGATTAAGTACTTTCCGAGCGGCCATGCGCCCCATGAGTCGATACAACCGAGACCCATTTGGCGGTCGGCGATATGTACGACGGTGAAGTCGCGAGGCTTGAGGTCGCCTGAGTGCATGTGCTTCGCCTCCTTGCGCATGCCGCCGTCGAGGTCCTCAGTGAGGAAGTTGAGGGTGCTACATTCGAGGGGCGCAGTGCCGTAGAAACGGAGTCCCTTGCCTGCAACGTCGGTTACATTCCAAGTGCGGATGTCGGTTTTGTTACCGCTTTCCTGCGGACGCACATATCCCCAATATTGGTCGGCAACCTGTTGCTTGTAGGTGCCGAGGAACTGTGAATCCTTGCGGTCAACGTAGTTTTCAATCGGACCGCGACCGTAGTAACTGAGGCAACCGTAATCCTTAGGCATCACTAACTGCATACCGAAGCGGGGAAGTTGGGGCTTATGCTTGGCGTCGGGATTCACCTGTAACTTTTGAGTCACGATGAGTCGGCCTTCGGCGGTAAAGACATAGTTCATGGTGAGCGTAGCATCCACTGAGCGCAGGTCATAAACCGCTTTCACGTTGTAGTCCTTACCTTCGGGCGCAGCAGCAAATTCCTTGAGGTGCATGTGTGGGTGTTTCCACGCACCAAGTTTCTGCTGGATGTTTGCACCATAGTCATTGTCGGTCGGCGCACGCCAGAAGTCGGGCTTGAGTGAGTAGCCGTCTTCAAACATAGGCTTTCCGTGGCAATCAAGGTAGTCAATCCAACCCGTCAGTTTGTTAAACGTCACGTCAATTCCTGCTGCCGAAAGCGTAAGGCAGGCTAATTGTTCCTCCTTCGTCACTTCACCCTTAACGGATGCCGATGAACGGAGCGCTTCAGCCTTGGGGAAGGCGTAAGGTTGGACGATGAACTGCTGACGCGCAATGTCGTAACCCGTGGGTAAGAGGGGCGATGCCACCTTTTCCTTATACGCAACATTAAGCGTGAGTTCGCCCTTCGACTTGGGGAGGTTGTACCCTTCAAGTGCGACAAGGGCACGCTGCTGAGGCGCTACGTTTAGGTCGTTTGTGCCACTGGCAATGCGCTGTCCGTCTTCGAAGAGTTCCCAAACCATATAGACGTTGCTGAGGTCGGTAAAGAAGTTTTCGTTATAGACTTCCACTTTACCAGCAGTAGTATCTACGAGCGAGGTCCAGATGTTTTGATGATAGTAACGCACTTCCGCCGCATGAGGATTGGGTTGGCGGTCGGGGCGAATGAGTCCGTTGCAATTAAAGTTGTGGTCCGTAGCGGGATAACGGCCGAAGTCGCCACCGTAAGCGAAGATGTAATTGCCCTCAGCGTTTTTCACGCGCAAACCTTGGTCAACGAAGTCCCAGATAAAGCCTCCCTGGTAATTAGGATAGTGGCGGATGAGTTCCCAATAGTCGGCGAAGCCACCCATAGAGTTACCCATGGCATGGGCATACTCACACTGAATCAAAGGTCGGTCGTCGTTGCCTTTACAATAACCATGCACCCAACCGAGATGGGCATACATGGGACAGTAAATATCTGTGGCGCGCTCGGTTCCCGCACGTTCGTACTGCACGGGGCGTTTCGTGTCGTAGGCTTTAATCCAGTCGTAAACCTTATCGAAATTCACACCATGACCTGCCTCATTACCCATACTCCAAGTAACGATTGAGGGATGGTTTTTGAACGTAAACACATTATTCTTATTACGCTCCATGTGGGTCTGCTCATAGAGGGGCACGCGTGCCAAAGTCGTTTCGCCATAACCCATGCCGTGGCTTTCAATATTGGCTTCGGCAACAACGTAAAGACCGTATTGGTCGCAAAGGTCGTACCAGCGGGGATCATCAGGGTAGTGGCACGTACGCACAGCGTTAATGTTGTGCTCCTTCATGATGCGGATGTCCTCAATCATGCGTTCGACGCTCACAAGATAACCTCCGTCGGGATCCATCTCGTGACGGTTGGCACCCTTAATGAGTACGGGCTGACCGTTTACCAAGAACTGACCACCCTTAATCTCCACGTTGCGGAAACCCACCTTTTGCTGGATGCACTCCAAGGCCTTGCCGTCCTTGTCCGTGAGATTCACGCTGAGGGTATAGAGATAGGGCGTTTCAGCCGTCCAAGCGTTGGCTTTGTTAATGGTAAACTCAAATTCCTGTGTGCCTTTCGCCACGGCAGGAGCGTTTGTGGAAACCACCACTTTGCCTTTGGCATCCGTGAGTGAGAGACTCACGTTCTTGCCCTTCGTATTCGCAAGGTCGAGCGCCACAGAAAGCGCACCGTTTGTGAAATTGTCGGTCAAATCAGCCTCAATGCGGAGGTCGGCAATCTGACTCTTGGGACGTGAATAGAGATACACCTCACGAGCAATACCTGTGAGGCGCCAGAAATCTTGATCCTCGAAATAAGAACCGTCACACCAGCGCATGACCTGCATGGCGATGAGATTCTTTTCGCCGGGCTTGAGATACTTCGTAAGGTCGAATTCCGCCGCTACCTTGCTGTCTTCGGCATAGCCCACTTCCTTGCCGTTCACCCAAAGTGTGAGGTTGGAAGTTGCCGAACCGATGTGCATATAAATCTGTTCGCCCTTCCAATCTGCAGGAATTTCCACCACCTTACGGTAAGAGCCCGTGTAGTTGTTCTTCTCCTCAACATAGGGAGGGTTCTTCTCAAACTGCGTAGCCCAAGCGTAGCCAATATTCTTGTAAATGGCATCGCCATATCCGTTAAGTTCAAAAAGTCCAGGCACGGGGAAATCCTCCCAAAGCGAATCGTCGAAATCCGTAGTGTAGAAATGCTTCGGACGGTCGTAATGATGCGTTACGAACTTGAATTTCCACATACCTTCCAAGGAAAGGTAGCGCTCAGATTGCGCTTTACAACCCGCTGCTGCCAATTCGGCAGACTCGAAAGCGAAGAAAGGCGAACGGGGTGCCTCGCAATTCACGCGGTTTACCAAGGGATTCAACCACGGTTCCTTTTGGTCCTGCGCGGTGCCGAAGAAAGGGGTAGCGCAAAGCAGGGAAAGAGTAAGTTTTTTCAGCATAGGGGTAAATAGATTCAGGTTATTATTGTGAAAATTCGCTGTTGCAAAAAATGAATGGGATGTTGGAAAAACTAATTAGGAGTTAGTTTAATTTAACTCGGAGTTTGTCGCAACTAACTTGGAGTTTGTTTTTGCTTTTTCGGAACGTTGCTTACGGATGGAGCAGAAGCGTTTTATTTCTTCATTTCTACAATCGTCGTAGCGGGGAGTTCGGCGTTGCGTCGCTCTGTCTCGCGCACCACATTCTCAGCAAGTGTGCGGAATGCCTGAGCCGTCATCGTTTCTGTGTTGATTGAGATGGGCGCACCCTCATCGCCACTCTCGCAAATGCTCTGTACGATGGGGATTTGACCGAGCAAAGGCACGTTCATCTCTTCTGCCAAGCGCTTTACGCCTTCCTTGCCGAAAAGATAGTACTTATTTTCGGGGAGTTCGGCAGGGGTGAACCACGCCATGTTTTCTACAAGTCCGAGAATGGGCACATTGACCTTCTCGTTCTGATACATATCAATGCCCTTGCGCGCATCTGCAAGCGCCACCTGTTGAGGCGTAGAAACAATCACTGCACCCGTGATGGCAAGGTTTTGTAGCAGCGTCAAATGGATATCGCTGGTGCCGGGAGGGGTATCGAGAATCATGTAATCGAGTTCTCCCCACTTGGCATCGGCAATGAGTTGCTTCAAGGCGTTACTTGCCATGCCGCCGCGCCAAAGTGTGGCAGTCGTGGGGTTAACGAAGAAGCCGATAGAGAGGAGTTCTACACCATATTTATAAGCAGGAATGACGAGTTGGCGACCTTCTACCATTTCAGCGAAGATGTCCACCTGCTCCAACTGGAACATTTTGGGGACAGAGGGGCCAAAGATGTCGGCATCGAGAAGTCCGACCTTATAACCCATTGCCGCGAGCGATACGGCAAGATTGGCAGCTACCGTACTCTTACCTACACCGCCCTTACCCGAACTTACGGCAATCACATTCTTCACCTGTGGCAACATCTTCCCAGGTTCGGGGCGCGCTGCCTGAGTGGTCTTTACGCTTACGGCAACATTGACGTCCTTACTTACATACGTGTGGATGGCAGCTTCGGCGGCTTTCACCACAGACTTAATGAAGGGGTCGGTGCTCTTTTCAAATATGATGGAGAAGGAAACGTTCATGCCGTCAATGCGGAGGTCGTCTTCCAACATCTCTGCTTCTACAATGTTTTTCCCAGTTCCAGGGTAGCGCACGTTCAGGAGTGCGTCGGTAATGAGTTTTGGATAGAGTGTCATTTGTGTTGTGGGGTTATATGGTCGTGAGGTTTTGAGGTTTTGAGGTCTTTAGGTTTTGAGGTCTTTAGGTTTTGAGGCCTTTAGGTTTTTAAGGACAATTCTCCTCATATGCTAAAAGCGAAGCGTCCTCATAACCTTATAACCTCTTAACCTTAGCGCAAAATTAGCAAATAATCTCGACTGAGGATAGTAGTTTCCTGCATTTAAGGTAATTTTGCACTATTAAATAAGTGTGTCGGTCCGCATGGTTCTTAAAACCTTACAACCTCAAGACCTTACAAGCTATTCGTTATTCAATGAAAACTTATTCTACAAAACAGATATTTCAAATCGCCCTGCCCATCCTTATTAGTGTCTTGATGGAGCAGCTGATAGGGATGACCGACGCAGCATTTCTTGGGCGTGTCGGCGAAGTAGAATTAGGGGCGTCTGCCTTGGGCGGTATTCTTTACATCTCCCTGTTTATGCTGGCTGTTGGTTTTGCTACAGGAGCGCAAATCCTGATGGGGCGGCGTAATGGTGAGGGAAATTATACGGCAATAGGTTCTATCTTTTATCACGGCATCGTCTTCTTGTTGCTCCTTGCTTTGGTCATTACAGGTGCTACTTTGATGTGGGGAGAAGGGTTGATGCGACTGATGATTAAGTCCGACGCAGTGGCGGAGGCGGCAACAACTTATCTGAATTGGCGCGTTGTGGGCTATGGAGCGGCTGTTATTTGCGCCATGTTTCGCGCATTTTATGTGGCAACTACCAACACGCGGACGCTGACTTATAATTCTATAATTATGGTGGGCGGAAACATCATTCTTAATTACACCCTCATCTTTGGAGCGCTTGGAATGCCACGGATGGGCATTGCCGGAGCAGCGCTGGCTTCGTCGTTGGCGAGCATCCTTTCAGTAGTATTCTTTATTGTTTACACGCTGTTGCATACGGACTTCCGAAAATATGCGCTGAACAACTTCCCGCGAATGAGATTGAATACCTTGCAAAGTGTTTTGGGGGTAGGCGTGTGGACCATGATTCAAAATTTCCTTGCCCTTGCCACATGGTTTGTTTTCTTCCTTGGTGTCGAGCACCTTGGGGAATCAGAATTGGCTTCGTCTAACGTGTTGCGCAACATCTCGGGGTTCTTCTTTATGAGTATGGCGGCACTGGGTGCTACGGCAAGTACGCTTTCAAGTAACCTCATGGGACAGAAGGAAACGAGCAGTGTGATTCCGCTGATGTGGCGCATCGTGCGCCTCTGTTATTTGGTGATGGTACCGTTCTGCCTATTAGTGGCGTTTTTCCCCGAACCCGTAATTTGGGTGTTCACCACAGATCCTGCCTTGATAGAAATGAGTATAGCTCCCTTGCGCATGCTGATTTTCTCTTACCTCTTTGGGATACCTGCTCAAATCTTATTGCACGTAGTTTCGGGCACGGGTAACACGCGAACCTCGCTCTGTGCCGAACTTGTTACGCTCGTAGCTTACGCCCTCTACCTTGTTGTTGTAGTCTTCGGATTCCGCTGTAATCTGACCATTTGTTGGGCAAGCGAAGTGCTTTATTCCGCGGGTCTTCTCCTTTATTGTTGGTGCTATCTACGTTGGGGAAATTGGAGCAGGCGACAGATTTAAGAATATATGTAGGTTTCAACCTCTATCAAACTACATACTCTTTGTGTTTCATAGTTTCTACAGTTTCTATAGTGACTATAGTTCCTATAACATCCATTTCATGAATACTGAAAAAGAATTAGGGCGCTCCTTTCGGGGCGCCCTAATTAATATATGTGTGGTAAGATTACTTAGCCATCAAAGCGTCGAACTTCTTCACAGCCTTGTCGTAGGCCTTCTGAGCCTTTTCTACAGCCTTCTGAGCCTTCTTAACTTCCTTACCTTCTGCCTTCTTAGTAGCTTCCTTAGCAGCCTTCAAAGCATCGTAAAGTGCCCAAAGGTTAGTAGCCTTAGTAGCTTCAATGTTCTTAGCAGTGTAAGCTTCAGCAGCAGCTTCAGTAGCAGCTTCAGCAGCGGGTTCAGCCATAGCGTGCTTGTAACCCTTAACGTCGTTCCAGTGACCACGAGTGAAGTCGGGGAATGCTACAGCAGCGCAGTTGTTATCCATAGAGATAGTACCGAGTTCTGCGAGTGAGCACCATTCAGCCAAGTCATAAACGTCCATGTCGAGGGGAAGACCGTTCTGGAGACAGTAAACAAGACGAGCGTCCATTACATAGTCCATACCGCCGTGACCCATCTTACGACCCTTTTCGATGTACTTAGCAAGGATGGGGTGATAGTACTTCTTCAAGAGAGCGTCACGCTGAGCAGCGGGCAAGAAGCTGTGAGCGTTGAGGTTGTCCATTTGAGGAGCGTCAGTACCCTTGAGTGCTTCACCAGAGAGTGCCAATTCGGGCTGGGGATACTTAGTAGCGTAACCCTTAGTACCTGTCAACTTGAACAAACGGTTGTAGGGCTGGGGAGTCATTACGTTGTGCTGGATTTCGATAACCTTACCGTTAGCTGTACGCATGAGAGTAGTAGTGTGGTCACCGTTACGGAATTCCTTACATTCCTTACCAGTCTTGTTTTCTACCCATTCCTTACCTACGAAACTTTCAGTGTCCATAGCGATGAGTGTAGTGAAACGGTCACCACGGTGGATGTCGAGACACTGTGCAACAGGACCAAGGCCGTGAGTAGCGTAAACGTCACCGCGGTTTTCCATGTTGTACTTCATACGCCAACGGAGGTTATCCTTGTCGTTATCGTTGGGGTCCTTCCAGTAAGAATCCCAGAACCATTCGAGACCGTGGATGTAAGCACCTTCAGCACGGATAACTTCACCGAACAAACCGTCCTGCTTCATTGCGAGAGCAGTCATTTCGTACTCGTCGTAGCAGCAGTTTTCGAGGATGAAGCAGTGGAGACGCAAAGTTTCAGAAAGGTTGATGAGTTCCCAGCACTGTTCGAGGTTCATTGCAGAAGGAACTTCGATAGCAGCGTGCTTACCGTTTTCCATTGCGTACTTCGCTACGGGGAAGTGGTGGTTCCAGTCAGTTGCAACGTAAACGAGGTCAACGTCGGGGCGCTGGCAAACTTCCTTGTAACCATTTTCGCCGTAGTAGATGTCAGCGGGAGCGAGACCTGCTTCGCGGAGGTACTTCTGGAAGCGTTCAGCACGGGGTTCTTCATAGTCACAAAGTGCAACGATTTCTACACCGGGGATGTGAGCGAAACGCATTACAGCCCATTCACCACGCATACCGAGACCAACGAAAGCAACGCGTACAGTCTTGATAGGATCTACCTTCAAGCCGAGAGCGTGCTGCTGACCAGCAGGGCGTTCGGGTGATTCAACTACGATTGTTCCCTTGTCCCAGTGCCACTTTGTAGAGGGAGAAAGTGACTGCGCAGAAGCAGTTACTGCAGAAAGAGAAACCAATGCCGCGAGGGCAATTGAATAAATCTTTTTCAACATAGTGATTTAATTAAAAGGTTTAAAGTATGTAAACATATTTCGTTGCAAAGTTACTCCATATATTTTATATAAACAATTTTTTTAGCTTAAAATGCTAACTATAGTTTCAGAAATACTTTTTAGACGCATCTTCCCAATTGTTCTGCGAGGGAGGTGGTTGTCGTTGCGGGGTTTTGGGAAAAACGTTTGTGTATGTCATTTTTTTTTGCGAATATTGCAAACTAAAACAAACGTTTGCGACAGCGGTCTGTCGGTTAACGTATCATGCGATGCTTCAAGTATTAATCTGTACACATAATGAGGGGATTCTTGAGGTTCCTTCCATTCTTTTGCCAGAGGCAGAAGGGGTGGGGTATGTCGTTTCGATGCAATTCTCGGAATATCGTTATTTGGAACTCATCCCCAGTGTGCTGCGCCGTAGACCGGATGTGTTGCTCCATACGATTGAGGGTAGTGGACTCTCTGCCAATCGTAATCATGCAATAGCACAGGCCTCGGCAGAAATCTGTGTGGTGGCTGATGATGATGTGCGCTATACGCTCGACGAACTCCGCCGTATTGAGGCGGAACATATTGCGCACCCAGAGGCAGATGTGTTGCTCTTTCAGGCGCGTGATCCCAACGGTGAACTGATGAAACCCTATCCCGCTCACCCTTTTGATTATAAGCATCAACCCAAAGGGTATTATCCCAGTTCTATAGAAATCACCTTTAAGCGTGAGCGCGTGAAGAATGTGCCCTTTGACTTGCGATTTGGTTTGGGATCTGGACAAATTGCTTGTGGCGAGGAAGAAGTGTGGCTCCATACGCTTTACCGAAAAAATAAGTGCACGATAAAGTATCTTCCTTATCCCGTAGTACAAACCATGGACCAGCCACAAGGTGGTGCAAATTTTGCGACACGTCCTGAAATACAATGCGCAAAGGGTGCAGTGCTTTATTATATATATGGGTGGACAGCTTGGTTACGTTGTCTGAAAGTCTGCTGGACTACAGCTCGCCAACAGAAGGGCGCTCGTTTCTTCACGTTGCTTCGCAACAGCGCTCGAGGTATTCTTTACATCACGAAAACTGGTAGATAGTATGAAGACTCAAAAGTTAGTATCCATCATAGTTCCCGTCTACAACCGGGCACATACGCTACCACGTCTCTTCGCCTCGCTTCAGGCACAATTCCACCGTCCCCTTGAGATTGTTCTTGTCGATAACAATTCTACAGACACCTCTTTGGAGATTTGTCAAGCATTTGCACAGGCGAATACCTCTGATGAACTTTCGATTCAGGTAACACAAGAAAATACTCCAGGAGCGGCTGCTGCGCGAAACAAAGGATTAAGTATTGCGAAGGGTGAGTTCGTCAGTTTCTTTGATTCCGACGACGAAATGTCTCCCGACTTTATCTCGTCCATGCTGGCTGCACTGCTTGAAAGTCCCACAGCCGCATTTGTAGCTGCACGCTCACGAATGGTCTTTGAGAATGGCAAGGAGCAGGTGCGAGAAGGGTTAGAAGGTTTGTCCCTTTCTTCCCACATCCTCTCGGCGGCACTTTCTACGCAATCGTTTCTCGCCCGCACAGACTTCATTCTGCAAATTGGTGGATGGAATGCCGACGTGCCTATTTGGAATGACTACGAATTGGGAATCCGTATGCTCCAGCACGCTCATTCCTTCGTGACGCTCGATCGCACCTTCCACCGCATTTATCAACATGCCGACAGCATTACGGGTGCCTCACTTGGTGCTTCATTCTCCAAACTGCAAGTAGCACTACCTCTCATAGAGCAACAAATACTCACTCCTTGTGGCGCATCGGAGTCTCCCCAACGTGCATCCGTCATCGCCCTCTATTTCCGCCTTTGCATACTTGCGGGAAAACTACAGGCAGAAGGAAATCGTGAAGCGAAATTATGGATTATGCAACGGGCAAAGAATGTTGCACAACAACCGGTTGTAAATAAGTTCAAGCAACTTATCGGTACCCTTCTACGCACTTATTCAGCACATGGAGGTAGGGGGGCTTGGCGCATAGCCATTAAGTGCCTGAACTTGTAAAAGACACAGAGTACCGATATAGAGTACAGAGCACAGAGTACAGAGTACAGAGTACAGCTACCGTGCGGGGTGTTTTTCAAAACGTTACTCTTTTCTCCAACGCGCGACCTTTGAAATCTATGTCTCGCAGTGCCCCCCTCACAACCTTATAACCTAATAACTTTTTAGTGAACAAGTTAACGAGGTGCGAGTTTAACAGACCCCCTCCGCAACTCCGTTGCTCGTCCCCCTAACTTCGGGGGACAATTTAAGTTTCCGAGATAAACGATAGTCGTTCCGCATGGATTACTAACTACTAACTCCTCACTACTAACTAACCTAACCCCTCATAACCTTATGAAGAAATTTTACTATTACTTATTCCCCCTCTTGTTGAGCAGTGGTTTCTTGACTGCTTGTAACAGTGATGATGACGAGATTTTGCCGCCCGATGCGCCCGAAAATCCTAATGCCAGTGTGGCGTTGGGTTCTACACCACGTTTCCCCGAGAAGGACAAGTCTACGAATCTGTCATACACCAATCCGCAACTCGCCGTAAATAATCTCTTGAAGAAGACGGGACCTGAAATTGACCGTGGCTTTGCGAGTTTCAAAATTACAGATGCGCAATACGAGGAAATTAAGACCTTCACCGATGAACTGGTAGCAGAAGCCTCTTCTCAAAGTGCAACTTACTCAACCATTTTCAAGTGGATTGTTAACAACGTACGTTATGAGTGGGGAGATAACGATCCCTATGCTGTGTTTAAGAATCGTCATGCCGTATGCCAGGGTTATGCAAATCTTTTGAATGTGATGCTCCACACACAGGGTATTCCTGTGGTAAATATCAATGGTATGCTTGAACCACTTGGCGGTCACGCTTGGAACTATGTGTATTACAACAGAAAGTGGCACGTCAGCGACCCCACAAACAATTCGCAATATGCGATTACTTCGTACGACGAATATCCACACCTCGTTCCCCTTTCGATTGATATAGACATCTTCCCCACAGAAGCAACTGTATGCAAATTTACCGAAAAGCGCTTCACACTTGCCCGTGTACGTCAGGCGGAGGATATGTATACAGTGCCTTATAGTGAAGGTGGCATTCGCATTACCAGTTTCAGTCCTGACAGTTTGCTCCCCGAAAACGTGCGTGAAGTCTGCTTGGGTATAAACATCGAGAGTCTTGGAGAAGAATTTATCGGTCTGAGCCATAATGCCCCCAATCTGGAGTTTGTACATGTAGATGCTGAAAACACCAAGTTAAAGAGTCATTGTGGTGTAGTTTACAAGAAGGCAAATTCGGAATTGGTATATATTCCCAGTGCGATGCCCGTTGTGGAATTGCTTCCTATTGAGGAAATGGGTAAGAACTATGTGTATAATGTGTTGGGAATGGAAACCCTCATCATTGCTCCAGGTACGAAGAAGTTGCATGCTTACGCTGTTGAAAACTGCCCAAAACTGCGTGTTGCTTATGTTCCTGAAGATACAGAGATAGACCCCAAGGCCTTCTATTCTGTACATCCCGACTTCCAGGTCATCCGTGGTGACCTCACCTGCATTCCTGAAATAACGATGTAAGAACTCCTTATACAACAACAGCGGTTGGTTCCGAGTGGACCAACCGCTGTTGTATTGTATGTGTCTAAATGAGCATCGCTATCTGATGATAGTAAGCATGCCCACTACACTTGTGTTGCCGTCTGCTGTGGCGATGAGTACATAGTAGATACCTGCCCCGACTCTTTCGCCGTTGAAGGTTCTGCCGTCCCATTGCCATGTGCCGCCCGTAGATGTTCCAGCAGCAACAAGTTGACCACCCGAAGAGGCGATTTTTATATCGGCATCCATCGTGAGTCCATTAATGGTAATCGTTCCCTGATGCTCTGGTCGCACGGGGTTGGGGAAAATCTGGATGTTTCCTTCCGAGAGGGATTCAGCGGGTGTTGTGGCATCGCTCTGATAGGATACAAGTCCCGCTTCCGTACCCATCATAACTTCGCCTGTGCGGGGGTGGATGGCGATGGAGTTTACGGTGTTGGAGGTGAGGGGTGAGTTGTCGGTAGTAAAGTGGTGAATGATTTCAGTGCCGTCAGCACTTACAAGGTACACCCCATTGCCTTCTGTTCCTATCCATTTGCGGTTAGCGCCATCCACAGCAATGGCGATAATGGGCATTCCGTAGAGTAGGTAGTCGGCGAGGTTGGTACCATCATTGCGAGGCACCTTCACCTGTGTGATGCGGAAGACGTCGTTAAACCATTCGTCGGGGTTGTCAATGACAAACAAACCGATGTTACATCCCATCCAGATGCGTCCGTCGTGGTCTTCGGCAAGACTCTGCACACCCTCTAATTTGTAGGACGTCCCATCTTGGTTGGTGACATGCGCACGATAAGAGGTGACGTCGTCATCTTGATTTTTGATGGTGCCGTTGTAGTCAATCGCCATGAGTCCCCCATCGTGATAATTCACGGTGCGTCGTGAACACACCCAGAAGCGTCCCTTGCGGTCGAAGAGGGTTGTGGCAAGCGTGGGTGCCATATCCAAAGGTTCGTAATAGAGGCGTTGCCAACTGCCGTCCTTCATGCGGATGGCAATGACGGAATCCACCTGATTGTTAACCATCCACAGATTGCCTTCATGGTCGTACTGCAGTCCGTCTGTGCGCACATAATTTTTATTGTTTCCCGCTGCTGACACCAGTGGGGAGTTGTCAACGGAAGCATATCCCGTGTAAGCACCATTTTTGTAGTCAAAAAGTCCTACGCGTGCTGCCGAGGTGGTATGCATTGTGGGGTCGGAAGGGTGTTGGATGATGCAAGTCAGGTCTTGATACTTACCGCCACTATGCTGTTCTATCCCTTCTTCCTGGAAAATGGTCCACTCGCCATTCTCATAATACATTGCTGTCCCTGGGAAGTGCTCACGGTCGTAAGGGTCCAATCGACCTCCCGCTATGAGTAATCGTTCGCCCGCATAGCGCAGGAAGTAGCAGAGGTCGCGTTGGGGACCAAAATTACCTATCTTGCGTCCGTCGGGTTGTAGTGTGTTGTTTACCGCCTTATAAGCATGAACTCCTTCAAATCCTTGAGCGCTCCAAATGGTGCCGTCTTTTGCGCGGCAAAGGTAGGTCGTTGTTGCGGGTAGCGTTACGGAAGGCTTCACCTGAACGGGACTTTGTGCTGATATTTCTGTATATGATTTTGTATTCCCGAACAGGATCCCCGATGGGTCTGCAAAATAGTATGTTTGTGATTGTGCAATCAGTTGGCGGGGATTAGTGCCTCCAGGTTCTAATACATATACCCCTTTGTTTTCCGTTCTTAAGTAGAGGTGCCCACTTTGTGTAATCAGTTGGCGCGCAACGAGAGAACTGCAGACCGACCAATTAGCATGGTCAAGCGGATTCTGCTCCAAATGACAGCGGTATACCCCACTTGCTGTAGTTGCATAAAGGAAGTTCTCACAAGTTGTTGCACTGAAAATAGGTTCGTTCAAGGTGTAGAACCCCGTAATTTCAGCATTCGCAAGGTTGAGGTGCACAATACCCTCGCTGGTTGCCAAAAAAGCCTGACTTCCAACGACGGTAAGGTCGTTGAGTTGGGTACCCACATATTTGTTCTTGTACTGGGGAAGATTCTCAATCGAACCTTTCTTGTGAAGGAGGTCTATATTCCCGTTGCTATATACCATGACGGTTTTCTGCTGTGCTTCACAGTAGCGCATTAAGGAAATGTTTTTCTCGCTCAAACCGTCTAATTTTGTGGGGGTAATCACCGAGTTGTCTTCCGTATCGTAAACCAGTAAATTCCCGGCATACAAGGCATAGATGCTGTTCCCCACGGGAATACAGTGGGTTGCATCTTGATACGAGAAGTAATAGGTCCACTCGCCGATTGCTGCCGCCTTACTGGAAGTGGGTAGCAATGTTAGGGATAGGATTAAAGCGTATTTTACAGCGTTTATGATGGAGCGCATAAGGCGGTGATTTTGATTTTGTGAAGTTATGCCGATGGTCTCAAAGGATTATTGTGCATTCCCTTTGAGGAATTCTGCAAGTTTGCGTACAGCACGGGCGCGGTGACTGACTTCATTCTTAACTTCAGGTCCCACTTCGGCAAAAGTTTTTCCTAACTCTTCGGGAGCAAATACGGGGTCGTAACCAAAACCTTCCGTGCCACGCTCCTCGGTGGGGATGGTGCCTCGAACGATGCCTTCGAAGAGGTATTCTTTGCCGTCAAGAATGAGTGCCACTACGGTGCGAAACTGTGCAGAGCGGTCGGTGGCACCTTCCAATTCGCGCAACAACTTTAAGGTGTTCGCCTTGGGGTCGTGGCGGTCAGCATAGGCGTAACGTGCAGTGTGCACACCCGGACCTCCGCCGAGCGCAGTTACTTCAAGACCCGTATCGTCCGCAAAGCAGTCTACTCCGTATTTCTCATAAATGTAGCGTGCCTTCTGGAGAGCATTGCCTTCAAGCGTTTCGGCAGTTTCAGGAATGTCGTCAAAACAGTTAATGTCGGCAAGGGTGAGGAGTTCTATTTCGTCGCCAATGATGGCACGAATTTCAGATAATTTATGTGCATTGTTGGTTGCAACAACTAATTTTTTCATCGTTGGATATTTTTATCGTGGAGGGATTCTTATAAAAAACGTAATGTTCCGCCTATTATTGTAGTATGAAGGCGTGAGGGTAAAAAACAACAAGGCGGATGGTGTGATTAAATAACTACACCATCCGCCCTGCGCAACGAGGTTGATGGGTTGCGTTATGCGTTGTTAGTGAGGTTTTTACCCTCTTTATTCTTCTTTGCCTTTACCTTGATGCGGTCAAAACCTTCACCAAAGACACCGAGCACCTTACTCTGGCTGACAAAAGCCTTGGGGTCGATGGCCTGAATGACACTCAAAAGGCTGGCACTTTCGCGCTTGCGGGCAAGGACGAGGAGCACCTTGGAATCGTTCTTCGTGTACCAACCCGTGCCGTTCAAGACGGTCACACCTCTGCCCATTGAGTTAATCGTAGCGGCAATTTCTTCATATTCACGAGAGATGATGAGGAACTGCACCGATTGGCGGCCACGGTCGATGATGTAGTCCACCGTAATGTTGAGCAACAAGAGAATGGTGAAACCATAAAGCAGACTGCTCAAGTTGCGGTCGGGGAGCACAAGGCATGAAGACACGATGATCACGTCGCAAAGCATCATCATCTGGCCCAGCGTGATGTCCTTATACTTGTTAATCATCGCAGCGATGATGTCCGTACCACCCGTAGAACCGTTGTTCAAGAATACCATGCCGAGACCAATACCTTCAATGCCTGCAGCATAAATGGCAGCCATGAAAGCATTGTCGCCCACGAGTAGGGGAAGTCCCTTGACAATGTTATTCTCCAACAATTCGGGGTGCATCGTGCCATAGTACTCCATGGCTTGCTTTACAAGTCCCAAAAGGAAGGTGAGCATGAATACCCCATAGATGGTCTTCAAGCAGAATTTCCATCCCAACACCTTAACGGCAGCAATGAGCAACAGACCGTTGATGATGAAGAATGTGTATTCTACGGGGAAACCAGTGCCGTAGAAGATAATTGAGCCCAAACCCGCAACGCCTCCACCTGTGAGTCCGTAGGGGATTTGGAAACAGTTGAAACCAATGGCATAGCAGAGCAAGCCAAATGTGATAATGAGGTAAGACTTTACCTCTTGGAAAAGGTTTATTTTAAGCGGTTTCATAGTCGTGTGAAGAGTAAAGTTTAAAGTGTAAAGATGCCGTGCGGCACGTCCCGGACGGCGATCTTTTAACTTTTATCTTTTATCTTTTCTCTTATGAAGTTTACTTCACCACAATATTAATAATGCGTCCCGGCACAACAATCATCTTGACGATGGTCTTTCCGTCGAGGTACTTCTTTGTTTGTTCACTTTCAAGTGTAGTCTTCTCAATGTCTTCCTTCGTAGCGTCAACGGGGAAGTCAAGTGTGAAGCGTGTCTTACCGTTAAAGGAAACAGAGAGCGTAACGCTGTCTTCCTTCATCTTGCTTTCGTCATAAGCGGGCCATGTGGCGTCGCAAACGCTACCTTCGTTGCCCATGCGGTTCCAAAGTTCTTCCGCAATGTGGGGCGCAAAGGGTGCAAGGAGGATAACCATCGTTTCAAGCACTTCCTTGTTGTTACACTTCTGCTGAGTAAGTTCGTTTACCGCCACCATGAAGGCTGCTACAGAAGTGTTGTACGAGAATTCATTGATGTCTTCAGTCACCTTCTTAATCAACTTGTGAAGCGTCTTGAGCGAGTCCTTTGTGGGTTCACCAGCAACGACACAGAAGTTGTCCTGCTTGTCGAAGAAGAGGTTCCAGAAGCGGCGCAAGAAGCGGAAGCAACCGTCGATACCGTTGCTGTCCCAAGGTTTGCTCTGGTTGATGGGGCCGAGGAACATTTCATAGAGACGAAGCGTGTCGGCGCCGTAACGTTCTACAATCTTATCGGGATTTACCACGTTGAACATTGACTTTGACATCTTTTCAACCGCCCACCCGCAGATGTACTTGCCGTCTTCGAGAATAAATTCCGCAGTTGCAAATTCGGGGCGCCAAGCCTTGAATGCTTCAATGTCGAGCACGTCGTTTTCAACGATATTTACATCTACGTGCAAGGGAGTTACGTCGTACTGCTCCTTGAGACCGAGGCTCACAAAGGTATTCGTGTCCTTAATACGGTACACAAAGTTCGAACGACCCTGAATCATACCCTGATTTACCAACTTCTTGAAGGGTTCTTCCTGCTTGCTGATGCCAAGGTCGAAGAGGAACTTGTTCCAGAAGCGCGAATAAATCAAGTGACCCGTAGCATGTTCGGAACCACCAATGTAAAGGTCTACATTCTGCCAGTAGTTGCCTACCGCTTCGCTCAACAAACCTGCGTTGTTATGGGGATCCATGTAACGGAGGTAGTATGCCGAAGAACCCGCAAAGCCAGGCATCGTAGAGAGTTCCAAGGGGAAGACCGTGACGTGGTCAATCTTTTCGTTTTCAACGATACAATTGTTCACAGTGTCCCACGCCCACTTCTTCGCATTACCAAGAGGAGGTTCGCCCGTTTCTGTAGGCAAGAACTTGTCAACTTCGGGAAGTTCGATAGGCAAGCAAGCGGCAGGAACCATTTGAGGCATACCGTCCTTGTAGTACACGGGGAAGGGTTCGCCCCAATAACGCTGACGGCTGAAGATGGCATCGCGCAAGCGGAAGTTTACTTTCACGCGACCGAGGTTGTTTTCAGTAACGAACTTCTTTGTCGCCGCGATCGCTTCTACTACAGAAAGACCGTTGAGTGAGAAACCCTTGAGCGTTTCCTTGCCCGCCATGGGAGAGTTCATTACTGTACCTTCCTTGGCGTCAAAACTTTCTTCGCTCACGTCAGCGCCCTCGATGAGGGGGATGATGGGAAGACCGAAGTGCTTTGCAAAGGCATAGTCACGAGAGTCGTGAGCGGGTACCGCCATGATAGCGCCTGTGCCATAACCAGCAAGCACATAATCAGAAATCCAAACGGGGATGCTTTCTCCCGTAAAGGGATTTACAGCATAACTACCCGAGAATACACCCGTCACGCGGCGGTCGGCAATACGTTCGCGTTCGGTGCGCTTCTTTGTCGCTTCGAGGTAAGCGTCAACTTCTGCCTTTTGTTCGGGAGTAGTGAGTTGCGCAACGAGTTCGCTTTCGGGCGCAAGTACCATAAAGGTTACGCCAAAGATTGTATCAGCACGTGTTGTAAAGATGGTAAATTCTACATCCGAATCCTTCACGCGGAACTGCATTTCTGTACCTTCAGAACGGCCGATCCAGTTGCGCTGTGTTTCCTTAATTGAGTCAGTCCAGTCAATCGTGTTGAGGCCGTCGAGAAGACGCTGTGCGTAAGCCGAAACGCGCAAGCACCACTGCTTCATCTTCTTCTGTACCACGGGATGTCCGCCGCGTTCGCTCACACCGTCGATTACTTCATCGTTGGCAAGCACTGTGCCGAGGGCAGGACACCAGTTAACCATCGTTTCGCCGAGGTAGGCAATGCGGTAGTTCATCAACACTTCCTGCTGCTCCACGCTGCTCATTGCCTTCCATTCTTCGGCAGTGAACTGGAGTTCTTCCGAACAAGCAACGTCAAGACCGTGTGCCGTACCCTTTTCTTCGAAGAGGGCAACGAGTTTTTCAATAGGTTGTGCCTTTTGGCAGGTCTTGCAATAGAAGGAGTTGAACATCTGCTGGAACGCCCACTGTGTCCAATGGTAATAACCGGGTTCGCAAGTGCGCACTTCGCGGCTCCAGTCGAAGCAGAAACCAATCTTGTCCAACTGCTCGCGGTAGCGGTTGATGTTTTCCGAAGTGGTAATTGCGGGATGCTGCCCCGTTTGAATCGCATACTGCTCTGCGGGAAGACCATAGGCATCGTAACCCATGGGGTTCAACACGTTGAAGCCGTTCAAGCGCTTGTAGCGTGCGTAGATGTCAGAGGCAATATAACCGAGGGGGTGTCCCACGTGAAGACCCGCACCCGAGGGGTAGGGGAACATATTCAATACGTAGTACTTGGGGCGTGAGCTATCCTCACCTACGTTATAGGTGCCGTTCTTCGCCCAAGTCTCGCGCCATTTCTTTTCAATGTCAATAAAATTGTATTCCATAGTGTTTTTTAGTTAACGAGTAGACAAGTAGACGAGGTAAGTAAACAAGTTGACAAGGTACAAGTAAACAAGCGGTTACCGGGATAAACGAGGGTACACCCCGCAAGGCATCTTTTATCTTTACTCTTTTATCTTTACTCTTTTATCTTTACTCTTTTATCTTTACTCTTGTCCAACCCTCTTTATATGTTTAGTTTTGAGTTTGCTTTATATTTATTCTCTTTCGAATGCCCCCTGCAATAGCTACCAGGAGTAATACAATGATACCCCCGATGGCGAGGTATGCTATGCTGGTGGTTGTTGAAACCGATGTGGGGCGGAACTCCATCTTGATGTCATGCGTACCTGCGGGAACGCGGAGTGCGCGAAGGACGTAGTTGACACGTCCAAGTTCTGCCTCATTACCGTCAATGGTTGCCGTCCAACCGGGATAGTAGATTTCCGAGAAGACAACTACACCACCCGCTTCGCTCTGCACCTTGTAGTGCATTTCGTTGGGGGCATACTGCGTGAGTTCCACGGTGCCTTGTCCGAGCGTCTGCGTTTCAAGTGCACTGCGGAAGCGCTCATCTGCTACCGCCTCGCGTTTGGTGTCCATACCGTGGAGCGCAGCCATCTCCTTGTCGGCATTTGGTACGAAGTCGAGTTTGTCAACAAACCAACCGTTGCCGTTATGGTAGATATTTTCCACCGCAAACGCCTGTTGCTTCTGCCCAAAGATGAAATACTTGGTGTTGAGCATGTTCAAGACGGGAGCAATGGAGTCCATCTTGATGCTGGTAATGTCTCCAGCAGCCGCGCCAAGGGCCTTGGTGAAATCAGCAAGTTCACGGTTGAGGTGATAATCAATGAGGTCTTGGTAGCGGTGAAGTTTCGCCGCATGATAACCGCCAATGCTCTTATGGTAGTAACTTGTTTCGTTGGTTGTTTCGTTAAACGGATTGCCTGCGCCCAAGTTTGCCACGCGATAACTCAATGAAGTGTCGGCAAGTATTTGTACGTCCGCAGGGGTTTTCGCAAAACCACTCATGCGTACTACAGGATCAGAGAAAGAGTCGTTGTTGAGGTAGTTCTTGTTGACCTTCCACATGTCCACAAGGGTTACAACGCCGATGATTCCCACTACAGCCCATGCAGGTACGCGTTTCTTGGTCCACAACCAAAGCATGATGCTTACGGCAAGGCAAATCAATCCTGATTTCAGCGCAGAGGCCGAAAGGATGTTGTGGTGCATACTCACGATTGCCGTCTTAAGTCCGCTGGTAAGTTGAGGCGGGAACCCCCAACCGTTCATGGCACCAAGCGTATGGGCATCGTTTTGTGAAAGGCAGTCGCCAGCCACGCTGGGCACGAAAGCAATCAGTAGGCAAAGTCCTGTTGTGAGTACTGTTGCTACACCCATACCGATGCGACCCTGTTGGGTGCCAAACAATGTTTCGGGCGATTTTAATACTTTCGCCAACGCAAGCATTGCCAAGAGGGGGAAGGTAAATTCTGCCACAACGAGTGCCGAACTCACGGTGCGGAACTTGTTGTACATCGGCAAGTAGTCGATGAAGAAGTCGGTCACGGGCATCAAGTTCTTACCCCAAGCAAAGAGGAAGGAGAGCAGCGTTGCCAATACCAAAGCCCATTTCACGGGACCGCCTACGTAGAACATCCCCAAGACGAAGAGGAAACAAATCGCCGCACCTACATACACGGGACCTACGGTAAAGGGTTGGTCACCCCAATATTCCATGATTCCTGGAGGATAGGCTTGTCCGCCTGTCATTTGTTGGAACTGGTAAGCGTTGTTGCGGAATTCATTATAGCCTTCTAAATCTTCCACACCTTCACGGTCGAGAATGCTACGTGAACCACCGCCCTTGTATTCGGGTATCAGGAGGGTCAAAGTTTCATCAATGCCATAACTCCACTGCGTGATGTAGTCGCGATCAAGACCTTCTGTCGCTTTCTGTCCAGAAGAAGCGGGCGGTGTGAGTTCTGCTTTGCCACGCATGGACTCTTTAGAGTAGGTGTATGTGTGGTAGAGGTTGGGGAGGTTTGCTAAAACACCCAGGATCCCCGCAAAGGCAATAACGCCTGTTGCTTTCAACCAACTCTTAACGGTTAACGATGAAGGGGTAGCGGTTAACGGGGAGGGGATAGCGGTTAACGGGGAGGCAAAATCTTTCTCCTTTCTCCTTTCTCCTTTCTCCTTTCCCCAGAGTGTGGCAACGCCAAAGCAGATGCTCAAGAGTGCCATCAGGAAGAAGAAGTAGTAGGACATTTGAACGTGGTTGCTCAAAATCTGCAGTGCTGTAAACAACGCTGTGATAGCACCTCCCCAAAGCAACTTACCACGGTAGCAAAGCACCATCCCTGCAATGGTGGGTGGAATAAGTGCCAATGTCATCGCCTTCCAGATGTGGCCCGCTGCAATGATGATAAAGAAGTACGAAGAGAATGCCCAGGCAATGGCACCCACTGCTGATAACCATGGTTTGATATTGAAGCACCGCAATAGGATGTAGAACCCTAAAAGGTAGAGGAATACGTAATTCAGAACGCCTGTTGTGCCCAAACCATAGATGTTGTACAGGAAGTCAAGTAATTTCCCGGAACTATAGGCGGGTGCAATCTGGTAGGTGGGCATGCCCGAAAACAAGGTGCCCGTCCAGCGGGTGCGCTCTCCTGTTTCCGCCATGTGTTGCAACTGTTCTTGTCCACTGCCAATAGAAGCGACAGTGTCGTGTCCGCCCAAAACGAGTCCCTCGCTGATGGGGGTGGCGAAATAGGCAAAACTGATTACAAGAAAGGCGATGATTGCTACTGCGTCAGGTGCAATATTTTTCAAAAACTTTGTCATGGGTGGTTTCTTTCTTTCGCGTGCTGACTTTTTGCACGCGCATTATCGTGGCAAAGTTAGTTAAAAATCTTTTAATAATGTGTGTGTTTTCTTGTGAGTTTTTATGATGCCCGTTTTTAGCACTGTATTTCAGTAGGAAGAAGGTGGTTGCAATCTCGTGTTTTTTTGCCAGTCTTACTGAAAAAAAGTGGCAATAATATCGGAGTTGCTTGCGTGACCTTTCGTGGTCCCATCTGGAATTAAGGCGTGCATAGTCCTCGTACAGTTTACCAAAAATGAATTTTTAGGGGTAAATCAAGCAAGTTGCTCATTCTACGGAAGTTGTGTCTTAAGAATAAGGTGAAAAAGCGCTGAAAAAGTGAGATAGTGGACCGTGGCTGCGTTATTTCAATCCAAGAACACCATGCGCTGAAAATAACGCATTCCCAGCAAGCCAAAGACGCATTTTTAGGGTTGGAAGGTCGGCAAAACTTTAACTTTTATTAAGAAGATTTAACACTCCGACCGACCTACAGAAAATTATTCGGCACCTAAAAAAGATTATTCGGTACCTATTTTTTACAAGGTGCCGAATAATTTTTGCCAAAACCGGTGTTTTTTTAGAAAGTATCCAAAAATTGCATGCTGATAATCAGGTACTTAAAAAGGAGGTATTACCTGCTGGGTAACACCTCCTTTCCTGCAATGCAAAGATAATACATTTTGAAGCGAAATGCAAATCGCCTTTTTTACGTCGCAGGTGCTTTTGTGCGAAAAATGTTGACAAATTTAAATCCTCAAATAAGTTGGTAATAACATTGTAGTTGCCTTTTTGGAGTCATAATACAGCAGTTGACCCAAACGTATTTTTTAGACGCCTTCAGCGTCCTTCAGCGAGTGAAATTCTTAAGGTTACCGAGCGGTGAGGCCTTCAGCGTCATTCATGAGAAATAAACCACAATATGGGACAACTCCTATATTATCGCCTTTTAAAACTATTGCTGTCCGGTAGATACAGATAACTCATTGTTTGATGGATAGTTGTACTCATACAAGCCCCCTCATAGATATTCAACCGAAAAAAACGAGAATTTCTATGTTTAAGAGAACACGAATTTCACGAATAACACGAATCTCCATGCGGAATGAATATTTCTTAATCAGAGGCGAATAACACGAATGCCATCCGGATGGTATTCGTGCAATTCGTATGCGATAAGCAAAGATAACACCCCTCAAGGATTCGTGTTATTCGTGCAATTCGTGTTCTCTAAAATATTACCGGACAGCAATAATTCGGGTTATCAAAAATGCTTTACGAGGCACTCAAACTATTAAGCGGTTTGCTCCTCCTTAATATGAATCAAGGCATTGGCGAGAATAGCTGCAACACCACCTGTAGTAATGCCCGACGAGAAGATGTTGCGCACCGTTTCGGGAAGTTGCGTGAGAATTTCCGGAACGAGTTCTACGCTCAAGCCCATACTAAAGCTGATGGCTATTACCAGTGTTGCCTTGCGGTTGATGTTTTGAGAAGCAATGATGCGCACTCCGGCTGCTGCCACGGTACCAAACATCAGCAATGTTGCGCCGCCAAGAACGGGCTCGGGCATCAGAGAGAATATCAAACCTACCGCGGGGAACAAACCTAATAATATAAGCATGCCCGCAATGAAGTAACCTACGTAGCGGCTGGCAACTCCTGTGAGCTGAATCATACCATTGTTTTGCGCAAAGATGGAGTTGGGGAAGGAGTTGAACACACCTGCCACCGCAGAGTTAAAGCCATCTGCCAAAATACCTCCCTGCGCGCGCTTCATGAATTTCTCGCCCTCTACGGGTTGTCCCGAAATCATGGAGTTTGCCGTAATGTCGCCGTATGCCTCAATGGCTGTGATGAGATATACAAGGCCTAATGAGATGATGGCTGAAAGGTCGAACGACACGCCATAGCGGAAGGGAATGGGGATATTCAAACTGCCGTAATTCTGAATGTCGGAGAAGTTTACCATGCCCATTGTCCACGACACGACATAACCAATAGCAAGTCCAATAACAATAGAACTCATGCGCAGGTAACGGTTGCTGCTGCGGTTGAAGAAGATGATGAGTCCCAACACTAATGCTGCGAGTCCTACGTATTCTAAAGAGCCGAACGTTCCTGCAGCCTTTGCCGTTTCGCCACCGCCACAGGCAGTAATGCCGACCTTAATCAGACTCAAACCAATCAGCGTCACAACAATACCCGATACCAAGGGAGTGACGATGCGGCGCATGTATTTCAATATGCGACTCACGAGAATTTCTACTACCGAACCCGCTATTGTTGCTCCAAACACGGCGGGGAGTCCGCCTGCAAATCCTGCCGAAATAATCGGTCCGATGAACGAGAAACTGGTGCCTTGAATACAAAGCAGTCCGCAACCGATGGGACCTACTCTGCGGCATTGGATAAAGGTAGCAATCCCCGAAACAAACAGTGCCATAGACACCAAGAACCCTGTTGTCTCAAGGTCTAACTTCAGCGCGCCCGCGATAATCAGTGGCGGCGTGATGATGGCTACAAAGATGGCCAAGAGGTGTTGTAAGGCTGCGAAGAGCGTGTCACGCAAGGGCGGACGGTCTTCTAATCCGTAAATCAACCCCTGTGGTTTTTGGTTTAGGGTTGCTTCTGAAACTTTTGTTTCCATACCGTCAAACTATACTATGGGGAAAAATCTACTTTAATTTTATTTCGCAGTTGTCCAAGCTCTCAATGATGGCGAGCGACTCTACATGAATGCCCGCATTGCGCAAATAGTCGCCACCGTCCTGGAATGCTTTTTCAATGAGGAAGCCCATGCCCACCAATTCTGCTCCAGCTTGAGTTACCAAATCAATAATTCCCTTGGCGGCATTCCCATTGGCGAGGAAGTCGTCAATGAATAGCACCTTGTCGCCAGGACAAAGGAAATCCTTGCTCACGCAAACCTTGTAGGTCGTGTTTTTCGTAAACGAGAACACTTCCGTCACGAGCATGTTTTCCATGGTGCTGGGCACCTTCTTCTTTGCAAACACAACGGGCAACTCTAACAAATAGCCCACCATAATAGCTGGCGCAATACCGCTTGCCTCCACGGTCATAACCTTATTTATCTTGGTGCTGGCAAAGCGACGCACAAACTCTACAGCCATAGACTTCATCAAAATGGGGTCCATCTGATGGTTGATAAAGTTGTCTACTTTCAAAATGCCACCGGGGAAGCAGCGCCCGTCTTTCAATATTCGTTCTTTAAGTGCTTTCATTGCAAGAGTATTTTAGTTTAGAGAGACACAAAGTTACAGATTTTAATGGATACGACTACTATGAAAAAATAGTTTTTTAGGTTTAGAGGTTTTAAAGTGAGGTTGTAAGGTGGGAGGTCGCTTCGCTTGGAGGTTTTAAATGAGGTTGTAAGGTGAGAGGTCGCTTCGCTTGGAGGTTTTAAGGGGCATCCGCATTGTACATTCCTTATAACCTTTTAGTAAACAAGTTAACGAGGTACAAGTAGACAAGATGGTCAGCGAGATAAACGATTTATAGTTGACGAGTAAACAAGGTACAAGTAGACAAGAAGTTTCCGAAATAAACGATTGCCGTCCCGCATGGACTACCAACTCCTCACTACTAACTCGTAACTCCTCACTTTCTTAAAACTTTGCACTCAACCACTTTCTGACAGGTGCGTCGTACCACTTCATCAATACAAACGCCACGAGGATGCTTCCCGCCATAACGCCAAGGGATTGCCAGGGAACTGCGGTAAAGTTGTACTGCCCGTTGGCAATAAGTCCTGCGTAGAAGAGGTACATCAGCGGATAATGCACGGTGTAAAGCGGGTAAGAGAGGTCGCCAAGGAAGGTGGCAGTGCGCTTTGTAGTGGTTGACACAGATATGCTGGAGGCTGCAAGCAATACGATGGCGGGGAAGACAAGCATGATGCACGTCATCTCAAACACGCCGTTCATGCAGAGCGGTTGCATCGCCTCGATGTAAGGCACGGCAAAGAGGGCGAGTAACATTGCCGTGCACAACCAAAAGGCACCACGAACGGGTCGCGGACGGAAGGTGCGGGCGAGGAGCATACCGAGCGAGAAGGGGAAGAGCATGCGCAGACTACCGCCCAGGAAGTTTACGGCGTCAAGCGTCCAACCCACGCCAATACTTCCGTAGGTGGAAACATTGGTTGTGGCAAACCAAAAGAAGGTGATGCCGAGCAGGGCAACAAGGATGGCGAGCACTTTCGTAGAGAGGCGGCGCAGCAGTAGGGCGTAGAGAATGTTGCCGATGTATTCAAAGAAGAGCGACCAGAAGGGCCCGTTGAGCGGGAACATTTCGCCGTTGCCGCGCACCTCATAACTGCCACCTGGTACGGAGGGGATGAACAAGAAGGTGAGGGCAAGGCAGAGCACTACCGCAGACGTTGATACCGCTTCGCCACTCCACGTGACACCGCCCTGAATCAAGAAAGTGATAGCACCGATAATGGCACCCGCAATGAGCATGGGGTGAAGGCGGATGAGGCGGCGCTTGAAAAAGTTGCCGATAGTGAGTCCCTGACTCCAACGGTCGTCGTAAGCATAGGCAATGACGAAACCGGAGAGCAGGAAGAAGAAGTCAACGGCGAGATAACCGTGGTTGAACGAGCGGATGATGCCATCGCCCGCGCCGTTGGTGGCTTCGGCAAAGGCAAATCCTTCGTTCACATGATACCATAACACGGCAAGGGCGGCAACTCCGCGGAGCCCATCGAGAAGGGCGAAGTGGGGTTTGGTTTGTATGTGCATTATATAAATATAAGAGGAGAAAGGAGAAATGAGAAAGGAGAAAGTTGCTGGCGCATTGAAGTCCCGCATGATTATTTCTCATTTTTCCTTTGAAGGAGGAGTTCAAAACTTAAAGGAGAAAATCCCCACCTAAATCCTCCCCTAAAGGGTAGGACTTATCCATCCGGACGGTAGCCTCACCCTTTAGGGGGAGGTTGGAGGGGGCTTCTCGTCTACTTGTACCTTGTTTACTTGTCTACTAATAAGAGAAAGGAGAAATGGAAAAGGAAAAAGTTGCTGGCACATTCATGTCCCGCATGGTTATTTCTCCTTTCTCATTTCTCCTTTCTCATTTATGAAATGGTTTTATTGGCGTGAGAAGCGGAAACCCTTGAAGTAAGCCTGTACTTCTTCACCTGAAGTGTTGGTGAGACGAATCTTCTGTGCCTTCATGCCAGAGAGTTCACCACCCGTGTGGATTACGGTGTCGTCGGCAGAGTAGTGGAGGAGGCTCACCTTGCGCCAGTTGCCGTCTTCGCCCTGAAGTTCGAGCGTGAACTTTTCAGCCACACCCTTCACACCAAAGTTGAAGTCCATGCCCTGCATGCTCACTGCGCGGTCAGAGTTAATCACAAATTCAGCACCAGGTGCCCATGTTACCACTTCAAGTACGTCGTTTACGCGAACGTCATTGCCGCGCGCTGTAACTGTCAACTTCGCCAACTGGGGAACAGTAGCAGTGATAGAGTAGGGCTGGTATTCGCAAACGGGACTGTAGGCTGTGTTGTGTGCAGCATTGTAAGCGTTCACCGTATTTGCGAAAATTTCGTTCAACGTGGGGATAAGCACGAGCGAACCTACCTTAATACCGGGCTGGTGGGGGTGAAGGATGTCAGAGTTCGCAAGGTTGTACATCTGCGTTTGGATAGAGCGTGCTTCCTTATAGAGGTTGTCGAAATTGATAAAGCCAGAAGCATTGTCAAGGTTCGTCATTGCTGTAGCACATACGTTCATACCAAACTGCGCCACGAGTTTGCCGTATTCCAACCAGGGACGCTGTTCCACGATAAGTGCGGGGTTCGTCTTGTCAGCAAGAAGGAGGTTGATCGCCAACTTAAGTTCCATACACTTGACGTAGAGTTGTGCAATAGCATTCTTGTCACCCTTCACCGCAGCCTTTGCGATGGGCTGAAGTTCGCGGCTTTCGTCACGACGGAAACCGTGACCGTTAGGACCGAGGTCTTCGTTGTAGGAAGCCCAAATCTTGAGCGCTTCAGCACTTTCGGGAAGGAGATCCTTGAGCGCCTTGTCCCAACTTGACATGTAGTCGTAGTTCTTCATGTTCCAAGTGTAGTCCGCAATGCTGTAGAGCGCAATCTTTGAAGACTCTGCGTGCTCCATGGGGTTGCTTACGAAACCAGAAAGGTCTTCAGCAATGTCAAGACCGTTGCCGTAGGTGGGACCGAGAAGAATGTGGTCGCGCACGAAGTCAGACACGGGGAAGTTCAACCAGATGTAACCCTTGCGCTGGATGCGTTCGTTGATCCATTCCATAGACTCCTTGTCAATCGTGTGTACTACAGAGTTACCTGTCCACATGATTTCTACCGACTTGTCCATGTCGCTACCGAGTGTGCGGAGGTAACCGCCCTTTTCGTTTGCCCAACCGCGGTTGTATTCCGTAGGACACATTACGAGAGGACTAACGTCGCCCTTTGCCTTTACGAAATTCGTGTTGATGTAGTTGAGAAGGTCTGCCTGCTTGTCAGCCTTTGTGCCTTCGCCCCAAATGTCATCGAAGAATACGGCGAACGAGCGCACGCCAAGCTGATACATGGTTTCGAGCTTGTTCATCATGGCGTCACGGTCAGCTTCTGTCCACTTGATATCCACCCCAGGGTGAATTGCCCAGTAGAAGTTTACGCCGTTCTTGTGTGCTGCATCAAGGAGCACCTTAAGGCGTGCTGCTTCTTCGGCGGGATAAGGCACGCGCCACTTGTCGCGGTGGTAGGGGTCATCCTTGGGACCGTAGATGTAAACGTTCATCTTGTTCTTCGCGTAGAAGTCGAACTGCGAAAGGCGGTCTTCCTGGCTCCAGGGAGTGCCATAGAAACCTTCAACTACGCCACGGAATGCTACGTCGGGGAAGTCGGTGATGGCACAAGTCTGCAACTTGCCATACTTCATCATCGCGAGGAGCGATTGTACGCCGTAGAACGCACCGCGTTCGTCAGCGGCAGCAATAACAATCTCCTTGTCGGTCACCTTGAGGTAGTAACCTTCTGCCTTTGTGGGGACGAGTTTCTTATACTTCTTAATAGCCTTCTGCTTGCCCCAACCGAGCGTTACCTTAAAGGCTGCCTTGGGCGCAACTTCGGGAGATGCCGTGTTGAGTGCATCGAGTGCGTAAGAAGACGTTACGGTCTTGTCTGTAACAACAGTCCACTGGGCAGGTACGTCAATTAAAAACTCCGCAAGGTTTTCTACCTGCTGAGGAACGGGGTTGATGTTGCTCACCTGTGCCTGAGAAACGGCTGTGCCGAGGCAGAAGAGGGAAGCAAGAATGAGTTTTTTGTTCATATCACATTAATATTTAATGAAATGAGAAATGAGAAATGAAAAAGGAGAAAGTTGCTGGCGCATTGAAGTCCCGCATGGTCTTTCTCATTTCTCCTTTTTCCTTTCTCCTTTTAAAATTTACTTTTTCGGTGTACGTTCCAACGTCGTCAAAACAAACTGCCAATACTTTTCTACGCTGGGGATGTAGCAACGTTCGTTGGGGGTGTGAGGAGAACGCATGGTGGGACCGAAACTTACCATATCCATCTTGGGATACTTCGCACCGATGACACCACATTCCAGACCTGCGTGAATCACCTGTACCTTGCTTTCCGCACCAAAGAGTTCCTTGTAAACATCCTTCATGAGCGCCACGATTTCGCTTTCAGGGTTGGGCTGCCAAGCGGGATAAGCACCGTCGAGTTCGATCTTCATGCCAGCCATTGAGAACACGCTTTCCAAAGTTTCGGAACAGCAGTCACGCATACTGTCGCGAGAAGAGCGCACAAGTACCTTGAACATTACCTTGCCACCACCGATTTCTACAATCGCGAGGTTTGAAGAAGTTTCTACGATGCTGGGCACTTCGGGAATGAAGCGCATCACACCATTGTGGCAGGCGCAAAGGGCGTTTACGAGATTGTCCTGAATTTCTTCGGGAACGAGGGCTGAAGGTAAGTCTGTGTCTTCAATATCAAGGGTCAACGCCTTTTCTACGAAGCCATATTCGCCCTTAAATGTTTCGCGCCATTCGTCAACTACTTCCTTGAGGGCGTCAACATTCTCTGCGGGAATGGTAAGTACTACGTCGCAGTCACGAGGTATCGCATTGCGCATATTGCCACCCTGCCATGAAGCAAGACGTGCTTCGAAGTTGGCAATAGCATCCTGCACGAGGCGCGCCATCATCTTATTGGCATTACCACGACCTTCGTTGATTTCAAGACCAGAGTGACCGCCGAGCAAGTTGTGGATGCCAATCTTCACGGCAGCGTCACCCGCGGGAACTTCTTCTTCCTTGTATTCCAAAGAAGCAGTGAGGTTCACACCACCTGCCGAACCAATCATAAATTCGCCGAAAGTTTCGTTGTCAAGGTTGAGCAGGATTTCACCCTTCAAGAGGTCGGACACCATATTGTTCACACCGCCCATCGTAGATTCTTCGTCGGCAGTAATGAAACCTTCAAGCGGACCGTGCTTCAAGGTGTTGTCTTCCATAATTGCCATGATGGTTGCCACAGCCATACCATCGTCGGCACCAAGTGTCGTATTCTTCGCCTTTACCCACTCACCGTCAATCCAAGTTTCGATGGGGTCGGTTTCAAAGTTGTGAGGAGATTCAGGAGTCTTCTGAGGCACCATATCCATGTGACCCTGAAGCGTTACTACCTTGCAATCTTCCATGCCGGGAGTTGCAGCCTTGTACATGATTACGTTTCCAGCGTCGTCCAATTTTGCTTCAACGCCCTTTTCCTTCGCCCAGTCGAGAAGGAATTTCTGAATTTTTTCAAGGTGTCCGCTGGGACGGGGCACCTGTGTGAGAAGATAGAAGTTTTCCCAAATAGCTTTGGGCTGAAGGTTTCTAATTTCTGACATAGTATTAAATTTTATTTAGTGAATATTTTCAGTCGTAACTTTGGGGGACACTTCCATGCGGTTGAGGTCTGCCCATCCCCATGCTCCGAGTAGGACGACGAGGGCGGTTTGTATCGTGTGTACCACAAGGGCAAACATCACGGCGGGCGCTTCTGCTACTCCGTAGAGCACGAGCATCGTCTTTACGGCAAAGTGCCACGAACCTGCACCATTGGGCGTGGGAACCAGTACGGCAAACGAACCTGCGCTGAAGATCAGTAGTGCTGCCCACGGGTTTATCCCTGCCGTGAAGTCAAAGCAAAAGAACGCCAAGTAAAAGTGTAAGAAATAAGCGACCCAAATGCCGATGGAGTAAAACCAGTATAACCACGGGCGCTTCACGCGGCGAAGCGAACCGATGCCTTCCCACAGACTCATTACCTTTTCTCGCCCCTGGGCAAACATCTTGTATCTGAAGAGTAAACTGCCGCAAATGGCGATTGCCAAGACGATGCAAAGCGCTGTTACAAGGTAGCCCGTGCTGGTAAAGCGGTTGAGCAATCCGTGAAGGTCTGTGCCCGTTTCGTTCAGGAATTTGAGAAACACGGGCAACTGACTGGCAAAGGCGACTCCCGCAATGAGAAGCATCAGCAAAGAGTCAACAATGCGCTCCGTCACTACCGTGCCGATGGATTTTGAAAAACTAACGCCGTCCATCTTCTTCAGTGTGCCACATCTGGTGACTTCGCCCACGCGGGGAATTACCAAACTTGCAGCGTAGGAAAGGAAAATGGCGTTGATGCAAGTGCGCGGTCGTGCTTCTTCCCCAATGGGTTGTAGCGTCATGCGCCAACGTAAGGCGCGGAACACTTGTGGCACCACGCCAAAGGCAAGTGAAACCATCATCCACCCCCAATTAAGTTCGGAGGTAATGATGCGCCAAAAGTCTGCCCAGTCAACACCGCGATACATCCACCAAAGGATGCCTATCCCCAATGCAAATGGCAGGGCGACCTTTAATATATTGCCCAATAGTTTAGTCAAAATCCAAGTTATTTCGTTAATTTTGCAAGCGGCGGAGGTGAGAATGCCCGCCTCTGCACAAGATTTTACAAAGATAGAAAAAACAAATGATATGAAACTCGTACGACCTAAAAAATTTCTTGGTCAGCACTTTTTGAAGGACTTAAGTGTGGCTCAAGCCATTGCAGATACCGTTGATGCCTGCCCTGATATTCCTGTGCTTGAAGTAGGTCCTGGTATGGGCGTACTCACCCAATTCTTGCTCCCCAAGGGGCGCGAGGTAAAGGTGGCAGAAATCGACTTTGAGAGTGTTGCTTACCTGCGTGAGAATTTCCCTGCGCTCGAACCCAACATTATTGAAGACGACTTCCTAAAGATGCGCCTTGAAAACACGTTTGAGGGTCGCTCCTTCGTGCTTACGGGAAACTATCCCTACAATATCAGCAGCCAAATCTTCTTTAAGATGCTGGACTACCGCCACTTAATCCCCTGCTGTACGGGGATGATTCAAAAGGAGGTGGCAGAGCGATTGGCTGCCAAACCCGGCACGAAGGCTTACGGTATTTTGAGTGTGTTGGTGCAACTTTGGTACGACGTTGACTACCTCTTTACCGTCGCTCCCGGAGTGTTTAATCCGCCCCCCAAGGTGCAGAGTGCCGTAATCCGCATGACGCGCAACGATGTGGCAGATTGTGGGTGCGACGAGCGACTCCTGCGCCGCGTGGTGAAGACTACGTTCAACCAGCGCCGCAAGATGATGCGCGGATCCATCAAACCGCTGTTCGCACAACTTGATAACGAACTCGGCGGCAACATTGACCACACCGAATTCCTCGCGCAACCGCTCCTCACAAAGCGTCCCGAACAACTCTCTGTGCAGGATTTCATCGACTTAACCAACGCCGTAGAAGCGCACTTCGGGAAATGAGAAAGGAGAAATGAGAACCGACGCCAAACCGAGTGCAATCAAGTTTGCTTGAATTGCCGAGGTGCGAAGGAGGTAAAGACCGCGAAGCGGGATTAAAGGAGAAATTTGCCATGCGGATTGTGAGGCAAATCTAACTCCTAGTCTCTTCCCCCTTTAACCTTCCCCCCATTCGCGCTACCTTTCCTCCGCACGGTCTTTCTCCTTTCTCCTTTCTCCTTTCCCCTTTCTCCTTTCTCCTTTCTCATTTAAAAAAATGCTTGGCAGACTCCTCTGGGTGGACGACGAAATTGACCTTCTCAAAGCCCACATCATATTTCTCAAGAACAAGGATTACGAAGTGACTACTTGTTCTAACGGGACGGATGCGCTTGACATCTGTCGCGAACAGCCGTTTGACCTTATCTTGCTGGATGAAAATATGCCCGGTCTCAGTGGGCTGGAAACCTTGGCGCGCATTAAGGACATTCAACCCAATGTGCCTGTGGTGATGGTGACAAAGAATGAGACGGAAGACATTATGGACCAAGCCATTGGTGCGAAGATTGCCGACTATCTCATTAAGCCCGTCAACCCTAACCAGATTTTGCTTGCCTTGAAGAAGAATATTCACCGCCGAGAGATTGAGCATGAGGCGGTAGAGACGTCTTACCGTCAGGAATTTTCGCGCATCGGCATGCAAATTGGCGACAACCTTTCGGCAGATGAGTGGAAGGAGTTGTACCGCAAACTCGTGCATTGGGAACTCGAATTGGCGCCCACGGATGGTGCGATGAGCGAGATGCTGGGCATGCAGAAGCAGGAGGCAAACGCTGCCTTTGCAAAGTTCATCCGCAAGAATTATGAAGATTGGATTACCCACCCCGAAGAACGCCCGCTGCTCTCGCCCGACCTCTTCCGCACTGCCGTCTTTCCCCGTTTGCGCGACGGGCGTAAGGTGATGCTTCTTGTGCTCGACAACTTACGTTACGACCAATGGCGCATTATCAGTCAGGACCTTGCCGACGATTTTGACATGGAGGAAGACCTCTATTTCAGCATCCTCCCTACCGCCACGCAATACGCCCGCAACGCCATCTTCTCGGGACTTATGCCCCTGCAAATTCGTGAGCACTACCCGCATCTTTGGGTGGACGAAGAGGAAGATGAGGGCAAGAACCTCAACGAAGAGGAACTCATCCGCACTCACCTCGAACGCCTCCGCCGTAAGGAGGAGTTTACCTATACGAAGCTCAACGACTCGGTGGCGGCAGAGAAATTCCTTTCGGGAGTGCGCAGTATGCCTCTGGCACCATTGTCAGTAATGGTTATTAACTTTATTGACATTCTCAGCCATGCCCGCACGGAGTCCAAAATGGTGCGTGAATTGGCGTCTAACGAGGCTGCTTATCGCAGTATTACCCAGTCATGGTTCCGCCATTCCAGCATGAAGGAACTCTTCAAATGGCTCGCTTCGTTGGATTACGACATCATCATCACTACCGACCACGGCTCCATCCGTGCGGACGAGGCAATTCGGGTAATTGGCGATAAAAATGTCAATACTAACCTGCGCTACAAGTTGGGTAAGAACCTCAACTACAATCCCAAGGAAGTGTTTGAGGTGAAAGAACCAAAGCGCCTCGGACTTCCCGCGCCCAACCTCTCTACCACCTACATCTTCGCCACGGGCAACCGCTTCTTTGCTTACCCCAACAACTTCAACCACTACGTGCAGTATTACAAAGACACCTTCCAGCACGGGGGGATTTCACTCGAGGAAATGCTCGTGCCGTTGGTGACGTTGCGTCCTAAAGCAAGATAAAACTAAATAGAAATTGTCTATTAAGATTTTACGCATGTAAAACCTTGGTGAAACGAAAAAGCGCCAGCGCTGCGTCACGTTAGGGTGACACTGCGCTGGCGCTCATTTTGTGGTTCAAACAGAAGTTTTGAATGTTATTTTTGCTTCAATCGTTCCACGATTTCCTGTGCTGCGCGTTCAGGAGCACCGGGTTCGCCAAGGATTTTCGCCATTTCTTCGTACCCCTTGAGTTGTGCTTCTCGGGCAGTTCCTCCGGGGAGGATGGAGGTGAGGTGTTGGCGAAGGTTGGGAAGGTTCATGCCGTCGGCAACGAGTTCGGGAACGACTTCACGCCCAGCTACGAGATTTACCAAGGAGATGTATTTCACCTTCAAGAGGTGGCGGCGCAAGAAGGAGATGAGTTTGCCCACGGGGGTGTAGTAGCACACCACTTGCGGCACGCGGAAGAGTCCCGTTTCGAGCGCTGCGGTGCCCGAAGTTACGAGTGCTGCCGTGGCGTGAGCGAGTAGGGGGTAAGTCTGTGAGCGAAGGATGTGGGGGAGTTGGTTTTCGCTCCAATTTAATCGGCTTAAAGTGCTGTCGTAATACTCCTGCGTGATTGAGGGAGCGCCCGCCAATACCAACTGATAGCCTTGCTCTACATAAGGTGCGGCAGCCTCGCACATCATGCAGAGGTTGTCCTTTATTTCCTGCTTGCGACTACCCGCAAGTAGGGCAATGATGGGGCGTTGTGGGTCGAGGCCGTTCTGTTGGCAGAATTCTTCAAAAGTGTCCTTGTAAGCAGCGCGGAACTGGCTGATTTCGTCCACCGTAGGATTGCCTACGTAAGAAATCGGGTAGTGGTGCTTCTTCTCGAAAAAGTCCACCTCAAAGGGGAGTATGGAGAAGAGACGGTCCACCGTAGCGCGGATGTCCTTGATGCGGTGCTCCTTCCACGCCCAAATCTTGGGCGAAATGTAATAATAGACAGGGCAGATGTTTTGCGCCTTAACGAACTTCGCAATCTTGAGGTTGAAACCCGGGTAGTCCACGAGGATGACACAGTCGGGGCGCCATGCGGCAATCTCCTCCTTACAGCGCTTCATGCCTTTAAGGATGGTGCGCAAGTGGAGCAGGACGGGGATAAAACCCATATAGGCAAGGTGCTTGTAGTGGCACAACAATGTGCCACCAACCCGTTGCATTTCGTCGCCCCCGTAGTAGCGGAACTCCGCTTGAGGGTCGTTATTTTTTAAGGCTTGCATGAGGTGGGCGGCATGGAGGTCGCCACTGGCTTCGCCTACGATGAGAAAATATTTCATGAAAGAGTAAAGATAAAAGAGTAAAGATGAAAGCGGGATGCTTCTTGTCTATCCCGAAATCCATCTTGTCAACTCGTACCTTGTTAACTCGTAAACTAAACTAAAAACTCAAGCTTTCCAGCAACTTGTAATTTGTTACGTCAAGCGTGACGGGAGTTACGGCTACGTAGCCGTTTTCGAGCGCCCAAATGTCGGTGTCGGTAGCTTCGGGTTCGAGGTTTTCGCGGTAGCCCACGAGCCATAAATAGGGTTGGTTGGTAGTGGGATGCAGACACTTGTGCGTCTCCTTTACCCAACGGCTGATGCCCATGCGACAAACCTTAACGCCCTTAAATTCAGAAAGATTGGGGAAATTTACGTTCAAGCATGAGAAGGCGGGAAGTCCCTCCTTGAGCACCTTCAAAGTGATGTCTACGAGGTAAGGACGGAGCGGGGTGAAGTCGGCTTCCGAACTGTGATTGTCAAGCGAATAAGCGATAGAGGGGAAACCCGCCATGGCGCCTTCGTAGCACACGCCCATCGTTCCAGAATAGTGGGCATTGACGGCGGAATTATCGCCGTGGTTAATACCTCCCAAAACAAGGTCGGGGCGACGCGTGAGGCATTCGTTGAGTGCCACCTTGATGCAGTCGGCGGGAGTGCCGGTGCAAGCGTAAATAGTAAGTCCTTCCTCTTCGCGTATCTTGCGGTAGCGCAAGGGAGATGCAGAGGTTATGGCACAACTGCCGCCCGAGCGTGGACCGTCGGGAGCCATTACGAAAATATCAGCGTGAGGGCGGAGGGTTTCAATCAGAAAATTTATGCCTTTTGCGGTGTAACCGTCGTCGTTGGAAATGAGGATGAGGGGGCGCATGTGTTGGGGAAAGTTAAGTTTGAATTAGTACCTTAAAATATTTTTCGCAAAAGTAATAATTTATTCTTTAAGCGGGGCGTGCTATAAGAAAAAATAAGTATCTTTGCAAAATCCGTTAGAGTGCCCAGTTTGTAACGTTTTGAGGCGCTCCTAATATTGAATAGCATGGGAAAAATTATTGCTTTAGTTAATCAAAAGGGCGGTGTGGGTAAAACAACCACGTCCATGAATCTTGCAGCCTCTTTAGCTACACTTGAAAAAAAAGTGTTGCTCATTGATGCTGACCCCCAGGCCAATGCATCGTCTGGTTTAGGTGTTGACCTGAGTCAGATAGATGCGTCAATCTACCAATGTTTGGTGAACAAAATAGATGTGCGTGAAGCCATCTACACTACAGATATAGAAAATCTTGACATCATTCCTTCACACATAGATTTGGTGGGAGCGGAAATTGAGATGTTGAACTTTAAGAATCGTGAGCGTGTCTTCAAAAATGTATTGGAACCCATCAAGGGGGAATACGACTACATTCTCATTGACTGTTCTCCCTCTTTGGGGTTGATGGTTGTGAATGCGTTGACGGCAGCAGACTCTGTGATTATCCCCGTGCAGTGTGAATATTTCGCACTCGAAGGTATCTCAAAGTTGCTTGACACGATTCGCATCATTAAGCGCAAGACCAATCCTTCGCTCTCCATCGAGGGTTTCTTGCTGACGATGTACGACTCACGTTTGCGTCTTGCCAACCAAATTTATGACGAAGTGAAGCGTCATTTCCAGGAATTGGTGTTCAAGACGGTTATTCAGCGCAACGTAAAACTTTCAGAGGCACCCTCTCACGGTTTGCCTGTCATCCTATATGATGCTGACTCTACAGGTGCGAAGAATCACCTGGCGTTGGCAAAAGAGATTATCAGTAAGAATCAAGGTTAAACTTTAGGTGAGGGGCCGAATGTTCGTTTTGCGGACAGAAAAACTGTCTTTGCACGTTAAACATCAAGACCTCATAACCTTAAGACCTTAAAACTCTCTATATGGCTATTAAGAAAAAATATACTGCCCTTGGTCGCGGATTGGATGCCCTTATTTCTACCCAGGACGAGGTAGAAACGAGCGGTTCTTCCTCAATTAGCGAAGTGGCAATCTCACAGATTGAAGCGAATCCCAATCAGCCGCGTCGCGAGTTCGACGAAAAGGCGTTGGAAGAGCTCGCTGAATCTATCAAGAACTTTGGAATTATCCAGCCCATCACCTTGCGTCAAATCAGTGACGACCGTTATCAGATTATAGCGGGAGAGCGTCGTTGGCGTGCCACACAGATGGCGGGTTTGCAGCGCATCCCGGCTTACATCCGTACGGCTGATGACGAAAATATGATGCAGATGGCGCTCGTTGAGAATATTCAGCGCGAGGAACTCAATCCTATTGAAGTGGCATTGGCGTATCAGCACCTCATTGAGCGCTATAATCTCAAGCAGGAGGAATTGAGCGAGAAGATTGGCAAGAATCGTGCTACGATTGCCAACACTTTGCGCCTCTTGAAACTGCCTGCTCAAGTGCAGATGGCGATAAAGAACCGCCAAATCGACAAGGGGCATGCGCGTGCCCTGCTTTCGTTAGCAGACCCTGCCATGCAGGTGAAGTTCTTTAAGGAAGTGTTGGAAAAAGGTTACTCCGTGCGCCAGATCGAAGAGATGGTGGCGCAAATCAATGCTGGTGAAGCAGTGAAGAGTGGCAAGCGCACACTTCAAGATAAGAAAGTGTTGCTCCCCGAAGAGTTCAAAGTGTTGAAAACACAACTATCGGACTTCTTCAAAACCAAGGTGCAGATGACTTGCTCGCAGCAGGGAAAGGGTAAAATCAGCATACCTTTTGAAAATGAGGAAGAATTGACACGTATCATCGAACTCTTTGACCGTATGAAGAAGGGATAACCTTCTGAAATGGATATGAAACGACTACTCACGCTTATCATTCTTTGTATCTCCTGCGTCGGCGTTCAAATAGCGTCGGCGCAAGCGCGTTTAATTGCTGTTGAGGCGCAGAAGGGTGCTCTAAAGGATTCGGTGGCAAGACCGAAAGCACTAATGCCCTTTACTGCAACAGGGTTGCAGGTCGATACTGTTGCTGAAGATTCGATTAGGGTGGATACCATCAATCTGCAAATCCCATTCAATAGCAAGGAGGTGAAGAAACAACAGCGCGACCTGAAGCGAGCGCAGTTTGTACCCGACCCTCAGCGTGCTCTTTGGTTGGCATTGGTAATCCCTGGAGCGGGACAGATTTATAACCGAAAGTATTGGAAGCTCCCCCTCGTGTATGGAGGATTTTTAGGGTGTACCTATGCCTTTACGTGGAATCAGCAGATGTACAGCGATTATTCTCAGGCGTATCTGGATATTATGGACGATAATCCCGCAACGGAAAGTTACAAGGATTTTCTACCTCCCAACTTTGACATCACAGGTCGCGAGGACCGTTTTAAAGAAATCTTCAAAAGCAGAAAGAATCGTTATCGCCGCTGGCGTGACCTTTCAGTCTTCTGTTTTGCGGGGGTATACATTCTTTCGGTAATAGATGCGTACGTCGATGCTCAACTCTCTGAATTTGATATCACGCCCGACCTTACCATGCGTGTAGAACCTACCGTGATAAATACCAACCCGCATGATTCACGCATGCAGCAGCAATCTTATGGAGTAGGGTGCTCTATTAATTTCTAACGGATCTATAAACCAGATGTTGTCGAAGTAAACACAGAACAAAACTGTGTTCTTGCTTCATCTAAAGTAGCATTGTAACCTCCTTACCTAATTCCTGCCTCCTCATTCCCCTTAACACCGAATAAAATGTCTTTAAAAACGAAAATACTTGTATTACTGTTTGCGTCTTCTGCCAGTTGTGCCTCCCTTTGGGCGCAACAAGAGAATGTCATTACTGTTCACGACGAAGCCATCGGTGCCGACGAACAGATTGGACTTCCCGAAGGGATGATGTTGAGCGTTGACTCCCTGATGATGCAGTGGAATGCGCGTCAGTATCTCTTCCCAGAAACTACGGGGACCGCTTCAGCATACCTTTCAAACTTGTCGGCTTCGGATTATGCAGACCGTTTGAGTCGTATCCCTGCAGTGATGGAATTGCCTCATAACAATGTTGTACAGGAATTCATTGATCGCTATACGGGAAAGAATCGTGGTACGATTAGTTTCTGCCTGGCGGCAGGTAACTTCTACATCCCTCTTTTTGAAGAGGCACTCGAGGCGTATGGTTTGCCGTTGGAATTGAAGTACCTTCCAGTAATCGAGTCGGCATTGAATCCTGTGGCACGTAGCAAAGCAGGTGCTGTGGGGTTGTGGCAGTTTATGCTCACAACGGGTAAACGCTATGACCTTGAAGTGAATAGTTTGATTGACGAGCGTCAGGACCCGCTGAAGTCTACATGGGCGGCTGCAAGGTATTTGAAGGACCTTTATGACATCTATAAGGATTGGAATTTGGTTATTGCTGCCTATAACTGCGGTCCTGGAAATGTGAATAAGGCGATTCATCGTGCAGAAGGGGTTACGGATTATTGGAAGATTTATCCCTACCTTCCTACGGAAACGCGTGGATATGTACCTGCGTTTATTGCGGCAAACTATGCGATGTACTATTACTGCCAGCATCAAATAGAACCGCTACGTACTGCTTTCCCCGTTGCTACGGACACGGTAATGATTCATAAGAGTCTTCACTTTGATCAGATTGCTGAACTCTGCAATATAGATAAGGAGGCTATTCGTGCGCTCAATCCGCAGTATAAGAAGGATCTCATCCCCGGAAATGTAAAACCCTATGCTTTGCGCTTGCCACAAGAAAAGTTGTTGGCATTCATAGACCTTGGAGATAGTGTTTACAACCATCGTTCTACAGACCTCTTCAAGCGCCGAGCAACGGTAGAAATTGACGAGAAGGCAGTCAAGGCTGCTGCTAAAAATAAACCGGTATACGTAACCGTGCGACAGGGAGATAATTTAGGGGCAATCGCAAGACGTAACCACACCACTGTGGCGAAAATTAAGCGCTTGAACAACCTGAAGAATAACAATATCAGAGCAGGGAAACGCTTGCGCGTGAAGTAAGTGTAAACTTACCCGTGAGTTAAGCGCCAACCTACGGACTGCATAAAACTCCGATCAACCCAATCGTCTTAATGTTTTAAAACTATGCCAGACAAAGCTCTCACCCCACAAGAAATTCAAGACGAAATTCTCATAAATGCAGCTTTCAAAAAACTCATTGATACTTACCTTGCCTCCAACCATCGTGGTAAGGTGGACATCATTACGAAGGCTTTTAACTTTGCAAAGCAGGCGCATAAAGGTGTGCGCCGCTTGTCGGGCGAACCTTACATCCTTCACCCCATTGCCGTAGCGCAAGTGGCGTGTGAAGAGATTGGATTGGGTTCTACCTCTATATGTGCCGCATTGCTTCACGACGTAGAGGAAGATACGGATTACACAAACGAAGACCTCTGCAACCTGTTTGGTCCCAAGGTGGCAAACATTGTTGAAGGAGTGACCAAAATCTCTGGAGGTATCTTTGGCGAAAGGGCTTCTCTACAGGCAGAGACTTTCAAGAAACTTCTGCTTACGATGAGCGATGACATTCGTGTGATTCTCATTAAGATTTCTGACCGTGTGCACAATATGCGTACGCTGGAGTCTATGTTGCCCTCAAAGCAATATAAAATTGCGGGGGAGACGCAGTATATCTTTGCACCTCTTGCCGACCGTTTGGGACTTAATAAAATTAAGACGGAACTTGAAAACTTGAGTTTTAAGTACGAACACCCCGAGGCTTACCAAGATATTGTCCAGAAGTTGGAAGACTCACAGATGGAGCGTGATGATAATTTCAATACCTTCATCCCTTCCATTCGTGAGGCGCTTGATAAGATGGGTTGCAAGTACTCTATCAAGGCACGCATTAAGAGTCCTTATTCAATTTGGAAGAAGATGCAAACTAAAAAGGTTTCCTTCGAGGAGGTCTTTGATATCATGGCCATCCGCATCGTCTTCGAACCCCAGAATCGCGAGGAAGAGGTGAATGAGTGCTTCCGCATTTATGCTGCCCTTACAAGTATCTATCGTCCACACCCCACACGATTCCGCGATTGGCTTTCTTCGCCCAAGGCAAATGGGTATCAGGCACTCCATAACACGTTTATGAGTAATAACGGTAAGTGGATTGAAGTGCAGATTCGCTCCGACCGTATGGACGACATCGCTGAGCAGGGGTTTGCTGCGCACTGGAAGTATAAGGCTCCGGGTTCAGAATATGATGCGTCGGAACTTGATGGTTGGCTCAACTCTATCAAGGAAATTTTGGACGACCCCCAACCGGATACACTCGACTTGCTGGATACAATTAAACTGAACCTTTATGCTCAGGAAATATTGGTATTTACGCCAAAGGGTGAAATCAAGACGATGCCTGCTGGGAGTACGGTGCTGGACTTCGCTTTCTCCATCCACTCCTTCCTCGGTAGTCACTGTTTTGGAGCAAAGGTAAACCATAAACTCGAACCCTTGAGTTACCAATTGAAGAGTGGCGACCAGATTGAAATCTTGACCTCAAAGACGCAACATGTGCAACCCGAGTGGTTGAACTTTGCCACCTCTGCAAAGGCGCGAGGTAAGATTCAGGCTATCTTGCGCCGTGAACGCCGTGAGAAGGAGGTTCAGGGTGAGGCGATGCTTAAGGAGTTCTTGGAACGCTACGACGTGGCGTATAACACGAATGTAGTAGAAAAACTCTGTAAGCAGAATGCCGTAAAGACACGCGACGAACTTTTCCTGGCTATTGCGGACAAGAAGAAGGTGCTTACGGAAGCCGATATTGACCAATTGACAGGCAAAAACTCCAACAATGGTTGGCGTAAGTTACTGACCTTCCTCAATAAATCAAAGGAGGACGTGCAGACCGTTACCGATGGAAGTATTGCAGCACTTGAAACACGTGAATTTGTCAAGGGGTTGAACAAAAAGAAAGTGCTTGCACTTGATGAAGAGGTGTTGCTTCATTGTACTTTCCCGACTTGTTGCACTGTGGTGCCTGGTGATGATGTGTTGGGGTATATCAATGAAAACGGAGGACTTGAAATCCACCGTCGTCAATGTGAGACTGCTACGAAGTATAAGACGCGCCATGGTAATAATATCATTGCTTGTTCCTGGAATACGGGTCGCGTGCGATATTTCGATACTCGCATCTTTGTGCGTGGCGTGGATGCCAAGGGAGTGCTTCATAGCATCGCCGACTGCTTTGAAACACTTCAGCAGTACCTTGTGAAGGAAATTACGTTGAAAACAAACGACGGCATCTTTGAGGGGTCGCTCCTCGTAAGTGTATACCACGTAGATGACATAAGTATGATATGTGACGCCTTGCGAAAGATTGAAAATGTCACGAAGGCTGTGCGCATGGATTAAATTCAGAAAAACAAAACATGGGTGCCCCACGAAATAGTGTGAGGCACCCATGTTGTTTTAGTGAAAAGGGTACGTCTGCTTATTCAAATATTACTGTCCGGTAAAATTTATCTGTGTGTTTTAGAGAACACGAATTGCACGAATAACACGAATCCTTGTGTGGTGTTACCTTGCTGATCGCATACGAATTGCACGAATACCATCCGGATGGTAAAAAATTGTGCTATTGACTTGCGCGAATACCGTCCGGATGGTATTCGTGTTATTCGCCTCTGATTAAGAAATATTCATCCCGCATGGAGATTCGTGTTATTCGTGAGATTCGTGTTCTCCCTAAAACATAGAAATTCTCGTTTTTTTCGGTTGAATATCTATGAGGGGGCTTGTATGAGTACAACTATCCATCAAACAAAGAGTTATCTATATTTATCGGACAGCAATATTATTCAAAGTATAGTGTCAGCGTTACCATATTCATATTTGCCTTATTGACGCTTTCTGTGAAGACCTTTTGCGAAGAATCAAGTAGGTCGTTACGGTCTTTCTCCAGAATATCGTTGAGACCGAAACTGAATTTCAGTTCAGGTATCATCTTAAAGAAGGGGAGGTAGAAATCGCACCCGAAACCCGCTTCAAGGCAGAAAGAGAGAGGGGTGGTACGCAGGAGCGTGTGTTTCTTTGCAGTAAGGTCGTAACTTGCGCTGATACCGCCTATGACATAGGGACGGTAGTTGTTGAAGCGCGGACCAGATAGTTTTGCTAAAACGGGGACTGATATTAATGCCGACTTCATGTCCTGTGACTCCCTTTTCCCAGAATTATGGTCGTAGAAACTCAAATGCTTGCTCCCGAAGTGCAAGGATGGTTGCAAGCGTAAAGAGATATAGCGGTTGATACGCCAATCACCCATCACGCCCACACTAAAACCCAGGTTCATCTTGTCATTTTCAACGCTCCATTGCGCACCCGTTGCAGGGTCTATGTAACCGTTGTTCTCAAACTCTATTCCCTGGTCATGGATGCCAAAAAAGAAACCGTAGTGAAAACGACGTTCATCAATAAAGGGCTTGTGCTGTACCTTACGTTCCTGTGCGGAAAGTCCCAAAGTGACGAAGGTGAGGAGGAATAAAAGAATTCTCATAATAAGTTGCTGATTGCTGTAGAGAATGGTGTCTAAAGGGATTTACACACCACTCCGCTTCTGCAAAATTAACTCAATTCTGGGATATGGCAAGAAAACTTTTATGAAGAAACCCAAAAAAGCGCGGTTTTAGTTTGTTTATTGAGCGGGTAGGTGTATCTTTGCACAAGAAATGATACTGACAATACATTAACACATAACAAATCACTCATTAAAAATTACAATTATGGCTTACGTAATTACAGACGACTGTATCGCTTGCGGTACTTGTATCGACGAATGTCCCTCTGGCGCTATCTCTGAAGGCGAAAAGTATTCTATCGACCCCAACTCTTGTGTAGATTGTGGTACTTGCGCTGACGTTTGTCCTTCCGGTGCAATCGTTCCCGGCGAATAATAATTTACAGTTGTAAGAAACTGAAAGAGGCTGTGTCATCACAATATGACACAGCCTTATTTTTTACGAACATCATTGCCAATTTTATTTCCAACCCTGGTAATTTTATTTCCACGCCTGGTAATTTTATTTCCAAGGGTTGGAATTTTTATTACCAAGGCATGGAAATAAATTATCTCGGTACATGCGTGTGCGCCTCTGCTCCTTTAATTAGCAGACCTTCGCGTAATCCGCGTGCGCGTGATATGAAATAAGGCAATAATGATGGCTATGATATAGCAGTTGAGCCAATTTTAAGTCTTCGTCAGAGGATTTAACCATCCGAAATGCCCCCGTAGGAGGGCACACTTGCTTAACTGCGGGTGAGCAGGGCGAACCTGCGGTGGTACTCTACGAACGAATAAATCTATCGGTCCCCGTAGGAGGACCCACAGCACCTGGATATGCGACAAATTGCTTTAACTTATCCGGTCGTTGTGGGTCCCCCTACCGGGTCCGATAGAGAAACTCAACTGTTATTCCTAATCCGCAGGTCCCCTGCTTCCCCCCCCGGTCAGGCAAGTTTCCCCTCCTACGGGGGCAATGCATGCATAAATTCTATATGGGTCAACTACTATATTATTGCCAAAAAGAATCCGCAGCGCCCGATTGTTAGGCGCTGCTGATTCTTTTACTATGATGATGAGGGTTTAAGTTTACTTCTTCAAACCATTGTTCTTAATCAACCACTCGGCAATCTGCACGGCGTTG
>JAZQXB010000005.1:0-1201 GCA_045632685.1 Alloprevotella sp.
GGTCCATACTTCTGTTTGGGCTGCTAACCCAGTGAACAAATGGACTACTTACTTGGATGCCTTAAAGGTACTTCTTTTTTGCACAAGATTGTTATTCCTAAATTCATTTTGGGGGCGCCAATTCAATACTTCTGTCAAAAAATTTGTCTCACACAGAACACTCGGAATACACAGAATTTTGCTCCGCTTCTTTTTTAGTCAACAGAAACACAGAACTCCGTCCTGCAAAACCAACCGTGTAATCTGTATAATCACGTTGATAAATAAACATTGTCTGCGAAAGTCTGCGCTGTCTGCGTGAGACCATCCCACCCCGCAGGGTTCTGTGTATTCCGTGGATTGCTTTCCCCTCACAAGTTCGGACAGCGACTTTCAGTTCTGTGTGAAATTATTGCACGCAGAACAACGTAGACGCTTTGCGAAACTTTGCGCCTTTGCGTGAGAAGAAAAATATGTTCTTTTATCCTTCTGTCAAAAATTTTGTCTCACACAGAACACTCGGAATACACAGAATTTTGCTCCGCTTCTTTTTTAGTCAACAGAAACAGAATACACAGAACTCCGTCCTGCAAAGCCAACCGTGTAATCTGTATAATCACGTTGATAAATAAACATTGTCTGCGAAAGTCTGCGCTGTCTGCGTGAGACAAATACGTTCCGCAGGGCATTAGTGTAAATTGACTAGCTCGACCTTCGGTTCGTGCCCATTAGTGGCTCAAAATAAAACAAACGAGTTTCGTGGTCAACCTATTATTACCAAATTTTATTTCCAACCTTGGTAATTTTATTTCCAACCCTGGTAATTTTATTTCCAACCCTGGTAATTTTATTTCCAAGACATGGAAATTTTATTACCAGGGCATGGAGTTATTTTCTTCGGCACTACGTTTTTTTCTCGGCACGAAAATTTATTTTCTCGGCATAAAAATTTATTTTCTCGGCATGAAAAAAATGGCAAACCTTGGTGTAAGTTTGGTTGCTCAAAATTGTGCCAATTTTCCAATAAAAGCGATAATGCCATTATTCACTACAATAGTCTTAATTTTTGGTAACAATATAGGAGTTGACCCAATACCACAGACCCCTCCGCCCTTTGGGCACCTCCCCTAACTTTGGGGAGGAATTTTATATACTTCCTTACGCTTATAATTCCTAATTGGAAAGTCAAGCGAGGTAGACTAACTAAAATTGTCCCCCGAAG
>JAZQXB010000006.1:0-87021 GCA_045632685.1 Alloprevotella sp.
GTGAATTTCCGCATGCTAATGAGACGCCATAATATGACGTCTCTACGTTCGCTATATGTCCCGCATGGACTACTACCTACTACTTCGTTCCCCTCCGCGTATAGAAAAAAGTTTTATGTTTCTCACGCAGACTCCGCAGAAATCGCAGAGACCATGCGGATAGGAATAGTCTTATGTAGAGAATTACGCAGAGACGCACGCTACGCTTGCGCTACCATCCGGATGGCAAGCACAAACAAAGTGTGTGCGCTTCTGTGAAAGTCTGCGCAGTCTGCGTGAGACAAATTATTAATCAATAGAGTTTTCTCCCCTGAAACAAGCGTTTGTTATATAGAAGCAATACCTTGTTTTAAGCGTTAAACTCCATTGTGGGCGCCAAATCACCTCGGAAGTTTCACCGTGAAGCAAGTGTTTGCCCCTTCTACCGACTGCGCAGTAATCGTGCCGCCATGGTTGTTCACCATTTGCTTACACAGGGCGAGGCCAATGCCTTGTCCGCCCTGTTTGGTGGTGAAGAAGGGCGTGAACAGGTGTTGCAAGGCTTCGGGGGCAAACCCTGCGCCGTTGTCCGTCACACGGAATTGTATATGTCGCCCATTGGGTGTGAACTCTGCGGTGAGGGAGACCTTCGTAGCGCCCGACTCGGCGGCATTCTTCAGCAAATTGATGAGTACCTGTTCCATCTGTGTGCGGTCGATCGTGATGCGCACGTCGCCACAATTATTTGTTATCTCAAACAGAGGTTGAGGAGCGAAATCCATACGCTGTACGAGCTGGCGCAGGTCGGTCAGCAGGTGTTCCAAGTCCACCTCCGTGAGCACAGGAAGCGGCACGCCCGACAGTTTGCGGTAGTTATTCACGAACGTCAGCAACCCCTCCGCGCGGCGGTGGATGGCTTCGAGCGCCATTCGGGTTTCGCTCGTCGTGAGGTCGGCATCTGTCGTGAGACTTTCCGAGAGCGTTTGTGACAACGAAATGATGGGCGTCAGCGAGTTCATGATTTCATGATTCATCACGCGCACCAAGTGTTGCTGTGCCTCAATTTCGCTCTGTTGCACTACGGTTTCGATGTGGTCAAGGGCGTAAAGGTGGTAAGCAAATCCCTTACTGAAAAAGAGGGTACGCACGGCGGAATACTTCTGTGCCTCCCCGCGCTCGTTGGTAAACGCAATGAGTTGCGCAGTTCCCTTACGCAGCGCCTTGAGTCGGGCAGGAAAGTCGGGATGCAAGGCTGCCAACTGATTCAAATGGGGAATACGAAAACCGCAAAGTCCGTTCACCGCCGTGGCATTCATCCATTTCACGGCACCCGTTTCATCCGTAGCAATAAGCATAGAAGGCACCGTGCTGAGCAGTGCTTCAAAGAATTGCACTTGCCTTTCATGCTGATGTTCTTCCTCACGAAGCAGGTTCACTACAGCATTGATTTCTTCAGCAAGGCGTCGCTCCTCGCCCCGAAGTGATTTCAGTGAATATTGCAAACTGAAATCCTTCGACCGAAGCGACTCCAACATTTGGCGCAGACGTCCAAGACTGCGGTTGTGAAAGATATTTTGGAAAAGGGAAAGCATAGGGGGAAGGAGGTGTTAGAGTACAACTAACAGAGTACAGAGTACAACTGCCTTGCGGAGCGTGGAAGCGTTTATCTCGGTGCCCTTCTCGTCTACTCGTACCTCGTCTACTCGTCTACTAAAATTTCTAAATCCCCAACTTATTCACCTTGCGATAAAGTGCATAGCGGGTGATGCCGAGTAGGGAGGCGGCTTGTGAGAGGTTGCCGTCGGCTTGTGAGAGGGCGTGAAGAATGGCTTGGCGTTCGAGTTCTTCAAGATTCAGTGTTTGCAGGGTAGGTGCGGAAGATTCTTCACTTGATGGATTTAAGAGGTCGGTTTCAGTCATTTCGCCAAATTCAAGTCCCATAACCACGCAACGCTCCATGGCATGCTGCAACTCACGAACGTTTCCGGGCCACGGATATTCCAACAAGCGGGTGCGCTCTGCCTCCGAAAGTTCGCGAGGTGGCAACTGGTATTTCTCGGCATACTGATCCAAGAAATACGTAGCGAGCAAGAGGATGTCATTACCGCGTTCGGCAAGGCGGGGTAACTTCAGTTCTATCGTATTCAAGCGGTAGAGCAAATCCTGTCGGAAAGTCCCCTCCGCTACTCGCGCTTTGAGGTCGGCATTTGTGGCTGCGATGATGCGCACGTCAATGTATTTCACCTCCGTAGCACCTACGCGGGAAGTCTGTCGCTTCTCGATAACCGTGAGCAACTTCTGCTGCATTGCCAAGGAGAGATTGCCAATTTCGTCCAAGAAAAGTGTGCCCCCATCTGCCGCTTCTATGCGCCCCTGCTTTGCTTGTTCGGCACCCGTAAACGCCCCCTTCTCATAACCGAAGAGTTCGCTTTCAAAAAGATTCTCCGGAATGCACCCCAAGTCAATACAAACGAGCGGTTGTTGCGCACGGCGCGAAAGGCGGTGGAGTTCGCGGGCAACAACATCTTTACCCGTTCCGTTTTCCCCTGTGACCAGCACGTTGGCGTCCGTCTCTGCCACACGGTTGATTTGCTGCTTCAAGGCTTGGATGGGTTTGCTGGCGCCAATAAAGTTCACCGTGGGGAGCGCCTTGGGTTCTTGGGGTTTCTCCGCTTTAGGTTTTACCACCTTCTCCTTTTGTTCCGCCACCATACGGCGCGCCCGTTCCAGCATCTTATCGCGACGCAGGGTTATCGCACTATTTACGGCATCCACAAGTTTTTGTTTGTCCCACGGTTTGGGAATGAAGTCCACCGCTCCGGCACGTATGGCGCGCACGGTCTTTTCCGTACTCACGTATGCGGTGATGAAGAGCACCACAGCCTCGGTGTCGTAGTCCAAAATGCGTTTCAACCACGCATATCCCTCTTCCCCGCTCGCCGCATCTCGACTGAAGTTCATGTCGAGCAGAATGACGTCGGGCTGGAAGGATTTTAGAAACTCCGGGATGCGTTCGGGATTCGTAATTACCCGAATCGCCTCCACACAGGGTTTCAGTAGCATATTGAGAGAGAAAAGCACGTCCTCGTTGTCGTCAACGATAAGGACCTTACCGCGTTTTATGGCCATAGGGTGGGGGATATTAAAGTTATGTGGCAAAGGTAGGCAAAAACTTTTGGGCAATCTACACGCGAACCTCCCAGATTTTACCCTACGCCCCTAAATTCGCCAAAAATAATTGTGCGCGACGTGCGTACTGTGCGATTTCGCACACCCGAGAGCGATTTCGCACATAAATTAACACACTTCTATTTTGCTAAATAGTACATTATCAGGCGGTTATGTTTTTGGCACGGATTTTGTTAAGATAGAGTACAGCTGACAGAGTACAGTTGACAGAGTACAGTTGACAGAGTACAGTTGACAGAGTACAGAGTACAACTTCCGTCCGGATGGCGCTCTCCCCCTGTTTATAGGGGGAGGGGACCGCCTTGGCGGTGAGGGGGTGCAGATAACAATCCGCATGGTTACTTCTCACTCCTCACTCCTCACTCCTCACTCCTCACTTAAAATCGCACCCCCTCACCACTTCGTGGTCCCCTCCCCCTATAAACAGGGGGAGAGCGCCATCCGGATGGTTCTCAAAACCTCAAAACCTCATAACCTCAAACCTTATAACCTCAAAACCTTAAACCTCAAACCTCAAACCTCATAACCCCACAACCTCAATGGACATTTCAAAACCTCCCCGCCCCTGGTACTCAAAGTACCGCTGGCACATCATTGGCAGTAGCGCCTTGCTCGCCATCATTGTTTACACCATTATTATTGCGCTTGCCCCACGCCGTCAGAGTGTCAATAGCGACAGTGTGAAAGTGGCTACGGTCAGTGAAGCGCCCTTCATGGAGTTTGTCGAAGCCGAGGGGCTCGTACATCCCATTACGACCATCCAACTCAATGCCATCGAAAGCGGATTTGTTGACCGCATTGTGAGAGAAGAAGGCACCATGCTCCGACAGGGCGACACCATTCTGATTCTAAAAAATCCCGAACTCATGCGCACCATTGAGCAAGAGCGTGAGCAGTGGCAGAAGACTATGCGCAACCTGCGCGAACAGGAAATTCAGATGGAGCAGAAGAGCATTGACCTCAAACTTCAGGCACTCGAACAGCGCTATCAGATGGGCAATCTGGAGCGTAAGTTGAAGCAGACGCGCGAGGAGTTTAGCATGGGCGTGAAAAGCCGTGCCGAACTCGACATTGCCGAAGCTGATTTCCAGCATGAGCATCAGAAGTTGCTCCTACAGATGCAGAACCTCCACCACGACTCTGTCACTACCCTCTTGCGCCGAGAGATGATTGTGGCAGACCGCAACACGGCGGAACTCAAGTGGCAGACGGTACAGCAACGCACGAACGACCTCTTCGTTGTGGCACCTACCTCGGGACAACTCGGTAACCTCAATCTCACCCTCGGACAGCAAGTTTCGGGCGGGTCAAAAATTGGAGAAATTAAGGTGATGAGTGAATATAAAATCCGAACTTCGCTCAGCGAATACTATGTGGAGCGCATCCATGCGGGACTGCCTGCCAACATCATCCAAAAGCAAGACACCTTTACGCTTCAGATTTCCCGCGTCATGCCTGAAGTGCGCGACCGTAAGTTTGACACCGACCTCACCTTTACCAGCACAACACCCGACAACATTCGCTTGGGCAAGAGTTACCGAGTAAGGATTGAACTCGGCCAACCTGAACAGGCGGTTATCATTCCCCGTGGCGACTTCTACCAAAAGACGGGCGGCCGCTGGATTTATTGCATCGACAACGACGGTATCGCCCGCCGCAAAGAAATTAAAATTGGGCGCCAAAACCCCGAGCAGTACGAAGTCATTGACGGACTCCAACCCGAAGACAAGGTCATCATCAGTGGCTATGAACAACTGGGGGATTTTGAAGAGATAGTTATTAAATAGAGTACAGAGTACAGAGAATAGAGTACAGAGAACAGAGTACAACTTCCATGCGGAGTTTTTTTAATCCGGACGGCGCTCTCCCCCTGTTTATAGGGGGAGGGGACCACGAAGTGGTGAGGGGGTGCAGGAGAATATTTTGCACATCCCGAAATATAAACGACTTATAATAATGTCTTCTTGCTTGTACTCGCACCCCCTCACCAGCAGAGCTGGTCCCCTCCCCCTATAAACAGGGGGAGAGCGCCATCCGGTTTATTCGCAAGACCTCATAACCTCACAACCTTATAACCTCAACCCCTTACAACCTCACACCTCATCATGTTCCTACATCACCTCAAAACCTCCTGGCGCAACCTGCTGAAATATAAAGTGCAGAACGCCATATCCATTCTCTGCTTAGCGGCAGGTGTGGTGTGCTTTGCCATAACGGTGTACTTCATGTACGACTTAGGGCGAGACATTTATTACGATCGGATAAAACAGGACCTCGCTTCGTTCAGTTTATTAGCAACTCCTAAAGAAGAAACGGAGCGACTCAAGAAGATAGGTTCCTTCCCGCCGAATGCACAATTAGACAATGATTTCTTCAATCGTCTGCTCAGCCTAAAACTCCCTGCAATGGAAGGACTACATGGTTATGTACCCATTACGGGATTGGACCAGACTTTCTACGACAACACGGACCAACCCAAGACCTGCAGTTGCTATTACACACATTCCTCTCCGCGCTACTGGATGTACTACGGGTATCGCTCTGCCATAACGGGCGAGCCTCTCACCGAGTTGGAGGAGAACGACTGCCTCATCACCGACGACTTGAGTGCCCAACTCTTTGGAGAAGACACCGACCCCCGCGGTTTTGAATTTGCAATGGGGGATGGCACTGGGAAACGCCCCATCCGCGACGTAATAAAGGTGACCGACCGTCTGGAAGCCCATACCACAAATGCCGTAGTGATTATCCGCAACGACCCCCAAACGGCTTTAGAAAACAGAAACGGGTTTACCGCAGAATTAGCCGAGGGATACACCGCCGAGGACTTGCGCGAACAACTACAAAGCGCCTTTCCCGAATACACCTTCCTGTTCCACATCACGGCTCTTGACAACGATGAACTCTTCCTCATCATTCTCATTATCGGGGTGGTGCTTTCGTTAGGCGCCAGCGTGCTTATCATTGGGGTGATGGGATTCCTAAAAATGGAATTGCAACTCTTCTCCCTCCGTTCGCGCGAAATGGCACTGCGCCGCACGATGGGCGCTCGCACGCGCCACCTCTTCATGCTCCTTGCCTGGGAAGTCGTTATCGTCTTTGCGCTGACCATGCTTGCAACCGTGGCGCTGACCTACTCTCTTGCAGATTATGCACTCCCCATTCTACAGCGCTTTCATAAGCAACTGAATTTCGATGTGGACTTCGTCCTGAACCTTGAACTGTGGATTACGCTTGCCACCCTCTTGCTCGTCCTCATCGCAGCCTTTGCCACCGTTTACCGCCAGTTGCGCATTCCCGTAGGTATGCGAGTGGGGCGCAGTCACCGCACGATGACAAGGGGACAAGGCTTTATGCTCACCACACAACTCACCGTGAGCATGTTCCTTACCTTTGCCGTGTTCGGAATGATGTATGTGTTTGGCATCATAGAGAAACAGGAAAGCGGAGGCATCTCAGAAGACCGCACGCCTTACCAACAGGCCATCATGATTCCTCAACCCACTTTTGAAATTGCCATTCCTGACTTCCCCAATCGTTTGGCGCAAAACAGGGACGTAGAACACGTGGGGTATCGCATTTACAGCCCTGCTGAAGTAGCACCCGACCAACTCGACAAAACACTGGTGCGCAATTTCTGGCCCTATAGAAATAATGAAGGTACGGTCCAGAGCTACGGTTATAGTTTCTTCTCCACCAGCGAAAATCTGATTGACCTCTTGAAGGTAGAGATTACCCCCAATCTCCCTGCCGATAGCACAGTACACGGTTTTTACAGCGCCATTTATGTACGCACCGAGCAGGCAGAGCGGCTGCGCAAGAAGTGGAACCTTGACGTCAGCCGTGATGTACAGGTGCGCCCGCTCTACAAGCAACGCTCCTACACGCTTATCGGTTATGCTCCTGCCCTTCCGGAGTATCGTCGTGGTTCTTATACTTGTCCTTCCTTCTGGATGGTGGATGAAGACATCGACTGGCGTGATTTGCGCAACTTTTCGGAACTGGGTTCTCACTCTCCGAATCCTCACTACATCCTCTTCCCCAAGGAGGGTAAGTACAATAAGGTGAAGGACGACATCACCGAACTCTACCGCGAAGCACGTCCGGGAGACCGCAACATCCTGCCGATTCAGAATCTCGCCGATGAGTGGTTTAACCACATGCGCATGATTGAAATGATGCGTCAACTCTGCCTGATTCTCGTCATCGTGAGTATTCTCTGCATCGTAGCAAGTGTGTATTCCGCCATTGCCCTTGAGAGCCGTGGGCGTCAGAAGGAAGTGGCTCTGCGCAAGATTCACGGCGCCCACACGCGCGACATCATCCTGCTCTTCGGCAAATATTACCTGCGCCTGCTCGCTATCAGTGCCGTAATCGTTATTGTCATTTCCAGCGCCGTCATAGCAACGATACTCGTAGTCAATGGAGACATCGGCCTCGGCAAAGACCTCCCCTGGCTCTTCTTCTACCTCATCCTCGCCATCCTCATTGTCGTCGCCATTACCCTTCTCACCATCAGCAACAAGATTTGGAAGGTGAGCAAGATTCAACCGGCGGAGGTGGTGAAGAAAGAATGATGCGAGAGTACAGATAACAGAGTACAGAGTACAACTACCATGCGGAATTAACTGTCCGGACGGCGCTCTCCCCCTGTTTATAGGGGGAGGGGACCGCCTCGGCGGTGAGGGGGTGCCAAATATGCTCCGCATGGCATCACTCCTAACTACTCACTTTCATCCGCACCCCCTCACCACTACGTGGTCCCCTCCCCCTATAAACAGGGGGAGAGCGCCATCCGGGTAACCCTTACAACCTCATAACCTAAAAACCTCATAACCTTTTAATAAACAACAATTATGATTACCTTAAAGAACATCAAGAAAGTATTTGAAACTGAAGACATTCAAACTTGGGCACTCCAAAATGTAGATCTCGAAGTGAAGGAAGGCGAATTTGTTGCCATCATGGGACCTTCGGGCTGTGGTAAATCCACCTTGCTCAACATCCTCGGTTTGCTCGACACGCCCACACAAGGAACTTACCTGCTCAACGGTGTTGACGTGAGCACTATGAACGAAGACCAGCGCACGGACATCCGCAAGGGAAAATTAGGATTTGTGTTCCAAAGTTTTAACCTTATTGACGAACTCAACGTTTCGGAAAACGTGGAACTCCCCCTCATTTATATGGGTGCGGGCAAGAAGGAGCGCCGTCAGAAGGTGAAGGAAGTTATCGAGCGTGTTGCCATGTCGCATCGCGCCCAGCACTTCCCCTCACAACTCTCGGGCGGTCAGCAACAACGCGTAGCCATTGCGCGTGCCGTAATTGCGCGTCCGAACATCATACTTGCCGACGAACCTACGGGTAACCTCGACTCAAAGCACGGCGCAGAAGTAATGGACTTGCTCAAGCAACTTCACGCCGAAGGCACAACCATCGTAATGGTGACCCACTCCCAACACGATGCCAACTATGCCGACCGCATCGTGCGCCTCTTTGACGGGGAAGTGGTTGCGGAAGTGGAAATGTAGGATAGAGTACAGAGAACAGAGTACAGAGTACAACTACTTGATTTTAGAGTACAGAGAACAGAGTACAAAGTACAACTACCATGCGGGATATTTAATCCGAATGGCGCTCTCCCCCTGTTTATAGGGGGAGTACCGCCTTTGGCGGGGAGGGGGTGCCAAAATCAAACACCTAACATTAAAACACAAACATTCCATACTGACATCATCACCCCCAACTCCCCATTCCCAAAAACTAAACCTATTATAGCAAAAACAATTAGTATCTTTAGCGAGACAATTAGTAATAGAATTTCAATTTAGTTAGAAAGAATTTTCACGAAAATAGAGGGGTGATTTTCGGGTAGTTATAAAACTGCGTCGTAAAGTCTTTTTCTAAAAAACTTCTTCTCGCTTGTTAAATTGCACCCCCTCACCAGCAAAGCTGGTCCCCTCCCCCTATAAACAGGGGGAGAGCGCCATCCGGATATTTACCCCGCACTATTCTTTCTTTTTCAATATTTAATTCCTCAATGCGCACCCTAACCATCAACCTCCTACAAGCCCTGCGCCACATGCGTCGCAATCTTGGGCAAACCGTTCTCATTATGGGCATTCTCTCGTTTGCCCTCACCGCTTTCGTATATTCAGCCTTCACCATTTGGCACTTGACACACGAGGCGAGTCATATTTCCGACGTAGAGGATGTTTACCTCGTACAGATTCAGACGCCCGAGGGATTTACTCCCTTTAATTACAGCATAAATGACAGCGTGGCGTGCGACATTCTCGATCACGCGCCCGCCGATGCCCAAGTGGGGTATTGCATGTATTCAGGCGTTGACATTATCGGTACACGCGACACGACAATCCTACAGCAAACGGCGATTGTGAGTCCAAACTATTACAAGGTGATGCGCCCTGAGTTTGTCAGTGGCAGACCTGCGACGGAGGATGGCGAAATTGTGCTCTCCGACGAGTGTGCCCTTGCGCTTTTTGGCACTATCGACGTTGTGGGCTCAACGATTACGGCTAAGTTCACGCTTGAGCATGACGTGCAGAAGCCTTTGCGGGTGACGGGAGTCGTTAAGGCGGAAAGTTGTAAAACGGTTTCGTATAACTATACGGCGTATCTCTACAAGAAAGTAGAGCCTACACCTGCAATAGACTTCTGTTATTCACCCGATGCTATGTCGCTCTACGTCCGCACAGAGCATCCCGAGAGCATGCAACGCATCTTGGATGAAACCGTAGAGCGATTTTCGACATCGCGTTACAACGACAACTTCACGTCCCTCCAACTCGTGCCCTTCAATATGGCTGAATTGATGCGCCATGAGGGAAGTTTTTGGAAGGCAGCTTTCTATCCAGGCGTCTTTCTCATACTCTCTGCGCTGCTTCTCATGTCGGCACTCTTCTCTTACTTGGCGCTGCTCAACACTGGGGCAGACGCCCGCTGGACCGACCATCGCTTGCGCATCTGTCTGGGGGGCGGCAGTCGCGACACCTTGCTCCGCCTGCAGTCTGAGGTGGTGTTGATGATGGGTGGCATTGGCGTGATGACCTTTGTGCTGATGACACTGACGTTCGACACCTTTTTCGAAGGGATGGAGATTTCGCGCTCCGAGGTGTACCTATGGTTTGCGGGCAGTCTGCTTGCGCTGCTCCTTGTCCTGCTCACGCTCTGCCTCATTCCCGTATATCTCCAGAATCGCAGGCACCAACGCGCGCTTAAAGGTGCTCCGCAGGGACGTCCCTCAGCCTTGAACTATCCGCTTGCCGTTGTGCAGGTGGCGGTAAGTGTGTTGCTGCTCTTCTTGGTGTGGAACGGGGGCAGACAAATCCATTTCGTGACCAACGACGCCTTGGGCTTGGACGCTGAAGGGGTATATGTCTTCGATTGCAAGACTTATAAGGAAAGAAAGATGGTCAACACCGATGCCATTGCCCAAGAAATGTGCACCCTTTCGGCGGTTGACACCTGCATTACAAATCACGAACTCTTCCAACGCGGTTGGATGATTAGCTATATGGTAGTTGGCTTTAAGCAGGGCTTAACTATGCTGGAACTTACCGAAGCTACGATTGACTTCTTTAAGATGAAGCCCACCTTGTGGAAACCTATGGAGGGCAAATTCAGATGGGGGGAAGACCAGCTGTTACTCAGCAGCAACGCTGCGGCGTATTACGGAGTGACGCCTGAGCATCCGTATATCCAAACTCCCAAGACCTTTGAGGTTATCGGCACACTCGACCTCTGCACCCGCGATTTTCATCAAGAGCCTGAGATTATTGCCTACCGCGCCAACATGGATGAATCGGGAGGTGGAAGACTCTACTTCCGCTTCCTCCCCGGACAAGAAAAGGAAGGCATTGCCGCCGTTGAAGAACTCTTGCGACGTCACGACATCAACCCCGACGCGGGGCAGGTAAGCATCGTCAACTACGGCGAACTTATTGCGCGCGAATATGAAAAGGAGCAACGCTTCCTGTGGTTTTACTCTGTGCTCTCCGTGATAGGTTTAGGCATCGCCCTCTTTGGTTTAATCACCCTCTTGAGTGCCGACCTCCAGCGTCAGCGCCGTGCCCTTGCCATCCGTCGCGTCTTTGGTGCTCACTACAGTGATTGCCTGCGTCGCACGCTCCTTACTTACGGCATCATTGCTGCCCTTGGCACTATCATCGGACTTTGCGTAGGTTATTACCTTATGACGCTTTGGTTGCAAACTTACACCCTGCAAATCTCCCTCGGCATCCTTCCCGCCCTCGGTATCATGCTCATCATTGCCCTCATCATCCTCGCCCTTGTTGCCTATAAAGTAAAGGTGTGTTTCAGGGAAAATCCAGCGGAGGTGATAAAGGGGTGATGGGAGAGTACAGCTTTTAGAGTACAACTGACAGAGTACAGAGTACAAATGCCGTGCGGGGCATATCCCCCAGCATCCTACTTCCCCCAGCGCGCGACCTTAAAGACTTTAACGACCTTAGAGACCTTTTTCTCACCGCGCGCAATTTTTCCTCACTGCGCCCATTCGGGCTGAAAGCCCAAAAGCTCATAGCCCAGGGCAAGGCGAACAATGTGAGCCGACACCCTGGGTGGACAACATCCCGAATGGTGCGCCCTACAGGGGCAAAAGCAAAAAACTCCCACGCTTAGAGGCGATGAATGTCGAATCAATGAAAATAAACTCCGAGTTAATTCAAACAAATCGGCGTTTAATTTGAACTAATTTGGAGTTTGTTTTCAGAAGTTCGGATTTCGTTTTCAGTTCCCTTCTTGCACACCTTCAAATGCCGCCATCACTTGTGCCACTCACCCCGTTAGAGACCGCAAGTTCCCTTCACCGCTCCCCTTTAACTCTTACCCTTTAACCCTTAACCGTTCCTCTTTAACCTCGTATGTTCCTCCACACCCTCAAAATCTCCCTCCGCAATCTGCTGAAATATAAGTTGCAGAATGCGATTAGTATTCTTGCCCTTGCTGTGGGCATTGTTACACTTGCGGCTACGCACTTTGTGCTCAAGCACATGGGACCGCCTGCCATTACTGAAGAACCTTATTATGAGCGCACCTATGTGGCTGAACTCAGCAATGGACAAAACAATTATGGTATCACCAAGGAGGATGGTACGCAAGAGCGGATGTTTGTTCTCACTCGCATCACCACCGAAATGAACGATGCGCTATTCTCGGGCGGACCGTTGCCCGGTGTGGAGCAAGTGAAGCACAATGCCTTTCTTGGCGGTATCACTATGGGCGGAAGCATGACCTTTACCATGCCCGACGGAAGCGAACGCATGGGAGCATACCGTTATTATGTGACACAGGCAGAGGACCTCAACTTCTGGGGTATCCGTTCGGCGCTGACGGGCGAGAAGATTCCCGTGCTGGGCAATAAGGAAATCGTCATCAGCGAAATGCATGCGCGCGAGATTTTTGGCGACGAGAATCCCGTAGGGTGCAGCGTGTCCATGTATCACAATGGCGAATGGAAAACATTCACCATCCGCGATGTCTATACCTCAGAGCGCATTGCCGACGGCGTGAGTGACGGAATGTACACCTATGTGGAAGGAGCGAAGGACTATTACCATATCAATTATGGTCTTGTTTTGCAAGAAGGAATAAACTCCAAGGACGTTGAGGCAGAGATGACGCGCCGCCTGAAAACGCTTGACCCGCAATTTTGCGCACGCCTCACGCCCCTGAGTAAAAAGATAGACGAGCAAACGGGCCACATGAGTGTTACCCGCACTATCGTTTACCTCATTAGTTCACTCATTCTCGCCGCTGCCTTAATCGGTTTCCTGAAAATGCAGTTGCAACTCTTCCGTATGCGCCAACGCGAGGTGGCTTTGCGACGTGTGCACGGCGCTTCGCGTCGCAGTATCTTCCGCCTCTTTGCCTGTGAAACGCTTCTCACCTTCCTGCTTTCCGGCATTGTGGCATTCATTCTTGCCACCTTACTCATCGACTTCGCCAATGCCTCGCTCACGCCCTACCTTAATGAATTTGGTTGGCACATCGAGGGAGTTTACGAAAGTGTGGCGGTAATACTTTTGGCTGTTGTGCTCATCAGTTTCTTCGTAGTGTGGCTCACCGTCCGCACCATGGTGCGCCAGCGCCAAAGCATGACGATGCAGTTGCACCGTAGCCGTGGGCATGCCCTGCGTAACACGATGCTGGGCATACAGATTGCTATCTGCATCCTCTTTGTGGGCGGAAGCCTTGCCTTGACGCAATTCAGCGAACTGGCATTAAGGGAAATGAATGTGCCGGAGAATGATGATTTCTACAAGGAGTGCATCTGCGTACGCCCCTACGAAAGTGATTTGGATTCACCCAAACTTCTGGAACACTTGCGCACAGAGGCGCAGGGCATAGAGCGCTTCATTCCTATGAATCACAACTATCTCCAATCAAAGGAAATTCAGGAAGATTCCGTGGCTAACGAAGAACAGGGAACTGTCTTTATTCAAGAGTGCATGGTGGGCGACACCGCCATCTTCGACTTTTTGAACATATCCATCAACTGGATGCTTCCCCCGGAGGAGCGCCACGATTGCATCCTGATGAGCGACTCGCTCTATGCCATGATGGAAAGATACGGCTTCAATGCCAATGGTTGGTTCCTGTCTATTGAAAAAGAACCCCTGCGCATCGGAGGCACGTTCTCCACTTGGCCTTATACTGATAACACTCGCATTACGCAAAAGTACAAAGTGGTACACTTGGGAAACTGGCGCGACGAGGAGGTTACCGAGATTATTGTCCAACCCAAGAGGGGTGCTTACGACCGCGTCTTTGCCGACCTCACCGAAGCCCTGCAACGCATCAATCCCAAACCCTTAGAGCCACGTGTGACAAACCTTCGCGATGCGCTCGACGACGAAATCTTCTTCATCGAAATCATGCGTGATGCCTCGTGGATACTCTCCAGCATCTGTCTCGTCATTTGCCTTATGGGCATCTGGAGCACTATAGCCCTCGACACCCGTTCGCGACAGAAGGAAGTGGCACTGCGTAAGATTCACGGCGCCAAGCGAGGAGACATCATCCTGCTCTTCGGACGCCTCTACCTGTGGCTCATCGGCATCGCCGCCATCGTCAGTACACCCCTCATCCTCCTCTTCAACACCCTCCTGAAAGACTGGGCAAGAAACGGTTTTATCAATGGTATGGCAGAGCGTCTCTCTCCCACACTCCCCATCCTCGGTGCCCTCGTCATCACCGCCCTCGTCATCCTCCTCATCGTAGGTTACCACCTCCACCAAGTACTCCGCGTACGGCCTGCGGAGATGATTGCGAAAGAGTAAGACAAGAGTACAGAGCACAGAGTACAGAGTACAACTGACAGATAATAGAGTACAGAGAACAGAGTACAGAGTACAGAGTACAGAGTACAGAGTACAACTGCCATGCGGGATATTAACCCGGACGGCGCTCTCCCCCTGTTTATAGGGGGAGGGGACCACGAAGTGGTGAGGGGGTGCAAGAATGCACCGCATGGCATACTCCTAACTACTCACTCCTAACTACTCGCTTGTTTTGCACCCCCTCACCAGCAAAGCTGGTCCCCTCCCCCTATAAACAGGGGGAGAGCGCCATCCGGATAATTACTCCGCAAGGTCTTTCTCCTTTCTCCTTTCTCCTTTCAAACCTATGCTTTCCCACACCCTCAAAATATCCCTCCGCAATCTGCTGAAATACAAATTGCAGAATGCGATTAGTATTCTTGCCCTTGCTGTAGGTATGGTCACGCTGGCGGCTACACACTTTGTGCTGAGCCATTATGCTCCGCCAGCTGTTTGTGACGAACCTTATTACGACCGCCTGTATGAAATGAGTTTCGCAAAAAGTGCTACTGAAGAGCAGGTGGCTGATGATGTGCCGAATAATCAAAATCGTATTGAGATTAACGACGAAATTCATGCTGCCCTTACTTCGGGTGGGGGCATGGCTGGGGTGGAAAAACTATTCTATGCCGATGGTCGTTACTACCTTCAAAAAGTCACCTTGATTTTAGCAGATTCTACGGAACGAAGCATGGACCTTGCTCATAGCAATACCCTTCCTGAGTATCTGAATTTTCGTGGCATCCGCTCGGCACTGACGGGCGAAAAGATTCCAGTGCTGAACTACGGCGAAGCAGTGTTGAGCGAAACGCAGGCAAAACGAATCTGTGGCGACGGAAATCCCATAGGTACCAAGATTGTGGTTAGAGAAATGGGCGCTGACTACATTGCCTATTCTGCCACTTATACGGTGAGAGACGTTTATCGCACCCTGACGCAAACAGATGTTACGACGGATCAAACCTACCTCTGTGGGGATTTGAAGGATGTATCTTTCGAATGGAAAGCCATAGATATCGACTACGAAATTCTGTTGCAGGAAGGATACTCCGTGAAAGACTTGGAGGCAGAAGCGAACAGAAGACTTGCGCCTTTGGGTTTGCAGGCAAAGGTGAGCCTCCTTGACGATGTGTTGAAGGAGCTAAACCGGGAGTTGATGCTGATGCGCACGATTGTCTATCTCATCAGTTCCATGGTATTGCTGGCTGCTCTTGTGGGTTTCTTGAAAATGCAAATCCAACTCTTCCAAATGCGCCGACGCGAAGTTGCGCTCCGTATGGTGCATGGCGCTTCGGCAAAAAGTCTGTTTGCCTTGTTCCTGACCGAAGTAATGATAACGCTAACAGGTGCGTTGGCGGTGGCTATGATTCTGATGTCATGGTTAGCAAACTATTCGGAGCAATACCTGCATGTCATGTTTGACGCATGGGGATGGGTGGTGTACGGACAGTATGAAACAATGCTTTGGATTTATGGTAGCGTTGTTTTGCTCTGTGCCGTCATCGTGTGGATTACATTACACCGCATACGCAAAACTAACCGAGGATTGGCGGCTGGTATGCGTCGCAATGCCCGCCACGCTTTACGCAACACGATGTTGGGAATACAGTTGGTGGTGTGTATGGTATTCATTACGGGTTCATTGATGTTCTCGCAACTCATGGGATACATCAAGGACCAATTAAACATTCCCGACAACGACGACCATTATGCCGAATGCATTCAGATTCGCCCCTACGACTTAGAGGATTGCAGACTTTTTGAAGAATACCTGCAAACCAATCCTCAATATGTCAAGCGCGCCATTAAGAATAACGAAATCTTCAACACGTTTCAAGAATATATGGAAACCCCTGGAGCGAAAGAGGCGCTGAATCGCCAGAACTTCCTGGTGCATTATTTAACCGACACCGCCTACTTCGACTTTTGGCAACGCCCCAACAAATGGTTTGTACCCAAGGAGCAACGACAAGAGTGCATCTTGCTGAGTGAAAAATTGTATGCCGAGTTGGATTCCTTGGGTGTTATCAAATCGGGAACCTTAACCCCAAAGTACTCCTCCACTTTACCCATCGGCGGAACCTATGCCACACTGCCCTATAAGAATGAGACAAAAGATCACGAGAAATGGGAATGTGCGGTGATGCAGGAATGCCCCGAAAATTTCGGGGTAGAATATATCATTGAACCCGAAGAGGGCAAGTACCACGAGGTTATGGAACAAATGGAAGAAACTATGCACCGTATCAATCCGTTACCGCTGGAACCCACGGTGAATAATCTGCGCGAGAAATATACTCAAGAACTCTCTGCGTTAGAAAACTTCCAGCGTGGTGCTTGGATTCTCTCAGCCATCTGTGCCTTAATCTGCTTTATGGGAATTTGGAGTACTATTGCCCTTGACACCCGCTCACGACAGAAAGAAGTAGCGCTACGCAAGATTCATGGTGCTAAGCGAGGGGATATTGCCCTGCTCTTCGGTCGGCTCTATCTGTGGCTTATCGGAGTAGCAAGCGTAATTACAATCCCCGTAGGCATTCTCTTCTATCAATTCTTGAAGGACTTCGGCAACCAAGAAAGTATCTCTCCCGTTATGCCCATCCTCCTCAGCATCATTCTTACTTCGCTCGTCATCCTCCTCGTTGTCTCCCTCCACGTCCGCACGGTAATGAGGCAGAATCCTGCGGAGATTATTGCGAAGGAATGATGCGAGAGTACAGAGCACAGAGTACAACTGACAGATAATAGAGTACAGAGCACAGAGTACAACTACCATGCGGGATATTAATCCGGACGGCGCTCTCCCCCTGTTTATAGGGGGAGGGGACCACGAAGTGGTGAGGGGGTGCAAGAATGCACATCCTGAAAAAAATAAAGAATAGACCACTTATTATAATTTCCGCTCGCTTGTATTCAGCACCCCCTCACCGCCAAGGCGGTCCCCTCCCCCTATAAACAGGGGGAGAGCGCCATCCGGATTAAAAGCTCCGCATGGTCTTTCTCCTTTCTCCTTTCTCCTTTCAAACACTATGTTCCTCCACACCCTCAAAATCTCCCTCCGCAATCTGCTGAAATACAAATTGCAGAATGCGATTAGTATTCTTGCCCTTGCTGTGGGCATGGTCACGCTGGCGGCTACGCACTTTGTGCTGATGCACTTGGGTAATCCCGCCATTTGTGACGAACCTTACTTTGACCGCACTTACGAAATGTCGTTCGTGGATATTCATCATGAAGACATTGCTCCCAATCCCGAAGATGGGAGCGTTGCTTTCAATACGCGGCAAATCATAATCAATGAAGATATTCACACGGCGCTGACCTCTGGCGGAGGTATGGTGGGCGTGGAAAAACTGTTCTACGTGGACGACCGGTCTGGCTCGTCTCAAATCATAATAGAATTTCCCGACTCTACGGAAAGAACGATGGACTTGACGTTTAGTCTCACGATGCCCGAGTACCTTAACTTCCGCGGAGCGCGTTCGGCGCTGACGGGCGAGAAGATTCCTGTGCTGAATAATGACGAAGCGGTATTGAGCGAAACGCAGGCGAAATTCATCTTCGGCGACAAGAATCCTGTGGGCATTAAGATTCACTATGAGTATTTTAATGTTGAGGAAGAGCGCGTAGTTATAGACACCTACACAGTGATTGATGTTGTGAAAACGATGTCCACTAATGACGTTATCAGAAATTGGGCTTTCTATTGTATGAAAGGTAGTGAGCATAAAGCAGTAGAGCGCTTTTACGCCACGAAATACGAGGTGCTGCTGCAGGAAGGTTACACCGCAAAAGACCTGGAGCAGGCAGCAAACCTCCGTCTCCAACCCTTGGGACTGAAAGCAAAGGTGGAGTCAATGAGCGAGGTGATTAGCCGTAGGAATGGCTCTGTACTGTTAGTGCGCACCATTGTTTACGTCATCAGTTCCATGGTACTGCTGGCAGCCCTTGTGGGTTTCCTCAAGATGCAGTTGCAACTCTTCCAGATGCGCCGACGCGAGGTAATGCTCCGCATGGTGCACGGTGCTTCAAAGTGGAGTCTGTATGGACTCTTCCTGACGGAGGTATCTCTTGTCCTTGCCCTCGCATTGGCAGTAGCTTTGGTGTTGATGAGTTGGTTGGTCAACTTTGTGGAAGTGCACTTCAGGACAATGTTTGACAACCTTGGTTGGGTGGTGTATGGTCAGAATGCTACGATTCTACTGGTCTTCTGCGGCGTGGCATTGCTGAGTGCCTTTGTCGTGTGGGTGGCACTCCTTCGCATCCGCAAGTCAAACACCAACTTGGCGGCAGGATTACACCGCAATGCGGGGCACTCCTTGCGCAATACCATGCTGGGAGTTCAGTTGGTGGTGAGCCTCGTCTTCCTTTCGGGCGCACTGGCATTCACGCAGTTCATAGGGTTGGTAAAAGACCAAAAGAACATTCCCGAAAATGACGACCACTATCAGGAATGCCTTGCCATAAACCCCTACAACCCCAACGACTTTGTGGCGCTGAAAGAATACTTGCAGATGCCTCGCAAGGGAATCAAGCGTGCCATCGAACATTCCAGGATGCGCATGTCGTTCAAAGAGACTAGAGAAACGCCTGGTGCTAAAGAGGCGCTTGGTACTACTCATTTCGAGACCTACTTCCTGACCGACACCGCCTTCTTCGACTTTTGGCAACGCCCCATCAAATGGTTCGTGCCCGAGGACCAACGAAAAGAATGCATCGTGCTCAACGAGGCGCTCTACACTGCGTTTGACTCCTTAGGAGTAATCAAAAACGGAACGCTCAGTCTTTACCTCGGATGGAACGACGTTTATGAAGTATGGCCTATTGGCGGTACGTATGCCACGCTGCCTTACAATCACCAACACTTCTTTTCTCATAACCTTGCCATCTTCCGTCAGAATCCTTATGGAGTTTTTGGTCAATTTATCATTGAACCCGAAGAGGGTGAGTACCAAGAAGTGATGCAGGAAATGAAAGAGGTAATGCGCCGCATCAATCCGCTTCCCTTGCGAGAAACCGTACTCAACCTGCGCGACACCCATACCGAGGAACTCCAAGCACTCCTCAACCTGCAGCGCGGTGCCTGGATACTCTCCGCCATCTGCGCCTTAATCTGCTTTATGGGAATTTGGAGCACTATTGCCCTTGACACCCGCTCACGCCAAAAGGAAGTAGCGCTACGCAAGATACATGGCGCCAAGCGAGGGGACATTGCCCTGCTCTTCGGTCGGCTCTATCTGTGGCTTATCGGAGTGGCAAGCGTGATTGCTATCCCCGTAGGCATCCTTTTCAACCAATTCTTACAAGATTGGGGTAGGCAACAATTCATTCCTCCCCACCTCATCTCTCCCGTCATGCCCCTCCTCCTCAGCATCTGTATGACCTCCCTCGTCATCCTCCTCGTCGTCTCCCTCCACGTACGCACCGTGATGAGGCAGAACCCTGCGGAGATTATTGCGAAGGAATGATTAAGGGAGGATAGATGCTATAGAGACTATAGAGACTATAGAAACTATAGAATTTATAGAATCTATAGCATCTATCCTCTCAAAAAACTCTATCTTTGCCCCTATCTATAGCATCTATTGAATCTATAGCTTCTATTCAAATCATTAAATCACATATCCTATGCAACAAGTTCTAAAGAGGCAAGCGCCCTGGCGCAATACATACTTCTACCAGAAAAGTGAGGTGCTCTACCATCTGACTTATGTATTCTGCAAGCGCTTCCTTCCTGCTCATGGCGACCGTACGGTAGACCAGATGATACAGGCTGCTCGCAGTGGAAAGCAGAATATTGTTGAGGGTATAGAGGATGGAGTTGCATCCACAGAAATGCAACTGAAACTCCTCAATGTGGCACGAAGTTCAATCCAAGAATTACGCGAAGATTATCGGGACTATCTCATTTCGCGCAACCTCACGATTTGGACAGTTGCGCACAATCGTTATAGTAAGATGCAGGAGTTTTGCAAAATCCACAATCGCGTGGAGGATTATCAGCCACACTTTGATAAATGGAACAACGAGGAGATGGCAAACATAGCCCTCACCCTTTGCTATATGGTGGATACGATGCTCAACCGACATCTAATCTCATTGGAAAAGGAATTCGTCACCCAAGGCGGCATCAAAGAACGCATGCACGCCGCACGCACCGGTTACCGCCAAGAAGAACAAAACGAACTACACGCCCTGCGCCAACAAGTGAAGCTGCAAGCAGAAGAAATAGAGCGCTTGCAACGCCTTATCAAGGCGCATGGCATAACCATCTAACCAACTACACAAATGAAACACATACTCACTACGCTTCTCTTCTCCCTCCTTGCCTTCACTACACAGGCGCAAGTCCTTACTGACACGTATTGGCGCAATGCGAAGACGGGGGAATGGCTGATTGGTTTTGCTGAAAACCATGTGATTTACGATTGCCGCACTTGGAAGGTGCTTTCAAGCAGTGAGAAGAAGGACAAGCATGAGTTCTCCATCGCTGAAGGAAAGGATACGCTTCTCGTCACTGTAAACAAGCAGAAGAAGGGGCTTCGCAAAGTGCGCATTGGAAAGAATAAACCCTTCGTTTGCGAAGCTATCACTACCCCCTATATCCCTAACTATCCCACTCGAGACGAACGCACCTGCTTCAAGGACAATGATTATCTCTCGGGCGATAGCGTGACCGTCATGGGATGGATTAAGAATATGCCACCCGAGATGCAAAGCCAAGGAGGTAAATATGTGGATGTGGCAATTATGAATTTTGTCACAGCAACGGAAGATATTTTCAACGCTCCGCTTGATTCAGAAGGGCGCTTCAAGATTACCGTGCCTGTGCTCAACACTACTCAAGTTTACGTTGATTGGGGGCGCAGTAATATCAATACGGTGATTGAACCGGGCGAGACGTATTACTTTCTTTACGATGTTAAAACCGGTCAGCACTTGGTCATGGGCAAAGATGCCCGACTGCAAAACGAACTTTGGAGTTATCCTGAGGAAATTGGATATTACAATGTACAGCGGTATTTTTACGAAGTGCACCACAGCAAGGTTGCTTTCGGCAGTTTAGCGGAGGAGAAAGTTATGGAGTACCTTGACTTTATGAAGCAAAACAAACAGGATGCTGATAGTCTGCTTGACCTCCGCATAAAAGAGCATCCCCATCTTTCTACGCGCTATGTCTATTACCTCCGCAACTATTACACGACCAATTTGGGGGCATATCTAATGCAAACGCGTTTCTATGCTAAGGATTATAAATTGCCCAAGGATTTCATGGACTTTGTGACTACTGAATGTTGGGCAAGAAGGAGTGTGCCCTACACGCTTTACTGCGACATGAATGACTTTACCAATGATTACTTCGAATACATGGATGAAGAACTATCAGGAACGGATGCCATTGATCTGGTTCTTACACACGTTCAAAAAGGAACCATCACCTTGAGCGAGACGGAGCGTCAGGCTTTTCAGAACTACAAAGGAGAATTGGAGCAACTCCGCAAGGCGGTGGAAGGATGCACGGCAGAAGAGAAGAAAGTTTTGGTGGAGGCTTTTAACAATGGCGAATTGGTGGCGCAAGTCAATAATGTGTTTATACGTTTGCAATCAGAATTGCGAGAAGCAGACCTAATTGACAGAGCACAAAGAGTCACAGAGAAAGTAAAGTGTGGTTCCGTTTTGCGCGACTTGTATACTGCGCACATACTGTATGATTATATAAACGATATGCGTCAACCGCTCGCAGAAATGACAACTGATTGGCTGAATGAAAATATCAGGTTGGACTTTGCCCGTCAGCAGGTTTTGGCGCTGAATGAGAAGTACGAAGCATTGTCCCGAAAGGATTTCTCCAACTCCACGAACCTGCTCTCTACCGACAATCTGGAAGGCATCACTGAAGGGGAACAGATTTTGCGCAAGATTATCGAACCCTGGAAAGGCAAAATCATCTTGATAGATGTGTGGGGCACTTGGTGCGGTCCTTGTAAGGAAGCCATGAAGCACAGTCAGGAACTTTACGAACGCATGAAGCCTTACGACATGTTCTTCCTCTACATGGCTAATAACTCTAACGAAATTTCGTGGAAGAATGTCATCAACGAGTACAACGTAACGGGTGAAAACGTGGGGCACGTCAATTTGCCCGCTGACCAACAAAGCGCTGTCGAAGACTTCTTGAAAGTCAACTCCTATCCCTCTTATTTCCTCATTGACCGCGAAGGCCACCTTTTAGAAGTAAATGCCGACCCTCGCAATCTTGACCAATTTGAAGAGTTGGTGAAGAAGGTGGGGAAGTAGAGAATAGAGTACAGATGACAGAGTACAGTTTTTAGAGTACAGAGTACAGAGAACAGAGTACAACTGCCATGCGGATGGTTCTTATAACCTTATAACCTCATAACCTTATAACCTCAAAACCTCATAACCTTATTACCTCAAAACCTAAAATATGAAGAAATCTGTAATAGCACTATTCGTTTTATTTACCCTTGCCATGCCAATGATGGCTTCAGAGCAAAGTCCACAGGTGGAACGTTATCCCAAAAAGGAATTGAGGGGTGAGCGTCCTCCAAAAGCAATGCATCGAAAGGACTTTAAGATGATGTGTGAAGTCGTAAAGGACGCCTCGTTTGGTGATAAGAAGATTGGCGTCCTCAAGGTGGCTTGCATCAGCAGTTACTTTGATAGCAAGCAGTGTGCAAAACTCCTCGCTTTGTTTTCCTTTGATAATGATAAGTTGGAAGCATTAAAAGTTCTTGCACCCCGAATTGTGGATTTCAATCCAAAGGAGATTCTAAAGCAATTTACTTTTTCCTCCAACAAGGACAAGGCTATAGAAATTTTATCGGAAAGATAAACAGAACCCACCTTAAAGATTACATCCCCCAGCTGAACCATACATTTCCGCTGGGGGGTGTTTTTTATATTGCTGTCCGGTAAACGCCTCTAACTCTATGAATATAAAGATGTTTGAATGGTATAAGCCCCACAGCTTGGATGATTCCCCTGAAAGGGGATAAAGCCATTAGCCCAGGGCAACGCCCTGGGTGTTGTTGCAGTTGAGACTTACGCCCTGAAAGGGCAAAAGCAATTATAAGAGTTTGAACTGCAATGCTTTTGCCCCTTCAGGGCGCAAACCCAAACATCCATAGACCCAGGGCGTTGCCCTGGGCTGGGTGCTTATTGGCCTTTCAGGCCATTACTTCTCAAAAACTTTACCAGACACCAATATTATAAGATGAAGTACTAAACAACTGTGTCATCCTTGAAAAGATTACCAGACAACAATAAAATACCAGTAATCTTTGCCTACCTGAAGATAAAATGCTAACTTTGTAACAAATAAAATAATGTTTGTAGTCTATAAAATTGTATATCTATGAACAATATATTAGCATTTAATCTTTCCACGCCAAACGACGTGGCGCAGCAAATTGCGGCGAGAGTAAAGGTACGCCGATTAGAACTCAATCTGACGCAGGAAGGAATGGCGACGAGAGCAGGACTGAAGTTTGCTACCTATCGTAGATTTGAGCAGACTGGTGAAATCGCATTGAGGGGACTGCTTCAAATTGCATTCGCACTGAATGCTTTAGCTGACTTCGATAGTGTGTTTACGCAGAAACAATTTCAGTCCATCGATGAGGTGCTAAACGAACAAAAGGTGAATCGCAAACGAGGCAAGAATAATGAATAGTGTCAAGCAAGTAGAAGTATTGTACCACAATCAATTAGTGGGGCGTATGGCTCTGACGAAAGAGGGATTGTGTGCTTTTGAATATGCTGTGGAATGGTTATCAACTGGATTTTCCATCTCTCCATTTGAATTGCCCCTTCGCAGTGGTGTGTTTGTTGCAAAACCAAGACCGTTCGATGGTGGTTTTGGGGTGTTTGATGATTGTCTACCTGATGGTTGGGGACTACTCATTCTTGACAGATATCTTCAGCAAAAGGGCATCAATCCTCATCACCTTACGCTTCTTGACCGCTTGGTTCTGGTAGGTTCCACAGGTCGCGGCGCTTTAGAATTTCGTCCCGACAAGAGTGTGGTATCCACTCAAGAGTATGTCGATTTTGAAAAATTAGCATTAGAAGCAGAGCGGATTCTTGATAGTGATGAATATACGGGAACGGGAATTGAAGAACTGCAGTCGCGTGGCGGTTCTCCTGGTGGTGCTCGTCCGAAGATATTTGCCTATTACGAGGGTAAGGAGTGGTTGGTGAAGTTCCGCGCGAAGTACGACCCCAAACACATAGGGCAGGAGGAGTACAAGTATTCCCTGCTCGCCAAAGCGTGTGGCATAGAGATGCCCGAAACTCGCTTGTTTGAGGATAAGTATTTTGGCGTCGAACGCTTTGACCGTTCTGATACAGGCAAACTTCATGTTGTAAGCGTGGCGGGGTTGATTGGGGCGGACTATCGGTTGCCGAGTATGGATTATACGCACATCTTTCAAGTTTGCGGACTCCTGACTCACAACATGGCAGAACTGTGGAAGGTGTATCGCTTGATGGTGTTTAACTATCTCATAGGAAACAAAGATGATCATGCCAAAAACTTCGCCTTCATCTATAGAAATGGCGATTGGCATTTCTCACCAGCTTACGACCTTTTGCCAAGCAGTGGTTTGAATGGTTATCATACAACTTCTATCAACGATACTATAGAACCGACCAAGGAAGATTTAATAGCGGTGGCTGTGAAGGCTGGGATCAGTAAAAAAGAAGCGGAAGAACTCTTCTGTGAACTACAAGAACTTTTAGCCGAGTCAACATAGAATTTTCTCTATAAATGTAGATAATTTAGGTACAAGTAGACGAGATGGTTTGACTCGAACGCTTGCTGGCATGTATTCCGCACGGAAACCTTATAACCTCACAACCTCACCTTATAACCTCACAAGCGAAGCGACCTTAAGACCTTAAGACCTAACAAGTTGAGCACATGCGAAACTTGTATTAAGTTTTATTATACTTCCCGTTAAGGTTATTTATGACAAAGTGTTAGCACCAACCGTTTTAATGCCCATACCTTTGCAACGTCTTAAAAAACTTATGCTATGAAAAAGATTGTTTTAGGAGTCGTTGCTATGAGCAATGCGATTGTCGGAATGGCCTGCACGGGTATTTCGCTTACAGCCAAGGATGGAAGTTACATTCAAGCGCGCACCATTGAGGGGGCGCAAATGGATTTGCCGGGGATGTATGTGGTGATCCCTCGTGGCGAGGAGTTGCAATCCTTTACGCCCATGGATGCTAACGGTATGAAGTTTGTGGCGAAATATGGTGTCGTCGGACTTTCCGTGGTGCGCGAAGAATTTATTGCCGAGGGGATTAACGAAAAAGGGTTGTCCACAGGATTGTTCTTCTTTCCCCACTACGGCAGTTACCACCCCTTTGAAGAAGGCTTGAGAGAGAAAACCATTGGCGACCTGCAACTGAACCAATGGATGCTCACCCAATTTGCTACGGTGAATGAAGTTATTACAGCCATTCAATCGGGCGACCTACGCATTGTGGGGTTAGACAACGAGGCGGTGGTGCACTGGAGAATTGGCGACGCAAGCGGCCGCCAAGTAGTGCTTGAAATTATGGACGGTGTGCCCCATTTTTATGAAAACACGGTGGGCGTGCTCACGAATGCCCCCGATTTTCAGTGGCACCTTACCAATCTAAACAATTATGTGAACCTCTTTCCCGGAGATGCGCAACGCCAAATTTTGGGCAAGCAGGAACTTTTCCCCATGGGTGGGAATAGTGGATTCCTTGGACTGCCCGGCGATGCCACTCCTCCCTCACGCTTTGTGCGTGCCGCCTTCTACCGCGCCACTGCGCCGCAATTAGAAGACGCTTTCAGCACGGTGAAGCAATGTTTCCACATCCTTAATAACTTCGACCTCCCCATTGGCTCCGAACATCCGCAGGGCACAGCCCCCGACATTCCCAGCGCCACGCATTGGACTTCTGTAATTGACTTGACACACCGCAAAGTGTATTTCAAAACGGCTTACAACAACACCATTCGGTGCATCGAATTGGCGAAGATTGACTTCACTAAAGTAAAGTATCAAGTGCACCCCTTCGACAAGGTGAAGGAGCAACCCGTGGATCGGATTGTAATTAAATGATTTGTAGATAATTTGTCGCTACTCCAATAGTCCCAAAACTAATATGGACTTAAATAAAACAAACTCCGAGTTAATTCAATTTAACTCGGAGTTTGTTTTTCGTATCTCGCATACGGTGTCGCGCCACTCGTAATGTTTGTAAAAATAGATGGCTTGTGGTACTATTGCTAACATTCACTTAATTGCAAAGTACGAAAGTGGCGTGATAACCCGGCAAAGGGCGGTCGCTGAGCAAGAGGTTGATGCCCTGCTTCATCATCATCTGGCGCGAGAGGGGCAGACCGATGCCCGTGCCTGTGGGTTTGGTGGTGAAGAAGGGGATGAAGATTTCGCTTCTCACCTCAGCGGGAATGGGACTTCCGTTGTTGCTGACAGAGAGTGAGAATTTGCGCTCTGGGTCATGGGCATAAACGACGGACGCCTGCTGTTGTGTGAAGCGAAAAGCAATTTCCGTAGCGCCCGCCTCCTTCGCGTTTTGAATGAGATTGACAAGCACTTGGCGCAGCATATTCTCGTCCGCCTTGATGCGTGCATCTGTTGCCACTTGAAGTGTCCATGTGAGGTCCGTGTGCATGCTTTTCAGCGAAAGGAGTAAGTCGAGTAGGGGTATGTCGGTCAGCGTGGGTTCTTGCAGGGCGCTCATCTTGCGGAAGTTTTTTACAAACTCCGCCATGCCCGTGCTGGTGGTGTGAATGGCACGTATGCCCTCTTCGTAGGGCGTATTTTTCAGCGCAGGGTCGGACAGGTAGGCCTGTGTGATACTGCTGATGGGCGTGGCGGCATTCATAATTTCGTGGGTGAGTACGCGCGTCAGGCGTTGCCAAGACTCCACTTCCTTTTGCGCCGAGAGCGTGTTGATATACCCACTGAAATCGTTGAGCACTTCTTGCAGGGCGCGCTCGCCAAAGGAAAGTCCCTTCGTGGGAAGTCGGAACGAGAAGTCCTTGTTACGAATGGCCTCGCGCATGAGGTGGGCACGGTCGCGCAAGAGGAACTGGTGGCGCACATATTTATATATGGTGTAGCCCAACCCAAGGAGAACCACGGCGCCGAGGGTAAGGAGCATATCGAGGTGTGTCATTTTCGGATTTTGGCGTAAAGGGTTTGGCGCGTAATGCCTAAGAGTTCGGCGGCACGACTGATATTTCCGTGGCATTTCTCAACCACGCGTTGGATGTGCTCAGTCTCGATTTGTTCGAGGGGAACAATTTCCTTGCTTTTGCTGATGGCGCTTTTCAGGGTGCGTAGGAGTTCTTCGTTATCCCAAGGCTTGGTCACGAAATCGGCAGCCCCGTTTTTCAATCCGCGAACTGCTAAATTTATATCGGCGTATGCGGTAATCAAAATTACGGGAATGTCGGGGTGAGTGCGGTGAATGTTCTTCAACCAAGTGAGTCCGTCCTGCCCAGAATTAAGTCCGGGCGCAAAGTTCATATCCAGCAACACCGCATCAATGGGTTCTTGGTTCATCGTTAAGAGAATCTGCTCGGGATTTGAGAGTGTCACGATTTTGGCAAAGTAAGCGCCCAGCGCAATCTTGATGGCGGTGAGCACGGCAGGGTTATCGTCAACAACGAGCAAGGTGTCGTAAGCAGTCATAGGGAAAAACTTGTTTTTTAGTGCTACAAAAGTAGGGAAATTTAAGGGAGTGCGCAAAGATTCTTACTATAGAACCGCAGTGTGAATGGGTAAAGTGTATGATATTCATACAATGTGGTGTGTGATAATCATACAATCCACTCTTGGAGGCAAAAAAGGCTTGGAGGGTAAGATTTTTGTGGGTTAAATTTGCAACACGAATGAAGGTTATGAGGTTGCTTCGCTTAAAAGGTGTTAAGTCCCTTCTCTTTGGATGACCTACAATCCAATGACCTTACAACGGGGCGGGCTGAAAGCCCAGAAGCCTATAGCCCAGGGCAAGGCGAACTTGTGAGCCGACACCCTGGGTGAGCTGACGCCCCGCATGGTGCGCCCCTGAAAGGGACAAAAGCCTAAACAACGTAAAGTAGAAACTTCTTCAATTCTGCTTTTGCTCCCTTCAGGGGCGCACCTCCACTACCAAGCAACCCAGGGCGCCGTTCCTGCGGAACTTGCCCTGGGCTATAGGCTCGTTGCCCCGATGGGGCGCCTCATCCGCATGGATTCTCAAAACCTTATAACCTAACTACCTTATAACCTCACAACCTCTAAACACTCAATACTTATGATTAAAGTAAAAGATCTTGTAAAGTCCTTCAGCACGGAAGAAGTTGTTACCGTGGCGTTGAATGGTGTAAACATGGAAGTAAAGGAAGGAGAATTTGTTGCCATTATGGGACCTTCAGGGTGCGGAAAGTCAACCTTGCTCAATATTTTAGGTTTGCTGGATAATCCCGATAGTGGAACCTACACGTTAAACGGAGAAGAAGTTGCCCTGAAGAAAGAAAGTGAGCGCACACGTCTTCGCAGAGGGCGCATTGGTTTTATCTTCCAAAGTTTTAATTTGATAGATGAACTCACCGTGGAGGAAAATATTGACTTGCAACTCAAATACCTTGACCTCCCCAAGGCAGAGCGTAAGCAGCGTGTGTTGGAAATTCTGCGCCTTGTCAATATGAGTCATCGCGCAAAGCATTATCCCCAGCAACTTTCGGGAGGTCAGCAACAGCGTGTGGCGATTGCGCGTGCCGTAGTGGGAAAACCGAAACTCGTTCTCGCCGATGAACCTACGGGTAACTTGGACTCGAAGCACGGCAAGGAAATCATGGAACTCCTTTCCGAACTTAACGCTGAAGGCACAACGATTGTGATGGTGACACACTCACAACGCGATGCGGCTTTCGCACATCGCACCATCAATTTGCTGGATGGCGAAGTAGTGAATGAGTTGGCGATATAGAAGAAATAGATGCTCTATATAGTTTATAGAAACTATTGAATCTATAGCAACTATAGCATATATAAGAAACTTTCTAAAATAAGAATAGCAATGAAATCCTACTTCATATTCCTCAGCCGTAACAAACTTTATACGGCTATCCAAGCCTTTGGTCTGAGCATGGCGCTGGGCTTTGTGATTCTGTTTGCTTCGTATGCCCGAACAGAATTTATGGTGGGTAAGTCGCAAGCGCTTAACGATGAACTTTACGTCATTGGCTCCAGCAAAATGATAGCCATGACCGTAGGAACGGGTCCGGAGATTTGCCCAAAGATTCCGCAGATTAAAGGTTTTACGCGCGTTGGGGCAACCCGTCCTTGGGATGTCTTGGCGGGTGAAAACACTTTCACGACCAAGGCCATGGCGATTGACTCCACCTTCTTCCAATATTTCAATTACGAATTGCGCGGTGTGGCGCGCGAAAAAGTGTTGGAGTCGCCCACGGAAATCCTCGTGAGTGAAGAGTTCGCAAAACGCGCTTTCCCCGATGCCGATCCCATAGGCAAAACCCTGCGTCTGTTAGGGCAAGACGAACCTTTGACTATTGTGGGCGTGGTTGAGAATTTCGACACCGACGATTTCTTCTCGCCCGTGGAAATTCTCTTCTCCATGAAAGTGGAAGAGCAAAGTCGTGCCTGGTTAGACAATTTCGGTAGCATCGTTACCTTTGTTACGTTGCACAAAGGCGCTTCGGTGGAAGAAACCAAGAATGCCTTGTTGGAAAAATACATAGAGACCTGGCAATTCTGGAAACGCGAACCGATTGATGACAACTATATTAGCGGTGTGTCGTTAACGCCGTTGAGCGAATGCTACTTTGCCAACCTCGGGCGTAACTCCGGTTTCCGCAACGGTAGCGAAGAGATGGTGTGGATACTCTTGGGCGTTGCCATCGTACTTTTGGTATCTGCCGTGTTTAACTATGTCAACCTCACAACGGCATTAATCGGAAAACGTGCCAAGGAACTCGCCACGCGCCGCCTTTTGGGCGATACCGTGTCTCAAATAGTGGGGCGCAATCTCATGGAGTCGTTCGTCTTTACGGCAGGGTGCTTCGTGCTTGGGTGTATGGTGGCGGTAATTGCCCGTCCCTGGTTTGAAGAACTCTTAGAAGCGGAAATCTGCATCTTCTCCGACCTCGTTTCTATCCTCACCGCCGTGGCATTGTTGCTCTTGGTGTCGCTCATGGCAGGGTTGATTCCAGCAATTATTGTTTCGCGCTTCAAACCTATTGACGTGGTGAAAGGTTCGTTCCGCTTCCAAAGCAAAATGCGCCTCAGTCGTGTGTTTATTGTGCTTCAAAACTTGATTAGCACAGCGTTAATTGCCATCGGCATAGTCATGGTGGCGCAGATGCACTACTTAGCCACACTTCCTATGGGCTACCGCACGGAAGGATTGGTGCAAATTTTTACTCAAACCTATTCTACCTACACCGAACAACTCCGCCCGATTTACGACCGCCTATTGGCGATGCCCGAAGTGAAACGTGTGGGGTGGATACACCAAGGTCCGTGGGCTTGTCAAACGAATGGTATTCAGGAGAAGAGTGAAACGGGCGAGGCTGTCACTTCGTGGGTGTTCTATTCCCAAATGGATACCACCTGCATGAGCATGCTTGGGTTTGAAGTGGTGGAACAATATTGCGAACCCGACAATGACAAGCACTGGATTACGGAAGACACGCGCGACCGTTATAAAATCACTGCCGAAAATCCTAATGTGGGTGGACAGATTGAGGGAACAGCGTGTTATCCTGTATGCGGAGTGATTAAAGATTACCGCTCTTGGGACCCCGTGAGTGGCAACCCGATGACTGACGGGCACAATATGATCGCCGTGATGATGAATCGGAATCGTGCATTCAGCATGTTGGTGGAACTTTCGGAAGATGGGATGAAAGACATCCCTGCCACGAAGCAGAAGATGCTGGTTACGTGTCGCGCTGTGACGAAGGAAATGGTGGGAATGGAAAAGGATTTTGTGATGCGCACTGTTGATGAAATCCTTGACGAACCCATGAAGGACTTGGAGAATATGTTGGCAATGGTGCTCTGCTTTATGTGCATCTCTACGCTAATTTCTGTCCTGGGAATGTTTGCCATGTCCATTTCTTACACCGAACAGCAGAGCAAACAAATCGCCCTGCGCAAAGTGATGGGCGCAACGGTGATGAATGCTTCTTGGCACCTTGCCCGTCCCTTCCTTATTCTCTCCCTCTTAGCAGCAATGCTCTCGCTTCCGCTTATCTTGAAGGGCACGGAAATTTATTTAGAACTTTTCCCAAATCGCATCAGTTCCACCTGGTGGGCAATCGTCATTGCCGTAGTCCTTACGCTCCTCCTCGCCCTTGTCTCCATCGCTTGGCAAACGCTGAAAGTGGCGCGCAGAAATCCTGTGGAAAGTATTCGTAGGGAGTAGGGGAACTGAAAGCGTTACATCACACATAGGTAATAATATAGCAGACGTCCACGAATAATCCTTACACCAAAGATGTTGTGCTCTTATTATTGTAGCCACTAATGGGCACTAATTTTCACTAATGCCTTGCGGGACATTTAAGACCGGATGGATATTAGTGAAAATTCGTGTTCATTAGTGGCTCTAAATAAACAAACGAGTTTTCGTGGACAACACCTATATTATTGCCCACACATATGCTATGTTTGAACATGTGAATAATGAGTACCTGTTGATATAAAAAGTGGAGAGGACTTCTTGTTGAGGTCCTCTCCACTTTACTGTTCTGTATAATAAGGTGTATGTTTACCATTCCGCATCCACCGCATAGGGGAAGCGGCGGCAGGGATCGGCGAAGGTGGCGATGCTTTCTGCGAGTGCGGCGGCAGAGGGTTGGAGTTTGCCCTTAAATACCTGCTTGCCGTTTACGAAAACCGTGACTGCGCGCTTTGGGTTAAAGAGACGCTCGTCAAGGAAAATGCGCAACTTTCCGTGGGGTGAGGGAGTGTAGTGCTTCACCTGACTCAAGGGAATACCCATTCCCGGATCGCGAATCGTAATTTCGTAAGCCACGTGTTCAGCCGTAATGTGAATCTCGTTCTTACGGGTTTCGTAGGTATAGAACGTGCGGTTGCCAGCACTGTCTGCCACTTCTTCCACCACCTTTAGGTTGTAAAACGCATTACGCTTCCAGCCGTCCATCTCGAAATTCTCCCAGCGGAACACTTGAGGCGCAGCGTTGCGCACGTGTCCTGCCAACCAGGGCGTTGTAGGCGCATAGTCAATGCTATGTCCGCGCCCCTTGGGAAGATGAATCCAATGGCGGTAATAACCTGGGAAGTGGGCTGCCAAAGTATCGAGAGCGGCACCTGTGCGACGGGTTAAAATGTCGCGATAAAAGGCACGGTCGAGTTCACCAGTGCGAAGCGAGAAAGCCGTGTGCATTAAGTTTTCAGCAGGAGCATTTTGAAGCGGTTCACCTCCCGCCATCGGACCCGCACCTGCGAGATAGTCGGCATAGAAACTCGCTAAGCGCTGACTGCCATAACCTCCCTCGGAAATACCAAAGAAATAGAGGCGCAGGGGATTGATGTTTTCGTCCAAAAGTGCGCTACGTAACACGTGTTGCCACACATACTGCTTGCCACGTTGCCACCAGCGGTAATATTCTCCCTCATTCGGAATCTGAGGTACGAGATAGGCGCTCGGACCGTCCTTGAAATAGTTGGCAAGTTTGAGTCCCGTAGCCCATTCATTCGCCTTCGGTCCCGAACCATGGAGGTAGAGGAAGAAGGGATAACCCTCGGCAGGCAGTTCTCCCTTGGTGCCGTAATAGTAAGGCATGCGGGCGTTGGGCTCTAAGGCTTCGGGGATGTCGTAAGCCCCTTGCGAGTCGGCGCTAATCGCCTGCTTGGTATAGCAAGAGGCTTCCGTGAAACTTTCTTTCCAAAGCGTCCATGCTTCGTCGGCAGAAATCTGTGCCGTTTGTAAGGTGGCGTCGGGCGCAGGAGCAAGTGTACCGGCAGGAGCACTAATGACCTTCTTGAAGTATTCTTTAATGGCAACAGATGGCGATTGTGCTGCTGCTAAAAGGGGGAAGAGGGCGAGGAGGAGGGATGTTTTTTTCATGATGTAAGTATCAATTATCTCAAACATACCCCCTCCCCGACTAAAGTCGGTACTCCCCCTAACTTAGAGGGAGAATTTAGAATGTGTACTTCACTGAATTTTCCAACTGATTTTTTATGAGAATCTTATGCGGAATTTTCTAACGGAAGTGTGTATATAAATTCTCCCTCTAAGTTAGGGGGAGTACCGACAAAGGCGGGGAGGGGGGATGTTTAAAAGGTTAATTTATAGCGTTCCAATCTTAAACGAAAAGGTTTCTGATTAAGAAAAACAGGAGTGGCATGAGGAGGGCAGGGAGCAGGTTGATGGTCTTACAATCCTTGATGTGCATCACACCAAGTCCGGCTGCGGCGATAAGAACGCCCCCAACGATGGAGGTTTCAGCCACCAATTCGTCGGAGATTAAGTCTGCCGACATTTTTGCGATAAGATAAAAACCGCCTTGCCAGAGGAAAACGAAAATGGCAGTAACTGCCGTCCAAATGCCATAGGAAGAGGCGATGACAATCATCGTTACGAGGTTCAAAATTGCCACTGTCATGAGATACGTGCTGTCTCCCTTGAGCGCCAAAAGCACTGGGCCCATCATGGAAAGCGTACCGACGCAGCACAGGAGTACTGCCGTGGTGATTCCTTGGGCAATGTCGTTGCCGCTTCCTTTGCTCACCTTCTGCGTGGCACTCTCCATGCGCTGGTCAAAACGAAGGGCAGTACCGATAAGTCCGCCCACGGAAAGACACCCAATAAAGAGCACGGGATAGTTGGACAACTTCATATTTTCCATAGCCACGCTAATGCCCAAAACTAAGGCGGCGAGTCCCATGGCGGTGTTCATCACCGTGATGTACTTATCGCGAATAAATCTCTTGGCAAGGGCGCCGATGAGGCTGCCGAGGATTACGGTAAAGGCGTTGAGGAGGAGGTAGAACATAGGTTAAAGAAATGAGAAAGGAGAAATGAGAAAGGAGAAAATGCCTTGCAGGGTAATTATCCGGATGGCGCTCTCCCCCTGTTTATAGGGGGAGGGGACCAGCTTTGCTGGTGAGGGGGTGCAGATTAAAGTGAGTAGTTAGGAGTGAGTAGTTAGGAGTGAGTAGTTAGGAGTGAGTAGTTAGGAGTGAGTAGTTAGGAGTGAGTAGTTAGGAGTGAGTAGTTAGGAGTGAGTAGTTAGGAGTGAGTAGTTAGGAGTATGCCATGCGGTGCATATTGCACCCCCTCACCACTTCGTGGTCCCCTCCCCCTATAAACAGGGGGAGAGCGCCATCCGGATTAAATACTCCGCATGGCAGTTGTACTCTGTATTCTGTTAGTTGTACTCTTCTACGCCCCTTCCCTCAAAAAGTCGAACATATCAAAGAGTTCGTCCTTCGTGGCATGCTGATTGAGGCAGATGTCTCCGACATTGTTGAGGAGGGTAAAGTTAATGACGCCACCCACATTCTTCTTATCGTGCGTCATGTAGTCGTATAGTTGCTCGTATTGCTTACAGGTAAAGTCGAATTTGCCGTAGTGCTCATTGATATACTGAACCGTTTGGCGCATTCGGTCGGTGGGGAATCCTAATTTCGTTGCGCTGAGGTATAACTCACCGGCAAGTCCCCAAGCTACGGCATAACCGTGAAGCAAGACACGATTTTCGTGCAGGGCAAGACTTTCAAAGGCGTGCGCCGTAGTATGCCCGAGGTTTAAGGCTTTACGAATACCCTTTTCCGTAGGATCTTCCACCACAATGCGACGCTTGACGTCAATGCTTTGGCGCACAAGGTCTTGAAGCAGGGAATAATCGGGCGTGGAGAGTTCAAAATTCAGATGTGTTGCCCACATTTCTACGCCGTCAAGTAAGGAGTGCTTGAGCATTTCGGCATAACCCGAGCGTAAGTTGGGAGCGTCGAGGGTGCGAAGAAACTCCGTGTTGATAATTACGGCTTCAGCTTCGCGAAAGACTCCAATTTCGTTTTTTAACCCATTAAAATTGATTCCCGTCTTACCGCCAACGGCTGCGTCAACCATGGCAAGGAGCGTTGTGGGAATGTTTATGAAGGGAATGCCTCGCTTAAACGTAGCTGCAGCAAATCCGCCGAGGTCCGTAACCATTCCGCCGCCGAGGCAAAGTAAGAGCGAGTGGCGACTTCCTCCACCATTGCCGAGCGCTTCCCACACCGTGGCAAGACTTTCTAACGTCTTGCTCGCGTCGGTACTCCCAATCGTGATGTGCTGAGCATTGCTAACCGCCACACTACTCTTGAGCAGGGGCAAGCAACACTCCTGCGTAGTCGTGTCGGTCAGCACGAACACACGGTCGGGCGCAAGTTGCGCGACAAGACTATCTAATTCGTCGCAAAGGTTTTGCGCATAAATAATTTGTTGCATAGAGTAGGTGAGGTTATTAGGTCTTGAGGTTATAAGGTTTTAAGGAACCATCCGGTCTGCATAACCTTATACCTTAAAGCGAAGCGACCTTATGAGGTCTTGAAGTTTTAAGGTTATTAGGTTTTAAGGAACCATCCAGTCTGCATAGCCTTAAAACCTTAAAGCGAAGCGACCTCACAACCTTATAACCTCAAACAATTAAAATTTTACTCCCTCAAAATCCTCAATCTTCTCGCGCATCCAAGCCGGAATTTCCACGGGCGATTGCTGAGAGAGAGAGAAGGTAACCACTACGGTGTAGCATTCGCAGAGTATCTTTTGCGTCTTAACGTTCACCGCTTGTTGGTGGAAGGTGATGCTTTTCGACCCAAGGCGAGATATGCGCGTCTGCATTTCGATTTCGTCGCCGTGGAAGATAGGGAAGAAGAAATCCGCCTTGATGTTTGCCACCACGGGTACAATGTCGCGGCGGTAAAACTCACGGTCGATGAGGTTCATGAGATAGTCTTCCTTGCCCAAGTCGTAATAGGCGAGGTAAGCATTATTGTTGATATGTCCGAATCCATCAACGTCATTAAAACGTAACTGAATGGGGATGCGGCGTTTGAATACGGGTTCCATAGTTATGTGAGGTTTTGAGGTTCTGAGGTTATAAGGTTTTGAGGCGCTTGGGGTATGAGTTTTTAGAGTCTTTAAGGTCACTAAAGTCATTAAGGTTTTTAACGTCTTAGAGGAAATCCCGCAAGGCCTTATAACCTCACAACCTTATAACCTTATAACCTAAATGTTAATACCAATTTCGCGCCACGCTTCTCATACGTCCGCGGTCGGGAACGAAATCTAATGTCTCGTCGTCAATACGGAAAAACTCACGTAAGGCATAGATGTTGTGCTCTTCGTCAGTCGTGCAATTCTCACGCTTGCGGAAGAGATGATTTCGCGCATCCAGAATCTCCACTGCGTCATGGTTGTAATCGGCAGGTTCACCGCTGGTGCGTATTTCGGCAACGACAAACCGTTCGAGGGCATCTATAAAGTTTTCCATAAGACTTGCAAAGGTACAAATTTCTTTACGGAGGTCTTGGAAATCAACGGAGAATTTTCGGTATTATATAAATATTGTGTATGCCGACCTCTAAAACGACGCTTTTTCAGTTCCCACTCCCCGTTATTCTTTAGAAATGTCTTAAATTTGCAAGATATTAGGGCGTTTGCCCTTACAAAATTTTGAAGACTATGATGAAAGGAAAACATATCGTTTTGGGCATCACCGGAAGCATTGCTGCTTACAAGGCATGCCAACTCATTCGCCTCTTTGTGAAAGCAGGTGCCGAGGTTCAGGTAGTTATCACTCCCGCAGGTAAGGAGTTTATCACGCCTGTTACACTCTCGGCGCTCTCTTCAAATCCCGTGATTAGCGAATTCTTTGCGCAGCGCGACGGTTCGTGGCACAGTCATGTGGATCTCGGACAGTGGGCGGACGTTATGGTCATCGCTCCCGCCACTGCCTCTTCGATTGGCAAAATGGCGAATGGCATTGCCGACAATATGCTCATCACGACCTACCTTTCGATGAAGGCGCCCGTGTTTGTGGCACCTGCGATGGACTTGGATATGTTTGCGCACCCCTCTACGCAACAGAATCTTGACCGCCTCCGTTCCTTTGGCAATTACATCATTGAACCTGCTTCGGGAGAACTGGCTTCTCACCTCGTAGGTAAGGGCAGAATGGAGGACCCCGAAGTTATTTTCGATCGCATCGCTCGCTTTTTTGCACAACAGCAAGGTCCGAAGCGCCGTGTCCTGATTACAGCAGGTCCTACGTATGAAAAGATTGACCCCGTGCGTTTCATTGGCAACTATTCCAGTGGTAAGATGGGTTATGCCTTAGCGGAGGAATGCGCCAAGAGAGGTTGGGAAGTGGAACTCGTAAGTGGTCCTACGAAACTCGAAGTGAAGCACCCCAATATCCGACGTACGGACGTGGAAAGTGCTGCTGAAATGTACGAAGCGGCTACGGCGCTCTTCCCCTCGTGCAATGCTGCAATCATGTGTGCCGCTGTAGCGGACTTTACCGTAGATACCGTGGCGGCGGAAAAGATAAAGCGTGGCGATAGTGGGTTGGAGCTCAATCTAGTTCCCACTCGTGACATTGCAGCTGCCTTGGGCGCGCAAAAACGTGCCGACCAGCGCCTCGTGGGTTTCGCGCTTGAAACCGTAAATGAGTTGGCGCATGCCCAGGAAAAGTTGCGCCGCAAGCAATTAGACTTTATCGTGCTCAACTCCCTCAATGATGCCGGCGCAGGTTTCCAACACGACACGAATAAAGTGACCATCATTCCCGCAGAAGGCGCTCCCGTGCCCTTCGCTCTCAAGTCGAAGACGGAAGTTGCCAACGATATTCTCGATTATCTATGTTCGCTCGATTGATTTCCAAAACCGTGATGCGTAAGTGGGCACTCCTCTTGCTCCTGCCTCTTATATCACTCTCCCTTTGCGCACAAGAGTTGGACGCAAAGGTAACGGTGAATGCGCAAAAGATTGAGGGCACCAACACTGCCGTATTCGAGGCGCTACAAGAGGCACTGAAGGAGTTTATCAATACGCGCCAGTGGACGAATCTCCAATTCCGTCCCAACGAACGTATTTCGTGTAGTTTTTCTATCACGATTGAAAAATACGATGACGCAACGGGCGACGCCACAGCCTCACTCATGGTGCAGAGTTCAAGACCTGTGTATAACAGTGCCTATACCACGACCGTTTTTAGCACAAACGACCCCAACTTTAGCTTTAACTATCGCGAGTTTGACCAACTGGAGTTTAACGCTGACGTAATTGATAAGGACCTTACGGCACTCATTGCTTACTATGCCTATCTCATCATCGGCATGGACTTAGACACGATGGCGCCACTCGGAGGTACGGACGCTTTAGAGACGGCGAAGACCATCGTAACGAATTCCCAGAGTCTGCTTCTCTCAGCTAAGGGGTGGAAAGCCTTTGATGATGAGAAAAATCGCTTTGCCATTATCAACGATTACTTGGATAATGGCATGGAGGACTATCGCAAATTTCAGTATAAGTATTACCGCGAGGGTTTAGACATCATGGCGGAAAACGCCGACCGTAGTCGTGCCGCGATTACGGAAGCTTTTGACCTCTTAAAGGCAGCTCGTGAAAACAAACCCATGTCCCGCCTGCCCGAACTCTTTACGGAGTACAAGCGTGACGAAATCGTGAACATCTATGTCGGCAAGGCTACGGCGAAAGAGAAAGAAGAACTCTACGAACTCTTGAGCCGTATCAACGCTTCGCAGAATACTTATTGGAGGAAGATACAGAAGTAAAGGAGAAATGAGAAAGGAGAATTGAAAAAGTCCATGCGGATGGTGTTCATACGAACTTCTTTCTCTCAACTCTTTTAAGACTTCGCCTTCCTACCGCGCCAGCCTCTTTCTCCTTTCTCCTTTTTCCTTTCTCCTTTCAAAAATGTTAACCCACCTCACTATATCCAACTACGCCCTTATTGAAAAACTCGACATTGACTTGTCGAGTGGCTTTTCTGTTATTACGGGTGAAACTGGTGCGGGTAAGAGTATCATCTTAGGCGCACTTGGGTTGATTTGTGGCCAACGTGCGGACGCCAAAGCCTTGAAGGCGGGTGCTGCCAAGTGTCTTATCGAAGCCACTTTTGATGTTTCGGGTCTGCAACTCGAACAATTTTTTGCGGATAACGACATTGATTTCGACGGCGCGGAATGTATTGTGCGCCGTGAGATAACTTCGGCGGGCAAAAGCAGAGCTTTTCTCAATGATACTCCCGTGCAACTCGCCGTACTCAAAGAACTTTCGGCGTATATTATTGACATCCATTCGCAACACCGAAACCTCCTCATGGGACGCGAAGATTTTCTGCTCTCTGTCTTGGACGTGATGGCGGATAATGCGGATTGTCGCAAGGATTACGCCAGCGCTTATCACGCTTATACCGTTGCCGAAAAGGAACTCCGACAGCTCCGCGAGCAAGTGGCGAAAGACCAAACGGATACGGAGTATATGCAGTTCCAATTGCAACAACTCGAGGACGCCAACCTCAAGGAGGGTGAGCAAGAAGAGTTGGAGCAGGAGCAAGAACTCTTGGAGCACGCTGAGGAAATCCGCCAGTCGCTCCAGGGTGCCTACACGATGCTCAACGCTGAGGATTGCGCCGTCACCCAACAGTTGCGCCAAGCCGTGAATGCCTTGCGCCAAGTAGAGCGCGTAATGCCCGACGCCGCAAGTTGGGCAGAGCGCTTGGAGAGTTGCAGAATCGAACTCGCCGACCTTGAACAAGACATCGAGCAAGCCGCAGAGCGCACCGAGGCTGACCCTCAGCGACTCGCCTTTCTCGATGAGCGCCTCTCCACCCTCTATAGTTTGCAGAAGAAACACCATAAGACGAGTGTGGAAGAACTTATCGAACTTCGCGACTCCCTTGCCGAGCAACTTGACCGTATAGAAAACAGCGATGAGTACCTTGCGAAGAAAACACTTGAAGTAGAACAACTCTTTAAGTCGCTTTGCGCCATCGGAAAGGCACTTACGAAGACGCGCACGACGGCTGCCGCAACGCTTCAATCAGGCCTTTGCGAGCGCCTGCAACTTTTAGGCATGCCTGCCGTACAGGTTGCCTTCCAGATTACGGAACGCGCCAACCCCGAAACTTCGGGAATGGACGCCGTGACCTTCCTTTTCAGCGCCAACAAAAATGTGCCGATGCAAGATGTTTCACAAATTGCATCTGGGGGTGAAATTGCGCGCCTCATGCTTTCCTTGAAGGCCATTCTTTCGGAACATCAAAACCTACCGACGATTATCTTCGACGAAATTGATACAGGAGTTTCCGGTAAGATGGCAGAACGCATGGCGGAGGTTATGCAACAAATGGCGCAGTTGTGCCAAGTGATTTGCATCACCCACTTGCCACAGATTGCCGCCCTTGGCGAGGCGCATTACTTTGTGTATAAAACAGAGGGTGCCGACGCCACAACAAGTAGCATCAAGCAACTGGACAACGAGGGACGCATCCGCGAAATTGCCACCATGCTCAGCGGTGCAGAACTCACCCAAGCGGCTGTAGAGAACGCTAAAGCACTGCTAAGATTGGCGTAAAACAATGATGCCTCCGATGTCTCGAAAACGAATTGGGAGTTTGTAGAAACAAAACGCCGATTAGTTTGATTTAACTCGGAGTTTGTTTTACGGAAATCCCAAGTGTTTTTAGGAATGTCCTCCGTGGAGGTCATAAAAAAGTTAAAACGTAAATTTTACAAAGTATCTAAATGAAACGCATCCTTTTATTTCTCCTTTTTCTCCCCCTCACGTTGATGGCAGCCAAGAAACCGCAACAGGCGGTGGTCAACCTTATCAGTTATAAGGCTGACGGCACCATTCTTGCTTCGGGTTATGGTTTCTTGCTCAGTGCTGAAGGTAAGACGGTGGTGCCTTACACCTTGCTTGAAGGAGCAGAGCGCGCCGAAGTGATTGACGCGAAGGGCAAACGCTATCCCGTGAGTCGCATAGTCGGAGCAAGCAGCACGTACGACCTTGCGGTGGTGACGCTTGAGGCGAAGAAACCCAAGTTTGACTTTTTTACCGTAGCGACAGACAGTGTTGCCCTGGGCGAAGTTCTGAACCTTTATCAATATAGCACATCAAAGAAGGCAAAACCCGTGGCGGTGGAAATGAAGGAGGTGACTCCCTACGCTGGATTCCATTACTATGAAACCACAGCAGAAAATACGTTGCTCAACTTCGGATGTCCGCTCCTCAATGCGGCTGGTGAAGTGGTGGGCATGGTGCAGCGCAACGTGGCTGATAGTGCTACAACCTCATGTGCTATAGATGCGCGCTTTATTGACCGCCTTAAAGTGACTGCGGTTAGTGCCTTTAATTCCGATCTCCGCAAAATTCGCATTCCCAAGCAGATTCCTACCGACGAAGAGCAGGCATTGAGTTACGTACTTGTATTGGATGCTGCCGATTCGCTCATGACGCTTACGGCGTACCAAGACTTTAATAAGGCTTTCCCCAAGAATCCCGAAGGATACCTGAATATGGCAAACTTCTTCACGCTCTACGAGCGCTATGACGCTGCGTTGCCCTACATCAACCAGGCTTTTGAGGTGAGTGAAAAGAAGGATGAGGTGCATTACGCCTTCAGTAAGTTGCTCTACAATCATGTGGCTTCAGGGGTGCAACCTTATGCCGACTGGGATGCGAAGAAGGCTGCCGATGAGGCTGCTGCTGCTTATACCATCAACCCGTTGCCCCTCTACCTCCAGCATCAGGCGATGTGTAACTACCTATGCGGTGACTTCACGAAAGCCCTTGAGCAGTTTGAGGAGGTGGGTGAAACGGATTTCGCAACGGCAGAAACCTTCTACCGCGCTTCAAAGTGCGTTGAGGCAATGGGGGGCGACACGCTCCGACGCATTGCCCTTTTGGACAGCACCATGACGCGCCTACCCCGACCAGTTCCGCCCCGAAGTGCTGGTTACATCATGGAGCGTGCGAACCTTTATTACGAATTGGGAGAATACCGCAAGGCGGTGGTTGACTACAACTTCTATGAGGATGTTGTAGGACGTCAGAACCTCACCGATCGCTTCTTTGCCCTTCGCTCGCAGGTAGAACTCGCAGCGCGTATGTACCAACAGGCGCTTGACGATATGCACCTCGCCATGCGTCGCAATCCCCAGCACTATTTCTATGCCCAGGAGTGTGCCCGCATTTACCTTGTCGTGGGGCAATATGATAATGCCGTGACTTATGGCTTAAAATCTCTCGAACTCAGGTCCGACAATCCCGAGGTGCACCGCCTCCTGGCGCTTGCCTACGAAAAACTCGGCAATGCCGAAGAAGCGGCAAAGCACAAGGAGTTGGCGGAGTGAATAGCGTCAAACATATAGAGCATAAAAAGAGGGTGTGTCGAAATGCAAAATTTCGGCACACCCTCTTAAGTTGTGTAAGAGTGAGTAAAATGCAAGGCGCTGAAATTGAGGATGAAGGGAGTGTACTGACGTACATGGCCAAATCCGAAATTGAGGGACAACGAAGCAGTTTGCTCATTATGACACAACGCCTTTGCTTATTCATATGCTGTTGTGAGGACTTGTTGAATGGCGTTGACGACTTCAATGTCGGCTGGAAGCCACTCTACTTCGTGCAGTTCTTGTGCAGAAAGCCAACGGGCGGATTTATGTTCCAGGAGTTGGGGCGTTCCCTCTGTGATGCGGCACCAGTAGCAGTGCATCGTGAGGTGGAAGGTGGGGTAGGTGTATTCCGTGGTGTGGAGTAGGGAACCTATCTCAACGGTTACGGCGAGTTCTTCTTGAATCTCCCTCACAAGGGCTGCTTCGGGAACTTCGCCCGCTTCTATTTTTCCACCAGGAAATTCCCACATGCCTTCAAATTCGCCGTAACCGCGTTGGGTGGCGAGAATAGTGTTGCCCTCGCGGATGATAGCGGCGACTACTTCAATTTGTTTCATGTCTTGTGTGTTCAAAAGGTTTTTGCAAGAAGTGCGGCTACGCGTTCCAACCACATTGCATCAGTTTCGTCAAACGTTGCAAGGTGTTCGCTATCCACATCCAGCACACCCACAACGACGCCGTCCCGAAGAATTGGCACGACAATTTCTGAGCGCGAGGCGCTGCTACAAGCGATGTGACCGGGAAACTGCTCTACGTCGGGCACAACGACGGTGCGTGCTTCTGCCCAGGCTGTGCCACACACGCCACGCCCCTTGCGGATGCGGGTGCAAGCAAGAGGGCCTTGGAAGGGACCGAGCACGAGTTCTTCGCCCATGACGCGGTAAAAACCTACCCACCAAAAGTGGAAGGTTTCCCACAAGCAGGCGGCAATGTTTGCCATGTTGGCAATGGAATCGGTCTCTGCCTCCACGAGGGCGGAGAGTTGGGGAATGAGGGTGGCGTAGCGCTCGGCTTTTGTGCCAGTATTTATGGTTAAGTGTTCTGCCATGGTTGAGAAAAATGGTGTAGTTACTGTCGTGTGAGGGTTATTTCCACCGCCTCGGGCCATGCGCCGAAGCGGAAGGGGATGTTCGAACCGGCTCCCGTAGAGACGATCAAGTGTTGCGCCCCCTCGCGGTAATGTCCGCCCCACTCGTCGTAAATCCATTGGGAGGGAGAGTGCCCAAATACCTTAAACTGCATGGCATGCGTGTGTCCCGAAAGGGTGAGTGCGATGTTGGGATAGTGGGGCAGCACCTCGCGGCGCCAATGTGTGGGGTCGTGGCTCAACAGTACGACAGCCGTGTTGCTATCCACCTGTTGCATCGCCCGCTTCAAGTCTCCGTAACTGGGGAAGGGCGGTCGCGCCACATTTTCTACCCCCGCAATGACAAGGGAGTCCGCCCCGCGGCGGATGATGCGCGCCTCGTCGTGAAGCAAGTGCCACCCCATCTCCCGTTGCGCACTTTGAAGTTGTGCAATGCGCGCCTTGCGGGCACCGAGGGCTTTCTCGGGGTGATACGTCGTATAGTCGTGGTTGCCCATGATGGAGAAGACGCCGTCCCTTGCGCAGAGGCGCGAAAGGAGTTCCTTAAAAGGTGTGAGTTCATCGGGCGAGGTGTTTACAAGGTCTCCCGTGAAGACGATGAGGTCGGGCTCAAGGGCGTTCACCTCACTGACGAGGCGGTGGATGTAAGTCGTATCGCTTCCGAACGTGCCAAGGTGGAGGTCGCTCAACTGGATGACTTTATACCCCTCAAAACTTGCGGGCAAGTGCGGCAGGGTGATGCGCTCGCGGTGCACTTCCAAACGCTGCCATCCCCAAATGAAACCGTAGAGTGCCATACCAAAGGTGAGCGCTCCAACGGCTACGCCCGACCATGCGCCGACCGTGCCACACAAGGGGTGGAGCAGTCCCAAAAGTTTGCCCACTAAAGAGAAGAGTGTGAACAGTATTTTCGGCAGGCAGAAACAAAGGAACAGGCAGAAGGTGGCTTTGAGTACCCAATGGTTAGCGTGTCCCGACATAAAGCACACGATGCCCCCGACCGTCAGCAGTAGGGGCAACCAGTAGAGGGCGCTCCACACGGGAGCAAGATTACCGCGCACATACACCCACCAGATATAAATGTCGGGCAGGAGGATGAGGAGCAGTAAGACGATGGGGAGTAAGGGCATAAGATGCGTTTGATTTTTAGCAAAGTGCAGTTCGTGCAAAGTTGCATATTTTTGCCGACAGGGCAAAGGTGCGGTGGCGAAAAGCGCATTTATTTTACACCCTGACGCGGAGTGTGACAACAGTTTCCGTATCTTTTCCTATATTTGCCATAGGAATTTCCTGCACCTCTAAAGGGGCGAAAACGAAGTGCCGATTATTTCAAATTAACTCGGACTTATTTCCAACAAACTCGGACTTAAATTTCACCAATTCCCATATCCAAAAATGAAACTCAAAATGCTAACCCAGACAGCCTTGGTGGCGTGGCTTTCGCTCACTGGTTGTCAAAACGAAAACACAACTATGAACAACACTGACACTCCCGTTATCGACGCCATCATGGCGCGCCGCTCTATTCGCCAATATAAGGAAACGCCCGTGCCTCGCGAACTCTTGCAGAAGATTGCCGAGTGTGGCGTGAATGCTCCCAATGCCATGAACAAGCAGGAGTGGGAAGTGCGCATCCTTGACGATGCCAACTACATGAACGAAGTGACCGAATTGATGAAGCAGGAGATGCCGCAATTCGTGAATAGCGATGCGCCCGGCTTTCGCAATGCCTTCCGCAACGCTATGGCGCTCATCGCCGTGGCATGTCCTGACGATGAACTGGGCATGACGCTCATCAATGTCGGACTTATGGGCGAAAACATGTGCCTCGCGGCGCAGGAACTCGGACTCGGCACCTGCATCATGGCGGCGCCCTCCATCTTTATGAACTCCAGCGTATCCGCAAAACCCTACCTCGACAAATTAGGCTTCACCCCCGGCTACAAACTCCGCTACTTCCTCGCCGTAGGTTATCCCGATGAAGCGCCAGCTGCCAAGCCCCGCGATTTAGGTAAGATTAAGGTGGTGGAGTAGGTTATTAGGGCGTGAGGTTTTAAGGTTGTGAGGTTTTAAGGACCTTGCGGAGTGCCTCCGTCTGGTAAAACTGAGTTTCGCAACGCCTGACAATAAATTTGTATGCGACGAATTTCTTGTTAGGATAATTCCTGGAAGTTTGTAGTCTAAAAAGATGAATAGGATTATGGCTAAGATTATTGTAAAGGATATTTCAATTTCTATAGTAACAGTTAATGAGAAGGACTATATTTCATTGACTGATATGGTGCGACCTATTGAGAATGGTTTGTCACTCATAGAAAAATGGTTGCGTAATAAAAATACAATAGAGTTTCTTGGGATTTGGGAAGAAATGTACAATCCCAATTTTAATTCCCCCGAATTCGAGGAAATAAAAAATGCAGCTGGTCTCAATCGCTTTGTGCTTTCAGTGAAGCAATGGACGGAGAGAACCCAATCATTGGGTATAATTGCCAAAGCTGGGCGTTATGGAGGAACGTATGCTCATAAGGATATAGCCTTTGAGTTTGCTACATGGGTTTCACCACAATTCAAACTATATCTTATTCAAGAATTTGACCGACTCAAAGCTGAGGAGCAAAAGCAAATCGGTTGGAGTGCCAAGCGAGAACTGTCAAAAATCAATTACCGCATCCATACCGACGCTATCAAGCATAACCTAATCCCTGATGAGGTGACGCCTGCCCAAGCAAACATTATCTATGCCGAAGAAGCCGATGTGCTTAACGTGGCGATGTTCGGAAAAACAGCCCGACAGTGGCGTGACGAAAATCCTGAACTGAAAGGCAACATTCGTGACTATGCCTCAATCAACGAATTGATTTGTCTTTCAAATATGGAGAACCTCAATGCTGTATTCATTGATCAAGGCATGCCGCAATCCGACCGTTTGATAAAACTGAACCAGATAGCCATTCAGCAGATGCGTGTCCTTGAAAACGATGGTGAACGAAAATTACTGAAATAGGTTTACGTTCTCCACAGGACGGTACTTCCCGTTTCTGAGTGGAGTGCTATTATAAATAACTATGGTATCACTCCAAACATCTTATAACCTCGTAACCATTTAACCTCATAACTTTTAAAATTATGAAAAAACAAAAGTACGTATTGCTCGCCATTATCTTAGTGCTAATTTTTATTCCTATCAACTTATTATGGCAATGGATAGATAACGATCCTCTTGATGTTGTTGATGCTACTTTTAAAGCCATAGCAATGAGTGTGTTCCCCACACTTTTGCAGGTCTATTGGGATAGAAAGAAGAAGTAGTTGTCGCGCAAGTCCTCATAAGGATTATGATATTGAAATGGTGCAGAGGTCATTGTCATTATCTGGGGTCGGTAACTGCTTATTATTCCCATGTTATAGAAGATAATAGCAAATATTTAGCGCGTTTTGTCGTTTATAATCGATAAAACGCCTATCTTTGCTGGTGTTATCAATTATGAACGATATGGGAATATTAGTTAGACAGCATTATTTGGACAAGATAGAGAAATATCTTGGTAAGGATACTATTATAGTTTTGACAGGGCAGAGGCGTGTAGGTAAGAGTTATACGTTGAGGATGGTTCGTGATATAAAAGCCCAAGATGAGCATAATAATATCATCTATATAGACAAGGAGAAGAAGGCTTTTGATCACATCAAGAACTATCAAGACCTGAACACCCATATAGATGCACTTTACCAAACGGGTAAGATGAACTATATCCTCATTGATGAGATTCAAGAGGTTGAGGAATTTGAGCGCAGCGTCAGAAGTTATATAACAGAACCTGACGCAGAGGTTATTGTTACTGGGAGCAATGCGAAAATGTTGAGTAATGAACTCAGTACGATTATTGGTGGACGATACAAAGAAATTTATGTACACTCCTTAAGTTATAAAGAGTTTCTGCAGTTCCATAATTTGAAAGACGGAGATGATGCTTTGACCAAGTATATTCAGTTCGGTGGTCTTCCCGGTTTGCTTAAAATGGGACTGGATGAAGATGATGCTATGGAGTATCAAAAGGATGTCTTGAACACCGTTCTTTTAAAAGATGTTATATCTAGAAACAATATCCGCAATGTTTCATTCCTGGAGAATTTGACCAACTTTATTGCCGACAATATTGGTAAGATAATATCAGCTTCGAGCATCTCCAAATATATGAAATCACAGGGTACTAACGTTTCTTCAGATACGATTATCGATTATACTCAATACCTTGAGAATGCATACATCATTCATAAGGTAAACCGATATGATATTCATGGCAAACGTCTTTTTGAAAGTAATGACAAGTTTTACTTTGAAGATCACGGACTCAGAAATGCTCAAACTGAAGGTACTCGTGAGGGCGACATTGAAAAGGTTGTCGAAAATATTGTCTATCAGCATCTAATCAGTTTAGGATATAAGGTCAATGTCGGTCAGTTACAAGCGGGAGAAATAGATTTTGTTTGTACAAAGAAGGCAGGTTCCCAACGAATATACGTTCAGGCTGCATATCTAATTGCGAATGATGAAACCAGAGAACGCGAATTTGGTAATCTGCATAAGATAAAAGACAATTATCCCAAATATGTCGTATCAATGACTCCTGGAGTGACTCGCAGTGATGATAATGGTGTCACACATCTGCATTTGAGAAACTTCTTGATGCTTGAAAAGTTGGATTGAGTCAAATAATGCTAATACGCAGTTACTGAGAGGCGACGCCTTCAGCGTCAGTAGTGTGCTTCTGATAACAATGATTTTACTCCTAACCTCTTATAACCTTAAAACCTCATAACCTCATAACCTTATTTTTATGAAAAACTTTGGATCCAAAGCGTGGATGCTTCCGCAACCCGTTTTAATCATAGGTACTTACAACGAAGACGGAACCCCGAACGCGATGAACGCTGCTTGGGGTGGGCAGTGGGACATGAAGGAAATCATGATTTCAATGGGGGCGCATGCCACAACGGAGAATTTGGACCGTTGCCCAGATTTCACCGTGGCATTCGCCACGCGTGACACGATGGTGGCTGCTGATTTTGTGGGTATCGTAAGTGCGAAAAACGATCCCGCAAAGATGCAGAAGGCGGGTTGGACTGCCGCGAAGAGTGAGTACGTTAATGCCCCCGTATTCACGGACTTTCCCATGACTCTTGAATGTCGCATCGTCAAGAAGATTGATGTGAGCGACGAGGGCTATTACATCGTGGCAGAAATCGTGAACATCGTGGTTGATGAGCAATATCTCGGTGCGGATGGTAAACCTGACATTGACAAGATGGCGCTTATTACCTACAATCCCATTAACCATGCCTATCATGCCCTTGGTGCGCAAGTGGGCAAGGCGTTTTCGGACGGCAAAGCCTTGAAGTAGCAAGCATTTAAGTAATAAAGCAAGTATGGAAAACTTTATCCTCTACTCCCTATCCGCCCTTTTCCTCGTGCTCGCCATTGTGGTGTATTTCGGTAAAGGAGATAACCTTATTGCGGGATACAACACGGCTTCGGAAAAGGAGCGCGCGCAGTATAACATCAAGCGTCTGCGCCTCATCATAGCGCTGCTGTTGCTCCTCTCGGCAGGCTTTGTTTTGACCTTGCTCTACTTCCCGTATATCAGCATCGTCGCCACTCCCATCTTCGTTCTTGTCACCCTCATCTGCGTGGTGCTGGCAAATACTTGGGCGAAGAAATAATTTAGGTGATAATATAGCAGACGTCCACAAATAATCCTTACACCAAAGATGTTGTGCTCGAAATAAAACAAACGAGTTTTTGTGGACAACCAAAGGTTACGCAAGTAACACCTATATCATTTCCATAATTTATCTCCGAGTTAGTTTGATTTATCTCCCACTTAATTCAAATTAACTCGGAGAAAATTTTTGTCCTCTCGGGAACCTTTGCTTCCTTTGTGCGTATGCAGTTATGAATGGCCATCTTACTTACAAGAAATTCTAACTGTAACCCACTAAATTTTGTAATCCTATGAAGACACATAGATGTATTCTCGCTTTTACCCTGTTGCTTGCAACCGCAAATTCTCTCGTGGCGCAGCAGGCTGAACCCGTGCGTGCCGTAATCATTTCCGGGCAGGATTCGGCGTGGTATGCTCGTCAGGCAGAGGCTTGGGAAGCGGAGGTAAAGAAACACCCGAAATCCGAAGAGGCTTGGCGCAACCTGTTTAACGCAAAGTATTATCTGAAGTTTTGGTTTGATGGACTGAAGGAGCATACCCCTGCTGAAAACTTTGTCATGACGCGCATGGAGCAGGCGATTCCTGAAACTTTTACCTACAATTATTGCCGCTACAGGATTTCCATGACGAGCGATTCGGTATTTGCGGAACGCGCCCTCACAATGATTCCCGACGATGTGGACCTTGAAACGGTGGACGGCCTTTTGGGTTACCTTTGGCGCACGGGGGCTGACCTCGACAAGGGGGAGCGTGGGGCGCAATTCAATGAAATGCTGAAGTGGCAGTATGATGGTGGTTACTATCCCGATTTCGCCTTGCGCTATAACTACAACCAGTTGGAGGGCATGCCCGAGAATGCCATTTATATCGGACATGGCGACCTCGACCTCTTTTCCAAAATCATGATGCAACGAGCGATGAACTTGCACAAGGATAAGTTTATCGTGGTAAGCTCCTTCCTTTTCCTCCAGAACTATCGCGATGGTATCTGTAAGCATCTTGGCATCCCGCCTTATGAAATTGAGGCATCGCAGTTCCGACTCTCCAAATTCATTCACTACTTGAGTGAAAATACGGACAGACCTATTTATTTGAATGCCTCTGTGCCCTATATTTTAGAGTCGTCTTCAAACACGGAAATCAAGGAGTTTTGCGATAGCCTCTATCAAGAGGGACTTTTATTGAAGTATAGCACCACGCCTTACGACAATGCTACGGCGGCGATGCGTGCCTTTGAAAAGTACCACTTGGAGTACCTCACCGAACCCCGTTTCCGCACGGAGATTTACTGGAAGGGGAGCGAAAAATTGCAAGTCAATTACGCCACCCTCCTGCCTAAATTTATTCAGCGGTTTAAGGCGGCAGGCGATGAGAAGCGTGCGCAGCAGTTGTACCGCATCTTGCGTGCCTCCATCACGAATACGCAATTAGACGAGGCAACAAAGCAACGCTACCTTCAACACCTTGAAAACTTCCGCCCATGATACGCCTCTTCCGTAAGACTTCGCTCACCGCATTGACCGATGAGCAGTTGATGAGTCGGGTAGGAGAAGGGCAGGACGAGAAGGCGTTCAACGAACTCTATTCGCGCCACGCTCGAAGACTGATGGGTTTCTTCCTGCGTGCCTTTCGCTACGACGAGGACGAGGCTTCCGATGCCTGTCAAGAGACCTTCTTAAAAGTGTGGCAGGCGGCGGAGCAATTCGACCCCACCTCCGCCTTTCGCCCTTGGCTTTACACGATTGCTTACAACCTATGCCGCTCCCGCTTTCGGGTTTCCGAGCAAGCAGAGCGCTATCGCTCGGAGCAACTTGCCACGACGGCGGACGAATATACCGATGCTTGCGAATTGCAATTAGATAATGCCACGCTGTTAAAGGCATTGGCGAACGTTTTAGAAACCTTGCCGCAAGAGAGTCGCATGCTTTTTGCCCTCCGTTTTGAAGAAGAACTCGGCATTGCGCAAGTCTCTGAAATCCTTGGCATTCCCGAGGGCACCGTCAAGTCGCGCCTTCACCGACTCCTCAACCATTTGAAACAACAACTCCACGACTATGAATAAATTTGAGCATCAACTATCCCAAGCCGCGAAAGCATTGCGCGACAAGTACGATGCTGCGCTGAAAGTGCCCACACCGCCACGTGTGAGTGCCACAAAAACGGGGCGACCTCTTATCTGGTGGACAAGCATTGCCGCCGCCCTTTGCGTGGGCTACTTCTTGGGCGTAGCATCCCCCTTCCGCGCCCCCGAAAGTCCCGCTCCCCTTGCCCAACTCCCCAAGACGGAAATCCTGCGCGACACTATTTTTACCACCATTCGCGACACGGTCTTCCTCGACCGCGAAGTGCCCGTTTACCTCCCAGCACCAGCAGCGCAAAACCTTGCAGCGGTACTCCCCCTAACAGACTCCCTGCAAACTGCTCCCCTCCAAAATTCCACTGCTCCCGACATGGAAATGGGCAAAAGCATCCTTGACGACACCATCCATTATGCGTTGTTGGTTACCATGTAATAAAATTCGCCTAAAAATTGTTTGTGCGACGATATATTTGTATTTTTGTCGCAGATTATGCGACGATATTTAGATGAAAACGTCGCAAGGATGTAAAATTTACGACGATGTACATACATGAAAATAAGGATTGGCCAGATTTTAGGTGGGACACATCAAAGGTTAATCCAATGGTTGAAGAAATTTGTCGCAAGCAGGGAAAACTTGTAGGGCGATTGAGTTCACTTGGTTTTGACAGCAAGTTAAAAGCCATGGTGGAAAACCTCACTCACGATGTTATATATAGTTCGGAAATTGAGGGGGTGCGGTTGAATATAGAAGAGGTACGCTCCTCAATTGCACGGCGAGTGGGTTTGGATTCCGTTAAATATACGACCCCATCGCATTACGTAGATTCCGTGGTCAACGTTATGTTTGATGCAATAGAAAAGTATGCTGAACCGCTTACAAAAGAAAGACTCTGCGCATGGCAATCAGCGCTCTTTCCTACAGGATATAGTGAAGGAGTTCCCATAACCATTGGACAATATCGAACACATGAAGAACATATTGTTTCTGGGATGTTTGGTCGAGAGAGGGTACATTATATAGCTCCTGCTCCAGATAAAGTGGAGGCAGAAATGGATATGTTCTTGCGTTGGTTTAATGCAGAATTGCAGGAAAATAGTGTCGTCTGTTCAGCGGTTGCTCATTTGTGGTTTGTCAGTATTCACCCATTTGAGGACGGTAATGGTCGCCTCACCCGCATACTTTCTGACATGCTTCTTGCGCGAGGTGAAAAAACAGAATTTCGCTTTTACAATGTGTCTTCGCAAATCAATCAGAATAAGAAGCAATATTACCATATTTTGGAGCAGACGCAGCGTGGAGATTGTGACATAACAGAATGGATCGTTTGGTACCTTAACTTAATCCTCTCTGCACTTGATGAATCTAGTGCAACTATCAACGCTACATTAAACAAAAGTATCTTTTGGCAGAGAGTTGCTTCAACTCCATTGTCTGAGCGACAGGTACACATCCTTAATCTATTTTTGGATGGTTACGAAGCCAAGATTACTTCTAAAACATGGGCGAATCTGGCTAAATGCTCAAAGGATACCGCCATAAGAGATATTCAAGATCTTGTATGCAAAAATATTTTATGTGAAGATATGCCCGGAGCAAAGCGCCCTAGTTATTCTATAGTTTATGACGCAGAGGATCTCACACCTTATTTCACTGAAGTTTCTATTGTTTACGAAGGAGATACAGCTCACCTCAAGGGATTTTACAAAGGAATCCAACATGTGAACGAAACCATCCTATCGTTAGATGCTGAAAGATTTCTCAAGGGGGAACTGCCTTTACGAAACCTGTTGGGTAAGTACTGCGCACACTTGCTTGACTAATCATATCACAATCTTGTATTACTAATAAAATTCCGCCTATTCCCCTTGTAAGGAATAGGCGGTTTTTGCTAAAACAGGTGGTTTTATACTTAAAACTTGCCGGTATCGGCAAAAATAAGGTATATTTGCAGTGATTTTACATAGAAAACTTGCCGATAACATGGGATACATTTCAATTATTCAGTTTGCTAAATTACATAACATCAGCGAGCGTACAGCGCGAAATTACTGTGCGCAAGGGAAAATTGAGGGTGCCTTTCTGACGGGTAAGACGTGGAATATTCCCGAGGATGCTGCGTTGCCGAAAAGAGGAAAAGTTCGACTTTCGCCTTTGCTTGAGCGTTTGCGAGAGGAAAAGCAAAGTCAACTGAAAGGCGGGATTTATCATCGTACGCAGATTGACCTTACCTACAATTCTAATCATATTGAGGGGAGTAAGTTGACAGAAGAGCAGACACGTTACATTTTTGAGACGAATACCCTTGGGGTGACAACAGAAGATACGCGCATTGATGACATCTTGGAAACCGTCAACCACTTTCGTTGCATCGATTATATCATTGACCACGCAACGGATAAGATAACCGAGGCGCATATCAAGCAACTGCACTTAATGTTAAAATCAGGAACTTCTGATAGTAATAAGGAATGGTTTTCGGTGGGCGATTACAAACGTTTGCCTAATGAAGTGGGAGGCATGAATACCACAGAACCAGAAGAGGTGCACCGCGCCATCAAAGAATTGCTCAAGGATTACACCGCCATTTCAAAAGTTACGTTCCACGACATCCTAGATTTCCATGTCCGCTTCGAGCGTATCCACCCCTTTCAAGATGGTAACGGGCGCGTGGGACGCTTGCTGATGTTTTGGCAATGCCTACAAGCAAACATTGTCCCCTTTATCATCACGCAAGACCTTCGCTTATTCTACTATCGTGGTCTGCAAAATTGGGGGTATATAGATGGATACCTTACCGACACGTGCCTTACCGCTCAAGACAGCTATAAGGCGTTGCTGGAGTATTTTAGGGTGAAGTGGTAATTAAATAAATTAAATAGTATTCTCAAAAAATGGTCCATTGACATTTTGTTGTCAGTGGACCATAATTGTAGATATTGGAGATCCCATCTTGTGGTGAGTGAGTCCACTTAAGCGATGAGTGTGAGGATGTATATTGTGGCGATGACTTGTAGGGTAAGAATCATGGGGATGCCAATGTAGAACTTCTTGTGCTGCGTCTTGTGGCGCCACACTTGTAGGCCCAGCCATGCACCGATACTGCCGCCGAAGACGGCAAGTAGCAGGAGGGTGGATTCGGGGATGCGCCACTTCGCTTTCTTGGCCTTAAACTTGTCGATGCCGTAGATGATGAAGGTGAGGAGGTTGAGCGTGAGGAGGATTCCGCTGATGATGGCAAGCATGAGTAGGGGAGGAGTTAGGGGATGAGGGAGATGTGGAGTTCTTCGCGGGTGCGGCGGGGGATTTTCTTGACCACCTCGTTATAACTGTGGCGGATGAGGCGCTGGATGAGTTCGTCGGTCAGTGTGCCGTAAAGGTTGATTTGGTTCCAGTGCTTCTTATTCATGTGCCAGGCACCTGTGATTTCAGAATGGCGGTCGCGCAGTTCTATGGCGTAATCGGGTTGGCACTTGAGCACAAACCACTCCGTGCGCTCCAAGTCGAGCATCGCAAAGATGCGTCCCCCGATGCGAAAGGCAAGGGTGGTTTCGTCGAAGGGGAAATCCTCGGTGGCGAAAGGGAGGGAGAGGCAATATTCTCTGACGGTTTCAATATTCATGGGAGGGAGGGCGCTTCGCTTTGAGGTTATGAGGTTTTAAGGTTATGAGGGGCTGTGCAGGGTTAGGGACTTTAGGGGTATTAAAGTCTTTGAGGTCTTACACAGGAAAAACGCTTGGTTTTCCTTGCAACCTTAAAACCTCATAACCTTAAGTCACAACTTTAGTTTAGGTAATAATATAGCAGACGTCCACAAATAATCCTTACACCAAAGATGTTGTGCTCTTATTATTGTAGCCACTAATGGGCACTAATTTTCACTAATGCCTTGCGGGACATTTAAGACCGGATGGATATTGACTTGCGCGACCTTCGGTTAGTGAAAATTAGTGTTCATTAGTGGTTCTAAATAAACAAACGAGTTTTCGTGGACAACCAAAGGTCACGCAAGTAACACCTATATTATTGCCTTAATTTATAGGTTCAAGGTATTCTTCGTTGGGCCAACGAGGTAAGAAGAAGAGGGGGCGCGGATTCCCACCAAGGGTACTCCAATCGATGCGTCGGAGCGCGGAGAAATCGGGTGGACCAAAGTCAAATGAGCGACCGTAGAGCAGGATGGCGCCTCGGCTTTCGTCGATTTTCCAAAGCCCTCCGCCATAGGGGCAGTCTTCGTTCCATGCCAGGAGGTCGCGGTGCATATATACGCGTCCGAATTTCAGAACTCCGTCTTGGTTAATGATGAATTTTTGGTACATAAGGTTGTGAGGTTTTGAGGTGGAAGGTTATGAGGGACTTTGCTGGGGGTAGAGGAATTTTAGATTAAAGTCTTTAAGGTCATTAGGGTCTCTAAAGTCTTTAATGTCTTGCGCAGGAAAACCGCTTGGTATTCCTTAAAACCTTACAACCTTACAACCTCAAGACCTTACAACCTTATAACCTCACCCATAAATTGTTGCTACCACTTTGCGCGCTCCGCCATAGTCGCGAAACTCGCAGAGGTAGATGCCTTGCCATGTGCCGAGGTTGAGGCGCCCATTCGTAATGGGGATAGTGAGACTCACTCCGAAAAGCGAGGATTTTGCGTGGGCGGGCATGTCGTCAAGACCTTCCATCGTGTGGTCGTAATAAGGTTCGCCCTCTCGCACCAGACGGTCTAAAATCTTGCTCATATCCGTGCGTACATCAGGGTCGGCATTCTCGTTAATGGAGAGTGCGCATGACGTGTGTTGCACAAAGAGGTTGAGCATTCCCACTTCGGGCAACGGACGGGGCAGATGTTCCATCACCTCACGCGTAATGAGGTGGCATCCACGGCGCTTGGGCGAGAGTTGAAAGGAGGTTTGAGTAATCATTTCTGTGGTAGAGTTACGAAGGCAATAATATAGTTGTTGCCCCGAGAAATTTAACAGACCCCCTCCGCAGCATAGCTGCTCGTCCCCCTAACTTAGAGGGACATTTTAGTTAGTCTGCCTCGTTGAAGTTTCCAATTAGGAATAGTAATCGAATGGAAGTATATAAAATTCCTCCCCAAAGTTAGGGGAGGTGCCCAAAGGGCGGAGGGGTCTGTGATAATGGAGCAACTGCTATCTTATTATTATTGCGAAAAGCGGAATGCGACTATTTCTTAAAGATGGCTTTAATAATGGCAGAACCAATCTTGCGTTCCAGTCCGCTCTTGGTGAGGGGAATGCCCGTCTTTTTCGAAATTTTGCGCTTCACCTCGGAGATGCCCAAGGCGCGCTTCCAGGAAAAACTAACTCCAGGGATTTTCATAGGGGTGAGGTTTTGAGGTTTTGAGGGGGGGGGTAAGGTCTTTAAAGTCATTAAGGTCTCTAAAGTCTTTAAGGTTGTTAAAGTCCGCATGGCCTTAAAACCTTAAGACCTCATAACCTTAAGACCTACTTCATAACCTTACGACCTTACCCTACAACCTTACTTTGTTTCTTTCTTCCCTCGCTTCACATTGCTGATACGGATTTCCGTAATGAGGTTATGTTCCGACTCAATGTCTACGCGATCGACGAAACCTTCGGGGTAGGTCAGTTGCAAATAGGGGAGTCCCGTGTTTTCGTCAACGAGAAGTGATGCCTGCATGCGACCCTCGGGTGAGTAGCGGTTGGCATCAAACACCCCTTGGATATGGATTAAGAATTCCTCGCGGGTGATGATAGGGTCGGTGAGGTTGGGCGAGGTGTAATGGAGGTTTTTGTGAATGACCTGACTGAACGGGAAGATGTGGAGACTTTGGAAGGCCTCGAAAAGGATTTGCGTGAGCATCCCATGTTTGTATGCTTCGCGTGGTTGCATACGTTGCCCGGGAAGCATAGAACCGTAATGCAGTTGCGCCGTATAGGAACCTCCCTTCAACCAGCGACACGGGTTGCCCTGCTCATCATAAAGTGAGACATAAACCATGACGGGAAGGTGCCCCGTTTGGTAATAGTGCTCCAACCCCGGAGTGATGTCTTCCGTCTTAAAGCGCTCAGCGGCAGTATAGTTTTCATCTGCCTTTACCCACATACAGCGGTGGCGCGTTGCCATAAAGTCGGGACCGTCAGCTTCGTACGCCGGTTCAATCTCGGGACCCAAAAATTGCTTCATCACCTTCTTGACAAAATCCAAGCGTTCTGCTTCGTTCATCTCCTGACCCACATCAGCAGTCTTGCACTTGTGTGTGAAACGTCGGGGAACTCCACGTTGGGTAAGCGGAGTGAAGGAACGCACCTCTGTGCAAGGTCGCTCGTTGAAATTGACCTGCACGCGCATCTTTCCCATCATGATCAGTGTGCCCTCAATGGAGGTTCCTGGAGTCAGGCGCTGCTCGCCGTCAGGAATTTGAAACGTTGGGATATACACAGAGAGGTCGTGCTTCTTGCCGTGGCGGAAATTGCGGTAAGGGATACCCACTTCCACTTCGTAGAACGACGGTTCGGCGAAGTCAAACTCGTTGTAAATTGCTTGGATGGGCGCTCTGAAACGGCAGATTTCGGGGTGCGGACTGTCAATTTGCAAGAACGAGTGAAGCGGTTGTTCGCCCTCCATGTGGGGAGTACGACCTGACGGTGAAACGATAGATGCGTTGTAGGCGATGGCGTAGAGGTCGAACACATAACACTGTCCTTCGAAATACTGGTCGCGGTTCTTCAGATACTCCGTGTCATAAAATGTAACCAGCGTAGAGGGATCATCCAAGAAGTGAGCGCGGATGGTTGCTTCCGCCCCTCCTTCGTGTTCAAACACCTTGTCCACACAAAGGTAGTGCGTACGCGAAGAGTCAATGCGTGGCATAATGCTGACCAAACGGGGAACGCTTTCGTCAATGTGGAAGATGACTTGAATGGCGGGGTCTCCATCGAGTGTGAGTTGGTGGTAACACTCCACTTGATGCTCGTGGGAATCTACCTTGGGGAGTGAAACTAAATTTCCCCCGATGGGGAGACCTGTCTTTAAGCACTTGATGGTCCACTTTTCCAACATCGCCTGTGCAGACTGGCGCTTGTCTTTAATGATGCCACTCCAGATATCCTTTCCCCATGAGAAGTCTCCCTCATATTTAGCCTTCGTGCAGTTCTTTCGAATCATTCCAAAACCAATCAGTGCCCCCACATACATAGCGGAGAGGCAGGCTTGAAATTTCTCCTCTGCCACTGAAAGGTCGTAATGCTCACACGCGAGATCGTAACAACAGTAGCAAAGGACTAACCATTGAGAATGCTTGTCGGAATCGCCCGTAAACCAAAGACCTACAGCGTCTTCGATATATTCATCCATAGCATCCTCTCCGCGGGGCGCAGCCATGAGGTCGAACAGCGAGCGTGCGTCAATCGGTTCCTTATGCTGAATGAAAAACCATGCCGCACCCACTCCCAACGTCAAGCAAAAGCGTAGGGCGGTCTTGCGGCGGTGGTCTTCAGAAAACTCTTTACCCTCCGTGTCAAACCAAGTGTCTAACGAGACAATCATGAGTTCATTGAGTTCAGGAAGAAGCGTCAATAATTTCTGCCCGAGTTTGACGTCGGCGTGAGGAATGTAACAGAAATCATTCGCTAATTGGAGGAGTTGATGAATAACGCGTTCGTCTCTCTCTGTAGTCATAAGTGGTGCAGCTAAAGTGTTTTTGTGGTTGTATAAAATGCAGTCGCAAGTATATGAAGTACCGCCTTTTAGATTTGCTCCCCAAAGTTAGGATTTTCTTGTGGGTTAGTGTTGTGTGGAGGGAGGAATATTTAGAAAAAAGCATCCAGCACTTGTTGAAACACCTCGCCAGGCGCTACTTTATTGAAGAGAACCATGGACGATTGGAGTTTGATAACATCGATGTGGCTGCCTAAGTCCTTTGCGTTGGAGGAATATGTACTAGATTTCATTAAGATGCCAGTTCGTATGGTGGGTTAAGGTAAAAGTGCCTTTATTGCCTAAAAGTATAACATCTGAAGCATCCTTTCAAACATTTTTTTCAGTGTGTACCCTTATTTTATTACTTTTGCAAATAGATGTGGACTCTCGTATGACGAGTTTTTAAATACCTATTCAGTATTCAAGAAATGTCTTTTTGGGATAAAATCATAAAGTCTATCAGTGGGGCAGAGCAATCTTCACTCCAATCAATGCCTCAAGAAACGCCTCGCTATGCGTTTGTTGATGTTGAGGTGGGCATGAAGGACAAGAAAATTCATGATATTGGCGCTTGGAGGTCGGACCGTGCGGTATTCCATTCTGCTAATAAGCGAGCACTTATAGAATTTCTGAAAAATGTGAAATTTGTGTGCGGGCACAATATCATAAACCATGACGCAAAGTATCTTTTCGGAAACGAAGCCCATGAATGGGTGTTGGTGGATACGCTTTACATTTCGCCGTTGTTATTCCCAGAGAAACCTTATCACCGCTTGTTGAAGGATGATAAGTTAGTGATAGAGCAGTTGAACAATCCTGTTAATGATTGCGAGAAGGCCCATGATTTATTTATGGATGAAGTCGCGTGTTGGAGTGCTTTGTCCGAGGATAAGAAGAAAATTTACGGTTCGCTATTACACGGAATCCCAGAATTTGAGGGATTCATTAGGTATGTTTGTGCCCCAGTTGTTCAATCGGAAGAACTCGTAAATACCATTCGCTTAACGTTTAAGGGTAAAATCTGTGGAAATGCAGACCTCTCGTCTATCATCAGTCTTTATCCTTGTGAGTTGGCTTATGCATTAGCCTTGGTGGACACCATAAATCAGAATTCCATAACTCCAGCGTGGGTGCTTCATAATTACCCGAATGTAGAGAATGTAATTAAACTCTTAAGGCAGACAAATTGTGAGGGACGTTGTGAATATTGCAATCAAGCCCTTGACATTCACTACAATTTGCAACGCTATTTTGGTTACGATCAGTTTCGTACGTATGAGGGTGAACCCCTTCAAGAAAACTCTGTTCGTGCTGCAGTTGATGGTAAGTCATTGCTCGCAATATTCCCTACAGGTGGTGGAAAATCGCTCACGTTCCAATTGCCCGCCTTGATGGAAGGTGCAACTGTTCACGGACTTACAGTGGTGATATCTCCCTTGCAATCACTGATGAAAGATCAGGTGGATAACCTTGCCGAAAGGGGTATTACAGACGCTGTAACCATAAATGGGTTGCTTGACACGATTAGTCGCTTGCTTGCAATTCAGCGCGTGTTAGAGGGTGATGCCTCTCTGTTATACATAGCCCCCGAGATGCTTCGTTCAAAAACAATTGAGCGAATACTTTTGGCGCGTCATGTGGTGCGCTTCGTGATTGACGAGGCGCACTGCTTCTCATCGTGGGGACAGGATTTTCGTGTGGACTATCTTTATATTGGAAAATTTATTCGTGAATATCAAAAGAAGAAACGCCTCATAAATCCCATTCCTGTTTCATGCTTTACAGCAACGGCGAAACAAAAGGTGGTGCAAGATATCTGCGATTATTTTAAGCAGACTCTTGACTTGGATCTTCAACTGTTTGCTTCTACGGCGTCACGTACAAACCTGCGCTATTCTGTAATTCATGCCGATACAGAAGATGATAAGTATGTAAAACTGCGTTCGTTGATAGCAGAATCTTCGTGTCCTACCATTGTTTATGTGTCAAGAACGAAACGCACACAGCAATTGGCAGAAAAGTTAACGCGTGATGGTTATAAGGCGCTGCCGTTTAATGGGAAAATGGATGCTGATGAAAAGATAGCCAACCAAGACGCCTTCATGTCAGACCAAGTGCGTATCATTGTTGCTACTTCGGCCTTTGGTATGGGGGTAGACAAGAAGGATGTTGGCCTGGTCGTTCACTTTGATATCTCGGATTCGTTGGAGAATTATGTGCAGGAGGCAGGTCGTGCTGGTCGTGACCCAGAACTTCAAGCGCGGTGTTTTGTGTTGTATAGTGATTCAGATTTGGATAAGCACTTTATCTTGCTGAACCAGACCAAGTTGAGCTTGAGCGAAATTCAACAAGTTTGGAAGGCAGTGAAGGATATGACAAAATCCCGTATGCGTGTGTGTTGCTCTGCCTTGGAGATTGCAAGAATGGCTGGTTGGGACGACTCCGTTTCTGATATTGAAACACGTGTGCGTACAGCACTTGCTACTTTGGAGCAGGCTGGTTATTTGGAACGTGGAAATAATGTACCTCAAGTTTTTGCCACGGGGATTACGGTGAAGAATGTTGATGAGGCCCGCAAGCGCATTACAGAGTCATTGCTTTTTGAAGATGGGGAAATAGAAAAGGCTGTGCGTATTATCAAGTCACTGATATCCCAAAAACATATTGCTAAATCGCAAGATGACTTGGCTGAATCACGCGTGGACTATTTAGCAGATATTTTGGGTTTGAAGAAAGAGGAGGTGTTGTCTGTCGTAGAACGAATGCGAGAAGAGGGAATTTTGGCGGATACCAAGGATATTTCTGCTTACTTGAACGATGCCGGAGAATCTGAAAATAAGTCGAAACGCTTGTTGGAGCGATTTACAAAATTGGAGCGTTACATCCTAAATAAAATACCCGATGATGCGCTGCGAATTTCATGTAAGCAATTAAATGATAATGCACAAAATGAGGGTATAACCTCTGCAACAGAGAAGGATATACGCACCTTATTGTATTTCTTGACCGTTAAAGGGTATACAAAAAAGAAAGAAGACGCTGCTCATAATATAGAGATTGCCCGTCAAGCAGATTTAGAGACGATTATTAAACGTTTTGAAAAGCGTTTGGAAATCTGTCGTTTTACCGTAGATTGGTTGTTTAAACAGACCGTTCTCGCCACGAGTGAAGAAACTAAAGTAAAGGGCATTCAGTTCTCGGTTATCGAGTTGCTTAATGACATCAAAACTTATGGAAGTGATTTGTTGAATTCGTTGCGTGACGTACAACTTGATGAGGTAGAGGAAGCGTTGCTTTACCTCTCCAAAATTGGTGCCTTAAAGTTAGAAGGAGGTTTCCTTGTTTTATATAACGCTATGGACATTCGCCGACTTAAGGATAATAGGTTGCGCTATAAGCAGGACGATTATCGAATGCTTAATGAATTTTACAAGCAAAAAATTCAGCAAGTACACATCGTTGGAGAGTATGCGAATCTCATGGTTCGGGATTACAATGCCGCTTTGCAGTATGTGCAGGATTATTTCCAAATGGATTATAAGCGCTTTGTGACTAAATACTTCAAGGGGGAGCGCCTTCATGAAATAGAAATTAATGTGACGCCCGATAAATACAAGCAACTCTTCGGTACTCTTTCCAACAAACAGATGCAAATTATTTCCGACAAGGATTCTCGTTGTATTGTAGTTGCGGCGGGCCCAGGTAGTGGCAAGACAAGGGTTTTAGTTCACAAGTTAGCATCCTTACTTTTGCTCGAGGATGTAAAGCACGAACAATTGCTGATGCTTACCTTTTCACGAGCTGCTGCTACTGAATTTAAGCAGCGACTGATGGGGCTTATAGGGAATGCCGCTCACTTCGTAGAAATAAAAACCTTCCATTCTTATTGTTTTGATTTGCTGGGAAGAATTGGTAACCTGGATGACGTCAAGGGTGTCGTGTCACGTGCAGCGCAGTTGATAAACGATGGAGAGGTTGAACCTAACCGTATTGCAAAAACAGTGCTTGTTATTGATGAGGCGCAGGATATGAGTGCAGAAGAGTTTGCCTTGGTAGATGCATTGATGAAGGCAAATGAAGAGATGCGTGTGATTGCAGTGGGTGACGATGATCAGAATATATTTGAATTCCGTGGTTCCAACTCGCAATATATGAAGCAACTGCTTGACAAAACTAATGGGGCGTTCTATGAAATGACTGAGAATTATCGTAGTACTCAACAAGTCGTAAAGTTCGCGAACGAGTTTGTTACAAAGGTAAATCGCAGAATGAAAATCACTCCAATTGCTTCAATGAGTCAAGATGAAGGAGTCGTTCGCGTTACGCGCCACGTCTCAGCCTTGATGTACCAACCGCTTGTAAAAGAATTGATACAAAATCAAGGTGCGGGTTCTATGAGTGTGCTTACCCAGACGAATGAAGAGGCAGTGATTCTGGTTGCACTCCTTCGTAAGCATGGGTTGACTGCAAAACTTATTCAGAGTATGGAAGGATTCCGTTTTTGGAACCTGGCGGAGGTGCGTTATTTTCTAAAACATATAGAAAAGCATACGCATACAGCTCTCATTACGGATGAAGTTTGGGAATCTGCAAAATCCAGAACTTTTGCCGAGTATGCTAATTCTTCAAGTTTGTGCTATTTGCAAGGGTGTATCCAACTCTTTGAAAGTACGAACAAAGCGAAATATCTGACCGATTTCAAGGAATTTGTATATGAGTCTTCTGCTGAAGACTTTTGCGATTTGCAAAATGCTGATGTTGTAGTATCAACTATCCATAAGTCAAAGGGTATGGAGTTTGATGATGTGTATATGCTCATTACAGAACCGCGACATTTAACAGACGAGGCGCTACGCAGATATTACGTAGGTATAACGCGAGCAAAACGCCGTTTGTTTATACACACCAATAGCGATATGTTTGAAAACTTTGATGTCCAGAAACATGTGGATAGTAATCAGTATGAATTGCCTAATGAAATTGTGTTGCAACTTTCTCATAGGGATGTAAATTTGGGATTCTTCAAATCTCGTAAGAAGGAAGTTCTTTCCCTACGTGCTGGTCAGAAACTACGCTTTAACGATAACTACCTATACGACATAAAAGCGAATATCCCTGTGTGTCAATTGTCCCAAAAGATACAAGGTGAACTGACCCTCTGGAATGAAAAGGGTTACGCCGTTTCTGATGTGACCGTCCGCTTTGTTGTAGCATGGCGTCCCAAGGATGCTCCAAAAGAAGAAAAGGAACATGCCGTGTTGCTGGTGGATTTAACTTTGACGAAGGAGGCTGTCAATTAATATGCCGGTGTGATTACAATAATTTTCTCTTGGTCTAAATATCTGTATGCTAAGAAGGGGTGTGTCATGCGACACACCCCTTCTCGTAGTTTATGGCAAAAATATAGCATTTGTCCACAAATAATCCTTACTCCAAAACTGTTTTGCTCTTATTATTTTAGCCACTAATGGGCAATTTACACTAATGCCTTGCGGAGTATTTAAGAACGGATGGATATTGACTTGCGCGACCTTCGGTTAGTGCCCATTAGTTTTTATTAGTGGTTCCCAATAAAACAAACGAACTTTCGTGTACAACCAAAGGTCACGCAAGTAAACCTATAATTTCCAAAATATAGGGATTATTAAAAAGAACAGGGCGTGTCAAACATTAACTGACATGCCCTGTTCCTTCTATATAACAAACTCATAAACAGCTGAAATACAGATGTTTGAAAAAATGTTATTTTTATCTCATTTTGGATTGTGCCAATTCGGTACTATGTATTAAGTTTTTGTTGTGAATTACTTCACTTCTTCGAAATCAACTATCATTCACTATCAATGCGTTAGCACTGGATGTTGCGTCCATGTTGCAAGAGTTAAATAAGAGTTGATAATCAATATATTACAAAACAAATGCCAAGGTATGACATACAACCCGAACAACCAAAAGAAAAGGTATAAAAAGCACAAATCTGCTACATTTTATTGATATTGCTAGGCTTTGTAAAATACAATATATTCCGTAAACACAGATCTATAAATCTAAAAGATATCACTAGTGTCTCTTAAAAATAGTTAATAATTCAAATATCTCTCTTATGCACAAAGGTTTATGAATATAAAACTATGTCCTGGTTTTGAAAACTCTACTTTTGTATCTGGTTCTAAACCGAAGCAGATATATGCTTATAGACCGTTTGTTTTTGCAAGATAAGACGGTTTCTTCCACATAGATAGATGATAGGCAGCTATATTTTGATTTTTGAATTCGGTTGACATATTTTAAGAGGCACTAGTGAGATTAAATAGTTTTTCTTGTAGTATTTATCATTCATGCACTGTAGTACATAGACCAAACTTTAAACAGATGTTCAGTATAACGCGGTGTTCAATATCATTGAACAAATAGTATTTATTGAACAAAATCTTTTGCCGTTTCAATTTTGTTCATTATCTTTGTGGTGTTCAATACAATTGAACGCATATTAAATAATGAACAAGATGGTACTGATAGAACGTGAAACATTGAATTTGGCATTGGAAACATTAAAGGAAAAGTTTGCCTTACCGAATGATGTTGTCATTCATAAAGAAGATGGAGCATGTGGTAATTTTGATGCTCTTGTTCAAATTATGAATGTTGAATTCTTATGCGAAATAAAACGTGATATTACAGCCGCCAATATCAATACATTCGCAAATCGTTTGCGAGATTATGCTGCTACAGGAAACAGACCTGTGTTATTGGTTGCCAAGTATATTAATCCTAATATGTTTGACAGGCTTGTTGGAATGGGATTGAATATATTGGATTGTGCTGGGAATTGTCATATAAGATATATGAATGGCAACATTCCTGTATTTCACCTTATAAATAAAGGTGAAAAAAATGTATTTGCCAAAGAAAAAGCATATCCCGTATTTCAAGAGGCTGGAATCAAAGTGATATTCTATCTTTTGCAGGATAAGAATAATATCAATAAAGCATACCGTGAAATTCAAGAAAACACGGGAGTCGCCCTTGGAACGGTAAAAAATGTGATTGATGAATTAGTTGCACGAAATTTCATTCTTGTAACCGATAAGGGCAGAATCTTAAAGAACCGAAAGGCTCTGCTTGACCTCTGGGTAGAAAATTACAATCAAGTGTTGAAGCCTAAACTTTTAATGGGGCGTTTGGCATTCCGAACCAATGAGCAAAGAACCAACTGGCAAGCAATGGAATTGCCTGAAGGGATGTATTGGGGGGGTGAAAGCGCTGTCAATATGATTGACAACTATTTAGAACCTGGAGCATTTGACATATATGCAGATGTGCCTACGGCATATCTGATGAAGTCTGGATTTGTAAGGCAAGATACCAATGGTGAAATAAAGGTTTACCAGAAATTTTGGAAATGGGAAACTGAGAATCATCTTGCTCCTCTTATTCTTATTTATGCAGATTTAATGGGAAGTAATAACAGTCGTTGCTTGGAAGCGGCCAATAGATTGATGGAACATGGACTTAACGATTTCGAGTAAAAAGATAGGCAATCCTCTATTGTTAGAACTATTGCGTAAACTTACCGATAATTTCAATAAGATGGGTAGAGAGTTTTATGTGATAGGGGCAACAGCTCGGGATATTGTCATGCAGCAATTGCTCGACACGGAGTCAAGGCGAAGAACCCGAGACTTGGATATAGCCATAGCAATACCCGATTGGGATACTTTTGAGGAAGTTAAACAAAAACTTATAGCTGATGGCTTTGAAAAGTCTATGGATATGCAGCAAAGATTTTTCTACGGGGACTATGAACTTGATATTGTGCCATATGGTATTGTAGCGAAAGAAGATGATAACATTTATTGGCCACCTGAAGAGATTGTAGCAATGTCGGTAAAGGGCTTTGATGAAGTGTTATCTGAAGCTATTACAGTAAGCATTGACGATGAATTTAAGGTTAAGATTGCCTCATTGCATGGACTCTTTTTGCTGAAACTCAACGCTTGGCTCGATAGAAATGCAAAGACAAGCAAGGACGCTGAGGATATGTCATTTATCCTTTCTAACTACTTCATGGCAAATCTTGACAGAGAAATACATCAGGAAGTCTATGATTGGGAGAACTTTGATGAGTATATCGTTGGAGGTTATTGGTTAGCTCACGATTTAGTGACATTGCTTAATGTTAATCAGCTTAACTACTACAAAGAAGTTATCGATGGCGAGCTTGCGAAACAAGAAGAAAGTCGACTTGTCAATCAAATGATTGAAAATTCATATGGTTTGAGTTATGAGACAGTTAGAGATACCTGGCAGGCGATGGCAAATGTTTTCCAAAAGTCTATTAAAAATGAAACCGAAGAAATTTAATACATTCAGCATTGCGGGTAACAGCAAGCCAAACGAGGATTACATTTTGTGCCGAAATTTATCTGAGGAGTATTCGTTGGCTATATTGGCAGATGGTATGGGTGGTTTGTCATATGGGAATCAGACTGCACGAATAGTCTCACATTCCATTGCTGATTTTATTGCTTCCAATCTTCACAAGTATAATCTAGAAGATCTCTTGCGTAAAGCTTTTGATATTGCAGATAAGTCCATCCATCAGAAATGTAATGAGTTAAAATGCAAAATGGGGGCTGCCGTATGTGTCGCACTGATTGGTAAGGATTTAGTACATTATGCTTGGCAAGGAAATGTTAGATTGTATAAAAAGGATAATGATACGCTTCAACTATTGACAACTGACCATGTAGCAATGGGAGGATGCACAACTTTATTGACACGATGTGTGAATGGAAAAGGTTTTAGAGAACAGATTCCGGTTGAACATGTGTCAACTAAAGATGGTGATACAATCTTCTTGTGTTCCGATGGATATTATCAGAACACCAATAATATGCAGAATCAATTACCTTGCGATTTGGGTGATGATGCTTCAATGATTGAAATTATAATTGAGTAGATAATGGATAAGAAACAAGATATACCCCGTATCCGAAAAGGCGATGCCTTTGCCCAAATGGACCAGCATCCTCTCGTTTTCATGGAAGTCAATGAGGTGGAAGGAAGCACAGATAGCATGGATTTCTGTGTTGTCACATGGTACACGATTACTGAAAAAGGGCTTAATGTCCAGAGGCGTTTCCCTATGGCTGCTCGCGATGGTAAATTTAGCAAATTTGAACCGATTTCTCGCAGTCTTCTTAAAGAAGCAAAGCGTTTGCTACGTCAATACGATGCTGATGTGAAACTCTTAACAGTTAAGGCAGAAGCAAAATCACTATACAATAATTATACTCGTAAACTGATAGAGTTGCTCCCTGACGCTGAAAACAGACTGGCAATTGCTCTGCAAATTGAAAAGAAGATTATCACTAACGAATGGATTGACTGTACAGAAGATAATTACTGGGTGGAAGAAGAACTTGAACTGAATGACAAGTACTTTACAATTGTCTGTCTTACAATAGAATCATACGACGACAAAAAAGACCATACTATAGCAGAGCAATATTTATACTTGTACAATAACTGTCCGTATAGTTGGAATATTCTTGTAAATAGTGGTGCTAAGTATATGGTAGTTGAAAAGCCCAAAATTCATAACTAAATAATAATGGCAAATCTAAATCGTATAAAAGTAGTACTTGTTGAACAACAGAAGACAGGTAAATGGTTGGCAGAACAAATGGGAAAATCCGCTTGCACTGTCAGCAAATGGTGTAGCAACTCCAGTCAGCCAGACTTGGCAACATTGGATAAAATCGCTACATTATTAAATGTGGATAGACGAGAATTGATTGCGCCTTCAAAATAGGAAAGAAATTCAATATTAGAGAAAAAATAGTTTTTCTAACTTATAATATAATACAAGTCAATGGCCAAGAAAATAAAAAGCATAGAGGAACAGATTGAGGATTGGTGTAAAAAACAATTTAAAGGAGAAAAGTATTATACTAAAACAGAATCTGTAAATTCTGAGATTGAATATGCGCTTGAAAAAGCTCCAAGCAAACAAGGTGGTTCAGGAAAGAATTATCCGGACGTCAAATTTATATTGATTTCGGACAACGGACGCAAGATACCTGTAATGATTGAGGTAAAAGGCAAAAAAGGTGATTTGATAAAAACTAGTGTCAAGGGAGAGGTTGAGAATATTAATAAAAATTCAGAGCCCAATTACAAGAATATAACAAAGTATGCAGTTAATGGAGCAGTTCATTATGCTAATGCCATATTAGAATACACAGAATCATATAAAGAAGTTGTTGCTATTGGGGTGAATGGATATGAAGAGGCAGGAAAAACTATTTATGAAGTTGATGTTTGGTATATTTCTAAAGAAAATCTTTTTGTACCAAAACATGTAGGGAGATATGAAGATATATCTTTTTTGTTAGGTAATAATGCCAAGGAATTTGTACAGAAAATTAACACTCTCGCTCTGACACCCGAAGAATTAGAAGAACGGAAACTTGCTCTTGAGGATGAAATCGAACGTAAATTGAAAGCTTTAAACCAAAGTTTGCATGATGAGAAGCAAATTGTGGTAAATAATAGAGTTCAACTTGTTGCAGGTCTAATTATGGCTGGTCTTGGAGCAGAAGGAGTTCCACCTCTTCGGATTGAAGACTTGGCAGGTAGAGAGGATGATGAGAACAACGATGGGCAAATCGTGATGAGTAAAATCAGAATGTATTTAGCACATAAGAACTTGCCAGAAGAGAAAATTGAGATGATTACAGACATACTTAAAGTTGTATTTATCCAGTCAAACCTTCAAGTGCCGATAAATGGAGAAAGTAAACTACATACAATTTATGCAGATGTAAAACGTGACATTCTTCCATACGTCACGGGAGAATTACATAATATTGACTTTACAGGTCGCCTATTCAATGTAATGAATGAATGGGTTGCTGTACCTGATGGAGGTGAGAACGATGTTGTTCTGACTCCACGTTATGTTACAGAACTGATGGCAAAACTTTGTGAGGTAAATATGAATTCTTACGTTTGGGATTTTGCGACAGGTTCAGCAGGCTTCCTTATTTCTGCCATGCATCAAATGATTGATGATGCTAAGCAGAAACTCTCAAATAGTCCAACAAAATTGGAAGAAAAAATACTTCAGATAAAGATGGAACAGCTTCTTGGTATTGAGAAGTTACCCGATGTCTATATGCTTGCCGTTTTGAATATGATTCTTATGAAGGACGGAAGTGCCAACATCATTCAAGGAAACTCTTTGGAATATGATGGAAATTATAAACAAGGTAAAAAGAAAGACAAACCTTTCCCTGCTAATGTTTTCTTACTCAATCCTCCATATTCTGCAGAGGGAAAAGGCTTTGTTTTTGTTGAAAAAGCATTAGAAAAAATGTCGCATGGTGGTCGTGCCGCTGTATTAATACAGGAGAATGCCGGTAGTGGTAATGGAGTTCCGTTTACTAGTAATATTCTCAAGAATAACACTCTTCGTGCATCTATCAAAATGGCAGATATCTTCTGCGGAAAGGCAAGTGTACAAACTGCAATCTATGTATTTGAAGTAAATCGTCCTCATGATGCGGAAAATGATTTGGTTCGTTTCATCGATTTTAGCAATGATGGATATACTCGCATGAATCGAAAGAAGTCTGGACAAAGTGTAAACTTACGCGATACAGATAATGCAAAAGAAAGATATGCAGAGATCGCTAACCTTGTGCGCTATGGTAAGGGAGCACATGATAAGAACCTTCATTATTTCAAAAACAGCTATACAGAAGACTATATTAGTCTTTCAGGTAAAGATTGGACATATGGACAACATCAGAATATAGATACTATCCCAACTGAGGAAGACTTTCAAAAAGTAGTTAAGGAATATCTATCATGGAAGGTTGGACAAGTACTTAAGGGAGAGTTAAGCCTGGGAAAACAGTAAGCCCACGACCTACTAATTTGAAGGCGTGGGCATATAAAGATTTTAAAATTGGAGATTTATTCATTGCTCAAACAGGTGACACAGATTTACAGCAGAAAGACATAAATGGTAAAGGAATTTATTTCATCAATTCAGGAGTTGAAGCGCAGGGTATAAAAGGAAAGACTGATAAAGAGGCTAAAGTATTTGATAGCAATACTATAACTGTTGATTTTTGGGGAAATGCTTATTATCGCGATTTTGAGTACAAGATGGCGACTCATAATCATGTCTTTTCATTGTCTGGTGATGTAATAAAGAACCGTAATGTAGGATTATACCTTATAACTACCATGTCCTATATGAAAAAATTGTTTTCATATAATAGCATGGGAACCTGGTCTAAAATTAAAGAGTTATTTATCCACTTACCTATTACAGAAACAGGAAATATCGATTTTGTTTATATGGAATCTCGCATTCGCGAGATGGAGGAATCTCGCATTCGCGAGATGGAGACGTATTTAAGAGTCTCAGGGTTTGACAATTGTGAATTGACTGAAGAGGAGAAGAATGCTATTGATAATATGAATTATGGAAAAGTCATATTTAAATCATTCTTTGTAGCAGATGACAAGAAAAAGAAAAGAACAAATGGTGTTTTTGATGTAAAAAATGCTCATAACATCCTACAAAGTTCTATAGTTGCAGGTAGTGGTACAAATCCTTATGTTACGGCAGGGGAAGGCAATAATTCTGTATATGCATATATTTCATATGATAATAATCTAATAGAAAAAGGTAATGCTATTATGATTGGAGGTAAAACAATGGTTATTACTTATCAAGCGGAGGATTTCTTTTCTAATGATAGTCACAATTTGGTTTTATATGCTAAGGACAACAATTTGCGAAAGGAACTTATCCAACTATTTTTGGTAGCATCTCTCAATAAAAGTTTGAGACCTATATATTCTTGGGGTGACTCAATATCAAAATCAAAGATTGTTAAAGATAAACTAGAACTGCCAATAACTTCTACAGGAACAATTGATTATCAGTTCATGGAAACGTATATTCAAGCCATTGAAAAGTTGACAATTCAGAAGGTTAAAGATTGGAGGGAACAAGAGGTATTAACAACGAAGGACATTATCAATTGCGCCTCAAAGATTGTGCCATTGACTCCTACTTACACCAATGCATCTACGAATGATTTTGATTTCGTTCCAATGATGGTGGCAGAAGATTTTATTATTCCAGGTAGCCTCGAAGTCAGATTGAGGGATACAAAACGTGAAGATTTGTTAGCTGGAACTCTTGAACTTGTATTAATGTATGCTATTGGTCCAGTGGCAAGAAAGAAGACAGAATCCACGGGAAAAATCGCTTTAGGAATAAAAGAAGACAATCTTTCTTCAGAAGCTATCAAAGCATACGAAAGTGTTAAGTATATCATGTTTCATTATTGGAAGAATAGTGAGGCAAAACCTTTTAAACTTATTAAATCAATAAGACTTGTAAGTAAATCTGATATTCCAAATGATTATCTCCTCCGCCAAGAGAAGAATGCTAAGCAGTATTTACTCATAGAATATGATGACAAGCATCCTGCTGACATCGGAGAATTCGATATTTTGAGGGCACAAAGAAAGGGAAGTAATAGATATAATCCGTTTGTATGCAAATTGAATAATATTAGGAAATAAAAGATAGGAATATATTTTATTTGAAATTGATAACACAATATGATTAATGCAGAGTTAATAACAGCAGAGTTAGATAAGCAGAAAGAGCTCTTAATAAGCTTTCTTAATGATTATTCTTCACCCTCTTTTGGTAGCATGTCTAAAAGAGATACAGATGTGGCTTTATTCTCAATGATGCAAGAACTTGGTATCATTAAAATGAATCCACAGATATATGAGGTAGTTTCATTACTCCATGTAACCAGTTCAAAAGCTAGAAATCTGATTTATGAAGCGTCTTTGCGACGAAATAATGAAAGCACCCTTAACATGGCTCTATTGGACCATTTAAAGGCACCACGTTTCTTAGCAACATCAGATAAGATGATTGCACTAGAAATTGATGACCCCCTATTGATTGACCATTTAAAGTTTAAGTTACGTAATTTGAACTACATCACAGATGGTTCATTTAATCCAGGAATCGTAAAAATGTCTTACGAAGCATATGCCTCATTATTCGGTGATACCTTACCACAAGAAGTAAGGGATAAATTGCTGAATGATATTGATACAGAAGAACTAAAACAAAAATTCGGCATCAGTAACGAGGACAACTCACCGTCAAAAATGCGTAAATGTATTACTTGGACAATAAAAGAAATTGGAAAGCTTGCATTTAAGAAGGAGTCTGAACATTGGATGCAAGAGTTGCATACTCAAGTGCAAACATTAGCAACAGGCGAAAACATACATAATGTTTTAAATTGGATTCAAGAGAATGCCCATTTACTCATTCAGTAAATTTAGTAAAACTTATGAAAGGTGATGCACAGCCATTAATAAAGTTCTTTGATGGATCTGATAAACGATTCATCATTCCTCTCTATCAGCGAAACTACGACTGGAAGGAAGAGAACTGTGAACAATTGTTTCTGGATTTGATAAAACTGCATAACAGCAACCGCAGAAGTCATTTCTTTGGCAGTATTGTGTCAAGCATCCAGCCTGGAACAGAAGACAGGTTCATTATTGATGGACAACAGCGAATTACTACTGTTTCGTTGTTGCTCATTGCGATGGTAAATGCCAAGAAGGAAGGACTGATAGAAGCAACTGATGCTAAACTTGTAGAGAAAATCTTTAAGCGTTATCTGGTGGATGAGTATCAAGAAGATGAACGAAAGGTGAAACTTAAACCTATCAAGAAAGATATGCAGGCTTTTGATGCTTTGCTTTATAAGTCTAAAGATCAATATATCAGAGAATCAAATGTTACTCGTAACTACGATTTCTTCTATGATAAAATCACCCGTGCGGGATTAACTATTGATGAACTTTTTGAGACTATCAAAAAACTGGAAGTTATCAATATTCGTCTTGACGAAGATGATGACCCACAGTTGATCTTTGAGAGTCTAAACTCTACCGGACTTGATTTGAGTGAGGCAGACAAGATACGTAACTATCTTTTGATGTCTTTAGCACCAGCAGAGCAGGATAATCTATATACCAAATATTGGAATCCTATTGAAGAGTTTACAAAGTATGATCCTTCTTCCTTCGTGCGCGACTATCTGACTATGCAACAAGGAAAGATTGGCCGTATCGATAAGATATATTTTATCTTTAAGGAGTATGCCGAGAATAGTGGTATTGATAGGGCAACGCTTTTGGAAAATATGTATCATTTTGCCAAAATTTATAGCCAAGTTGATAATGCTGCGATAGGTACAGATAAACTGAATAGGAAGTTGAATCAACTACGAACTTTGGATTCTACGATTGCTTATCCATTTTTTATGGCATTCTTTGACTATGCATCAAAAGTGGGATTAGCGGAATACGAAATCTATCGTGTTCTTGATGTGATAGAGGCATATTGGGCACGTAGAATAATCTGTAACCTTCCATCTAATGCGTTGAACAAAGTGTTTGCAACGCTCCATAGAGATGTTTTGAATCATGTTAGCAAAGCAGGTGCCGATACGGTACCTTCATATATTGATGTGCTGACTTACGTATTGCTAAAGAAAGGTCGTTCTTCTATATTCCCATCTGATGATGAGGTAAGAGGTGATTTTAAAACACGTCAGGTTTATAAGATGCCAACAAATGCCCGTATGTTTATTTTGGAGCGTTTGGAAAATCAGGATAATAATGAGCGGCACGATGTTGTGAAAGAACTGACAGAAAAGAATATCACCATAGAACATATCATGCCACAAACTTTATCGGATAAGTGGAAAACAACTTTAGGCGAAGATTGGGAAAGAATCCATGAACAATATCTCCACACGATGGCTAATCTTACGCTGAGTGGTTATAATTCGCAATATAGCAATCTGTCTTTTATTGAGAAGAGAGACATGGAGAAAGGTTTTAAGGAAAGTGCCTTCCGTTTGAATAACTCTTTGAAATCGTACGAGCAATGGACGGAAACAGAACTTAAGACTCGTCAGATAGAATTGCTGAATGTTTTCATGAAACTTTGGCCTATGCCTACCACAACTTTTGAACCTACAAAACGTGAAGCTGAATCTGCGTCGCTTGATGAAGAAGACTATGAATTCACTGGCAAGAAACTACAAGCATATATACTTCATGGAGTTAGATATACAGTTAACACTTGGAAGGAAATGCTCATTCAGGTTTGTGGTCATATCCTGTTAGAGAAGCGCTCAACTATTGAATGGCTTTGTGCAAACGAAAAACGCCACTTTTCAACCACCCCAGAAGAGTGGAGACGTGAATTTGCGCCCGGGATGTATGTTTGGACCGACAATAGTACTGCCACCAAGATAAATATTCTTTATGGTATGTTTGAGGAATGTAATATTCCAGCATCAGAACTCGTTTTTGAATTCCGTTCAGATGTTGCAGAAGGAGACGATGATTAGTTTTAGTTAAAAGATTTGGATATGACTAATAAACAAGCGATACAATTATTTGAAGAGCGCAAGGTGCGTACTGTTTGGGATGATGAACAGGAAAAATGGTATTTCTCTATCGTTGATGTTGTGGCTGTACTTACCGAGCAAATTGATTTATTGAAAGCTCGTAAGTATTGGAATAAACTGAAACAGAGACTTGTAGAGGAAGGAAATCAAACGGTGACAAATTGTCACCAGTTGAAAATGAAGGCTGCGGATGGTAAAATGCGCTTGACGGATGTCGCCGACCAGGGACAGCTTTTTCGCCTCATTCAGTCTATACCTTCCCCAAAAGCAGAACCATTCAAGCAATGGATGGCACAAGTTGCCTCGCAACGTTTAGACCAGATGCAAGACCCTGAATTGTCCATTGAACAAGCTATAATGGATTACAAACGATTGGGATATTCCGATGCATGGATTAACCAGCGTATAAAATCCATAGAAGTACGTAAGGAACTGACTGATGAATGGCATAGAACTGGTGTACAAGTGGGGCAACAATATGCAACTCTTACAGACATCATCACTAAAGAATGGAGTGGATTGACTACCAAGCAATATAAGCATCTCAAGGGGCTGAAGAAAGAGAACCTCAGAGATAATATGACCAATCTTGAAATTGCTCTAAATACATTAGCAGAAGCGTCTGCTGCAGAACTTTCAAAACAGCGTAATCCCCAAGGTTTTATGGGGCAAACCAAGGTGGCGAAAGATGGGGGCAGTGTGGCAAAAGTGGCTCGCCAACAATTAGAAGAGCAACTTGGCAGAACGATTATTTCAAAAGCGAAAGCAAGTGATTATTTGTTGCCGTCGGAAGAAGAAAAGGAAGTATCAGAGGTAAGGAGTAATAAGAATAAATAACTTAAAGGTATTGGTTGTCGTATTGCTCATTGTGCTTAGATTTCTGGATGTATCTAAGAATGTTCTTTCCTACTAAATTGCAGTATACAAAAATTGGGCGTGCCATTTTGACACGCCCAATTTTGTTGTTTATGTCCTGCGAATTACTTCACTTCTTCGAAATCGACTTTCATTCACTATCAATGCGTTAGCACCGGATGTTGCGTCCATGTGGCAAGAATCAAAATAAGCATTGATAATCAACATGTTACAAAACCGATGCAAAGGTATGATATTCTATTCGAACAACCAAAAGAAAAGATATAAAAAGCACAAATCTGCCACATTTTTTGATTTGGGTTGGGTGTATGAAAGAATTAAAATACATCTTATTATTATATGTTTCTAATCATCAAACTGATTTTTTAGCTTATAAAACTATTTCTATCTCCTTTACAGCGAAGAACAGCCTGCTTCATTTTGTTAATCAAGGAAGATGTTGAAAATTTGTCATTCCCTTTTAATTCTAACAAACGAGACTCCAATCCTTTAATTATTTCTTCCAAGACAGGCACATCTTCTATAAAGCAGTAATCTTTTTCACCTTGAATATAATATGCCAACTTATAATGTGAAATAATAAAGCGAGACACACAAGTTCTACCAGCATTTGATAATTTAGCTAATGCTTGAACTACAGTGTTCGCATCACAGAACTGAAAGACAGGTCCCATTTCATAACTTATTGAATGGTCGGGCCATGCTTCATTGTCCAATTGAATTAATCTTTCAGCAATTTTATCTGTTAGGCCTTCCAATGCAAGAGTCATTTTATCTTTTGATTTAGAATACCTCTCTTTGTAGTAACTGTTATAGTCCTTACAGAATTGCATTATTATCTCGTTGTCTGATGAAAAACAATTGATTCCCTGAATAAAAGAAATATGGTAATCATATAAATCATTCTTAGACATAATATGGTTTTCAAATCCCTTTACTGCCTCAAGTAATAGTTCGATTGTTTTAGAGTTTCTCTCAATTATTTCATTGGCCATCATAAATGTCAATATGGCTATTGTATTACCCAATAATGTTGGATTGTCCAATTTACCATTAATAATATCTGAAACAACTAGATTGCTAACAATTGTAGATTCCTCATTAGAAAAGCTGCGGAACTCACGAAGTTTTATCCATGACTCTTGAGTTTGGTTTGTTGCAATCGGTTCAACACATGACTCTTCAAAAAATGAAGGTTTTGTGCCCAATTGAGGCATTTTTGATTCTGGTTCACCCCAAAGTGTTTTGACCAATCTTGTAAATTCTACATTGAAGTTTTTATCAAGACGGAAATCATAGCCTTTTCTGAGCTCAATAAGTTCACTGAATGAATCATCAAACCCTATACCTCTACGTAATAATGGAATAAACTTTGTCGTGCCTGCATCGTGATATATCGCAGCGTTTATTATCTGGTCTTCAAATTTTGCTCCACCATTATTTCGTTCTAATTTTTCTTTATACACAGGTGTTCCAACAATCAGAACTTTATCAGCCCTCTTTATTCCATTTCTCATAAAAAGAACCAAATTTGTTCCATCAGGAGCATAGCCATCATAGAATACATAGATGCCACTTGACATTAGTTTATCTGCTAAATCTTTAACCCATGTCTTATGATGATCATCATCCCAAGAATAGCTAATGAATACTACAGGATGGTCTTCTGGTACATTGTCAAATATTGATTCCTTTGCAAATTTACTCTCTCGTGGTATCTCTGGAATATAGGGGGCTTCTGTATTTGCAACTTCATGATGGAGTGTTGTAGGGGTAGTAAAATCTCCCAAATACATAGCCAGATCATGCTTTGCCTTTGATTTATCCTCAGCTATATTGATAAAATATTGTATAGCTGCATCAACTCGTCCTTCTTCATTAAGTTTCCTTAAGCGAGAAAGTGTATATTGTGTTCTAGATGGGCGATTTTCAAAGTCATCGGCAATAATACCGCCATTCTCATAGATATAGTCGTCCTTGAACCCCAAATCATTGAAGAAGGATACCAATTCTTCTCCAGTAAAATAATTTACCTCCTTGTTTTCTCCTGTATATTTAGATGCAAATATTTGAGAAATCTGTTTTAATTCTAAAGGAGCATATTTTTTCAGTTTTGTATTATTCATTTTATATTAATGACGATAGATCATATGTCTTTGTTATTATCTCACTTGAGAAAAGCAACCATAAGTGAGGGCAATTGTGTGTTCTATTGTATTTGATTTTCTGCAATCACAGATCACATATTATCCTCTACTTTCTGCTTATTGACGTACATCCTCTCTCAGCATCTCAATCAATCTGTAAATCCCAGTGGATGGATTTTGGAACTCATTCAAGTTCTTTGCTCTTGCAACTGCAACATCTGTATTGTTATTCAAGAAAGTCTTTTGCGTATCGGTAAAGGCAGACTTTGAATAATTTTTCCATACAGGTGCACTTTTCTTTAGTTCTTTGATAAGTGCATCTGTATCAATAGCAGCCTTTTGGTCTTTGGCATGTAGTAACAGCCATATTTCAAAACAAGGATTGCTTAATAGCATTTCCGCTTTACACTTAAGCAATTTCTCGTTGATGGCTTGTACATCCATATCGTACATGAGGAATGTATGTACCTTGTCCCATTGTGAGATTTTGAGTTCTTTTGTACGCTTCTCAACCAATGATGGCGTTATCTTTGTCCCTTCTATGTGTGAAACAATTCTAATGGGTGGCTTGTACCACGTCTTCAAAAGATTGATATAGCCGACCTCTGTTTCGCCCTCACAGATAACAAGGGCGATTTTCCGCATCCGCATGGATCGTGCAGGTTCTCTTTTGCTTACCATAGAGTCAATCTTCTAACAATTGTTTGATACTTGATACGGATGAGTCAACATACGGAACGGCATCGAATCGTCCTTGTATATAACCCTTCTCGGCATCCATGTTTTCACGGAAGTCCTTGAAGTCATACAAAGAATAGACATCTGTTGCGCCATCCTCGGACTTGTTGACAAATACAATCTGGTCTCTTCTCAATCTTTTAACGTCAATAAGATTTGTATTATGGGATGAGAACAGTAACTGACTTCCTTCTGATGCATGGATTAAGTCGAGAATGAAGTCCGCTAATCTAGTATGGAGTCCCATATCGAACTCATCCATCATGATACCTTTTCTATTTTTGACAACATCAAGCAAGCGAATTAAAATTTGGAAGAGTTTTCTAGTTCCATTGGATTCCTCCATATCCATATCAAACATTACGTCAGTTTGATTGTGATGATATGTCTTGAATTTCAAAACATCAATAAGTTTGAAGGACAATTCAGATTGGCCAGGAATAGCAACAGGTGCAGGAATCTGTTCTTTTCTGGCTACAATATCCGTGATATCCGTATCACATATCTCAAGAGCCTTGAGGATGACTTTCTTGTATGTATTGAAACTATCAAGAACCATCATTTCATTGACATTTACAAGACCCAATAGGAATTGATTCATGAAATAACGATAGAGTCTTTGCGCAAACTCTCTATTCATGGAGCTTGCTCTACTTAAAAACAAGTTTTTATCGCTTGTATTCAAGACTACATCGGATGGCTTTGTGATAATTCCTGTACCAAAACTATATTCCCCGTCAGGTTGTCTTAGAAAAACCTTTGCACGTCTTCCAACAGGGTAATGATATAAACTTTCTGAAATGATACGATCCTTGGTCAGCTCAAACGAGTATTCATATTCAATATTCTCGCAAACAAAATCTATCAGGAATTTACTTGGCTTGTTCTGCCATCCTTCAAATTTGAATGGTTCGAAGTTGAAGATTGCACCTTCATTATGAAGATGTGAATCCAAAATCATTCTACAACAGAAATTGATAGCTTTAAGAATGTTTGATTTTCCCGATGCATTAGGTCCAAACAGACCAACAGATTTTAGAATAGGAATACCGTTCCACTCCAATATATTGTGTCTTAATTCACGAGCTAATGTCGTATTGATATTGGCTGCACGAAAGTCAATTCTGATTCTATCTCTAATCGAGAAGAAATTTTCAAATTCGATTTTTAATATCATCTTATATGGGTATTTGTAGGATTTCTGCAAATATAACAACTAAATTTCGGTTTCAGATGCTTTTGAGTAAGAAATGTGCTTTAAAAATGTTTTTTTAACTATATAGCCTGTTTTTGTAGAGGTTATCGTCATGCGCAGTAGTTCAAGAAATTTCAAAGATATTGTTATGTTCAGTATGAAGGCATGTTCAATATCATTGAACAAGTCGTGTTTATTGAACAAAATCTTTTGCGGTTTATTCCAGAATTAAAAAATGCACCAAACTGGTGCAGAATTGAAATTTTAATAACTTCACCAGGTTGGTGGAGAATTATAGTTTGTAGTTAATTATGACATTGAAAAAGGCCAACGATTCGTTAACCTATTAGGAATGAGCAGAAACTGTAAGAACTAATTCGGCAGTAACGACTGATAAAATTACAAATAAAGACTCATTCATACAACTCTGGTCGTCTGGCTTTGTTATACTCTGCTATTCTTTTACACTCTTCCGAATTAGGTGGTACAATTTCATAAGAACGATTGGAATTTATCTGTGCTTAATGCTCATCGATTAATGTTTGGGCTTCGTTCATCGTGATATTCCCTTCTATCTCCTGACGAGCAACTTGAATTAGAAAGTCAGATACATTAAGTCCATTTATGTCCATCTACACATTGTAGTCCAATCGCGATAGCCCAGTTAGTAGTTCTTTCCCTAACAGATTCATCTGGATGTTTTTTCTTTTAAAGGTACAAAATAAGCACGAGATGGGCAAATCCTGAACATTGAATTCTTTATTTGGGAATATTTTTAATACATTTGCGTTAGAATTAAATATATTTGGAAAAATGGCAAATCTAAATCGTATAAAAGTAGTACTTGTTGAACAACAGAAGACAGGTAAATGGTTGGCAGAACAAATGGGAAAATCCGCTTGCACAGTAAGCAAATGGTGTAGTAACTCCAGTCAACCAGATTTGGCTACTTTAGACAAAATCGCTACACTTTTAAATGTGGATAGACGCGAACTAATTGCACCTTCGAAGTAAATTCCATCGCAAGAATAGTGTAGGTGTGAAGGAACTTTGGTGATAGACGAAAAAGCATTTTTGCACCATGGTGCAGAATTGAAAATTAAAAAATTAGGGATTCAAAATCCTAAATATAAAATACTTTGTATGGTTACACAGAGTGAAGAGATTCTGGAACAGGGATTAATTAAGACCTTACAGGAAATGAACTATGAGTACATTTCCATCAAGGAAGAAGAAAATCTATATGCCAATTTTAAATTGCAGTTGGAAAAGCACAACCGCAAAGAATTGGCATTGCATGGTCGTGAAAGCTTCACAGATAAAGAGTTCGACAAGATTCTTCTATATCTTGAGGGAGGTACTCGTTTCGAAAAGGCAAAGAAACTTCGTGACCTTAAAGATTTTCAATTGGAGAATGGCGAACGTGTATGGATTGAATTCATCAATAAGCAGCAGTGGTGCCAAAATGAATTTCAAGTTTCTAATCAAATCACAGTAGAAGGCAGAAAGAAATGTCGTTATGATGTAACCATCCTTGTAAATGGTTTGCCTTTGGTCCAAATAGAATTGAAGCGGAGAGGGGTTGAATTGAAAGAAGCATATAATCAGATTCAGCGTTATCACAAGACTTCGTTTCATGGTTTATTTGATTATATCCAATTGTTCGTAATCAGCAACGGAGTCAATACACGCTATTTTGCTAATAACCCTAATAGCGGATATAAATTCACATTTAATTGGACTGATGCCGAAAATATCCCATTCAATGATTTGAGTAAGTTTGCTTACTTCTTCTTTGACAAGTGTAATCTTGGAAAGATGATAAGCAAGTATATTGTGTTGCATGAGGGTGACAAATGCTTGATGGTTCTTCGTCCTTATCAATTCTATGCTGTAGAACAAATTCTCGACCGTGTCCAGAATAGCAATAAAAATGGTTATATCTGGCATACCACCGGAGCAGGAAAAACTTTAACTTCTTTCAAGGCCGCTCAATTGGTAAGTGAATTGGATGGTATTGATAAAGTGATGTTTGTTGTAGACCGGCACGACCTTGATACACAAACTCAGTCAGAATATGAAGCATTCGAACCAGGAGCTGTTGATAATACAGATAACACATATCAACTGATTAAGCGATTAAGTGGTGATAGCAAAATCATAATCACGACTATTCAAAAGTTGAATTGTGCTGTCACTCGTGATTATTACAACAAGCACCTTCAAGAGGTACGAAACCAAAAGGTAGTGATGATTTTCGATGAATGCCACCGTAGTCATTTTGGAGATTGCCATAAGAACATCGTGAAGTTCTTTAATAATCTTCAGATATTTGGTTTTACAGGTACACCTATCTTTGCCGAAAATGCCAAACAAGACCACACAACTGCTGAAGTGTTTGGAGAATGCCTGCATCGCTATCTTATAAAGGATGCCATTGCTGATGAGAATGTACTTGGTTTCCTTGTGGAATATTACAAAGGTCAACAGGATACTGATCTGTTCAATGAAAAGAGAATGACTGAGATTGCTCAGTTTATCTTGACTAATTTCAATAAATCTACTTTCGACGGAGAATATAACGCTTTGTTTGCCATTCAGTCTGTGCCAATGCTTTTGAAATATTACAAGATTTTCAAATCATTGAATCCAAAAATCAAAATTGGTGCGGTATTTACGTATGCTGCTAATGAAAGCCAAGATGATAGTCAGACAGGCATGAATCAGGGATTTGAAAATGAGAAGGTCACTTCCGATGAACTTCAATGTATTATGGACGATTACAATGAAATGTTCGGGACAGCTTTCTCAACAGAGAATTTCAGCGCATACTATGATGACATCAATCTTCGTATGAAGAAAAAGAAAGCAGACATGGAACCACTTGATTTGTTGTTGGTCGTGGGTATGTTCCTTACTGGTTTTGATGCGAAGAAATTGAATACCCTTTATGTCGATAAGAACTTGGAGTATCATGGACTACTTCAAGCATTCAGTCGTACCAATCGCGTTTTAAATGAAAAGAAGCGCTTTGGTAAAGTAGTATGTTTCCGTGAATTGAAAAGCAATGTTGATGCTGCCATCAAACTTTTCAGTAATAATCAGCCAAACGAGTTTATTATTCGTGAACCATATGATAATGTGAAGAAAGAACTTAACGAATTGGCTATAAAGTTCAAAGAGAAATATCCGAACGTTCAGATTATTGACACACTGCAAAGTGAGTATGAAAAGCGTGATTTTGTTCTGGCATTCAGAGAAATTATCAAGAAACATGCTGAAATTCAAATATACGAGGATTTTGAGCCATCTGACTCCGATTTTATCTTGACTGAGCAAGAGTTTGCAGATTTCAAAAGTAAATATCTTGATATTACAGTTGGTGTTATCAATCCTCCTGCTTCTTCAACTCCAATTGCTGGAGAACCACAAATGCCATATGGTAATGAAAGCATGTTGGAAGATATTGATTTCTGTCTGGAATTATTGCACAGTGATGTTATCAATGTTGCATATATCCTTGAATTGATTGCAGAACTAAATCCGGATGAGGACAACTATCAACAGAAGCGTCAGGCCATCCTTGACACCATGATTAAGGATGCTGTCATGCGAAGTAAGTCAAAACTGATTGATGATTTCATCCGTGAGAACGTGGATAATGACAAAGATGGTTTCCAACAGGCAAAAGCTGATGGTTCAATGGACTTAGAGAGCCGATTGACTAATTACATATCTATGGCTAGAAGCAGAGCAATTCACGATCTTGCCACAATAGAGGGCATAGATGAAGAAGCCTTGACCAAATACATTTCGGAATATGACTTCTTACAACGTGAGAAACCTGAAATTATCAAGAATGCTATTAAAGCCAAGAAAGGGTTAAAGCTGATGGAACGTACGACTATGCTTAAAAGAGTTGTCAGTCAGCTTCGTGATATTATCAACACATTTAATTGGGAATAGTAAAATGGAGGAAAGTGTATTTCTTGTTAAATGGTATGGCCCTTTTACTTCTCGTGAGGATATAAAGGTATGGCAAGAAGAATATAATATTAATTCTTCTCTGTATTTGTTGCATGGAATGCGGAAATATGCCAAGTCTAAAGAAAGCTATTATTGTGGAATGTCAACAAGAAATGTTTTTGAATGCTTTTGCGATAAGGGACACCATTTAGAAGAAATAGAGAATCGATTAAATTCCATTTATGTGGGGTGTATAGCAAATATTAAAGAACCGACTCGAAGCCAAATCATGTTAGTAGAGAAAATAATCACAGCATATTTGGCGGAGATTTTGGGTGAGAAGAACATGTTGAATTTAACAAACTTCTACTACCCGAATCAGAATGTGTATGTTATTAATGAATGGTGGAAACCTGATGGTAATAGTGTTTGGTTGCGTCAACCTCAAAATGCACCATCAAACATAGTTCCAGATGTATTGACATATCATTATAAGGATTCCGACGATGTAGAATTATATGGATGTAAAAAAATAAAAAGATTATAATATGAGCGAAGAACTTCAACAGAAACTACGCAATCAGCTTTGGACTGTTGCAAATACTTTGAGAGGAAACATGTCTGCAAGCGACTTTATGTATTTCTCTCTTGGATTTATCTTTTATAAGTACCTTTCAGAAAAGATTGAATTGTACGTAAACGAGGAACTGGAAGCTGACGAGACTACCTTTCAGAAAGTGTGGCTGAGTGATGACGGGGACATGAAAGAAGAAATCAAGTCTATGTGTGTAGAAAACCTTGGTTATTTTGTTGAACCTGATTTCCTTTTCTCAACCATCATCGACGCAATTGGACGAAAAGAAAACATATTGCCTCAATTGGAACGTTCTTTGAAGAAAATCGAAGATAGCACCATCGGCCAGGATAGTGAAGACGATTTTGGAGGACTATTTTCTGACATTGATCTTGCTTCGCCAAAACTAGGTAAGACTGCGGATGACAAGAACAGACTTATTAGCGATGTACTCATTGCTCTAAATGGAATTGATTTCGGTTTGGAAGAAGCAGGAGATATAGATATTCTTGGCGATGCATACGAATATATGATTGGTCAATTCGCTGCAGGTGCTGGTAAAAAAGCAGGTGAGTTCTATACTCCACAGGAAGTCAGTCAGATACTTGCAGAGATTGTAACAACAGGAAAGACTCGCTTGAAGAATGTATATGACCCAACATGCGGTTCTGGTTCTTTGTTGCTTCGCACAGCAAAGAGTGGCAAGGCAGATTGTATTTTCGGACAAGAAAAGAATCCAACAACATTCAACCTTGCCAGAATGAATATGCTTTTGCATGGTGTAAAGTACAATGACTTTGATATTCAGAATGGCGATACTCTTGAAGCGGATGCATTTGGCGACCAACAGTTTGATGCTGTCGTTGCAAATCCTCCATTCTCTGCCGACTGGACTGCTGCTGCAAAATTCAATAACGATGATCGTTTCAGCAAGACTGGTGTACTAGCTCCGAAGTCCAAAGCAGACTATGCGTTTATCCTTCATATGATATATCACTTGAACGATGGAGGTACAATGGCTTGTGTTGCTCCTCATGGTGTATTGTTCCGTGGTGCGGCAGAAGGAAAGATACGTCAGTATTTAATTGAAAAGCGAAACTACATAGACGCGATTATCGGTCTTCCAGCAAATATCTTCTATGGCACAAGTATTCCGACTTGTATCATTGTAATTAAGAAATGTCGTGAAGAGAACGATAATATTCTCTTCATCGATGCAAGTAAGGAATTTGAGAAAGTTAAAACTCAAAACAAGCTCCGTCCAGAACATATCAAGAAGATTATAGACACCTATCGTGAACGAAAAGAAATAGAAAAGTATAGCCATTTGGCAACGATGCAAGAAATCATTGACAATGACTATAACCTTAACATTCCTCGTTATGT
>JAZQXB010000007.1:0-7442 GCA_045632685.1 Alloprevotella sp.
TTTTACCGGACAGTTCCCATTGCCTTATGGCAAACAAAAAAGGGATATAACAGCAGGATGATGTTTTTGTTGTATATAAAATAGTTTTATGTATCTCACGCAGACTCCGCAGAAAACGCAGAGACCATGCGGATAGGAATAGTCTTATGTAGGGAATTACGCAGAGACGCACGCTACGCTTGCGTTACCATCCGGATGGCAAGCACAAACACAGTGTGTGCGCTTCTGCGAAAGTCTGTGTAGTCTGCGTGAGACAAATTATTAATCAATAGAGTTTTCTCCCCTGAAACAAGCGTCTGTTATATAGAAGCCGTTAATTTCCTTTCAAGGGGGGCTTGTAAAGCAATAAAATCAGTGTTTATAGACCCTTACACACGTTTACCGGACAGCAATAAAAAATTATCTCCGACTTACTTAAATTTAGGTGATAATATAGCAGATGTCCACAAATAATCCTTACACCAAAGATGTTGTGATCTTGTTATTTTAGCCACTAATGGACACTAATTTTCACTAATGCCTTGCGGGGTTTTTAAGACCGGATGGATATTAGTGAAAATTAGTGTTCATTAGTGGCTCCAAATAAAACAAACGAGTTTTCGTGGACAACCGAAGGTCACGCAAGTAACACCTATATCATTGCCTAATTTTAAGTCGGAGATAATTTGAAATAAGTCCGAGATTGTTTTTCCAAAAAGGGATATAATTTACAGCAATAGCATCCCAGCCACCCCGCTGAGCAGGATAAGGAACACGGGATTGAAGCGGAAGGCGGTCATGCCCACGATGGTGAACACGCAGAGGAAGGCGCTGACGCCAAGGTGCCAAGGCGTGTCGAGACTGCCGATAATTTCGGGCGTACAGAGGGAGAGGGCTACACCTCCGATGAGTCCGGGAACGACTACGCGCAGGAAGTCGATAATGCTCTCTGTGATGGGCTGATATTCCTTGGGAATAGTGATGCGCGCCGCCAATTCTGTCCACACAAAGGCAGGCATGGCGAGTCCGAGCATGGCTGCCGTAGATGCCCCTATGGCGGTGAAGAAACCGAGGTTGCTCATGACTGCCGCATAACCTGAAAGCGTAGCGGCATTGACGGCTGTTTCGCCAGGAACGGCCTTACTCACGATGAGCAGGTCTACAAACTGTTCATGCGTCAACCATCCTGTCTGCACGACAACAAGGTGCTCCACCATAGCGAGCACCGCGTCGGGACCTCCGAAACCGAAGAAACCGACAAAGAAAAAACCGATGAAAAGTATGAGGTAGGTCATAACGGATTAACGCAAGAATTTACCATAAAGGAAGCCTGCACCTACGGTGAGCAGGAGGATGTAGAGCGGTGCCAACTGGAAGATGCCTACGGCTACCGCTACCACAAAGGGCACCCAGAGGAAACTTAGATCGACCTTACTGCTGCGCCCCATGCGGAAGGCCACGACTGCCAACACACCAATTAAAGCAGGACGCATGCCGCGAAGCATGCTTTCAAACAAGTCCCAATGGCGCATGGGCGAGAACACGGCTACGAGCAACAGGAAGAGCAGCATCAGCGGAATCACCGTTGCAGCTATTGCCACGGCACTGCCTCGACGCCCGTCCACACGCCGACCGATTACTGCGGCAAGGTTCAGGCTGAATGCCCCAGGCATGAGTTGTGCTTGCGCTACGAGGCGGTCAAATTCCTCGTCCGACATCCACATACACTTTTCCACCACTCGCTTACGGAGTGGTGGAAGTGTGGCATACCCGTTGCCAAGGTGTAACAAGGCAAGGCGGGAAAATTCTAAAATAAGTTGTTTCGTCAATGTTATTGATGTTGTTCGCGATAGAGGTCGTTGACCGTCTTCACGGGGTTAAAGGTGGAAAGGGGCACTTCTACGAATACCGTACTCCAGTCGCTCATCGCACCGTTCCAAAGGCCGGGCAATTCAAGCGCCTTGAGTTCCTTACCGTCCTTACTCTTTGAAGAGATAAAGCCCGTTGCCTTGTCCACATACTTGGGAAGGTCGAACTTTTCTCCCTTATAGTTCTTGATGGCACACACCAAATCTACGGGGTTAAAGTGTGTACCCTGTTCAAACATCGCCTTCTTTTCAGGATCCGCCATGTCAATCTGCGAACTTTCGAGAATCTGAAGCGAGATCGTGCCATCGGGGTTGTAAGCCAAGAACGGACCGCCACCAGGTTCGCCTACATTGCGTACCATACCGCAAACGCGCATCGGGCGGTTCAACTTCTGGCGCAAGTAAATAGCGAGTTCGGTATCTTCAAGCACCTTGGTTTCGGGGTTCTTACAGAAGAGGCGCTTCTGAACAAACTGCAACATTTCGCGGAGCTCTTCCATGGTGTACTTGCCGCTATCCAACTTTTCGAGGTAGGCAAACGCCTGCTTCTGCAAGTCTACGAGCAAGCCCGCAAGGAGTTTCTTATACGTTACAGTGTCACCCTTCAAGCGGTCGGGCACTACGTTGTCGATGTTCTTGATGAACACGATGTCGCCGTCAATATCGTTGAGGTTTTCAATCAAGGCACCGTGACCACCGGGGCGGAAGAGGAGCGAACCATCCGCATTGCGGAAGGGCGTATTGTCGGCATTCGCAGCCACAGTATCGGTACTTGACTTCTGTTCTGAGAAGGAAATATCAAACGTAGCATTGTGCTGCGCTGCATAACCCTGTGCCTTTTCAGCAACGAGCTTTTCAAAGAGCGCACGGTGTTCGGGCGAAACGGTGAAGTGTACGTTTACATTGCCATCACCAGCCTTGGCGTAAAGCGCACCTTCCACGAGGTGTTCTTCAAGCGGTGTGCGTGAACCGTCTGCGTACTTGTGGAATTTCAAAAGTCCCTTGGGAAGTTTTCCGTAGTTCAAACCTTCTTCTACAAGCATTGCCTTTGCCACAGCCTTATACTGACCTTCTGCCAAAAGCGCCTTGATGTCCTTGCCGTAGAGCTTTACGCAAGCTACGTCGAGGTCGGCATAGAAGGCTGCCGTGGGGAGTTCGTCGAAGAACTTCTTTTCAAATGCTGATTCGGGAGCGTCATAAGCTGCATCCACAAAAGAGAATACATCCTTGAACATACGGCTTGCAGCCCCTGAAGCAGGCACAAACTTCACCACCTTGTGGTTTTCTGCCACATACTTGTCCCAAGCAGCAAGCAACTGCGCCTGTTCTTCTGCCGAGGGAGCGAGAATACCTTTCTCAATACTTGCCGCAGCGCTCAACTTCAAGAAGGGGAAACCTGCAGCAAACTGCTTCAACTGGTCTGCCAACTTTTCTTCAGAAATACCTTTCTTTGCCAAAAGGGCCTTGTCATTTTCCAACATAGACTAAAAGATTTTAAGGTTATAGTTTCAACGACAAAAGTACGAATTTCTGTGAATATGCACCTGCCTCACAAGGAAATTCTTCTCTAAATTAGGCATATATCATGCTCCGCAACAAAAAATAGAGGATGGGCAGGAACAGCGCGGGGAGCATATTCAGCGTCTTGCTCTCCTTAATGCCCAAAATTGAAAGCCCCGAGGCAAAGATAAGAATGCCGCCCACGATAGAGAGTTCCGTAATCAATTCCTCCTGAATAGCACCTGCCGACAAACTTGCCACACCGTAAAATGCCCCCTGCCACAAGAACAATACGGGCGCTGCCCAGAGCATGCCCCAACCGTAGGTCGAAGCAAGTACCATAGAGGTAACGAAGTCAAGTGTCGCATTCGTAAAAAGGTACGTATTATCACCCTGCAACGCACTCACTACGGGACCAAGCATAGACAAGGTGCCCACACAGTAGAGCAGAATACCTGTAGAGAGTCCTTCTGCAAGCTTTTTTCCACCTGCAGGAAGACAATTACCACTTGCATCATCTCGACGCACTACAAGGGTGTTAAATCGTCCTGTGAGATTCAAGGAGTAACCTATCAACGAACCCACTGCAAGGCAAACAATGAAGAGCACAGGATACTGCGACTTCGGCAAGTGTTGCACAAAGGCATTGAGCCCCAATGCCACCGCGCAAAATCCCATCGCATTATAAAGCCCCTCCTGATACTGCGGTTTTACCCCTTTCTTTAGCAACGCCCCAAGGGATGTTCCTAAAATTATCGTGGCGGTATTAACAATTGTTCCAAGCATAACAAAATCCAAAGTTTAAGGCAATGGCGCAACTCCAGGTCTCAAACGCCAACCCTCATATTACTTTCAGTCCACGAAGTTACTCAGTTTTCAGCAAATACACCATTACCACGCGGCAAAATATGACGAACAAAAACCACAGCAACACTCTCAACATTCATTTCTCTACATGATAATCCACGTATCCCCCGCAAAACACAAAGTGCCACTTACATTAAAGCAAGTGGCACACAGAATATCCTTATAAATTTAATGAAGAAAACTCCTACTATTTATATTCCAAATAAGTTTCACTTGGATCATCCAAATACTGAAGTTCATCCATTTCCGCAAGCGCTTCCAAATAAGCATCGATTATTTCCTGCTCACAATCTTCAATGGGTTTATCAGCAGCAATGCCAAGACTGAAACTGGTGTCCATATCCAGATAATTTTCTGTCATTTCTTCTAAAGGATCATCTCCATAGTTCTGATCATCAGCCCAATACTCACCGTCTTGTATAAATATAATGTTACCATACAAGTCTCCTTCAACAGAATACCTAATCTTAGCAACAATTTTTACGTCAGACATAATCTACAAAGCGATTACCTATACTTCGCCAGGTTCTAATAATAATATAGTTATACGAATAAAAAAATGCTCGACTTTTATCACTTTCAAAACATACCATTTAGCAGAACATTGTAAGATACGTTTCCAAAGTATCACAAGTTTGGTATGACTATACTACAGTCAATGTCTTGATTGCTCAACACACTAACTCCCTATAGTTATTTTTCTTAGAATTTAACATTCCAAGTAAGTTGAGTCTGGATCATCCAAATATTCAAGTTCACCTTCATCATCAAGCGCACTCAAAAAAGCATCAATAATTTCCTGCTCGCAATCTGCAACAGGAATATCGGCATCCAAACCAAGTTCATAACACATGCTTAGATCAAAGTTCTCTAAAGTGTAATTCTTTACTTTTTCAAAATCAATATCGCCATTGTTATCAACATCTACACAATATTGACCATCATAAACAAATACAACTTTGCCAAAGATTTCACCTTCTACTTCATATTTGATTACAGCCTTCACAACACAATCTTCACTAATATCAGACTGCGATTCCTCCTCTGTATCTGCCTCTTCATAATCTTCAAACACGTCCTGATCTTCGTCGTCAACTTCATCAAGCACTGATAGATTATCAATAGTATAATCTTCAATCACAGTGCATGTTTCTATTTCAGGTTCTTCTGCCAGTGCAAAAACCTGTGCCGTTACGCCCATTGCTTTGAACACGGAAATATATTTCTCCAATGCAGACAACGGAACAAGAATTTCTTCCAATGCTTTGACCTGAGCGAAGGCTCCTGAGTCAAACGTAACATTCTCAGAGAGAATAACCAGACGCTTTAACGCAGGACCAAAAGCACGCTTTCCTACATATAATAGCGTAGCTGGCAATGTGAGTTCAGAGAGTGACTCGCAATCACGGAAAGCAGTTTCTTTGATAACCTCCAAACCTTCGGGAAGAGCAATGCCGGTCAGGTTCTTGCATCCGGCAAAGGCGCTGCAACCTATAGCCTTCAGACTTTCTGGAAGTACCACGGTTTTTACTTTCGCATCATAGAAAGCACGGTCGCCAATGATAATCACACCGTCCTGCACCTGATACTGCTCCAACTTACGGTCGCGTAATGCCAAGAAGCGAACACCTTCATAGGCGCCACCTTGCGCGTCCTTCTTACCCGTCTCAAAGACGCCCACCTTAGTGTTGTAAATCCCTGAAACAGTAGCACCTAATTGATTATTTGTTATTGCCATTGAAATATATATTTAATCGGTAAATGTATCGTGTCAAATCTTATGGGACTAAAAATGATTTCATGAATGTACCCGCTTATAAATCTTCACTCCTACCTTGTCGTACCTCGCAAATTCATCATTAGGAGTGTTAAGCCAATCTGTTCCATTAGGCATTTCCTGACGAAATGCTTTGTTCAGGACACAATCCTCATCAGGTGTAACGAAGCAAATATTGAGTTTTGAACGAATTTTCTGAAACACCTCAAAAGTCAGTTGCTGCTGTTCGAACATCTCTTTTAAAACCGGGAGGACTACATTAAACGGAACCATGTGTTCAAAACGAATTCCTTTGCGACATTTTTCCAGATCTATCTCTTTATGCGTTGCATATCCCTCATTTTCTATTATCTGGAGAATTTCTTTTCGACGCGCAGAATTGGAACGCTTCCAAGCTTGTTCTCCCATAGCATGCACGCCTTGTGAAATGTAAATGTTATTGAGTATAGCGCACTTGACAAACCATTTTACATCATTTTCATCATATTCCTTTGTAACTAACCACCGTTCTAAGATGAGCATGACTCTTTCATAACGTACCTCGTCTTTGTCATGATACCAACTGCCCGCAGAAGAATTCTTGGCAGGGGGATAAACTTTTCTAATATTTTCAGCCATAAGGTAAAGTGTCAAATATAAAATGCGTCTGTCGGCATGGAATATATTCCATACCAACAGACGCATTTCAATTATCTATTATGCAAATACTTAGAACTTGCTTGCTTGCTTGCTTGCTTGCTTGCTTGCTTGCTTGCTTGCTTGCTTGCTTGCTAACAAAATAATTGGAATGGCCAAATCCATCGACCATTTCTTTTACAAAAACATTCGCTGTATGTAAACTTACTTTGTTCATTATTCAAGCAACAGAATTTTGCGCCAGTATACTGGCACTATCAAGTAATTGGGCATTACACTTGCAAATATAGATAATTTATAACTACCTACAAAATTCGCTCTTAAAAAAAAGCAATAATATAGCAGTTGACCCAAGCATGCTATAGACGCTGAAGGCGTCTCCGCTCAATAACCGCGGGGTACGCTGAAAGCGCACCCCCGGAAGTGATAGTCGTATTATGCACCCTGAATGGGTGCCCCAATACCCAGCATTCTTGTTGTTAGGGCACCCATCCAGGGTGCAATCTATTACTGTCCAGTTCCGGGGGTATTCGCTTCGCTCAAACCACCCGGTTACCGAGCGGTGACGCCTTCAGCGTCATTAAGCGAGTGAAATTTTTTAAGTTATTGAGCGGTGACGCCTTCAGCGTCATGAAACTTCAACTAGGGTCAACTGCTATATTATCCCCAAAATAAAAAAAAGAGGTCCTTCAAAATCTTGAAGAACCTCTCTGAAAAGTGGCGGCGACCTACTCTCCCGCTATACGCAGTACCATCGGCGCGGACGGGCTTAACTTCTCTGTTCGGAATGGGAAGAGGTGGAACCCCGACGCTAT
>JAZQXB010000008.1:0-63144 GCA_045632685.1 Alloprevotella sp.
GTCGCTGCGTAGAGAACGGGGGGGCGGTATATATATAATGAGTAGTAGGTAGTTGGTAGTAGGTAGTAAGTAGTAAGTATTGGGGATGGGGGAGGGAATGGTGCGCGCTTATTTTATTTGAGGGTTTTGATTTGTCAATATTTTTCGCATAAAGGCGACTGCGGCAGGAAAAAGGCGATTTGCTTTTCGCTTGAAAATGTATTATCTTTGCATTGCAGAAAAGGAGGTGTTACCCAAGCGGGTAATGCCTCCTTTTTTAAGTGCTTGATTATCAGTATGTAAATTTTGGGAGCCTCCTGAAAAAACATCCGTTTTGGGCAAAATTATTCGGCACCTAGTAAAAAGTAGGTGCCGAATAATTTTTTTTAGGTGCCGAATAATTTTTTGCAGGTCGGTTGGAGTGTTAAATCTTCTTAATAAAAGTTAAAGTTTTGCGAGTCTTTCAAGGCTAAAAAAGCGCAGTTGGGTTGTTGAGAATGGTTTTTTCTCGGTGCGTGGAGTAGTTGACTGGAAATAACGCAGCCACGGGACCGTATCTCACTTTTTCAGCGGTTTTTTAACCTTTTGAAAAAGTGCAACTGTCACAGCATTAGATATTTGAGCGATTTTCTCTTGAAATTCCGATTTTGCTCATCTGTGTGGACGGTTAACGATTGGCGAGGAATGATGACAATGAATAAGAAACAATATTATGTAGCGCCCCAATTAAGAGTTGTAGCGTTGGGCGTTAATCACATGCTTGCATCTTCAAAGGAAGTCGGGGCATCTGACAAAGTTACGAATGACAATGCTGTGATGAACCATGTGAAGCAGGAACCTTGGTCTCACACTTGGGAATAACTCATACATGAATAGATGGGCGACTGCACCCCGATGAGGGTGTGGTCGCTTTTTTTCCTTCTTCTTGGGGCACCGTGTGGCAGTAAATCAGAATATATTATCCGCATTTTCGGGTGTACAGGCAGGCTTGTTTTGTATGAACTTTGTAGTGTCATGGTTTCAAACTTTGTTTTTCTGAGAAGAGTTGTGTCGGTAAATGTCAAATAGTCATAAGATTTTTTTGCACATTCTGCGGTTGTACTTAACTTTGCAATGTTTAACAAATTAGATAGTCGAAGTGCTATCCTTCTAAAATACGTATATTTATGAGTTTCAACGTACCTCAAACGGACAAGAAGCGTGTAGTAATCGTAGGCGGTGGTTTTGGTGGCTTGAAGTTGGCAAATAAACTCCGCAAGGCAAACTTTCAGGTGGTTTTGATTGACCGCAATAACTACCATCAGTTCCCTCCATTGATTTATCAGATCGCCTCTTCGGGTATCGAACCCAGTAGTATCTCGTTCCCTTTCCGCAAGATTTTCCAAAGTCGTAAGGATTTCTACTTCCGTATGGCAGAGGTGCGTTCTATCTTCCCCGAACATAAGATTATCCAGACTTCAATCGGTAAGGTGAAGTACGACTACCTCGTTCTTGCGGCAGGTACTACGACGAATTTCTTTGGCAACAAGCATGTTGAAGAAGTGGCGATACCTATGAAGAACGTAAGCGAGGCTATGGGGCTTCAGAATGCGTTGCTCGAAAACTTGGAACGCGCCTTGACCTGTACCAGCGAGCGTGAGCGCATGGAGTTGCTCAATGTTGTCATTGTAGGTGGCGGTGCTACGGGTGTAGAAGTGGCTGGTGCGCTTGCGGAAATGAAGAAATACATCATTCCCAAGGACTATCCCGACCTTCCCTCCAGCCTTATCAATGTGTATTTGGTAGAAGCCGGTCCGCGCTTGCTTTCGGCAATGAGTCCTGAGTCATCTGCGCATGTTGAACAGTATTTGCGCGAGATGGGTGTGAACCTGTTGCTCAATAAGATGGTTACGGATTATCAGGACCACCGAGTAATGCTCAAGGACGGCAGCAGCATCGCTACGCGTACGTTCATCTGGGTGAGCGGTGTGGCAGCGCAGCGCGTAGGCAACATGCCTGAAGCATGTATCGGGCGTGGCGCACGCATCAAGGTCGATGCCTTCAACCGTGTTCAAGGTTTGGAAGACGTTTTCTGCATCGGCGACCAATGCTTAATGGAGGAAGGCGACCCCGAATGGAAGGGTGGACACCCCCAGTTGGCGCAGGTGGCTATTCAGCAGGGACGCCTCTTGGCAAAGAACCTTCAGCGCTTGGAAAAGGGTAAGGAACTAAAGCCTTTCCGCTACTTGAACCTCGGTGCGATGGCTACCGTAGGACGTAACCGCGCTGTGGCAGAATTTAGCAACATCAAGATGGCGGGCTTCATTGCTTGGGTAATGTGGCTCGTGGTGCATCTTCGTTCTATCCTCGGTGTGCGCAATAAGATTATTGTGTTGCTCAACTGGATGTGGAACTACTTCAGCTACGGACAGTCTTTGCGTCTTATCGTTTATGCACGCAAGGCAAAAGAAGTGCGCGACCGCGAACTCCGCCTGGCAGATAGTCACTGGGGAACGGACCTCATGAGTGAAGGTGCGGACGAAGTGAAGTTGGCTGGCGAGAAGTAAGTTTTTTTTATGTGTGATGTTGAGGCAGGTACGGTATGTAATTCAAAGGTATTACCGTTCCTGCCTCAAATCTAAAATTTATGATTAGCTTAGAAATATGGAAGTGTTTTTCCTTGTGATAAGTGCGCTTATCTTTTGTAAGGTGGTATTTCAGAAATCTCCGTTTAGTTTATTCTTCTGCATCACCGCGGTGGTTGCAGGTACGGTGATGAAGTCCTATGAACTTGCTGTCTATGGAGGTTTGGGAGCATTTTTGCTTGGTATTGTGATACGTCTCTTCAGTAAGGATGCTACGAAGAGGGGAAAAGCTGTGGATGTATTTATAGGGACAACTTTGAGTGTTGCCTTGACTTGGTGGCTTCTAAATCATCGTTATATAGGCATCATGCATGAGGAAGAAAAGTCTGGCATCTGTGTGTTCTTGTTCGGGGCGTTCCTCAGTAATTTTGCCTTTCGAAAGTTTATTCCTAAATTGACAGATGATGATGAGCGCTTAACGCTTGACGATATCAAGAATTTTTCTGTGAAGGACCTATTCTGGAGACTTGATGACTATCCGCTGTTGAGTAATATTATTGGTCTCTGTTTGGCTTTTGGAGCGACCTATCTAATACTTGGCGAGGCGAATGATCTATTGCATCATCTCTTTTCGGGTCGCCACTTTCTGCATAAAATCCTCTTCCTTTCCTTGTTTGCTCTTTACCGTTTCTTGGTGCAGTTGCCTTTGTGGGGGATTTGGAAAATACATGAGGACATCATGTTGGGATTGTTGCTCCCACTGGTGGCATATGTCACTTATACGGGAGTTTCGGCTCACATAGAAGCGCATCCAGTTGCACCTGACAACCTTGCCGTTCAGTTTTATTCCTCTATTGCGGCAGGTGTGCGATGGGTGGGTAGTTTCTTGCCCGATTGGTTCTATGCTGAAGGTTGGATGGGAATCTGGTTCATTATTCGTAGTATTATCGGGATAATTCTCATCGTATTAACTCCCGCGTTGATAGCAGCAATTCCCTTCTACATTGTTTATGAGATATGGCATGCTAAGGAAGATAAATGTAATGCGCTCTATGAATTAGCGGCGGTAACAGTTCTTTGTCCCTTGTTTATCGGTTTTACCACTTGGTCATTGAAATCTATAGACCATAACAATGAGTGGTTGCATGGCGTTTTCACTATTGCATATTTTGTAATATTCCTTCGTGCGGCGATTCAACGTGTGAGATGTCCGAAGTGTGGATGCTCAAATTTGGAACGTTCAAATGAGTATAAGATTACGCACGCCGCAGAGTTAGAGTCCGTTGAACGTGAAGCGAAACTCGAATCTGACGGCAGAGTGTCAAGGTCGGAAAAAGAGAATATGCGCCAGCAGGTAGATAAGCATTTTGATTTGACTTGTAACCGTTGTAACCATACGTGGCATAATGTTCACACGAGCTTTAATCGTTTCTCGCGTAGCTCCAATGATTTTAGTAAGAAGCATAACCATAGGTTCCGTAATAGTGCAGAATCTTTGAGGGGGGATGATAGTAGTTTCTTTTGATTTTTAGGTTTTGCGCTGCGATGGTATCGCAGCGGAGCGAACGAGAGGGGAGATGGTTTTGAATGAGAGGGGGGAGAGAAAAGGTTCGTTTCATCAATTTTATATAATATAAGAGGGTGTGCCAAATAACTTGGCACACCCTCTTGTGTGTAGATGGGTTGCGGTATGTTTTACTTCGCAGCCATGAAGGGAATTGTGGGGTTCAACGTTGCCTTCACCTGTTGCAAACCCTGAGCGTCGTTAGTGACATCCATTGTTTCGCCTGTGGGGAGGAACACGGTCAAGGTGTTGTCGGCATTTACGCGCAAGAGTTTGCTGGTCTTGCCTGCGGCTTCGTAAGTCCACGTGCTGCTGTTTTTGTCAAACTTCAAGTATGATGTTTCCTTCTTTGTCTCGTTGCTGATGCTATAACCGTCAACAATGGTGGTGACAAGGTAGAAATCGCCGTCGGAACCTACGTAAGGTTGAACCTTCCCCACGTCAGCCAGTACCTGTTCGCCACTCCAGAACTCAATAGAGTTGAGCACCCACCAGTCGGCCAAGAGGCAAATCCCGTATGCGGGCGAAATAACTACACCGATAATGGCATTCAAATATTTATTTCCCGTTGCATCGTTGTTCCATGCTGCGAGTTTGTTAAATAGTGAGAACGAACCGATACAAGAACTGAACAACATGGTTCCAGCGAGTGCTACAACGACACTCTTTAACATCATTTTTTTCATAAGTAGTTTAGGTTTTTGTTTCAAGGGCGGTAGGTCATTTAGCTTTGACCTCTGCCGTTGAAAGGTTAATAAAATTTTTCTGTCGCAAATATGATACATTGTTTTGGACTGGCAATGCGAAATGTAAGATTTTTTACAGATTGAATGACATTTTTATTGAAAAGAGGGTTGGTGGAAGCGAATTTGTATAATTTTGGGGCGAGATTTGTAACTTTTTGTTGCAAAATATAGCGGGTGTTCTCAAAAGTACTACCTTTGTTGCTTCAGTTGGGGGGAACCTTCCCCCGACGATTAGAATATCAATTTTGAATAGTATGAAAATAGCGATTATAGGTGCAGGAAATATGGGCAGTGCGATTGCTCGCGGCATACTTTCTGCCACTTCAGCCCATGAAGTGTGGATTTCAAATCCCAGTGCGGGAAAATTAACGGCGTTGAAGGGCGACTATCCCGAAGTGCAGACCACTTCAAGCAACCTTGCGGCAGTGAAAGACGCACACCTTATTATATTAGCGGTAAAACCGTGGTTCATTGCAGAGGTGATTCGTGAAATAGCGCCAGGTATTGACGCTTGCAAGCAGGTTGTGGCATCCTTGGCGGGAGGTATGTCGATTGACGACGTGGCGCGTTGTTTCAGTGCTGCCGATGCCGCTGTGCCTCCGCTCTGTGTGGTCATGCCCAACACTGCTATTGCCGTGGGAAGCAGTATGACGTTTATCGCACCGCGCGATGTGCCTGCCGACGCGGAACAAACTATTGTGGCACTTTTCTCTACTATGGGAAAGGTGAAACTTATTCCCGAGCGCTTGCTTCCTGCAGCCACCTCCTTGGCATCTTGTGGTATCGCTTTCGCCTTGCGCTACGTTCGTGCGGCGATGGAAGGCGGTGTAGAACTCGGATTTACGCCTCGCGATGCGCAAGAAATTGTAGGGCAAACCCTTCAGGGCGCTATAGACCTCTTGGCACAGGATGGAGCACACCCAGAATTGGAAATAGACAAGGTTACGACCGCAGGAGGCTTGACCATCCGCGGACTCAACGCGATGGAGCAGGCTGGATTTACCCATAGTGTGCAACAGGGACTGCGAGCTGCGATGAAGTGAATGAATAACGGTTAAAGGTTAAAAGAAATAGGGTAGGTTCACGCCGCATGGCATCTTTACTCTTTTATCTTTACTCTTTACTCTTTACTCTTTTATCTCTATTATAAACACAACTAAACCATGACTTATACATCTTCTTACAAACGTATTGCCGTAAAAGTGGGCAGTAATGTGCTGACCCGTGCAGACGGTACGCTCGATATCACGCGTATGTCGGCGCTTGTCGACCAAATAGCCCAGTTGCGCGCTGCAGGAATAGAGGTTATCTTGATTTCTTCGGGAGCGGTGGCATGTGGACGCAGTGAATTGCGCCATCTTCCCCAGTGTGATTTGGATACCGTAGACCAACGTCAACTCTTCTCTGCCGTTGGACAGGCGAAACTCATGAATCGCTATTACGAACTCTTCCGCGAGTATGGTATTCACGTTGGGCAGGTGTTGACGCTGAAGGAAAGTTTCAGTACGGAGCGCCATTACCAAAACCAGCGCAACTGTATGCGTGTGATGCTTCAAAACGGTGTGTTGCCTATTGTCAACGAGAACGACACGGTGAGTATTACCGAATTGATGTTTACCGACAACGATGAACTTTCGGGGCTTATCGCCACGATGATGAACGTGCAGGCGCTCATTCTGCTGAGCAACGTAGACGGTATTTACGATGGTCCGCCCGATGCCGAAGGTTCTGCCATCATTCGCCGTGTTGAGGCTGGGCGTTCGCTTGATGCCTATATCCAAAGTTCAAAATCGGCATTCGGACGTGGCGGTATGCAAACGAAGTGTAGCATTGCCCGAAAGGTGGCAGACGAAGGCATAGCCGTTTGGATTGCCAATGGGAAGCGTGAGGGTATACTTACGAATCTCGTTTTTCATCCCGAGGATACCTGCTTTACTTGCTTTGAACCTGTGAAATAAGGTGGAGTGACAACCGTTATAGTTTGAAGTTGAGCAGGTGCTCAACTCCGAGGTTTTAAGGTTTAGAGGTTTTAAGGTTTTTAGGTTGCCTTCCGACCGCAATCCTCTTGCGCTAAAAATCGTTTGATAGACTTGTAACTCTTAAACCTCATGAAACTTATACTTGCTAAACTTGAGTTGTAGCTTGTTTTTTTACTTATGGAAAATAATATAGAAACATATATCCCCCTGTTCCAAACCGTTCGTGCGGCAAGTCGTGACTTGTTGCGCCTCTCGGTGGAACGTATCAATGAGGTGTTGCTTGCTGTAGCTGATGCTATTGAGGCAGACACCGATGTGCTCCTTGCGGCAAATCGTTTAGATTTAGAACTGATGCCCCAGGACGACCCTAAATACGACCGTCTGAAACTGACCTCCCAACGTTTGGCTGCTATTGCCGCTGATATGCGCAACGTAGCGGCGTTGCCCTCGCCTTTAGGAAAGGTGTTGCAGGAACGCACCCTTCCCAACGGACTTCACTTGCAACGTGTAGCCGTTCCCTTTGGGGTGATTGGCGTGATTTACGAAGCGCGCCCCAATGTGAGCTTTGACGTGTTTGCGCTCTGCCTGAAGGCTGGTAGTGCTTGCGTGTTGAAGGGAAGTAAGGACGCCGAAAATTCCAATCGTGCCATTGTGGCGCTGATCAAATCGGTGTTAGAACGTAAGCAGGTCAATCCCGATGTTGTAACCTTGCTCCCTGCTACGCGAGAGGCGACCACTGCTTTGTTGCACGCCCACGGTTGGGTGGATTTAATCATCCCGCGCGGCAGCAGTAACCTTATAAATTATGTGCGCTCCGAGGCTACCGTGCCGGTGATTGAAACGGGGGCTGGGGTGTGCCACACTTATGTGGATGCTTCGGCAGAGTTGGCGTGTGCGTGTCGCATTGTTGAAAATGCAAAGACCCGTCGTGTCAGTGTGTGCAATGCCTTGGATTGTTTGTTGCTCCATCGTGAGGCGCTGAACTGCTTGCCCGAAATTTGTGCGCCTTTGGCTGCCCACAATGTGGTCATCTATGCCGACGAAGTCGCATTTGCAACTTTGGCACAGACTTACCCTGCACCCTTACTCCAACGACAGCCCGACGGAGCTTATGGTACGGAGTATTTAGACTACAAGATGGCGGTGCACGTGGTGGCAAATGTGGAGGAAGCCGTGACGCACATTCAGCAATATGGTTCTGGACACAGCGAATGCATCGTGAGTCGCGATGAATCGGCAATAGCGCTCTTCCAATGCCTGGTGGATGCCGCTTGTGTCTATGTAAATGCTCCAACCTCCTTTACCGATGGTGCGCAATTCGGACTTGGTGCAGAAATAGGCATTAGTACGCAAAAGTTACACGCCCGCGGTCCGATGGCGCTCGATGAAATTACGACCTACAAGTGGTTGATTCGTGGCGAAGGGCAGGTTCGAGCCTAATCTGTCGGGTGTTTTACCCGAAAAAGGTGTAGTTCCTTCATCCTAAAACGCGAGCTTCAGAAAGTTTTGTCGTATATTTGCGTTCCCAAACAAAGCAATAAATTTTTATGAAAGTAGGAGATAAAGTAAGATTCCTCAACGAAGTCGGTGGTGGCATCGTTGCAGGTTTTCAAGGCAAGAACACCGTGCTTGTGGAGGACGAAGATGGTTTTGAAATTCCCATGCTCATCACGGAGTGCGTGGTGATTGACACGAATGACTATAACATTCCTGTGAAGTCAACGGACAACAGACAACAGACGACGGTCAACGGTCAACGGTCAACGGACAACGGACAACAGACAACGGAAGATGACGATGAGGCGTACCTTACTCGCCCCATGACCTTTAAGGCAAAACCCGTGGAGCGCCGCGGGGGAGATATGCTGAACATCAGCCTTGGTTTCACGCCTGTGAATATTCGTGAGTTGAGCAATTCGGCATTTGAAATGTACTTGATCAACGATTGCAACTATACGCTGAACTTTACCTTGCTTACGCAAACGAACAGTGCTTGCCACGTGCGTCACGTTGGGGTGATTGAACCCAACACCAAACTCTTCCTCGAGGAATTTGACCGCAGCATCCTTCCCGAACTCGAGAAACTCACGTTGCAAGCGATAGCTTATAAGGAAGAGAAGCCCTTCCTGCCCAAAGCGCCGGTGTATGTAGGCTTCCGTTTGGACTGTCCGAAGTTTTACAAGCTCCACACCTTCGGCGAAAGCCTCTTCTTTGAACATCCGGCTTACATTGTGGATGTCATGAAGGACGATCAGCCTGCCCGCTCCGTGTTTATCGATGCCAAGCAACTGCGCGACGCCATCCTTGAACCCAAGCGCGAGGAGCGCCCCCAAGTGCAGACGGCGCGCAACACGATGCGCAACGGCATCATTGAGGTGGACCTTCATGCCTCTGCCATTCTTGAAACCGAGCAAGGCATGGATAGCAAAGCCATCCTTGAATACCAACTCCAGGTGTTCCACGACGAGATGAAGCAGCACCTCAAGAAGAAGGGCACCAAGATTGTCTTCATCCACGGTAAGGGCGACGGCGTTTTGCGCAACGCTATTGTAAAAGAGCTCCGCCAAAACTACAAGACCTGCATCTTCCAGGATGCCTCCTTCCGCGAATACGGCTTTGGGGCTACGATGGTGATTGTAAAGTAAGGGCGCGTTGGTTTAGACATAAGAACAGAAGAACAAAATTCTTTTTATTCTTTTGTTCTTGTGTTTAAACATCTTACCAGCAGTCTAAAATCAAAGGGATTGCAAACCTGCAGTTGACCAAATATAAGAATCTTCATCATACCCCCTCCCCGCTACGCGGTACTCCCCCTATCTTAAGGGGAGAACTTGGTTTGATACTTCCGTTAAATCAACCCAACTGGTGTAAACAATTTCGCTTTCACTTGGTATAAATAGTGGTAGAATTATTCCGCATGGCGCTCTCCCCTTAAGATAGGGGGAGTACCGCCTTTGGCGGGGAGGGGGTATGATATGCAACTTAAGATCAACTCTTATAACATTGCCTAAATGTATCGGTCCCCGTAGGAGGTCCCACAACAACAAGGATATTACAGTATATCCAAGTGCTGTGGGACTTTCTACGGGGACCGATTGTGAAATGCAGGTTCACTGCATTGATAATGAGGTTATGGGGTTATGAGGTTTTGAGGCCTTTAAAACCTGTAGGTTCCCTCAAAACCTTAAAGCGAAGCGACCTTATAACCTTATCCCTTATAACCTTAATACCTCATAACCTTATAACCTCAAATATCATAATATGTTTCTTCGCCCTCTTCTCCCGCAACTTCCAGCCATTTGTTCGTGAGTTGCGCAAGTTTAATAATCTTCGTATTCAGTTCATCAGAAAACGCCGCGTCACACTGTGCGTTAAGGGTTTTCATATAGTCGTCAAGTGTGTTGATGGTTTTCTCCACCAGTGAGTAATTCACCTTTCTGCGCTTGATTTTCTCGTCATCATCATCGTGGAGGTAGGTTTCGCTGATGAGGAAGCGCGTCACTTCTTCCCAGTCGGGGTAGCGCTTCGTGCCGAACTGCACCCACACGCCGGGAAACTCGCTGGCGCCGTTCTTCGCTCTATCGTCAACGAGGTAGTCACCATCCACCAAGTGCTTGCAGTGCGTAATGATTACACGCTTCTTAAACAGGTCGCCAAAGTGCTTGGTGAGCCACTGGATCTTATCGCTCGGCGCCGTAAGGTTGTTCCACGGAGCGGTAGAGAGAATGTAGATGTCGTAGTACTCGCTCAATTCGTGCACCGCCTCAATGGCGCCAGGCATAGGGTCCATCAGCGAAAAGATTCCGGGAACCTCATCAAGGCGCCCCTCATACTCGCGCTTTGTTTCCTCGCTCAACTTGTCGATGCCACTTTGGAAATCAACCAACACGCCGTCCATGTCAAAAAATAACTTCTTCATAGGTAAAATATTTTTAGTTTGTTAAATTGTTTTCGTTAACGCCACGGGCGGAATCCAGTATCCACAACAAGTCTGGGTATTCCCGCTCAAAATATTCCCTTGCCGCCAGAATCTGCATGGCGTTGTTCACGTTCGTTACATACAGTCGAAGCGTCAGGGTTGAGGCATCGTAGTGAGAGTCTACATCAAAATTAGTTTTTATATACTCCCGCACCTCCGCAACATACTTTTCAAGGTTCACAATCATATCTACAAACCGTCTTTCGTTCTCTGTCATACTTTTGTTTTTGAATTACATATATAATATAGTAACATGAGGACGAAAATTCAATTTTTGAGGTATGTTTTTTTTGAAAAAGGTAAAAATCTTGCGCTTCATCTTTCAACTACCTTTGGTTGCGTCATTAAAATTTACCACAAATCTGTCTATGATAGAGGAACAAAGTGGTGGATTTTTATTTTGGGCGCCACTTTTTAAATTTTATCCATCCTCAAGATTATTTCACCCCCACTTCAAGTATTTAGCGGTGTAAAAATTTGGTAAATTCGTTAGAATCTCTTACTTTTGGCAACTGTAATTTGCAATAATTCTATTTGAATTTTACTTACATAAACAATAAAAAAAGATATGGGTCTTAAAATTGTTGTACTTGCCAAGCAAGTGCCCGACACGCGCAATGTAGGTCCTGACGCGATGACTGCTGAGGGAACCATTAACCGCGCTGCGTTGCCTGCAATTTATAATCCCGAGGACTTGAACGCCCTTGAGCAGGCTTTGCGTTTGAAAGATAAATTCCCTGGCACTACGGTGACCATCGTAACGATGGGACCTCCCCGTGCGGCGGAAGTAATTCGTGAATCCATGTACCGCGGAGCAGATGGCGGTTACCTCCTTACCGACCGCGCGTTTGCAGGTGCTGATACGCTCGCTACGAGCTATGCCCTTTCTACAGCTATTCGCCACATTGGCGACGTGGACTTGGTTATCGGTGGTCGCCAAGCGATTGACGGTGACACCGCTCAAGTAGGTCCGCAGGTGGCAGAGAAACTCGGTTTGAACCAAATCACTTATGTGGAAGAAATTCTCGCTCTCGAGGATGGTCTTCTCACCGCAAAGCGCCACATTGACGGCGGTGTGGAAACCGTTCAGGCACCCCTTCCCCTCGTGCTTACGGTGAACGGTAGCGCTGCGCCTTGTCGTCCCCGCAATGCGAAACTCGTGATGAAGTATAAGCGTTGCTTGGCGCCCCTTGAAAAGCCCGCTGAAGGATTGGCGTATGCGGATGAGTACGACAAGAAACCTTGGCTCACTCTCGGCCAAATCTCTTGCGCCGATGTGAATGCTGACCTCGCGCAATGCGGACTTTCGGGTTCGCCCACGAAGGTGAAGAGCATCGAAAACATTGTCTTCAAGGCAAAGGAAAGCAAGGTGCTCACGGGCTCGGATGAAGATATCAAGGGACTCATGGCAGAACTCTTGGCAAATCACACTATTGGATAATTTACTAAGGCAAACAATGACTATGAACAGTGTATATGTTTACTGCGAACTTGAAGGCACGCAGGTTGCCGAAGTAAGTCAGGAACTCCTCTCGAAGGGTCGCAAATTGGCAGACACTTTGGGCGTGAAGTTGGAAGCCGTGGCTGCCGGAAGTGGCATTACGGGAAAAGTGGAAGCGCAAATCTTGCCCTACGGTGTGGATAAACTCCACATCTTTGATGCCCCCGGACTTTTCCCCTACACATCGTTGCCCCACTCTTCAATATTAATTAACCTCTTCAAGCAAGAACAACCCCAAATCTGCTTGATGGGCGCAACTGTTATCGGTCGCGACCTCGGTCCTCGCGTTTCTTCAGCGCTCCATTCGGGATTGACAGCCGACTGTACGGCGCTCGAAATTGGTAGTCACGAAGACAAGCGTGCGGGTAAGGTGTATGACCAGTTGCTTTACCAAATCCGTCCTGCTTTTGGCGGTAACATTGTGGCAACAATCATTAATCCTGAAAATCGTCCGCAGATGGCTACCGTGCGTAGCGGCGTGATGAAGGCGGAAGTGCTTGATGCGAACTATCCTGGTGAAGTTGTTATCGAGGATGTGGCGAAGTTTGTGTCCGAAACGGATTATGTCGTGAAGGTTATCGACCGTCAGGTAGAAAAGGCAAGTTCAAACCTCAAGGGTGCGCCTATCGTGATTGCCGGAGGTTATGGCGTGGGTTCGAAGGAGAATTTTGAATTGCTCTATGCCCTTGCAAAGGAAATCCATGCCGAAGTGGGTGCAAGCCGTGCGGCGATTGACGCTGGATTCTGTGAACACAACATGCAAATTGGTCAGACTGGTGTGACCGTACGTCCCAAGGTCTACATTGCATGTGGTATCTCAGGCGCCATTCAGCACGTAGCGGGGATGAAAGAAAGCGGAATCATCATTTCTATCAACACAGACCCCAACGCGCCTATCAACCAAATTGCGGACTACGTGATTAACGGTTCGGTAGAAGAGGTGTTGCCCAAGATGATTAAGTATTATAAGGGCTAACGAACTTTAGTAGACGAGTTTACAGGTACGAGTAAACAAGAAAGTTTGCGAGATAAACTTCTATAAGTTCCGCATGGCAGTTTTACATTGTACGCTGTGTAAAAGTTGTACTCTGTGCTCTGTACTCTGTACTCTAAAATAAATTTCTCAAAGTTATGGCTAACTATTATAGCGACATAAAAGAACTTCAGTTCGAACTCAACCATCCGCTCATGGAGCGAATTGTTGAACTCAAGGAGCGCAATTTCCGCGACAAGGAAACGTTTGACGAAGCTCCTCTTGATTATCCCGATGCAATGGATTCTTACGACAAGGTGCTCAACATCGTGGGTGACATTACGGCAAACGTGATTAAGCCCAATTCAGAAGGTGTTGATGCCGAAGGACCTCATTGCGAAAATGGCAGAGTGCGTTACGCTTCGGGCACTTACGACAACCTCCAAGCGATGGTTGGTGCAGGAATGAATGGGATGACCATGCCCCGCCGTTTCGGAGGCTTGAATTTCCCCATCACTCCCTACACCATGTGTGCTGAAATCGTGGCAGCAGCCGATGCTGGTTTCAGCAACATTTGGAGTTTGCAAGACTGTATAGAGACCCTCTACGAATTTGGTAACGAAGATCAGCACAGTCGTTTCATCCCCCGCATTTGCCAAGGCGAAACGATGTCTATGGACCTCACTGAACCCGACGCAGGTTCCGACCTTCAGAGCGTAATGCTCAAGGCAACGTATGACGAAGCCGAAGGCTGCTGGCGCTTGAACGGATGTAAGCGCTTTATCACCAATGGTGACGCCCAGCTTCACTTGGTGCTTGCACGTTCTGAAGAAGGAACTACCGACGGACGCGGTTTGTCAATGTTTATCTACGACAAGAACGACGGTGGGGTAGACGTGCGCCGCATTGAAAATAAGTTGGGTATCCACGGGTCGCCCACGTGCGAACTCGTTTATAAGAACGCCAAGGCAGAACTCTGTGGCGACCGCAAGTTGGGGCTTATTAAATATGTAATGGCCTTGATGAACGGTGCGCGCCTCGGTATTGCTGCGCAGAGTGTCGGACTTTCACAGGCGGCTTACAACGAAGCCCTCGCTTATGCCCGCGACCGCAAGCAGTTTGGTAAGGAAATCATCAACTTCCCCGCCGTGAGCGACATGCTCTCACTCATGAAGGCGAAATTGGATGCCGGACGTGCGCTTCTGTATCAGACTTCACGCTACGTAGATATCTACAAGGCGCTTGAAGATATTGCCCGCGAACGTAAATTGGAGGCAGAGGAACGTCAGGAACTCAAGAAATTCTCCAAACTTGCCGACTCGCTCACACCCCTTGCCAAGGGTATGAACTCCGAATACTGCAACCAGAATGCGTACGACTGCATCCAGGTGCACGGCGGTTCAGGTTTCATGATGGAATACTTCTGCCAGCAAATCTACCGCGATGCCCGTATCACAAGCATTTATGAAGGAACTACGCAGTTGCAGGTAGTGGCAGCCATCCGTTATGTGACCAACGGTGCATACCTCGCCCTCATGCGCGACTACGAAGCCGTGCCCGCAGCACCTGAATTTGCAACGCTTATCAAGCGTGCAAAGGCTATGGCGGATAAGTTTGAAGCGGCTACAACGCACGTGAAGGAAGCTGCAAATGCAGAATTTCATGATCTTTGTGCGCGCCACCTCTACGAAATGGCTGCAAGCATCATCATGCTCCACCTCCTCACGCAGAACGCTACACGCTGTCCCGAAATGTTTGCGAAGAGCGCCCGCGTTTATGCGAACTATGTAGAAGCAGAAGTGATGAAGCACTACACATGGGTGATGAATCTCACGCCTGAAACAATGGAAGACTACAAGCAGGCATAAATCTTGCGCGTGTCTTAATGTATTAATGTGGAGACCGTCCGGATGAGGGCGGTCTCCACTTTGGTTTGCTTTCATCTTGACGGGGTAAAAGGGAATAGCCCCAATTGTTTGCTTAAAGGATAAAAACGGATTCCTCACACAGAATTTTAGAGTTTGGAATGGGATTTTTCACAATTGTAGTGACTTTTTGTATAGAAAATGCCGTTATAACCTATAAAATGTTTTCAAAATCTGTGGCGTGGGTAAACATTTTGGTAGTTGTTAGCAATTTTTTACAAAAAGTATTTGCTGACCACAAAAAAAATAATACCTTTGCGACCTGTATAGAAAATTGAGACTTCTAAATTAATAAATATAAAAACTAAACGACATGAAGAAAATGTTTTTCTACGCCGCAGCGCTTTGCTTGACTGCGGTAGGCTTCGCTTCTTGTACAGCAGAAGATGAAGCATTTCCTGCTGCTGTTTTAAACATCACGGAAGAAGAATTTGCAGTTCCTGCAGAAGGTGGATCTGTGGTAATCAATTTGACAGCACCCACAAATATGTCATACTCAGTTCAGACTCCTGAGTGGATTGCAGTAGACGAAGAGGGTACTGTTACTCGTGGTGTTAATGCGTCAAGTACGTTTAAGTTTAACGTTGCTCCCGCAGAATCTGAAGAAGAACGCACAGGTATTATCCGTGTAGTTGCTCAGAATGGTCTTCAGGATTCTTTGGTGGTCGTACAGGCTGGTTTGGAAATCATTAAGGTTGATAACTATTCAGGTACGTTTACATCTCTTTATGATGGACTCTCTTACGAATCAACAATCGGTCTTATTTGGGATAAAGAAGATGAATCTGTAGTTACTATTTGTAACCTTGATCCTTCGTTCGCTACAGGAGGTTACACTTACGAAACTGGTGTAAACTTCGTTCAGGGTGTTTACTTCCCTGAAGAAAATATTATTGCGATTCCCTTTGAGTCTTCTTTGAACCTCACTTACAGTGGTTACGACTTCTATGTAGGTGGTTTGACTACACCTGATGCGGCTGATGATAGTGAGTTTGATCATGTATACATTCTCTTGAATGAGGATAAAACTACGCTTACATTCCCCAATGCTTTGTGTACTTTGGCATTCCAGAACGGTCAGTACTTAGGTAACTGGGATATGTATGCTGGGGGTGTTGTTCTTACAAAGGTTGCAGAATAAAGGTAGTTAAAAAATATCCCTTCGATATCCATATCACTGCTGGTGCTTGAGCATCGGCGGTGATTTTTTTATTCCAAATGGGGCGTTATTTTGTAAGGACAAGCAGTATGCATGAAGAAAACTTGCTTTTTTTTTGGTGAAAACACCTAATAATCTTTAGATTTTTCTTAATTTTGCGCGACAAAGTGGACTCATCCGCTTTTCCATAGTGAATTTAATAATCAATAAATAAATATAATAATGGCAGCATTACAAACAATTAGAAACCACGGAGCCTTGATCGTAGGTGCAATCGGTCTTGGTTTGTTCGGTTTCATTGCCGGCGACCTTTTCAACGCTATCGAAACAACAGCAGCGTTTAACAAGCAGCAGGCAGGTGAAGTGTATGGCACTTCAATTGACATTATGGAGTATCAGAACCTTGTGGAAGAAATGACACAGGTAATGAAGATGCAACGCACTATGCAAGGTCAGTCTGAAAACCTTACTGATGCAGAACTCCAGCAGGTACGTGAATATGTGTGGAATGACTTCGTGCGCTCACAGGTTATCGCAAAGCAGGCAGAAGAGGCAGGTATTCAGGTGACTACTGCAGATTTCCAGAACGCTCTTGTAAAGGGTGAGGCGCGTAGTCTCTCCATGATGGCGGCTATTCTCGGTTCGAAGGATGGTAAGCTCGACTTCGCAGCGCTTCAGGAATTCCTCAAGAATAAGGAAAAGAATGTCGCTTTGGCTACTCAGGCTCAAGATGGTTCGCTTGAAGCAATCTTGGCGGTTGACGCAGTTTGGAAGTGGACTGAAAAGCAGTTGCGCAAGGAACTTCTCGAAACAAAGTTCTACACACTTATCAACAACTGCTGTATCGGTAACCCCGTTTCTGCACAGCTTGATGCTGCTACTGCAGACCAGAAGCGCACAGTTGTTGCTGCATTCCCCTTCAACGCTATTGCTGACGCAGACGTTACTGTAGAAGATGCTGATATGCAGGAAATCTACAATGCGAAGAAGGATTTCTACAAGCTTTACTCACAGACTCGCGATGTGAAGGTGCTCGATGTAGAAGTTAAGGCAAGCACAGCAGACCGCGTAGCACTCACAATGGAAGTAACCGAAGTAGCTGAAGCGCTCCGTGCTGGTAACGATCCTGCAACTACTGTTGCAGCAAGCAAGTCTATTGTTGCTTTCAACAATGTTCCCGTACGTAAGGATGCTTACCGTGGTATGAACGATATCTACAGTCGTCTTGATACAGCTACAGTAGGTTATGTTTCTCCCGCATTCTACACTGTTGCTGACAACACTGTAAATACTTACAAACTCGTGTCAAAGACTACTTTGCCCGACTCAGTGCTTTACCGCCGCATCTTTGCAGTTGCTGCTGACCTCGAAGCAAGCAAGACACTTGCTGACAGTATTGCTACAGCAGTGAAGGGTGGTGCTGACTTTGCCGAACTCGCTAAGAAGTATGAACAACCCACAGATTCTATGTGGTTGACTTCTGCACAGTATGAAGGTGCTGCGCTCGACGCTAACACTGCTGAAATGATCAACCTTCTCAACGCTACAAAGGCAGGTCAGGTTGCAGTTCTTAAGTTGAACAATAACTACAGCCTCGTACTTCAGGTGCTCGAAACAAAGAATCCTGTTGAAAAGTACAACCTCGCTGTTGTGAAGTGCAAGAATGATTTCTCTAAGGAAACTTATAACAATGAGCTCAGCAAGTTGAATAAGTTCCTCTCTGAGAACACTACTATCGAAGCTATTGAAGCAAATGTTCTCGCTGCGGAATATATGGTAGAAGACCGCATTGTTTCTGCTCCCGATAACTCTCTCGAAGCAGACATGAGCGGTGCTAAGGAAGCCGTACGCTGGGCGCTTGACGACGCTAAGGTAGGTGATATCTCACGCATCTATGAATGTGGCGCAAACAAGGAACACCTTCTTGTGATGGCAGTAACTGGTATCAACGATGGTGAATATCTTGCTTGGGATAACAAGAATTTGAAGCCCGAACTCGAACGTCTTGCTAAGCAGAATAAGAAGGCTGCTAAGGCTATCGAACTTGTTGGTGCGGCTAAGTCAATGGATGAAGTTGCTAAGGTAGAAAAGGTTGTTGTAGATACTATCTCTGCAAACTTTGCTCGCAACGCACGCGTAAACTTTGTAGGTATCGCAGAACCCGCACTCTCTGGTGCTATCGCAGGTGCTAAGGCTGGCGAATTTGTTGGTCCTATCAAGGGTGCAGGTGCCGTTTACTACGTACAGGTGCTTGAAGACCTTCCCTCAGAAGTGCCCTTCAACGAAGCGAATGCCCTTCAGCAGGCTACACAGAACTTCATGAGCAACATCATGCGCTACCAGTATTACGGACAACCCCAGGAAGTGTTGCTCGATGTTTTGACTCGTCAGGCAGAAGTAGTTGACAACCGCTACAAGTTCTAATCCTTATCTTTTTGACTTGACTGCAAACCCTTGAGTTTGCTATTCAATAAAACTTTAGGGCTGCGTCAAATTGTTGACGCAGTCCTTTTTTTTACAATTAGAAAACCCCAATAGGGGTAACAGATATAGCCGAAGGCCTCAATTTAACAAGCGCTTCTATGAAATTCCTAAAAATCCTTCGTATTCTCGTTATCGTTTTCTTTGTGTGGAGCATCGGTGGGGTTCTTCTTCACCGCTTTGTGCCCGTACCCATCACTCCCGTGATGATTCGCTATTGCTTCTCGGAACTATATGATGGGAAAACTCCTAATTTGGCACACAAGTGGGTGCCGATAGAAGAAATATCCCCACACCTTAAAAAGGCGGTCATTGCTTCGGAGGATCAACTCTTTTATGAGCACAACGGTTTTGACTTTGACCAAATAGAGAAAGCGCTTGAAGAACGCAGACAAGGGAAGCGTAACCGCGGGGCGAGTACAATATCACAGCAGACGGCAAAGAATGTTTTTACCTTTGGTACTCGCACATGGTTGCGTAAGGGGCTGGAAGCATACTACACCTTTCTTATAGAACTTTTCTGGCCTAAAGAGCGCATTCTTGAGGTGTATCTAAATAGTATAGAAATGGGGCCCGGTATTTATGGTGCAGAGGCTGTGGCACAGGAACATTTTGGATGTAGTGCGGATAAACTCCGCCGTACCGACTGCGCGCTGATTGCAGCCACCCTTCCCAATCCCAATAAGTTTAGTTCCAAGAAACCTTCGCCCTATATGCGTAAGCGTCGCGCACAGATTTTGCGCCAAATGCGCTTGATGGGGAAGTGATTGTACGAACAATTTGCATCCGCATCCCGTATGTAAAAAATTAGGTAATAATATAGCAGTTGATCTCAAGTTGCATTTCATACCCCCTCCCCTCCTGCGGAGGTACTCCCCCTATCTTAAGGGGAGAGCGCCATGCGGAGTAATCCTACACTGTTTATACCAAGTGAAAGCGAGATTGTTTACATCTGTTGAGTCGTTTTAACGGAAGTGTCAAGCTCTTCTCTCCCCTTAAGATAGGGGGAGTACCGCCCTTGGGCGGGGAGGGGGTATGATAGTTTTTACGGGTCAACACCTATATCATTGCCAAAAAAATATATATATCGTGCTTAAAAGTAGGGGATAATATAGCAGTTGACCCAAGTTGAAGTTTCATGACGCTGAAGGCGTCACCGCTCGGTAACCGGGTGGTTTGAGCGTAGCGAATACCCCGGATTGGTATCAGAGAGTAGTCGCACTCAGGAAGAGTGCCCCAACACCTGACATGCTTTGTTGCTCGTTGCTCGGGCACCCCTTCTGGGTGCGATGCTTGTGCGCTCCTCTCCGGGGCTCCTCTCCTCGCTCGCACGCTCCGGTTACACAGCGGAGACACCTTCGGCGTCTATAGTACGCTTGGGTCAACAGTTATATTATTGCCTAAAAGTAAGTGCCGAATAATTTGAATTAGTGCCGATTAGTTCAGATTATTCGGCACATAGTTTTTTTGCTATAGCGGTAGTAGTTTTTATTGTTCCAAGAATTGTGGTTGTGACAACCAGAATGGGGTCTGCTAAATCTGATTTTTCTGCTGAAATTGAAGCCAGGAAGAAGGCAAAAATCCGTATGACGTAAAAAATATGCTGCAATTTTGGAATTTAAGGTACCATGTCTTGCAAGGTACTAAAATAATGCATATATTTGCCGTGTAATTACCAAATACATGAGTTATGAACATAGAAAATGCCAAGTCGCAGTTGCGCAAAGGTATGCTGGAATTTTGCGTGTTGCTCCTGCTGAAGGGGCGTCCGGCATATACGAACGATATTATAGCGAAGTTGAAGGCGGCAAACTTGATTGTGGTAGAAGGCACGCTTTATCCCCTGCTTACGCGCTTGAAGAAAGACGGACTGCTCTCGTATGAGTGGCAGGAATCGACGCAGGGACCGCCCCGAAAGTATTATTCGCTTACGTCCGAGGGTGAGGCGTTCTTGTTGGAACTTGATGCGGCGTGGCAAGAAATAGCCCATACGGTCAAGGTTCTGCAACAAGAAGCGTAAGCGCCCATCGAACTTCTTTATGACTTCTTAAATTAAAAAACTATCCCCATTATAGCATCATGAAAAAGACCATCAACATTCATTTGTGCAATCGGATATTTACGATTGACGAAGATGCGTGTCAACTCCTGGAGAGTTATCTCACCAATATGCGCACCTACTTCTCAAAGCGAGAAGATGGGGCGGAGATTGCCGACGATATAGAACTGCGTGTGTCGGAATTGTTGGAAGAACTGAAGCAAGCAGGCACAACCTGCATTACCCTTTCGCAGGTGCAGGAACTCATTGCGCGCATCGGCAATCCCGAAGAAATGGAGGGCGATGAAGCACCCGTTGCTGACGAAGAAACGGTAACGGAAGGCAGTGCTGACGCCGAAACTCGTGAAGAATTTAAATCCAGTGGCGCTTCTCGCACCTTGTGCCGCGATATGCAGGGTAAGATGTTGGCTGGCGTTATCAGTGGTTTGGCACGTTACTTCGGATTCTCCGACGCTACCCCTTGGCGCATCCTCTTCCTTATTGTGTTTGTGTTTACAATTCCCGTTGCCACCGCTTGTTACCTTGTGGGGTGGTTGATAATTCCCAGTGATGCAGACGTTACGATGCAACCCTCCGCACCTGCATCTGCTGAACGCCAACTGTTCCGCAATGGGAGCGACAAAATGCTGGGCGGGGTGATTAGCGGACTCTGTGCATACTTTGGCGGAAAGGACGTGACGCCCTGGCGCTTGCTCTTCGTAGTGTTGTGCTTCATGAGTGCCTCGTTGTTGTTGATTTTGTACATCGCCATGTGGCTCATCGTTCCTGAAGCCGTGACGGCAGAAGACCGCCTCCGCATGAAGGGCGAGAAAGTAAATTTTGAGAATGTCAACCGCGAGGTGATGAGCGAAATGCGCACCTCCGAAGGGCATTCGTCAGTTCAGAAACCTGTTGCATTTCGCTGGGGACGCGTCCTGCTCCACATAGCACTGCTCATCATCGTTCTGCCCATTATCTTCACCCTGTTAATGGGGGTTATTGCGGCAATCTCCTTCCTGCTGATACTTACGGCGAGTGTGACCAACGTGTGCAGTTGGGCAACCATGCCCCATTTGCCCGAGTTGACCGCCTGGATTACGGTGCAACCCACTGGTCTTTCTTGGTTGCTTTACACCAGTACAATCTGCGGTTTTCTCATCGTCGCCATTCCCCTTTACGCCCTTATCCGCAGTGTCTTCGCCTCGGATTCGCCGCTCTCCAAAGGCGTGAAAATTACGCTGACAACTCTGTGGGTGCTCGCCCTCAGTATCGGCATTGCTACGGTTATAACGACCTGTTATTTCTGCGTGCCGGTGTAGTGAAATTGCCTCCCTTGCTCTGTCTGTTACATAAAAAGAAGCATCGGAAAACCTCTTGAGGATGTCCGATGCTTCTTTGTGTCAGTGTGGTGAGTGTTATTTCGCGTTGGGGAAAAGTTCTGCTTTCAGTTCGTCAACTAAATACGCATCGCTCATGCAGTGCATATCGGCGACGCCTTCACTGATAAGTTCAAAGGTTTTAGAGTCATAAAACAATCCTAAAGCCTCTTCGTACGTGATGCCAGTTTGGTCGGCAAAGAGTTGTACGATGCGTGCAAACTTGCGTTGCAGAATAATTTTGTTGGCTTGCATAGGTCAGAGTTTTATGGATTCTATGAAATGAAGATGCTTCTCTAATACTACCTGGTTAGTGATGCATACTTGGTGATTGGGGTGCTTGAAGCGCAGTTGGTCAAGTGCTTGTTCAAAGGTATAGATGCCTGAAAAATAAAGGTCGATTGTGTCAAAAACTTGGTCGTCAGCGATGCCACCCTCTATAATATCATAATGAGGGTGGGGGAGTCCCCTGCGGCAAGCGGTAATATAGTCAAGCCACTCACTATTGTAAGCGTCAAAGGTAATACGAGAGAAACCTTGCAGGTCTTCATCCAAATCATAGACATTAAGAAAAGCCTCTTCGCCCTTGCGTAAAAAGCGCTGCCCGTACTTTACAGCCTGCTCGTGCAACGTTGTCAGGTAAAAACCTCTACCAAAGTCAAGATGTTCGCGAGAGTGGTGCACGTCAGGAGTGGGCACCTCGATGTTAGATGTGTGGTATAACCGTATCATTCCAAGACTCCTTTCTTTTTCATAAACGCCACCAAGTCTTCTACGATATACTCTTTGGAGAAAGAGTGTAGCACGTCGTAGCAGGGCACAATGTAGTCTGATATGATGCCTGCGCTCTGCAATTTATGATAGACTTCGCGAGCGCTGAGCTTCAAATGGTCGGCAAGGCAACCTATGCAAAAGATGGTGAAGTTTAATGTTTGCGCATTCATATCCGACAACAATAAGGTTAGATTATGTCTGCAAATATAAGTCTTTTATTTGGTATAACAATTCGCTGTAGAGGTTTATCCCTTCAACAGTCCTCCATTCCGTTTCTTTTATGTAACTTTGCGACAAAGCAGCGGTGTAAGGGCGTAAGGTGGGTTCGCTTTAGGGTTTTAAGAAACTTGCGCACGGGAAACACCTTCAAACCTCACATCCTCTCAACCACATAACCTAAAAACTAAAAGATATATGGCAAAGAAAGAAGTAGAAGTTTTGGACGCTAAAACAGAAAAACTCAAAGCCCTTCAGGCGGCTATGGCAAAGATAGAAAAGGACTTCGGTAAGGGGTCGATTATGAAAATGGGCGATGAAAAGGTAGAGAATGTAGAAGTGATTCCTACGGGTTCGTTAGGCCTTGACCTCGCTCTCGGCGTGGGTGGTTACCCCAAGGGACGCATTATTGAAATCTATGGTCCTGAAAGTTCGGGTAAGACCACGCTTGCCATCCATGCGATTGCTGAAGCACAGCGCCAGGGAGGTATTGCGGCGTTTATCGATGCCGAGCATGCCTTTGACCGCTTCTATGCTGCGGCACTCGGTGTGGACACCGACAACCTCTTGATTTCTCAGCCCGACAACGGCGAACAGGCACTTGAAATTGCCGACCAGCTCATCCGCTCTGCGGCAGTAGACATCGTTGTGGTGGACTCTGTTGCAGCACTTACGCCCAAGGCAGAAATCGAAGGCGATATGGGCGACAACAAGGTGGGCTTGCAGGCACGTCTTATGAGCCAGGCGTTGCGTAAACTGACAGCGTCTATCAATAAAACGAATACCACCTGCATTTTCATCAACCAGTTGCGCGAAAAGATTGGTGTGATGTTTGGCAATCCCGAAACCACAACGGGTGGTAACGCCCTGAAGTTCTATGCTTCCGTACGCCTTGACATCCGTAAGGTAACTACGCTTAAGGATGGCGATACCCCCGTGGGCAACCAAGTGCGCGTGAAAGTCATTAAGAACAAGGTAGCGCCTCCCTTCCGCAAGGCAGAATTTGAAATCACCTTCGGACAAGGTATCTCGCAGATTGGCGAAATCGTAGACCTCGGCGTAGAAGCAGGCATCATCAAGAAGAGCGGTTCGTGGTTCAGTTATGGCGACACAAAGATTGGCCAGGGACGCGAAGCCGTGAAGCGCATTCTTTCGGACAACCCCGAATTGGCGGAAGAAATCAAGCAAAAGGTTTTGGGCAACTACGAAAGTCCTGTAGATACTCAGGCGGTTGAAGAAGAATAGTCGTAAACGTTATGGTCAATCTCAAAAACGTTTTCTGCGCACTGCTCCTTTCGGGTATGCTCACCGCTTGCGGTGCTGACGTAGTAGACCAATACATCACAGAGATAGAGCGCACTACCAAGGAAATCAAGGCGGCAACAACCTTTGAGGAAGTCACCGCTGCCACCGAGCGACTGATGAAGTGGGAGCGTGAGCATTACGATGCACTTTCCGAAGAACTTGAAGGTGATAAATTGAAGCAGGCGGAAGTCAATCGTGCCCACAAGGAATTTATGCACGTAGGCATGTCGCGTTCCCTTGAATTAGCAAAGGAAAAGGCCGCGGAAGAGTAGTCTATCGCGCCGCCACCCTCCGCTTTTGCTTTTGGGCAGTTCCGCATCTGGCGAAACTCAAACTGAATACTTAAAAATTAACTCGGGCTTACTTCAATATAAGTCCGAGTTAATTGCGTTTATGTCCGAGATTGTTTGAACGCTTCGGGGGATGTTCCTTGGGGAGCGGTTAGCACTTCACAGAGAGCGGAATTTTTCCCGCCGTTACCTTTACCCCATCTTCCCCGTAAGGTAAGCGCGGGTGCGTTCGTCAAGGGGATTGGAGAACATTTGGGCAGTGTCGCCAAATTCCACCAATTCCCCGAGGTACATAAACATAGAGCGTTTTGACACACGCATTGCCTGCCCCATGTTGTGGGTAACGATGAGGATGGTCACCTCTTTTTGCAGTTCCGTCATAAGTTCCTCAATGTGCTTTGTCGCAATAGGGTCGAGCGCAGAGGTGGGTTCGTCCATCAGGAGCACATCGGGTTTCATCGCCAAGGCGCGAGCAATGCACAGACGCTGTTGCTGACCGCCCGAAAGGAACGTCCCCTTTTTGCCCATCACGTCCTTAACCTCGTCCCACAGCGCTACACTACGCAGGCTGCGCTCTACCGTTTCGTCGCGCTCACTCTTGGGTAAGCGAATGCCGTTGAGCGTGAATCCCGCCAGCACATTGTCGTAAATACTCATTGTGGGGAAAGGCGTAGGGCGCTGAAAAACCATGCCGATGCGGCGACGCACGTCGATAGGTTCCATGTCGAGAATATTTTGTCCTTCCAACAGGATTTCACCTCCCACATGGATGTGCGGATAAAGTTCGTGCATTAAGTTTGCCGCTCGGAGAAGCGTAGATTTTCCGCATCCCGAGGGTCCCATGATGGCTGTAATCGTATTTCGCTCAATGGCGGCAGAAACATACTTTACAGCCATGGTTTGCGGAGAGTAGGAGACACACGTTTTTTTGAATTCAAGGATAGGAGTTATTGATTCCATTTTTTAGCAAGATACTTAGCGGTAAGATTAAGCGTGAGCACGAAGAGTAGCAGGAAGAGCGAAGCGCCCCAGATTAACTCCTGCAAGTTTGGGTCGTTGAAGAATTCCCAAATCAAGAGGGGTACGGCAGAAATGGGTTTGTCCACCGAGAAGCGCATGAGCGAACACCCGAGTGCGGTAAACATCAGTGGTGCCGTCTCCCCGATAACGCGAGAAATGGCAAGTAGGATGCCCGTAAAGATCCCTCCGAAGACTGCAGGGAGTTGCACCCGAAGCATGACGCTCGCTCTGTTTGCCCCCAGCGCGAGGGCAGCCTCCTTCAGCGACTCGGGGAGCATCTTCAGCGTCTCCTCCGTAGCGCGCACTATCAGTGGGAGCATCATGATGCCCAGCGCCACGCTGCCCGCAATGGCGGAGTAACCACGCATGGGGACTACCACCCAAATATAAACGATAATCCCAATAATCACAGAGGGTGTGCCTTGAAGCAGGTCGGTAAGGTAACTTACCACTTGGGCAAACCTGTTCTTTCGGTACTCCGCTAAGAATGCTCCACACAGCACCCCGACGGGCACTGCCACAGTCGTAGCCATTCCTAACATCAGCATCGTGCCCACAATGCCGTTCGCAATTCCTCCGGGAATAGGCAGTCCAGCCTCCATCGCCTTCATGGCGCGGTAAGCCGTAGGGGTAGGCTCGGTAAAGAACGACCACGAAAGTTGGTCGTAACCCCTGAGAAAAACTTCGCCCAATATTGCCACGAGCGGAACGGCAGTTAGCGCCGATAAGAGGCAGACCGTCCCGAGTATCAGGCGGTTTTTGGCGAGGCGGTATGTTGTTTTTACTTTCATATAGATTGGTGAAATGAGAAAGGAAAAAGGAGAAAGGAGAAAGGCCATGCGGGGCATACTTCTGTTTATGTCTACTCGCCCCTTGCTTAATAAAGGCAATCAAGATTGCAAAGCGGGATTAAATGAGAATTGAGAAAACGTTGCGCACTGACGTACCGCATGGTTATTTCTCCTTTCTCCTTTCTTCTTTCTCCTTTCAACAACGTGCGCGTTTAATCATAATTTTCCCCACCATGTTAATAAAGGCAGTAATCAGGAAGAGCAATAGCCCGATGGCGATGAGCGACGAAAGGCGCAAGCCGTCTGCCTCGCCAAACTGGTTGGCAATGATTGACGCCATACTGTTGCCCGTGGCGGTGAGCGAGGCAGGGATGTTGTTCGTGTTTCCGATGAGCATCGTTACGGTCATCGTTTCGCCCAGGGCTCGCCCAATGGCTAAGATGTACGCCGAGAATATTCCCGACCCCGCGAAGGGGAACACGATGCGGCGCACAACCTCCGCCCGCGTAGCCCCCAGACTATATGCACCTTCTTTAAGGTCGCCGGGCACCATCTTGATAAACTCCGCACTCAGCGAAGCCGCGTAAGGGATAATCATTATCGCCAGCACCATCGAAGCCGTCAATACGCCCGACCCTTGCGGAGAAATGTCAAGCGCCATAATCACGGGGCGCAGCGTGTAAAATCCCCACAGCCCGTAGATGATTGAGGGAATCCCCGCCAGCAGGTCGGTCACCGTGCTCAGCACCGCCGCCAACTTTGTTCCGCGAAAATACTCCCCCACAAAGAGCGCCACGGGCAGGGAGAAGGGAATGCAAAATATTAAAGCAAGCAACGTCGTAAGCAGTGTGCCGACCACAAAAGGCAAGGCGCCGTACGTTTCTGCCCCCTCCGTGTAGCGCCACTCCGAGGAAGTCAAGAAATTCAGAAACCCGAAGTGGTTAAACGCCTCAGTGGCATCGGTGACGAGGGCATAAACAATGCCCCCACACACCAATGGTACCACTAAAGCCGCCAGCAATAACAACAAATTATAAATTTTATCGTTCATACTCGGTTTGAGATTACTTCAAAATCGCAATGCCGTCGTAAGTCACCGTCTTGAGGTTAATCATGCTTTGCTCTTTCGCCTTCAAGGGGAGGGGAGCGTAATGCACTTCAGAGGTAATCGCCTGCGCTTCGTCGGAGAGGAGGTATTGCATGAGGTCGAGTGTCGCCTGAGCCTGCTCCTTCGTGCGGTTCGCGTAATTTTGTTCCTTGTAAATCACCACCCATGTAAAGCAACTGATGGGGTAAGCCCCCACGGCTTCTGAATTGGTGATAGAAGTACGCGTATCGGCAGGAATTTCGCCCGAAGCTGCCGCAGAGATTGTTGCCGCCGTGGGCGTAACAAACTCGCCGTTTTTATTCTGCACCTTTGCGTAGGGGAGTTTTTGGGCAAAGGCGTATTCCGAACCCACATAGCCAATCGTGTTCTTCGTTTGCTTGATGACACCAGCTACACCAGGATTCCCCTTTGCCGCTTGACCTACGGGGAAGTCAACAGACTTGCCAGCGCCATACTTTTCAGCCCACATGGGACTTACCTTGGTAAGATAATCTGTGAAGACAAAGGTTGTACCCGAACCGTCCGAACGGAACGTAGGGATGATGGCTTCAGCAGGGAGGTTGGCGTTGGGATTGAGTGCCATCAAGCGCGCATCGTTCCACATAGTGATGTTACCCGCAAAGATGTCGGCAATCACCTCGCCCGAGAGGTTGAGGTTGTCTACACCCTCCAAATTATAAGCAAGCACTACAGCGCCCATGCACGTCGGAATGTGCACCACGGCAGGCATCTCGCTCATCTCCTTGTCCGTCAAGTAAGCATCAGTTCCTGCAAAGTCCACAATCTTATCGCGAAGGTTGCGCACGCCTCCGCCCGAACCGATGCCACCGTAGGCAACCGCGTCGCCATGCTTCTGGCCAAACTGTTCAAACACTACATTGTAAAAAGGAAGTGGGAAGGTAGCACCCGCGCCAGCCAATTCCTGCGCATCGCGACCAGCTTTGTCAGTATTACCACCACAAGCGGTCATCACAAGGCCCATTGCCATTGTGAGAAGGGGGAGAAAAATCTTTTTCATAAAGAGTTGAGATGAATTTATTGAGTCTGGGTAAAAAGAAGTAGTATAAATGCTGTCCGGATGACGGGGAGGGTCACAAAGTTGGTTCTCATAATTCCTATTAAATGCTTTACTCATAGTCGTAAGTCGAGATGGAATTTTCTACTCATAGAGTTCGTGAAAACGAAGTCCGACTTAGTTGAAATTATGTCCGACTTAATTTAATTTATCTCGGAGATAATTTTTACGACAAGGGATATATTTGTGAGCGCCTTCAATTCGTCAGTTCGGATTTCAGGATGGGAAGTTGGAAACATCCTGAATTTCCCTCCGGACAGCAGTATGATTGTTTTGTGTTGGTTAAATTCCGAAGTAACAACTTACATAAGCTGAATACTTCTCGTCAGCGCCGTCCGCCTTAGGCATTGCCATGCGGAAGTTGGGAGCAATCTTGACATACTTGCCTACCTTGAATTGTGCACCAAGGATTGCTGCTTGTTCGTCCTTCTTGATGTTCCAATCATTCTTTGAAGAGAGATCGTCGAAGCGGGCATAGAGGTTTACATTCTTGGAAGCGTTTACCGTAGCATAGATAGAGTAACCCTGCTGGTCGGCATCCTTTTGGTTAGAAGCATTCTTCATAAGGTTATATTCCGCACCGATGCTAAAATTCTTTGCCTTGTAACCCACGAATGCTGTGGCGTTGAGTATGTCTTTCGCACCGTCCGTGCTGGCTTCGTTAATGCCAGCGTAGAGTCGGATGCTGAGCCCCTTAATGGGGGTTAAAGTTGTGCCAAGTCCGTAGTTCAAACCGTCGTTCTTCTGAATCTTTTTATACCCTTCGCCATTTACGACAATAGCGTCCGCAGAAATCCAGTCGGCAAACTTGTACGTGGCAGAGATACCGAGGTCAGCGCTGCTGCCAAACTTATATTGGTCCTGGAAGGACTTCATGACGTAGCGATACCCCCAAAACTTTTCCTGGAAGTTGAATTGTGTCGTAGAGATCAAACCACCGTTGAGCGTAAGTTTGCCAGACTTCCATGAGAGTGACGCATTTTTAATATAAGCAAGGCGATTGTTGTCGCTCACGTCGCTGGACTTGCCCATGTCCATAACTCCCTTTACGGTGAGTCCGTTGTCTAACTTGTACTCATAGCCTAAGTAACTACGCTCAAGTTCAAAACCGCGGTCATCATTCTGTGCGCCAAACCCAGAATGGAAATTGCCGAACACCTGTACGATAGCCTTGCCCTTAGGCTCAGCCTTTTCAGAATTTTGTTGCGCCGTAGCGCCCGTTACCATGCAAGCAGCGAGGCCTGCTAAGAGAAATTTGTTTTTCATTGTGATAATAATATAAAATGAAAAGAATAAGTTGTTCCAACTGTTGGAGGAGGTGAATCAAGGGGCGACTTTTGAGACGGCGCTTCCTCGTTTTCACGGTGCAAAATTACGGGCGTAATGTTACAAGGCTGTTACAAGAAAGTTAGGGTTTTGTTAATTCTGAAAAAAGTGGGGGCGAGTGGGGAGGAGCGCTGAAATTGTTACATTTTTGTTAAATCTAATTTTCCCCATTCCCCTGCCTGAGATTTCTCTGTAACTTTGCCGCAGAAACAGTTGAAACTTACTTATGACGAACCAACGCATTTTGATTGTTGATGACGAAGAAACCCTCTGCGAGGTGCTGAAACTGAATCTTGAGAATGAGGGCTTTGAAGTAGATACCGCCTTGAGCGCCGAGCAAGCACTGACGCTTGACCTTACGCGCTACGCCCTAATTTTGCTTGACGTGATGATGGGCGAAATCAGCGGTATAAAAATGGCGAAGATGCTTAAAGCAGACATGAACCTTTCGGAAATCCCCATCATCTTTTGCACGGCGCGCGATGCCGAGGACGATATGGTGATGGGGCTTAACTTGGGGGCGGATGACTATATTACAAAACCATATACCGTGCGTAATGTCATTGCGCGCGTAAAGAGCGTGTTGCGCAGAACTGCTGCAAGTAAACCGCAAACTGTCGCTACACCCGCGCAGTCGCTTCAAGTGGAAAACCTCTGCTTAGACCTCGAATTTAAGCGCTGCACGGTAGACGGTGCGGAAGTGAAACTCACGCGTAAGGAGTTTGAACTTTTGGCGTACTTGCTTTCGCGCCGTGGCAAAATTTGTTCGCGCGAACAAATATTAAGCCACGTGTGGAGCGAAGAGGTCGTAGTGCTCGACAGAACCATAGACGTGAACATTACGCGCCTTCGTGCGAAGATTGGAAGCTATGGAAAGTATATTGTAACCCGCTCTGGATTTGGTTATGGCTTCCGTGATTAAACTGTCCTACCACCGCCGCCTCTTCCTCGTGCTACTGGCATTCTCATGGCTGTTGACGTGTTGCGTGGCCGCCTTTCAGTACGTGCGCGAGCGACAATACAAGAGCGATTTTATCAGTGCGCAGCTCCAACTTTACAATCGCTACCTGCTTGAAACCGTGGAGCAAGGCGCAGATTACCAGCGCTACATTGCTACTCACTCAAAACCGTTTGAAGACCTGCGTGTGTCGGTCATAACGCTCTCAGGCGCCGTGGTGTATGACAATGAGTTGCATGCAGATTCGTTGGACAATCATCGCACTCGCCCCGAAGTGGTAGCGGCTCTGAAGAAGGGTGCAGGGTATCACATCGGACGCCGCTCGGCAAGTGATGGGCGCCAATATTTCTACTCCGCCACGCGTGGCGAAAGGGTTATTGTGCGCACGGCAATACCTTATTCCGCCTCGCTTCGGGAATTGCTCAGTGCGGATTGGGTGTTCCTGTGGGGGATGATTGTCTTGAGTAGCGTCATGAGCGTGGTGGCGTATTTCGTTACCCGCCGATTGGGGAAAACGATTGACCGCCTCAATCTTTTTGCCAAAAGGGCGAAGCGCGGAGAGGCGTTTGATGAGGACGAACCTTTTCCCAACGACGAGTTGGGTGCTATCTCCAACAGCATTATACAACTTTATGGGCAGTGGCAGCAAACGATTCTTGATCGCGACCGAGCGCATGAAGCGGCAATGCGCGAGGAGCAGGAGAAGATTCGCATCAAGCGCCAGCTCACCAATAATATTAACCACGAACTCAAAACGCCCGTAGCCTCTATGCAGGTGTGTCTTGAAACACTGCTTTCGGGGATTTCTCTGACCGAGGAAAAACGGCAGGAACTCATTGAGCGCTGTTATGCCAACGCTGAACGCTTGCGCCGCTTGCTGGGTGACGTGTCGCTCATTACGAGAATGGAAGACGGGAGTGCGCTTATTGCGAAGCAACCCGTGTGCTTGAACGATATTATCAATGAGGTGGCGGCAGAGGTGGCGCTAATGCCCACTGACGAGCGGATGGAGGTGCACGTAGATGTGAATGAGCAGGTAGAGGTGGTCGGTAGTTTGATGCTCATCAGTTCTATTTTTCAAAACCTTACGGAAAACGCGTTGGATTATTCGGGCGGTAAAAATATCTACATCACCTTATTGGAAAACACTGCCGACATATGTCGCCTACGCTTTGAAGACGATGGTCGGGGAGTGGCACCCACCGAACTGCCCCGCCTCTTTGAGCGCTTCTACCGCGTTGACAAGGGGCGCTCTCGGAGAATGGGCGGCACGGGACTTGGACTTGCCATTGTGAAGCACGCCGTGATCTTTCACGGTGGGGAAATCTCGGTTCGGAATCGCGAGCCGGGAGGTTTGTGTTTTGAATTTTCACTCCGTAAATAGACCTTTCAAAAACTATAACGGTTCTCCTGAAAATTATAAAGGGCTTCGTAAAATTTATGAGGGACATAATTCAATTTATGTCCCTCATAAATTTTTGTGTAGATAAGTTTGTTGATAATCAAATGGTTATAGGAAGAGTTTTTCAAGGGTAAAATCGTCTCAATTTCGTGCCTTGCTCGTAACCTTTGGTACGACTTTTCGTAAACTCTCAATGTGCAGAAAATGATGGGGAATTTTCTTCTTCCTTCCCCCAACTTTCCCCCTATAAAATGCCGTGTATGCTAAAGAAAAAGTGTAACTTTGCAGTTCAATTACAAGGTAATAAACTTAAAACAATTTATACTTATGTCAGCAACTAAGAAAATTAAGACAGCATTGGTGTCTGTGTTCCACAAGGACGGTCTTGACGAACTCCTCACAGCGCTCCACAATGATGGTGTGCAGTTCCTCTCAACGGGCGGTACGCGCGAATTTATCGAAAGCCTCGGTTTCCCCTGTCAGAAGGTGGAAGACGTGACTTCTTACCCCTCTATCCTCGGCGGTCGCGTGAAGACGCTTCACCCCAAAATCTTCGGTGGCATCCTCGGCCGTCGTGCGCTCGAAGGTGACCAGCAGCAGATGGCGCAGTATGAAATTCCCGAAATCGACCTCGTTATCGTTGACCTCTATCCCTTTGAGCAGACTGTGGCAAGCGGTGCGTCTGAAGCGGACATCATTGAAAAGATTGACATAGGCGGTATCTCGCTCATCCGCGCTGGTGCGAAGAACTTCAACGACGTGGTTATCGTACCCTCAAAGGCGGAATATCAGCCCCTCCTCGACATCGTGAAGGAAAACGGTGCGCAGACTACCCTCGAACAGCGCCGTTGGTTTGCTACTCAGGCATTCGGCGTAAGCAGTCACTATGATACTGCGATTCAGGCTTACTTTAAGAAGTAAGTTAGTAAACAAGTAAACGAGTAGACAAGTAGACGAGATGGTTAGAGGTGTTCTGGCGAGATATTCCGCAAGGTTCTCGTCCACTTGTGCCTTACCTTCTTGTTTACTGACAAAGGAAATCCCCCATGCGGTGCTTTTCTTGTTTGTCTCGCTTACCACTCGTTTACTCGTACCTTGTTTGCTCGTCTACTAAACAAAAACTATTATGAGCTTCTTTAAGAATGTAATTTCAAACTTCTTTTCGCTCAAGCAGGAACTTGCTATTGACCTCGGCACGGCTAACACGATTATCATCTGTAACGACGAAATCGTGGTGGACGAACCCTCCGTGGTGGCGCTCGACCGCCATACGGATGCGATGAAGGCCGTAGGGGGCAAGGCAAAGCTGATGTACGAAAAGACGAACGATAAGATCCGCGTAATTCGCCCCTTGCGTGACGGTGTGATTGCCGACTTTAATGCCTGCGAGCAGATGATGCGTGGGTTGATTAAGATGGTGCACAAAGGCAAGCGCCTCTTCTCGCCCTCGTTGCGCATGGTGATTGGTGTGCCCTCGGGCTCTACGGAAGTGGAACTCCGTGCGGTGCGCGACTCTGCGGAGCATGCTGGCGGTCGCGACATCTTCCTCCTTTACGAACCCATGGCGGCGGCTATCGGTGTGGGGATTGATGTGAATGCGCCCGAAGGTAATATGATTGTAGACATCGGTGGTGGTACTACGGAAATCGCTGTGCTCTCGTTGGGCGGCATCGTTTCTAACAGTTCTATCAAGATGGCGGGTGATGACTTCACCAACGACATTCAGGAATACATGAGCCGTCAGCACAACGTGCGCGTCAGTGAACGTATGGCGGAGCGTATTAAGATTGCCGTGGGTGCTGCGCTTACTGACCTCCCCGGCGAGACTCCCGAGGACTATGTGGTGTACGGTCCTAACCGTATCACGGCAATGCCTATGGAAGTGCCCGTGTGCTACCAGGAAATTGCCCACTGCCTTGAAAAGTCAATCGCGCGTATTGAGCAAGCTGTTATCAACGCCCTCGAAAGCACACCTCCCGAACTTTATGCCGACATCGTGAAGAACGGTATTTGGCTCACTGGTGGTGGTGCCTTGCTTCGCGGACTTGACAAGCGCCTTACCGATAAGATTAACATCCCCTTCCACGTGGCAAAGGATCCCCTCCTCTGCGTAGCGCGCGGTACGGGTATTGCGCTTAAGAATGTGGACAACTTCACGTTCTTGATGCGATAAGATTTTTAGAGTACAGAGTACAGAGAACAGAGAACAACTACCATGCGGCGTGTTACTCTGTGCTCTGTACTTTGTTATCTGTACTCTGTCAGTTGTACTCTGTACTCTGTTATCTGTACTCTCTCTCCATGGGTCATCTCTTCGATTTTCTCCGAAAATACCATTACCTGCTGCTCTTCATTGTGTTAGAGTATGTCAGTCTTTCGCTCCTGATACGCTTCAATAGTTTTCAGGGGAGTGTGTGGCATACGGGTGCGAATACGGTGGTGGCAGGGATAGACCGATGGTACTTAGACTTGTGGAGCTATGTGCACTTGGGAGCCGTCAATCGCGACCTCACGGCGCAGAATGCCCAACTCATGCTGGAGAACGACCGCCTGCGCGAGGCGATGATGACGCTCAAGCGAGATTCTACGGACGTGGAACGGGCGATGGCGCGCAACTTGGTGGATTACGAGATGATTCCTGCGAAGGTGATTTCAAACTCCAAGGGTACGAAGAATAATTACTTGGTGCTCGACCGCGGTAGTGTTCACGGTGTGAAACCCGAAATGGGCGTTGTTGGCGGTGGCGGTGTCGTCGGTGTGGTTTACCTTGTGAGTGATGAATACAGTTTGGTGATTCCCGTTACCAACCAAAAGTCCAGCATCAGTTGCCGCATTCAGGGGCAAAGGTACTTCGGTTATTTGCAATGGGACGGCACGAGTATGCGCCGTGCTACGGTGGATGATATTCCCCGCCATGCACAAGTAGAAAAAGATTTCGTCATTGAAACCAGCGGTTACTCCTCCGTGTTCCCCCCAGGCATCTTTGTAGGGAAGATTGAGAAGGTGAATAACTCTGCCGACGGACAATCGTATAAACTCGACATTGCCCTTGGCACGGACTTCTCCACCCTTCGCGAAGTCAATGTGATTGCAACACCCTATAAGGCGGCTATCGATAGCCTTTTTTCAAAGATAAGTGAATAGAATTTTAGTTAACGGTTAATGATTAACGGTTAGCGGTTAAAGGGGCTGGCGCGTTTACATTCTGCATAGCCGTTCACCTTTCTCCGTTCACCGCTCACCTTTCATCGTTCACCCTTTCCCCCATGTCCCCCTCCCTCTTCTCCTACATAGCATGGTTCATAGTCCTCACCGCAGGACAGGTCATTGTGTGCAACCACATTCACCTGCTCGGTTATGCTATGCCCATGATCTATCTTTATTTTATCATGATATTGCCCAGCACGATTGCGCGTTGGGCATTATTGGTGTTGGCATTTGTGTTGGGTTTCGTGGTTGATTTGTTTAGCAACACACCCGGTATGGCATCTTCTGCGTTGTTGCTTACCGCCTTGTTGCGCCCCGTTGTACTCACCGTATTTGCGCCCACCGAACGTGGCGACGGTGCTTTGGTACCTTCCGTGCGCACAATGGAGTGGGGAGGTTTTACCCGTTATACGGTAGGGATAACTTTGCTTCACACCACCACCTTCTACCTCATCGAGACCTTTAGTTTCTTCCATCTGGCAGATCTTCTCCTCAATATCTTTACGTCAACGCTTCTCACTACGCTCCTCATACTCTCATTTGAGATGTTACGCAATAAGCGCTAAATTTTGTTATGGCTCGCGACCACTCCTTCGACAATCGCAAATTCGTCATCGGAGGCATAGCAGTCGGCATCATTCTGATTTACATCATTCGCCTGTTCTCGTTGCAAATGTTCAGCGACGACTACAAGAAAAGTGCCGACTCCAACGCCTTCCGAAAGGAAATTATATACCCCTCGCGCGGTTTGGTGACCGATCGCAAGGGGCGCTTGCTTGTATATAACGAACCCTCGTATAATATTATGGTGGTGATGCAAGAGCAGTGGGGCGTGGATACCTTGGACTTCTGCGAAACGGTAGGGATCACCCCTGAATTTTACAAGCAGCGCATGAAGGAAATCAAGCAACGCATTGGTTATTCCCGCCATACGCCGCAGCTGTTCATGAGTCAGATTCCTGCCGAAGAATTTTCGGTGTTTAAGGAAAAACTCTACCGCTTCAACGGATTCTCTGCCGAGAAGCGCACCATCCGCCACTATGCCGACGGCATGGGAGCACACATCCTGGGCGACGTGGGGGAGGTAAACGAAAAAGACATCCTCAACGACCCTTATTATCGCAGTGGTGACAACATCGGGAAGCTCGGTATCGAGCGCTCGTACGAACAATATTTGCGCGGAGAGAAGGGGATGCGCATTATGCTCCGCGACGTGCGTGGGCGCACCAAAGGCCACTACATGGATGGGCAATACGACATTGCCCCAGTGCCTGGGCGCAACTTGACCCTCGGACTCGATAAAGACCTTCAGGCACTTGCCGAACGCTTGCTCCAAGGAAAGTTGGGCGCCATCGTAGCCATAGAACCCGCAACGGGGGAAGTGCTCTGCATGGCTTCTTCTCCCACCTACGACCCCCGAATTATGGTGGGGCGCGACCGCGGAAAGATGCACCGCAAGTTGTCTGCCGACCCCATGAAACCCTTGCTGAACCGCGCCATCATGGGTACTTACCCACCGGGTTCGACTTTCAAACTCACCCAGTCGCTTATCGGACTTCAAGAGGGCAGTATCACCCCCGATATTGGGTTCCCCTGTAGCGGAGGTTTCCACTACGGCGGACTTCACCTCGGTTGTCACCCCCATCCTGCCCCTATCCCGTTGGTGCCCTCCATAGCCACGAGTTGTAATGCCTATTTCTGTTGGAACCTCGTGAGAATGTTCTCCAACCGCTCGAAGTATCCCACCGTGCAAGACGCTATGACGCGCTGGAAGGACCACCTCGTAGAAATGGGATTCGGTTACGCCCTCGGCATTGACCTTCCGGGCGAGAAGCGTGGGATGATTCCCAACGCGCAATACTACGACAAGGCGTACAAGGGCATTTGGAACGCGCTGACCGTGATTTCGATTTCCATCGGTCAGGGAGAAGTGACCGCTACGCCCCTCCAGATTGCTAACCTTGCCGCAACGATTGCCAACCGTGGGCATTACTACGTGCCCCACGTGGTCAAGGAGATTCAGCATGCCGAACTCGATTCCGTCTACACCACGCCCAACTACACGATGGTGGATGAAAAGTGGTACGACTACGCCGTCGGGGGAATGCGTGCCGCCGTGACGGGCGGTACTTGCCGAGGCGCCGCCATTCCAGGAATTGAGGTGTGCGGCAAGACCGGTACGGCAGAAAACCGTGGGCAAGACCACTCCGTATTTATGGGATTTGCCCCCATGAACGAACCCAAGATTGCCGTGGCAGTCTATGTAGAAAACGGCGGTTACGGTGCCGTTTACGGTGTACCCATTGGCGGACTCATCATGGAGCAATACCTCAACGGCGAACTTTCAGAAACTTCAAAACTTAAGGCGGATGCGATGCAGCAACGCACAATAAATTATGGTAAACAGGAACGATAGATTCACACGTAGCGCCGTCCTTTCAGCAGATTGGGTGGTGGTCGTGGTGTACCTCCTCCTGATGGTCTTCGGGTGGTTTTCCATCTGTGGGGCCAGCCATGAAATTGGCGATACTGACTTCTTCGACTTTGCCACTCGCTCCGGAAAGCAAATCGTGTGGATGGGATTGGCACTCGTTATCGGACTGATTATTTTGCTCATCGACGACCAGTATTTCGACCAGCTTACGGGACTCCTGTATGTCCTGACGATGGTGCTCCTGCTCGTCACGCCCTTCATCGCCAAGGACATCAAGGGGTCACGCTCCTGGATTTCGCTCGGACCTGTCAATCTGCAACCCGCCGAGTTTGCCAAATGCGTCACGGCATTGGCGGTGGCAAAGATGTGTGGGCAATACGGGTTCTCGCTCGACAAGATGCGCAACCTGCTCAAGGTCTCCCTGCTCGTGTTGCTCCCCATGGGACTTATCATTATGCAGAAGGAAACGGGGAGTGCCTTGGTCTACGCCGCCTTCTTCTTAGTCTTCTACCGCGAAGGTATGCCGGGCGCCTTCCTCTTCACCGCCTTCGCCGCCGTGCTCTATTTCGTAGTCGGCATCCGCTACGCTGAAGTCCCCCTTGAGGGCACGCTCTCCACCGTGGGCGACTTCTCGGTGATGACCGTCATTTGGCTCTTCTGCATCGGGATGATTCACGTCTTCTGTAAGCAAACCATCCACGCCTGGCGCATCTTTTGGGCAGGCATTGCCGTGGTGGGTTCCGCGCTATTCTTCTCGCTGGCAGTCGTTCCCATCGACGTGTCGCTTGCCTTTGTAGTGGTGCTCGTGGGCACCTTCCTCTACCTCTGCTACCACGCTTTGAGCGAGCGCATCATCGCCTATTTCTACATCGCGCTCTTCACGCTCGGGTCGCTCGGTTTTCTCTACTCTGCAAACTTCGCCCTCGACCACTTGCAACCCCACCAAAAAATTCGTATCCAGGTGCTCCTCGGTGTCGTGACCGACAACGCTGGGGCAGGGTATAATGTCAACCAAAGTATGATTGCCATCGGCTCGGGCGGATTTGAAGGAAAGGGATTTATGAACGGCACGCAGACGAAACTCAAGTACGTGCCCGAGCAAGACACCGACTTCATCTTCTGCACCGTGGGCGAAGAACAAGGTTTCATAGGCTCATCCGCCGTGCTCCTGCTTTTCCTCACGCTCATCCTGCGCCTCGTTTACCTCGCTGAACGGCAAACGCACACTTACGCGCGCGTATATGGATATTGTGTATTGAGCATCCTGCTCTTCCATGTCTTTATCAACATCGGCATGGTCTTAGGGCTCACTCCCGTCATCGGAATCCCGCTGCCCTTCTTCAGTTACGGCGGTTCCTCCCTCTGGGGCTTCACCATCCTGCTCTTCATCTTTTTAAGGATAGATGCGGGGCGGAAAATGTAGGGACTGTTACGCGGAAGAATAGACTTTATTTTTTATGCTATCCGTCTCCCAAAAAATAAGTGCCGATTAGTTTGAAATAATCGGCACTTAATTTTAACTAATCGGGATTTAGTTTTTGGTAATTCCCAGTTATTTGGGATAGTCTCGGAAATATGTGTCCACAAATTCAATAGTTCTATGATTCTCTCCCTCCTCACACCCCTTATCAGTGAGCGTTTCCTCACGGATGCGCGCTACCGCGACGGTCACTTGCGCGTAGTGAATGCCCTTCCCTCACGCCGTGTGTTGGGACTCCATGCTCCTGCGATGAAACAGGTAGCAAGGCAGCTTTCGCGCTCGGGTGGAGCGGTCGAATTGCCCAATGGTGAGCGCAAGGAGTGTCAGGGTGGGGCAGCGGTGATACGCTGCTTTGAGGCAGTGCCGAGTGCTACGCTTTGTTACGAAGAAACCGTCGTTTGGGGCTACCTCATCAACCTCGAAAAGTGCAGTCTTGCCGACCGTCTCAAGATGCTCTCAGCGTATGTCCCTGTGATGGACAACTGGGCGGTGTGCGACTCTTATTGCGCCCACGCCAAGTGGATGGCGCGCGCAGATAAGCATGAACTCTGGGCGTTTCTCCAACCCTATTTTCGCTCCACGCGCGAATTTGAAGTGCGCTTCGCCATCGTCGTTTCCATGACCTATTTCCTAACCGAGGAATGGTTGCCCCACATCTTTGAGCAGTTTGAAGCGCTCCGCTTTGAGGAAATCAAATCCGAGTATCAATACGCCAAAGGAAAACCCAAGGTTGCCCAGCAAGGCACGGTGCAAGGCCCGCAACCCTACTACGTGCGCATGGCAGTAGCCTGGTGTCTCGCCACCGCCCTCGCCAAATTCCCCGACCTCACCCGCGCCTTCGTTCGCACCACCTCCCTCCCCGCAGATGTCATCAAACTCTATGTCCGCAAGGCTCGCGAGTCCTTCCGTACGCGAGAGGTGGAGGCGATCTAATTAGATATTAACCCAGAATACATTACATCTCTTGAAACTATGAAAAAACTTTTCTCCCTTCTCCTTGCTGCAACCTCCCTCGTAGGTTGCCAGTCAGACACAGCATTTAAAACCGTAGATGCCCAGCAATTTGCCGAAGTTATTGCCAACAAAGACGTGCAACTCGTTGATGCCCGCACTCCCGAAGAGTTTAGCGAAGGCCACATCCCCGGTGCTGTAAATATAGATGTGAAGTCCGACAATTTTGATGCCCAAATCGCCCAACTTGATTCTTCCCGCCCCGTCGCCGTTTACTGCCGCAGCGGTCGCCGAAGCAAACTCGCCGCTGAGCAAATGGTAAATGCTGGACTCCAAGTCACCGAACTTTCAGAAGGCATCCTTTCCTGGAAGGGCGAAGTGGTGAAGTAATTGTTCTGTCCCAAATTCTACAAAGACACAATATTTATATAATGGAAATGGTTATCGCAATTATAACCAGTCTGCTTCTTGGCGGAGGAATTGGTTATGTGATTTTGAGATTGAAGAACCAAAGTCTTTTTGCAACGATAGAGCAACTCAAATGGCAGTTGGAGCGTGAGCAGACTAATGCTAAAATGCAGGTGGAGAACTTGCAGACGCAGTTGGAGAAAACGAAAACTGATTTTGAGGAGCGCATCGCTCAGGTAAAGGCGGATTCTAAGGAACTTTTGGCTACGCAAGAGCGCAACCATGAGCAGGCTTTGAAGGCGCAACAGGCGCGATTTGATGAAACTATGGCAAAGGTTTCGGCGCAGGTGAAAATTGCTACCGACGACATGCTGAAGCAGCGTCAGAAGGAGTTTGCGGAGTCGAGCAATACGAACCTTGGGCAAATTGTTACGCCCCTGCGTGAGACGATTGAGAAGATGAAGCAGACCATGAGCGAAAGCACTCTGAAGCAGACGGAACTCAGTGCGGCAATGAAGGAGAACTTGGAGAATATGATGAAGCATAGCGCTGAGGCGAAGCAGAGTGCGGATGAGTTGGCGCGTGTATTTAAGCACAAGAGTAAGGTGCAAGGCAACTGGGGAGAACGTGTGTTGGAAGAACTCTTGGATTCTCAGGGATTGCAGTGTGGCATACATTACGAGCGCGAATGCGTCATTCGTGATGCCGCGGGAAATGTGGTGAAGACCGACACGGGAGGTAACTTGCGCCCTGACGTGATTTTACATCTCGACACCACGCGCGAGGTAATCATTGACTCCAAAGTGTCACTCACTGCGTTTATGGACTATGTGAATGCTGAGAATGACGATGCCCGTCAGGAGTCCTTGAAACTGCACATTGACAGCATTCAGAAGCACGTCAAGGAGTTGTCGAAGAAGGATTATTCTTCGTACATCCAAGCGCCGAAGCAGAAGATGGACTACGTCATTATGTTTGTACCTCACACAGGTGCGCTTTGGACCGCGCTGAATGCCCAACCCGACCTTTGGCGCAAGGCAATGGAGCAAAATGTGTTTATCGCCGACGAGCAAACCCTCTTTGCGGCACTGCGCATGATTAACCTGACTTGGACGCAAATCAAGCAGGCGGAAAATCATAAGGAGGTGTACAAACTTGCCAACGAAATGATTAAGCGCGTAGGGATGTTCATCAAGAATTATGATGCTGTGGGGAAGGCCTTGAAAAATGCACGTGATGCCTATGAGGATGGTGAGAAGAAACTCTTAGATAAAGGACAGAGCATCGTTGTGACTTGTAATCAACTTGAGGCGCTTGGGGCGAAGCAAAATGCTAATTATCCAGTTCCTCAATTAAATACAATAGAGACGTCCAACGAGTAGGTTTTGCTGTAAAGTAAATATCTATACGTAATGGGTTAAAGTTACTAAAAAGAGGGTGTGCCAAAAAAACTTTGGCACACCCTCTCATGTTATACTTATACAAGGATTAAAGGTCTAACTCCTGATATCAATAGTTCTGCTTCATCACTTCAAAGTAAGCCTGTGGGTGGAGGCATGCGGGGCAAGCCTTGGGCGCTTCAATGTTTTCAGTAATGAAACCACAGTTGCGGCATTGCCAGAACACCTTGCCGTCCTTGCGGAACACTTCGTGCTCTTCAATGTTCTTCACAAGTTTGCAGTAACGTTCTTCGTGTGCCTTCTCAGCAATGGCAATATTGCGATACATTGCAGCAATCTGGGGGAAACCTTCTGCCGCAGCAGTTTCAGCAAATGCGGGATAGTCAAGCGCCCATTCTTCGTGTTCACCAGCAGCTGCCGCCTTAAGGTTTTCAACTGTTGTGCCGATTACGCCAGCGGGGAACTTTGCAGTAATCTCGACCATTCCGCCCTCAAGGAACTTAAACATACGCTTTGCGTGTTCACGCTCTTGCTCTGCCGTTTCAAGGAAGATAGCAGCAATTTGTTCAAAGCCTTCCTTCTTGGCTTCGCTAGCAAAGTAAGTATAACGCATGCGAGCTTGAGATTCGCCAGCAAATGACATCATGAGGTTCTTTTCAGTTTGAGTACCCTTAACGGACTTCTTGTTTTCAGTGTTCATAGTAGTATTGGTTTTGTTTAGTTATTAATTCTTGTTGTTTGACAGTGCAAAGATAGAATGCTTTTTGGGATAAAACAAACAGATTGTGTTTATGTGTTTATAGACACCATTTATATATGCAAACTTTCAGTCTCTACATGCTACGTTTCTTCCGTTACGGAGAGAGCAGTTCTAAATCCTAAAATTTGTTTTGCCAACTTCGGTCACTATTTGTGTTCTTTTTGCAATAAAGAATTTATCTCACTTAATAAATCTTCATACTCTATTTTGCTCGCCATGGAGAGTGAATTATTACTCCTCCTGCTCATAGTAATATGAGTAGTCTATACCTTTCATAAAGGTCTCACGGTCGTTGATTTTGTTGGTCAAAGCAGACTGCAAAAGTTGCTTAATCTCCGACGAATTAACTACGCTCTTTTGCATCGCATTCAAGTAGTCGTTCTTGTCAATCTTACTCCAATCAACGCATTTCTGCAACTGCTTTTTGAGAATCAGATCAAGCCAAATACGAGTCGCACGACCATTGCCCTCTCGGAACGGATGAGCAATATTCATCTCAACATATTTGTCGGCAATCTCTTCGAAAGTTGTTTCGGGCATCTGCTCGATTGTTGCAAGTGTCTGTGGAAGAAATTGCGCCATCGCAAACTGGAAACCTCCCTTGGCGATATTTACCGTGCGAATTTGCCCAGCAAAATCATACAAACCACCAAACAAGTAGGCGTGAATCTGCTGCAGGCCTTTGAGCGTGCCGACCTCGATATTGTCTATTAGGCTACTCTCGAAAAGAGCGTATGCTTTTGACTTGCTCTTGCCGTCAATAGTCTCGTTGCTATTGGTAAACCACTCGACAAAACGCATTGCACGGGCGTTTGGGAAACTCTTTGCGAGAAGCAGAACGCCATCGTAGTCGAGGGTGTCGGTTGCATATCGCTTTCCATCAGCCGCCAATAGTTTGAGTTGGTTAGTGGCGCTAACCAACTGACTTTCTTCCTTGCGTAGCTTTGTTTTGAGATACTTCCAATAGTTGCGGTTCTTTTGATAGTCGTCTTGGTCGTTCAGCACCCCGACAATATCGAGCACAGAGAACCACCATTTGGAATTTTCTTCATCCCAAACAGCTCGAACCTCACGGTCATTATAAAATCGAATGGATATTTTTGACATATACCTGATATATTTTAATCTATCAATCTGCCATCAATTCGCAAACACTCTTGACAATAATCCTTGATGTTATCTGCCGCTTTATTGTAGAGTTGCTTTAATATTTCCTTCTGTTCAGGTTCTAATTGATCACTACTATCAATTCTGTTTTCGTGGTCTTTTTTATAAGCCTCCATCATCACATCAAACTCTTTTTTGCTAATATCAGCACCTTTTGAGTTCTTATTGAACAAATCAACAAGTAGTGTATCCGCTAATATTTTTACTATGTTTTGCATATTATATCTTTTATTAGAAGTACAAACATTGTTTGCTTTATTGCTACCGTTCTTTGATAATTAAGGGAAACCACAAATAAGCAAGTGGGTAGATTTTACATCTACACGAAACGAGCGAAAGTGGGTTTGTGAAACAACGCCACAACCTCCTTCTCAATATCAACCTCCGAGGTCAATTCTCTTTTATTCTATGCGGTTGGTTTCTGACATATAATCTTCTATCTACTTAAACAAGTTCATTGTCTAACTTAAACATTAACATGCTAGCAAAATGTAATTTTCTAATAGCATCTGCTTTTGATAATGTTTGATTGCTATGAGCTTTGGGATTTCTTATGCCAATCATTGCTCCCACAAACATTTCCATATATCCTTGTTGTACATTTGTACCTGTTTCAGTTGAAATATCTCCTAATTTTATTATTGGATTTTGAGGAGAAAATGCTGATTGCATTAATTTTACACCATCTTTTTCAATGGATGTCCTATTCTTATAAATCCCTTTAACTCTAGTATTTACTTCCTTAAATGCAGCTTCTACTGCATCTGCATAATAACTATCATCAAAACGACCTTTAGCGACTGAAACTATCTGTGGGTGTATATTGTCCCAAAAAGATGATGAATTATTATTACTATATCCATTTAGATATGTAACAGTTGCTATAACTTCGCCAAAAGAGTATGGATTGATGCCATTCTGAGGAGTTACTAGTTGTTGACCAAATTGATTCACCGAGATTAGATCTGATGTTTTTAAGTTAGGTAGTATCTTATCTCTCAACCTGTCTCTAAATATATGAAACTCTTCTGGCATTAATGGTACTAATTGATATAAAGCACTATAAAGGTCATTATAACTAATAGCGTTACTCGGAATCCGTCGTACATTAATCATATTCCGGACGCTATCAACAACTTGAATACATTTATTTAACTGTTCTCTATATTTGTTCATAGTTCCAATTGTTTTCTATAAACTGAATCCAACGTGTTACCATCCTTATCTTTCCATACAATCCAACCATTATTACTACTACCAATGCAGAAGTCTGCGGCTGTACTTGGGCTTGCAAATGTCTTATCAGAAGTCATAACAAGTTTGTCGCCTTCTACTGCGGTGTACTCGCTGACCAAACTATAGCGTTTATCACTCCATTTAAGCGATGGTACGGTAGTTTTGGCGATCACACTGCCTTTCAATACAGTAAAACCATTAGAACTATAAAAACCTCTTGCATCACAACCTCGACCTTTGGTATAGAAGATATGTTCTGCCTTTGGCTGTGATACCTCAAAGATATTGCAACCGATAAACGATGCCAAGAACTTGACATCTTCAAAGAACTCATCCATTGAATCCTGCTGATATTCTGGCAAGTTAGGAGCCTTTGGGGTTTGCTTATTGTCGCTCAATACAAAAGCATTAGCTTTCTTTGCCTCAGCTATTGCCTTATGCTCCAAATACTGCACATCGGCTTTGGTCATATCAGCATCTTTCGATACAAATATGAGGCCCTTTTGCCAGAATGATTTCTTGCTATCGTGATCCTTCACTCGTTCGCGGAAATTCTCAGTTTCTCCAATATATGCTTGTGGCTTAGTTGCTTCATCCTCGCCTAACAAAATGTAAAACGCAGGTTTCTGCAACTTCTCCTGCGTATTGAGATATGCAAGATTTGAGCGAGGCACAACAAACATCTGGCAAATCTTATTGCTGATGAATGCATATTGAGTTCCCTTCGGATCTCCATCAATTAAGTATGTGGTTACTGTTTTACCCATAAATATTATATCATAGATTTATAATTATCCGCATAATAACTAAAATACCATGCTATAAAATTACAATATGCATGGAATTTATATCTCCCGCCCCTTCTTCTTTGTTTATTCCGATAATAATCTGCTTTTTATAGAAAGAGTTTTTTAGACCATGTTTCCTTGCTAAAGTCTACCCGAAACCTATCCCAAACTTCATCCATTGCGGCAACTCTTCCTTTTTTTAGATGTTTACAATTAAGTCCAAGCAAATCAATATCCGTTTGAACTTTTTCTTTATCTCTACCAGCAGGTATAATTTCTCCATCTAAATTGTAGGTTATTAGGTCTTCGCATGAATCATGATGTGGGTCTAGTATATTGATAGGAATATTCCCTCGTTTTTTATCACAATGCTTGGCATTATTAATACATACCCCATACATATTAGAATATAATAACGACTGTTTCTTGTGTTCTTCCTCTGAATATGGGGAATCTTTGTGTCTTTTCTGTGAGATATAATGCTCTATTGTAGAGTCATTAACATCTATTTTCCCCATGCAATATGCACATATATAACCTTGTTCGTTAACTAGGCTTTGTCTAATTTGTTCTTTACAGCGTAAATCATCATATGTCGCATCTGGGGTAGTGTCTCTATACTCTGATAATTCTCGAGGTTCCTTATTTCGTTCATTTATAAATCTCATATTATTCCGCTAAATCATCAAAAATAGAATCCGCCTTAATAACTGTCAAATCACCATTTCCGAACTCGTCATGTAGTTCCTTAAGTATTTCCTCAGCGGCATCATAGTCTTTCCTTGTCATTGCATCGTAAAATTTAGAAATAAGTATTTCACCAAACTCATTACGCTCATTTACTCCAAAATAATCATATAACAAAGAATTGACATCTCTACCGCGTGAGTAATATTCGTTTGGTTTTTCATTGCCGGCCTCAATAATATGGATATCTGTTCTGTTACTACTTCCAATAAGTATAGGGTTGTGCGTAGTAATAATCGCCATTGATTCGTTATTGAGTCCTGCTGTAAAATTAGTTATGAAATCCTGTTGCCATTTTGGATGCAAAGAAACATCAGGTTCGTCTAGTAGGAATAGAAGATTGCTTTGATTCAGCACCAAACTTAATCCTATTGATAGAATCATTTGTTTTTCACCCTCACTCAAATTATATAGTGAAAATGTTTTATTCCATGTTATATCTATAGAATCGAGTAATTCGTCGCACATCAATGTATTTAAAAATAGCACTACCTGACTAGGGCTCAATTCATAGTAACCAGCAAAAAGGTCTTGCACATTAGGAGAACCGTATAATTCATATTTTAATTTATCTGGCTCTTTTTTACCTCCTTTATTTTTATTTTCAGCAACTTGATTAAGACCATCTAAAAGATCTCGTGCAATCTTACCAGACATACCCCATATCATATCTTGGTTGTTTTCTTTTTTACTATGCTTTGCCCAACCAGGTTTTTTTAATGTTATAGTTGTTGTACAGTCATTAATATCAATACCAAGTAATGATAGGAGGTGATTCGCTTCATCTGTATTTAATACGAATAATGCCAATATAATAAAGGCCACATATTCTTTTTTGATGTATACGAAAGGATTGTCTTCGGGTAGAACAAGTGGTTTTAAGGAATATGGATTATTTTGTCGAATAATTTTTCGTATAAATTTTTGTTCAAAATGATCACTCAACAGCGCTAAGCGCTCTGTGATACCAGAATAAGATATAATTACTCTTGATGGCAAAAAAGACAAGTCTCCATATCTCTTCTTAAGTTGAGATGTGGACATTTCATCTCCGTTAACTATGATAATCGGATCAAATGTATTGCTTTTAGATTCTTTGTAATGACTCTCAATATATACATCTAATCCATTGATCGTATAATTAATTTTGTATCCATCAATAAATTCCGCAGTTTTATCATCAAGTACAAAATATTTGTGTAAGTGTCCAAAAATATAAGCCAGACACTCTATTATACTTGATTTACCACTACCATTTTCGCCTATAAGAACTGATAGATTCGAGGTGAAATCAATACTAAAATCGTGTAATATTTTATAGTCTTTTATGTATAAATTTTTCAGTCTCATAATCTTTGTAAATTATAATGTTTACAATCCGCCCCAAATCATTGGGTTGGTCAAAAGGTTAGCAACGATATTTGAGGCGACATCTGCGCCGAACTCTTTGAGTTTGGCAAGGACGCCGGGGCGTGCCTTTTGCAAATCGTTGTCAGCTTCGGCTACAACGGATTTCAACTCCTTAATTTGGCGACCAGTTAAATCATCTTTTATTGCCTCAATAAACAACTCCACAGCTAATGATTGTTCTTGGCTTTGAGATTGGCTATTTGTGTTATTTATAGTAATATTTACACCTTTTCCAACTTCCTTTTTAGAAGGCTCAGTTCGCTTCTGAAGTTCTGATGCTGGAATAATAGAAAATGCCTCTATAATTGTGCCTAACCTTCTTTGCTGTTCTGGCTCCACTTCTTTTGAACTAAGAGTTTCAAACTCTTTTATGGCAGGATCATTTGAGAAATTTTGACGAATATACCGTTTGGTTTTTTCAACCCATAAATGATATGCTTCCATATTTTCATAGTCGTAATATGGAATAAAAGCCTCTCTATGGTATCGAAGAATTTTAATTCGTTCTTTATGCTCTTGAATTAATGCTTCTAATGTTATGTTCATAATGTAAAATCTTATTGTCGATTAAATGCTACTGCTGAATATGCATTAACATCTTGACTATTTGCCAACAACTCCGTTCTAAGATTGTTAAATATTGTATACTTTTCAATCAACGGTTTAAATTTTTCTCGTCCATTTGTTGTTAAACAATTATAGAAAAGCATAACCAATTCATAATCAGATAGCTGACTCCTAATGATACAAGCATAGTCATATCGTTCCTCTTTTGTAATCAAATCACTCGTATCTACATATTTGTATATGCGATACAAATGTCTAAAGCAATGGTCAAACCGTGTTGTCGCTTTTATGTTGGAATAAGCTAGATGACCAAAGTTTTTAAATATATTATATAAACCATCAGCATAACGTCTTCCATTATAATCTATAATAGCTCGTTTATACATTCCCTCAAATACCTCTCTCCCGTGAAGCAGACCTTTAGGAGAGTTGTAATAGAATTGTTCTGCAGGGACATTCGGCGGACAAATGTTAGGATTTACATAATACTCATACGACAAATTTGCTACAATCTCTTGTTGTAACGACAACATATTGAAAAATGTGTTTTCGAAGCGCTGGCGTTTCATCGTTTTGTTCTGCTCTTCAAACTCCTCTCGTTGTCCTTTTAGTTCCTCTCTGGTTTGTGCCAATTCTTCTCGTTGTAATTTGAGTTCCTCTTTTTGATAGAGTAAAGTTACAATCAATCCAGCAAATGCCAACCCTGAGAAAAGAGCGTTTACAGCACCGAACTTATCGCCAAAAGTGCCTCTATCATCACATTCAGATATACATAGGTCAATAAGGCCCCAAGATAATAGCCATATTGCAAAAACTGCCAATCCTGCATATATCAATGTCCTCCAAAGATCATTCTTTGATTCTTCCGAAGACTTATTATTTGATTTGTCCTTACACATTTTCACTCAAATTTTGGGTTAAACATATTTGTTTTACAATATTCGCGTTATAGCACTACTTATCACCTTTCTAAAATCTCTTTTACGGAGAATGACAACTTATCTGTTTTATTGCCAAACATTAATAGGAGTTCTATTGTCGCATTATTTATAAATGCCTCTACATTTTCGCGTTTTATTTCTAAACTAAAGCGAAGCATATCAACACTCTCATTAGGGAAGAGTGGATATTTACCCAGTTGGAATATCTTTAACCGTTGTTTTTCCAAATAGGTATAATTCATTTCATCTTTAACTGGCTCCCACAATATTCTGTTAAATCTGATATAATTATTGAGATAGCAATTTAACTTATACATTGTGGATATTGTATTACTATCATTCCACACTTGAGCGATAAAACCAAATGTTATATAATCATCAGACTCATCTGATTGATAGAAATTATATCCATTTATTTTCAAGTTGGGTGTTGATTCTCGATAAAACAAATCCCTGACCTCATACTCTTCCATTTTGACCGAACGGAAGTTATTGCGTTTGTAGTAACATTTGTCTGCACTCATATGAGGAGTGTTGCTACTGCGAGGAATCTTAACAATATAAATTGATTTGGTTATATCTCCATTATCTCGGATTGGGAATATCTCCAACCCTTCTATTCGTCTTTGAATATTATCTTGTATAACTTGTTCCAACCACTCTTTAGTGTAAGTATTCCCATCTATGTATGATAAAGCGTGAGCTTTGTGCTCTTGTTCCTCTATTCCATACACAATAATACCACCGTCAGAATTAGCAAATGCGGATACATCTTTTGCAATTTCAGTCTTTTTCTTATCATCTTTGCTCAATGACCCCGCTGCCTTGAAATCAAGATGTACAGACTCTTCTGCCTCATTATCAATTAGGGCAGTTATATCATCAATGTTATATTCTTCTTTTTCAAAGAAATCCATTCTACTCAAAAATTTGGGTTTCGAAGTTTTTTAGTGCTTTTTTTCTGCATTCAATAGATTGTTTGTACAATTCATCAATCTTTTCTCGCATATTATTCATATGTCTTGCCATCTCTTTTTGTTGAGATATTGTAGGTATAGGAATTGGAATATTAGCTATTTTCTCTTGATTGACTATTGGCAATGTCGTTTTTGATTGTTCGGATACTGATATTTCTTTGTGGTAATGCAAAAAATAAAAAGCATACTCAGGTAATATTAAACTATCGTTCAATGTAAAACCTGTAATTTGCTGGTTCGATGAAACTATCTCATCGTGCACAATTCCCACCTTGCCAACAGTAGAGCCAATTCCCACAAAAAGTATATCTCCTTTATGAAAAACTCGTGCTTTTTTATCTTCTATAGCTTTTTTAGTCAAAGTGCGTTCTGAGTCTACCAAGAACAATCTACCACTAATATCAGATGGAGTGTAAAATTTTACATTTCCGTTAAAATATTCCTTCTTAGATGTTGGAGGTGTTGTGCCTGTTGCAATGTCGGTTATAAATGAGCCTAACGGATATATAGGGACGTCGGCTGACAATCCATTAGTAAGCACAAAAGGATCCCACCTATTTGAGATATCAGCATATCTCATAGTGCTTAATAACTTTACTTGACGAGTTGCCTGCTTTAATCCAACACTCTTGTTAAAATATCGTAATATGTTGAGGTCTGTTTCTTGACACTCTTTTACAAGATCATCCGCCTTGGCAATAGTCTTATTATACTCCTCCACCAATTTATTCTGCTCCTCTAATGATGGAACGGGGACTTTGATATTAAGGAATTGAGCCTCATCAACTCGCTGGCGATTGGTTGTACCACTACTGCAACTTTGACAAAATGCGATAAACTGTTTCGTTGTACAAACAAGCACAAAGTATTGAGGATTAACTTTTGTTGTTTCTATATCGTAAGGCAAAAAGTCTTGTGTAACAACAGCACCTTCCAATTTAGCTGGGATAATACCCATTGCACCATTGCGGGCGTCAATTTTGGAGAGTATGAATTGACCTTTGGATACTAAGAATTGTTTCTTTGTGCCAATATTTTCTCCCATAATCTCATCACGAAGGACAACCCCACCATTGCGAACTTTAATGGTTACACGCTTATACTTTACTCCATCTTGTATGGCTACAGCCGTTTTATTGCGTTTCAGAAAATCTCCGATACGCATCATTGGGTATGCCTTGCTGAATGCAATCTTAGAGTCATTCAGATATTGCACACTCCAATTGAACAGTCCGCTAAATGGGACTGTCGAAATATATTTCATTGCATTTAGCATATCTCCTCCCATTCACCGTCGTTCAACTTCTTATATAGGTGGTTGTTTTCAACCTTGTATTCATAGCGTTTTGCGGTTGCCTCCCAGAGCTTATGCTCCTTGCGATATGGTGCATACTCTTTGAGCAGCTCTTCCAATTCATTCTCGCACTCGGCGCCAGTGGTGGTAATACCCGCCTTTTGCACCTGAGCAATAGGAATCTGGTAGTCGAAAAGTTGTTTAACTATCGGCTTAACCTCTTCGGCAATTTTTGCTTCAAGAACCTTTAATTCTGCTTTCTTTGCCTTAATTTCTGAACGAGGATTATTCTTGTCGGCAATAAAGGTGTTTAATGTAGCAAGTTTCTCGGCATAATTAGCCGTTATCTGCTCGTTAGCCTCTGCTTTTGCCTGCTCGTATTGTGCGACCTCCTCCGTCGTAAACTTCTTGAAGAACATAAGGCTTGGCTTCACTGTTGCACCCGAAGCCATAAAGACATCTTGAGGGATAGAAGTAATCAAAATAATCTTCGCCATACCCTCGAAGAGTTCACGCACACTTTGTAGTTGAGTATTATTCAATACGCCCTCCGGCAATACGATACCCAAGCGACCACCAGGTTTGAGCAATCGCAAGCATCGCTCGATAAACAACACCTCGGTCAAGCCACTGAGTTTGCCTGAGTCGTAGAGGCTGAGAACTGATTCGCCGATATTGCCATTGACTTGTTCCAAAGCCTTTGTGTACTCCTCGCCATAACGCTTGGTATAGTGTCTAATTTTTGCTTCGTCAGTGAACTTATCCGCTTCGGTAATTTTCAAACTCTTCTCAACTCGTGACCCGAAAGGAGGGTTGGTTAAAATCACATCGAAGCGATTCTCGAAGATGCCATTCACATTCAACAAGCCATCGTGATGATGTACGCCACCGTGGCCATCGCCGTGCATAATCATATTCATCTTGGCGGTACGAGCCATACGAGGGTTAGCATCAGTACCGAAGATGCAGTCGCTCGACAGATGCTGCAAACGGCTATCTGTGTGGATGGTGTCGAGTTCCTGATTAAGGATGGTGAAATATTCATCAACACGCTCGTCAATATCAGCCTTTTTCTTGTCACTCAAAGAATCATATTTTTCGTCAAAAAGCTGTGCCTTAATTTGCTCTTTCACTCTCTGGATATCATTCTCAATCTTCTCACGCACATACTCGAATGATTTAATCAAGAATCCACCACTACCACAGCAAGGGTCGCATATAATCTCACCCTCCTCTGGGTCGAGAAGTGCTACCATAAAGTCCACAATGGTACGAGGGGTGAAGAATTGACCCAACTCGCCTCGGAAAGTCTTACCCAAGAATTTCTCGAAAGCAATACCCTTAACATCGTCAGCGGTGCGAGAGAGATTATAAACCTCCAACTCCTTTACAATAGCCTCAAAACTAGCCTCCTTAATTTTGATAGTATCATTAGGCTCAAAGAGATCATCTTTTACATAATCCTCCTTTGTGCGCTCAAACAACTGCTGATAGAAAGGCAAACTCTGCTTTGATTTGGTCTTGTCGTAAGCTTCACGCAACTTCTTAAACTCCTCCTCAGAGAATATTTGGGTGCCAGTATTATCACGCTCATAGCGAATCTTGATAAACAGCCCTTGCTTATCTCATCGAACGCAGCCTCTGGAGAAAGTTTGTCGTTATTACGGATAATATTATGGCACTTAAAAAGCAGTTTACTAAACTCATCACGAGTAAAAGCCTTAGTTTGGCTCAACAACTCTTTTAACTTCTTGGCATTAGTCAGCTCATCAGCCTTTGGAATATCCACAATTTCCTCCAAACGCTTAGGCAACTTACCCTTATTTACTTTGAAAACTCTGGTTTCTTTGAGATTAGTAGTTACAAAGAAATCTGCACCAGCCCATGCAGCATAGTTATAGCCCTGAAAATAATCCTCCTCTCGAATGGTGATATGCTCTGCTTTGCACTCAACAACGATTGTTGCAGCATCCTCGTTGCTTTTAGCAGACGCTGACTTCCACACCACGATATCTGCTCGTGCTTTACCTTGACCGCGGTGAGAATTGTTTACCTGCAACTCCTGCTCCATTTGCGACAAGTCATAGCCATAGTGATTCACCAAGCGGCAAATGTACTCTTGGCGCACACGCTCCTCTGGGGTTAAAACAAGTTCCTTGTTTTTGAGTGGAGCAAAAATCTTATTGTTCTTAATTTGAAGTTCCATTCTTTATAGTCTTTATGACATAAGATAATCTTAATTTATCAACTCCTTTGTATCAACATTTAGAGTCTTTGCAATCTTGGTCAGCATTTCCAACGAAGGTTGCATCTTGTTTGAGCACCATTTGGAAACCGTTGTTGGGTCTTTTCCTAATTGCTCAGCAAGCCATTTGCCAGTTTTCTTTTGTTCAACCAATACTACTTTTAGTCTATTTAAATCTTTCATTATATATCCAACTTATTGGTGTTATCCGCAAATTTAACACTTCGTGAGGGGAATACAAAATAAATTGTTTGTTTTTTATTTGTAGGTTAATAGTGTATTCTCTTAAATCGAAGGAGTGTTACAAAATCATGGTTATGTTCCTATGGAATTGATTACACATGGAATGACAAAACGATTAACGATGAGGTTAGAACCTATTTGCATAATAAGCAAAAACAATGTGGAGTGGGGTAAAATTTGCCTTAGCGCTATAATGCAACTTCCTTTCTTGAATACTCAAGAGAATTACTTCATCAGAAGTTAATTTTTCTCCTCCACAACTTGTTCATGACTAAAATTCCAGCCGTGGTACTTGAATTACCAAGGTTTGGTATTTTAAGTACCACTACTGGTAGAAAAAATACCAAGCCTTGGTACGAAACTATTTTCCCTTGAAATTTTAACAATCAGAATCTAATGTAGTGTGTAGTGTACTAAATAAGTTTAAAGTGTCAACTTATTCAGTACACTACAATCATTTATATCATTCTGTAATTCCACCATTTCTTTGCAAACTTCTACTTGTCTTTTCTTTATGTCATAGTTGTCATCATGCATAAGAAGTATCAGTTAATTCGATTATCAAAAACTCCCTCAAACAAACTCATCTCTCGCTTGGTAATACCTAATCTATTGGCTAATGTACGCCAGTCTTTAACAGCAACTACAACTTCGTTGATGATACCCTTGGCAACCTCTGGGGTGAGCATATACTCTTCGCACGAATTAAGCAAAATAGATAAGTCTGCTTTATTGGTCTTGCTATTGATAAGCAAACTTTGATGGTCATTCAGTGTTGGATTCATATCGTATGCAGGCGAGAGGGTCCAACCTTTTGCCGTGAGCAGAAAACCGTGATTACGGAAATGGTCGTCACTGTTACCTACGCATATATTGAATGCAATTCGGCGGAAAAGTTCCCTCAAGTTCGCATCAACATTGGTGCAACCGCTTATGATAAAATCAACAATGTCGATATATCCGTGTCCTGTTGTTGCATTATCACCGTCGTTTAATCCAAGCAGTGTCATTGCAGATGCAAAGTGAATGCGTTTGTTACAATCCGTTCTATCAAAGCGACGAGAAAGTAGTGTATGGCGCTTGTCGTTAGTGGCAATAACCTTTGTTTCGGCAGCATTGACTCCAGCATTCTTGGCAAGCAGATGGCAGAAATGCTCCCATAGTCCTGCATCGTAATCGTCCTTCAATGATGGGAACTTTGCAACATATATACTACGGTCCGTATCTACAACATTTGCTTTGGGGCGAGCACCGCCGAGCGAAGAGCCTGGTTGCACAAGTTGAGCAATCCATCGCTTTTCGGGAAGCGCATTAGCCTCCTCGCTTTTCTCAATTTCCTTGCTCGCTGCAATGAGTTCTCGCAAATCGGTCAATGGGGGGATACGCAAAGAGTTGTCTGCATTTATGAACTCGCCATCTGGGGTTTCCTTGAAACGGAATCCGCCCATTCGGGAAAAGTCATCAATGCCAGTTAAAAAGTCAAATGATGATAGTCGGCGAACTGGGCGATTCTCCTCTTGTGCCATTATTTGCTCACGACGGAGGAGAAGAGTGCGCCCCCATCTATCGGGAAGGGCATCTGCAAAGCAACCGAAAATATCTTTATTTGGCTGGGTGTATTGTATTCCCGGATAGTTGTTAAGATCTTCGCTGAGGGTAATAGCATTGTACTTCTTTATCCAACTATCGGCAAACTTGAAACTAAAACTATCCGAACCACGAAGTGATTCGTAGCCAAGCTCTCCAACCAACTCAACCTCTTTGAGCCAATCAAAATCGGCATATACATACAATTTTTTCATAGCCCATTACTCCTTTTTAGACGCCCTTTCACGCTGTGGTAAATTCATATCTTGCAATGCTCTTCCAAGTTCATCATCCTTTGCCAAAAATAGAATATCATCATCGAGTTGCAGAGCATACAATACACGCAGATAGATGCCTATCGCAACCGTCGGCGCACCTTTCTCTATGCGTGATACCGTTAGTGGCGAACAAGTTGCACGCTCCGCCACCTGTGCCACACTCAAATTACGACGCAAACGAGCAAGCTTTATCTGCTCACCAACAACCTGCATCTTCTGCTCCAACTTTCGGGGTAATTTTGTTCCCATTGTATTCTTTGTCATAACAGTAACATATCATATAATATGCAAATGTAATACTTTTTATTTATTATATGATAGGTTAAGGAGAAATTTGTGCATTTGTTTAACTCTTAGTTGTCGGTCTTATCCAAAAAGGTGAGACATGTCCCACTTTTTGTCCACCCTGCCAATAAATCAGCAATTTGTGGGGCATAAAGGCGGTATCAGTTTACCACGTATTTTGACAGAGGAGGCGTTTAAGGTAATGGGGCGTATTGGATGTTGTAATTCTGTAGTAACCTTATCAAGAAAAGATACATAAAGAAAAAGCAGTTGTCTCATGAGACAACTGCCTTTATTGTGGTGCCACCAGGAATCGAACCGGGGACACAAGGATTTTCAGTCCTTTGCTCTACCAACTGAGCTATGGCACCGTGCGTTTCAGAAGGGGGAGAATGTGTTTCTCTTGGTGGTGCCACCAGGAATCGAACCGGGGACACAAGGATTTTCAGTCCTTTGCTCTACCAACTGAGCTATGGCACCTTTCTGAATTGCGAGTGCAAAGGTAGGCACTTTTTCTGAATTGACAAAGGATTTTGAGGAAAAGTTTTGCTTTGGAGGGGTATTTTTTGGAACGGTGAATGGTTAGCGGTGAATGGTTAATGATGAACGGTTAATGGTTAACCGTTTACGAATCACGTGGGGCGACAATCATTTATCTCACAAACTTTCTGGTTTACTCGTACCTTGTTTACTTGTCAACTCTAAAAGTTATTCGCAGAAGATTTTGGATCCGATGCGGACGAGGGTGCTGCCTTCGGCAATGGCGAGGGGATAATCGTCGGACATGCCCCATGAGCATTGGGTGAAGTGGGGGGCATCGGCGAAGAAGGTGGATTGGGCACGGAGGAAGAAGTCGTGTGCCACTTGGAAGTCGTGGCGGATGCGGGTTTCATCATCCGTGTTCGTAGCCATGCACATCACACCCGAAATTTGCGCGTTGGGATAGTTGCGCCACTCGCCCGACTCCAGGAATTGCCACGCCTCGTCGGGGGTAAATCCGTATTTCGTTTCCTCTGCCGCCACATGGAGTTGGAGCAGGCAGGGGATGATTCTGCCGTGCTTTTCCGCCTGTCGGTGAATCTCGGCAAGGAGTTTGGGGGTGTCAACAGCATGAATGAGACTGATGAACGGGGCAATGTATTTCACCTTGTTGGGTTGGAGGTGCCCAATGAAGTGCCACTCAATGTCCTTCGGAAGTGCCTCTGCCTTCTCCCGCAATTCCTGTGCACGACTCTCGCCAAAGATGCGTTGCCCAGCAGCATAGGCTTCGGCAACGGCCTCTATGGGATGATACTTTGACACAGCCACCAAGTTGGTCGTTGGCGGCAGTGTGGCACGTATTTCAGCAATGTTTTTGGCAATGTGTCCCATACGGAAAATTACCTTAAAGCGGTCAGTTATTCAGCAGCAGGCTTGTAGCGGAAGATGTCCATGATGGGTGTTTCCTGAATGCACGCAATGGTGTAATCCCCCATGTAGTTTTCCATGCCCTTGTCCAAGTTCTTGAGGGCGTCGTGGAACGAACCAGCTTGCACAAGAATCGTTTGTGAAGTCTTCTTTTCTACACCCTTTGACTCGTCAATTGTGAGGTAGATAAGTTTTGCCTTGTACCACTTGTCGGCACTTTCTTCTGACGCTTCAAAGAGTTCAGCAAAGCGTGCGCGCTTGATGTCCGAAACCTGGAATTCGCCCGTCATGAAGGGTGCAATTTCTTCGGTAATACGACGCTCTGCTTCTGTGAAATTGAGGGCGTCAACGAGGTAGGGTTCGCTTACCTTCTTGAGTGCGCCATTGTCTTGTTGCTTTTCGTATTTGATTTTACATTCAAACCATTCGTGTGTCATAGGGGTAGGGATTTTAGGTGAAAGGTTAACGGTGAAGGGTTAAGGGGTAACGCTGAAAGGTTAACGATTAGAAGAGTAAAAATTCTTTGCACCCCCTCACCGCGGAGCGGTCCCCTCCCCCTATAAACAGGGGGAGAGCGCCTTGCGGAGTGAAGAGCGCACTGAGAATTTAGAGGATGTAATCCACACAACTGCGGCCGCAGATGTTGGGGCGCAATTCGGCGCCTACTGCTTTGTGGGCGGGATGTTGTGCGTAAACGTCGAGAGCTTCGAGTGAAGCAAAAGTGCTTTCAAGGCAAATGTCCCACTGTTCGGCTGGGTTGCAGTTGAAGTTTACGGCGATGGATTGGATTTCGGGGATGATGGCGGGGAGTGCCATGATGCCCTGCTTGAAATTCTCCATCACAGCCTGGCGTTGCTCTGCCGAGAGTTCGGGCTTGAGTTGAAAGAGTACGATATGTTTCAGCATAGAGTTCTTAAATTTTTGTAACTTCGCACAAAGTTAAATATTTTCTTGGATTCACGACGTAAGAACGTAAGAACAAAAGTTGCATTCGTCACAAACGGCGAATATAGTTCTCGCTTTGACTCGTAAGAATGTAGGTACGTCGACAATCTTATGCGCAATTTTTTGAGAACACGAATCTCACGAATTTCACGAATGTGCTATCCAGGGTTGATTGGCTTATCGCCTACGAATTTCACGAATGTGCTAGCGCGCTCAATTCCTCTGTCAAAAAAACAAACCTCCAATTTATAAATTCTCTGCTCATGATGTATGATGAAGAACTCGCTTCGGCATGTAACCAGCAGTTGAAGATTCGTGTGCGCTACACGATGCTTTACTCCCTGTTGAAGCGTGTCTGCATAGAAAAGACCAAGGAGTTTTCAACGGATTACTCCGGACTTTTTGCGCGCCTCTACGCGGTGTGTAAACACTACGGTGTACCCCATGCTGCCGCCGACCGTTTCCGCCGCAATGCCCTCCAAACGTTGCGCGGACAAAGGGAGGCGACGGAGGAGTTGTTCGCCATTGATGTGGCAGACTTGAGAAGTTTTCTCACCGCCCTGGAAGCGTCGGAAAATGCCCCCAGAAAGGAGGAGGTGCAACTCACTTCGATGCCCGTAGAACAGTTGCGCGTGGCACGCGGATTGGTCAAAGAAATTGGCGAAGACCGTTTCACACTCCTGCTTCAGGACGATGCGGGCGAGACGGTCGTACCTGCAGATGCCGCAACCTTGGAGCTCCTGGAAGAAGGTGTGCGGGTGAATGTGGTGAACGGAGGCGAACTCGTCATTCTCGAACCCGATTACCTCATTGACGTTAGCTCGCTCACGGCATGCGTAAAACCATACGGCACGTCGCCCTTGAATTACCTTCTGGCGCAACTCCAACCACGCCAAACTACGCGCCCCATTCTCCTCGGTAATGCCGCCAACCAGTTTATGGATGACTGCACCCACTCTGCCACAATCGATTTTGCGGAAAGTATGCAGACGCACTTCCGTCAGTCACTTTTGGATTACGCTTGCCATCACGCCCCCGAGGAAATCGATGTCAGTTATTTCAAGGAGGCGCGTCAGCACTTCGACAACATTCGCCAGATTGTGCAGCAGGCATACGCCTCTCCCGAAGTGGGCATAGCGCTTGATCAGGTGTTGCTCGAACCTGCCTTTATCTGTGCTACGCTCGGTTTGAGGGGACGCTTGGACGTGATGACGGCAGACCACCGCCGCATTGTGGAACTCAAGAGCGGTAAGGCTGAAGACTTCCGTCCGCCCGTGCGCCCCAAGGAGGAACACGTGCTGCAAATGGCGCTCTACAAGGAGATGCTGCACTTCAACTTCTCCATTCCCCGCGACGCCATCGCTTCCTTCCTGCTCTACTCCCGTTATCCGACCCTGCTCGACGAACGCATCCCGCGCAGCAAGATTAAGGAGGTGATGCACCTGCGCAACGAGATTGTGCGGATGGAAATGCGCATGCGCAATGGGGAGGTTGCGGAAGTTTTGTCGGAACTCACCTATAATAATATTATACAGAAGCAGGGACTTCACCCGAACTTTTTGAAAGCCATCCTGCCCCCGATTCAGGCAGTCGTAGAACCCTTGGCGAACGCCTCACCCGTGGAGCGCAGTTACTTCAACCACTTCATGACCTTCCTGTCGCGTGAGCAGTTTCTCTCAAAGATGGGCGAACCGCGCCCCGACTCGACGCGTGGTTTCGCTCGTGTGTGGAACGCCGACTACACCTCAAAACTCCTGTCGGGAGAAATTCTCATCAACCTCCGTATCCGCGAACTCCTGGGCGAGGGTGGGGTAGAAGAAATCATTTTCGACGTGCCCGACTACGGCGAGAAGTTCATTGCCGACTTTTACGAGGGCGCCATGGTGCAACTCTACGAACGCCGTTCGGCGGTCGACACCGTGTGCAACCGACAATTAGTGCGCGGTTACATTGTGCGCCTCACCGACACCGAACTTCACCTGCACCTCTCCTACAAGCAGCGCAACCGCGACTTCTTCTCCTTCGACACCACCTATGCCATTGAGAAGGACAGCACCGACAGCAGCTTCCAATCTGCCCGCCGTGGACTCTTTGCCCTGCTTACGGCGCCACAGGAGCGTCGCGAACTCTTGCTGTGCCAACGTGCGCCGCGCTTCGATACGAGTGTGAAACTTTGTGGGGATTATGGCGCACGCACCAACGCCATTGTGCTTCCCGCCATGCAGGTACAGGATTATTACCTCCTCGTAGGACCGCCCGGAACGGGAAAAACCAACGTCGCCCTGCGCGCTATGGTGCAAGAGTTTCTTACCTCGTCATGCCTTCGTGGCGAGCGCCCGAACCTCTTGCTGGCGGCTTACACGAACCGTGCCGTGGATGAAATTTGCCAAATGCTTCAGGGGGCAGACATAGACTTTTTGCGCCTCGGCATTGAGCAAACGTGTTCCGAGGAGGTGCGCCAAAACCTGTTCGTCAACCGTGCGGCGGGCATGAAGAACCGTGCCGAAGTTTCCCAGTTGCTCCAAGACCAGCAGGTGATTGTGGGCACCGTCGCCACGCTTACTTCACACACCGAACTCTTCAACCTCAAGCAGTTTGACCTTGCCATTCTCGATGAGGCGTCACAGGTGCTCGAACCGCAAATTATGGCGCTCCTTGCACACCCCACCGCCGTGCGCCGCTTCATCATGATTGGCGACCACAAGCAACTCCCCGCCGTGGTGATGCAACGTGCGGAGCAAACCGTTGTGTACGATGAAGCGCTCCGCAGTATGGGCCTGACCGACCTGCGCAACTCCCTCTTCGAGCGCCTACACGGTTTCGTAGCGCGCACACCCGAAGTGGCAACTCTTGCCGCAGGATTGCTCGACCATCAGGGGAGAATGCACCGCGAAATTGCTGCCTTTGTCAATGAGCGTTTCTACGAAGGACGCCTCTCCGTTGTGCCCCTCGATCACCAAGAAGGAGCACTCGATTATGCCGCTCCGCAAACGCCGATGGAGCAGTTTGTGGCGACCACGCGCATGGGATTTGTGCATGTCCCTGCCCCCGAACTCTCCGACAATGTGAAGGCCAATAAAATGGAGGCAGAAGCCGTGGCAGACATTGTTGAAGCACTCATCCACCTCAACGCGCGTAGCGAGAAGTCGCTCAACTTGTCCAAGCAGTTGGGCATCATCGTGCCCTTCCGCAACCAAATCAGCATGGTGCGCGCCAGCCTGCGCAATCGTGGTGTAGCGGATGTGGACGACATCACCATCGACACCGTAGAGTGCTACCAAGGTTCGCAGCGCGACTACATCGTCTTCACCACCACCATCTCGCGCCCCTACCAGTTGGACATCCTCTCCGTGTGTCAGCAGGTAGGCACCACGGAGGTAGACCGCAAACTCAACGTCGCCATCACCCGCGCCCGCAAGCAATTCTTCCTTGTCGGCAACCGCGATTTGCTCTCGCGCAATACTCTTTATGCGGACTTGATAAGTAGGTGTGATGTGCGTTAATGTTGAAATGGTGGGGGATTTATATACAAAATTTAGGGCGGCAACGAGGAGTTGCCGCCCTAAATTTGTATATGGAAGTGAATGATTTTTGGGAATAATATAGAAGTACCCAGTGCTATTAACAGACCCCCTCCGCAACTAAAGTTGCTCGTCCCCCTAACTTATGGGGACATTTTTAGTTAGTCTACTTCGTCCAAGTTTCCAATTGGGAATAACAAGCGAATGGAGGTATATCAAATTCCTCCCCAAAGTTAGGGGAACCGACGCTCGAAGTAAGAGCAGAGGATAAACTTGTTTATACTATGCCTTACGAGGAGGAGGAAGACCGAGGTTGCGAGGTCAAATGCCCAAAGGG
>JAZQXB010000009.1:0-3950 GCA_045632685.1 Alloprevotella sp.
AACTGATAGAGTACAGATAACAGAGTACAGAGTACAACTGATAGAGTACAGATAACAGAGTACAGAGTACAACTGATAGAGTACAGATAACAGAGTACAGAGTACAACTGATAGAGTACAGATAACAGAGTACAGATAACAGAGTACAACTCCGTGCGGAGTGTTACCTACATTATATTTTGCATGTAGCTGTTCTTTGTGTCAGAACTCCCACCTGCATCATTTCTGGATAGCAGTTGTACTCTGTACTCTGTACTCTGTACTCTGTACTCTAATTCAACGCTTTGTCCATTTCTTCAGCAGCACGCTTACCGTCACCCATAGCGAGGATTACGGTTGCACCACCGCGAACGATGTCGCCACCGGCATAGAGCATGGGGATGGACGACTGCATGTCGTCGCCTACGACGATAACGCCCTTACGGCCCGTTTCAAGTCCCTCGACAGATGCCGGAACAATGGGGTTGGGCGATACGCCGATGGCTACTACTACGAGGTCCACATCCAATGTTTCGATACCACCCTCTACGGGAACGGGAGAGCGACGACCAGAAGCATCGGGTTCGCCAAGTTCCATGCGTTGCAAGACTACTTGCTTCACAGCGCCCTGCTCGTCGGCAATGTATTCAATGGGGTTGTGAAGCGTGAGGAACTCTACGCCTTCCTGCTTTGCGTGGTGCACTTCTTCAAGGCGCGCGGGCATTTCTTCTTCCGAACGACGGTAGATAATCATCGCGCGCTCTGCACCCAGGCGGAGGGCGGTGCGCACAGAGTCCATCGCCGTGTTACCACCTCCTACGACGGCTACGCGCTTACCAAAGAGGATGGGCGTATCGGCCTTCTTGTTGGAAGCGTCCATGAGGTTCACGCGGGTGAGGTATTCGTTACTTGACATGACGCCCGTGCTATTTTCGCCCTTGATGCCCATAAAGTTAGGAAGACCCGCACCCGACGCTACGAAGATGCCTTCATAACCTTCCGCCTGGAGTTCGGCAATGGAAATGGTCTTACCCACCACGCAGTCCTTCACGAACTTCACACCGCTCTTTTCAAGGTTCTTGATTTCAAACTCAACAATAGCGTTGGGGAGGCGGAATTCGGGAATACCGTATTTCAACACACCACCAATTTCATGGAGTGCTTCAAACACCGTCACGTCATAACCGCGCGCAATCATGCTACCAGCAAATGACAACCCCGCAGGACCTGAACCTACTACGGCAATCTTCTTGCCCTTCTTTTCAGCAGGAACAATGGGTTGCGCCAAGTTGTGGTCGCGCTCATAGTCGGCAGCAAAGCGTTCGAGGTAGCCAATTGCTACGGGCTTACCACCCGTCTTCACATGGATACACTTGCTTTCACACTGCTTTTCCTGGGGGCATACGCGTCCGCATACGGCGGGAAGGGCGCTTGTCTTCTTAATCACGCGAGCGGCACCGGCAAAGTCGCCCACTTCGATGTGCTTAACGAACGTGGGGATATTGATACTTACGGGGCAACCCTCTACACAACCAGGGTTGGGGCAGTCAAGGCAACGCTTCGCTTCCTGTTGTGCCTGTGCGACGCTCAACCCTTGGTTTACCTCTTCCTTCAACTGGCGTGCACGATATTCGGGATCAAGTTCGGGCATCACGCAACGCTCAATCTGCATGCGCTCCTTGGGTTTCATCTGTTGGCGGAGTGCGGCGCGCCAAGCGTCATTACGACCTTCTACGTCAGCATAAACTTCTTGGCAATCCACACCTTCGGGACAACCACAGTCTTGCTTTTGTTCTGTCTTGCAATCGTCTTCTTGTGTTGGCGCTACGGGTTGCATCGCCTCAATTTCTTCACGCTTAAAGGCCGCCATGCGCTTGAGCATTTCGTCGAAGTCTACTTGATGGCCGTCAAATTCGGGACCGTCCACGCACACGAACTTCGTCTTACCACCTACCGTGATGCGACAAGCACCACACATACCTGTGCCGTCTACCATAATCGTGTTGAGCGAAACGTCGGTAGGAATTTCATACTTCTTCGTGAGCAAGCACACGAACTTCATCATGATAGCAGGACCAATGGCGAAACACTTGTCCACCTGCTCGCGCTGGATAACGCTTTCGATACCTTGAGTCACCAAACCCTTTTGGCCATACGAACCGTCGTCCGTCATAATGATTACCTCGTCACTGTGCTTGCGCACTTCCTCTTCAAGAATAATGAGTTCTTTAGAGCGACCCGCGAGCACGGAAATCACACGGTTGCCCGCCTTCTTCAAAGCAACAATGATGGGCAACATGGGGGCAACACCTACCCCACCACCGGCACACACTACGGTGCCGAAGTTGTCGATATGAGTGGCCTTTCCCAACGGACCGACTACGTCCAAAATCTCGTCACCGACATTCAACTTGCAAAGTTCGGTGGATGTCTTACCTACGGTCTGAATCACCAAGGTAATCGTACCCTTCGCGGGATCAGAGTCTGCTATAGTGAGGGGGATGCGCTCCCCCTTTTCACTCAAACGGATAATTACAAAATGTCCCGCACGGCGAGAACGAGCAATCAAGGGCGCTTCAACTTCCAACTTGAAGACCTTTTCCGAAAATTGCTCTTTGCTAACAATCTTACTCATATTATATATTTGTTATGCTAAATTTCGCGACAAAAATACATTATTATTCCGAACCCACAAACCGACAATTTAGAAAAGTAAAAAAATGTTCATGAAGATGCCGTTTTAGTAACAAAATGTTAATTTAAGTGCTCAAAGAGTGAAATAATGTTTAACGCAAAAACTTTTTCAAAAGAAAACTATTCTAACTCACAAAAGTTTTTCATATTTGCATCAGGAAAGCCATCGGAAGCCATGTATAATCGTCGAGCAGGAGCACCTATAAAAAATTGAATCACACCAAAAATATTAAGATTATGAAACGCATCAAGTTATTACTCATCATGAGTCTATTTAGCGCCATACATCTCACCGCTTTACCCCTTTCGGAGGCGCGCAGAGAAGCGTTGTTTTTGACCGACAAAATGGCATACGAACTCAATCTCTCCCCCTACCAATATGAGCATGTATACAGAGTCAACCTTGAATATTTCCTCAATGTCTCCACTTACAGGGATTGCTTCGGCAGTTATTACGAGTATCGAAACACCGATTTGTCGTACATCCTCACCGACTGGCAGTACTCGCTGTATAGAAGCATTTCTTATTTCTTCACTCCCATCAAGTGGCTGAACGCTTCATGGCATTTTGATATATATAAACATTATAAGAAGGCGCATTATTATTTTCATAAACCTTCATGTTACACAACCTACCACGGAGGTAAATGGAAGCACCGCCACAGGCACACGCCAAGCGTCTATCGTGAGCACAAGTTTGAGCACCACAAGGGCATGCGTGACACACATTACAAGGGCGCCCCAGGAAACAATAAAAACAAACCTTTGCTTCAACATTCCACACAACGCAACGACAAAAAGCGTCCAAGCGTAAAGCGCGACAACACAACAAAGACCAAAGTTAACGAGCGTCCGCGCAAAGACTACACAACAACGCCCAAAGCGACTCCTTCCAACCGAGAAAAGACATCAAAGAGCGCTCCTCGACAACAGCGTACAAGGGAGCAGAAGACACGAGAGTTCGGTCGGTAGGTTAATGCATAACTAATTTACGCTATAGCAAAATCAACTAAACAGAGTTAAGAGGGTGCATTACGCATCCTCTTATTTTTTTCGGAATAGAGGGACTGCGCCAAATGTTTTTTTATTATTACTGTCTGATAAATACGGGTAACTCTTTATCTAATAGATTGTTACACTCATACAAGCCCCTTATAGAGATTCAACCGAAAGAATACAGAATTTCTATGTTTAAGAGAACACGAATCTCACGAATTTCACGAACCAAAGGTCGCGTTAGTCAAACCATGCGGGATGAATATTTCTTAATCAGAGGC
>JAZQXB010000010.1:0-20474 GCA_045632685.1 Alloprevotella sp.
GTGAGACGATAATTTTGACAGTACATAAAGACTTATTTTTGTTAGTGTTTACCGTACATCAATGTTTTCGTATAACTTAAGGTGTTGTGTCATAATGAGCAAACTGCTTTGTTGCCCCTCAATTTCGGATTTGGTCATGTATGTCAGTACACTCCCTTCATTCTCAATTTCAGCGCCTTGCATTTTCTCGCTCTTACATAACTTAAGAGGGCGTGCCGAAATTTTGCATTTCGACACACCCTCTTTTTTATGAACTACAGGACTTGATAGATTATAATAGCCCTTAATTCGCCGCATCCACCGCGCAGTTCATCTGACCGCTCTTGTAGGTATAGGTGCCGTCAATGCTGATGGCTTTACTCTTGACACCCGTTGCGGAAATCTTAATCGTGCCACCGTCGAAAAGGAAGTCGCCCTTGCCCTTGATACCGCGGCACTTGCTTTCGTCGTCAGTACCTGCGGCATGCGTAGTCCCCGTTACTTTAAGGTCGATCAGCGGATTGTTGGAAACGCCCTTGATTGTAAGGTCGCCGTCTACGCTGATGCCCTTTGTGCCGTTGCCCGAAACTGTGCCCGAAATCGTTCCGCCAGAGATGGTCATATTACCATCAGACTTAATACCCTTGGTGTCGGGGGTTGCAACATTCAGTTGGATGTTTCCCCCCTCGATAAACACTTCACCGTTGTGCTCGTCTGTAGCATCGTTGGTGAGTGAGATGTCGAAACCATCGCCACCAATGTTATTCATCTGGAAGGTGCCACCTTGCATCAGCAAGTATTGGTCAATGTGGAAGGCGTCGCCTACGGCCCCAAGTACGTTGATAGTGCCGGTAAAGGAATGCTTAAACTGTGTGTACTCATCGCTCACGAAGGCATGCTTGGAGTTGCCCGTAATGTTGATGTACCCACAACCCTCAATTTCGGGGTGGCCGTTGATAAAGAAGGCACCCTTGTGCGTGCCGCCTGCGCAGTCTGCAAATGAATTAGCACCACTCACGAGAATCTTAATGCGCTTGCCGTTGAGGATGTTCATTGGGGGAAGACTCACGGTATTCGAGGTAAGATGAAGTCCGCTGATAACGAGCGTAGCCTTATAATCGCCCTCAAGCGTAAAAGAACCAGCGTTTGAGGTGCCACTCAACAAGTAGGTCACCTCTTCTTGCAACTGTTCGTCGGCGAAGATGCTGACATTTGCACCCTCCACATTTACGGTGAGATAAGGCGCGAGGTCGCCACTGATTTCTACTTGCGCTGTAGCACCGTCGTACTCCACGCCCACGGTTGCTGTAGCTACGGGTGTGTTGTTGATAACCATACGGTCGATGGTGCTCACATCATACGTCTTACCGCCAATTGTAAGGGTTGTTCCACCCGCAGCGAAGTTGGATTCGCCAAGGGTTGAGGCGTCAAATGCTGTGGTCACACTGCCTTGTTCAATGCGCAGTGTCTGTGCCGCTGTCGTCAATGTCGTTCCAGCGAAGGCAAGGAGGAGTAATAACTGCTTCATTGTGCAAGAATTTTAAAGGTTTGTTGACCAACGCGTACGACATATATGCCACTACTCAAGGGAAGCGAGAAGCGTTCGTTGCCGTTCGTGTTTTTCTTAAGTGTGGCCAATGTGCGACCTTCCAGATTAAAGACGCGGATAGCGGTTCCTGCGGGAGCAGTCACCTGAAGCGCATCATTACAGAATTGTGCGTCAACCGTTGCAGTCGTAGTCTCTTCAATCCCCGTAGCATTAGGGGCAAAAAACAAGGCTTCAAGGTCTGCCAATGCCAGCGTCACCTGCTTGCCACCAGCCTGTCCTACAAGGTTGGTGCCCGAGAAGGTGAGCGTAGCACCAGCAGCGATATTCAGACTGTACTCATTTCCGTTTTGCAAGCGGAAGGTTAGATAATCCAGGCGCTGAGCGCCAATTGTGGTCGCCACAAAGAGGGCAATGAAAAAGGATAAGATTCGCATAAATAAATTTTTAGTTGGCGAAGAAGCCCCCTCCAACCTCCCCCTAAAGGGTGAGGCTTTGAAAGAAGAGAAACTATGCGGCACATTAAGCGGTGGACGCCCAATGTTGTTAAGGCCTGTTATGACTTGTTGTTGCTTGTTAAGGCCTGTTAAACTATAAAACCTCACCCTTTAGGGGGAGGTAGGAGGGACTCTTCCTTAAAACTTAAACTTATACCCCAAACTTAAAGCATGGATATTGGCTTCATCGCTATAGTGTCCGTCGTTGAAGACGTAAGCAAAGGTAAGCGTGTTCTTTTTGTTGAGTTTCCAGTCGGCACCTACGATGAGGCGTGTTTCTTCTGTAGCGCCACCCTTTTGGAGTTGCGTCTTGATTTCGTAGGTTGCGAAGGGAGCCAACGGACATTTCTTAATGTCGTACTCGATGCCGATGCGTGTGCGGAGCAAGTGGTTGTTTTTGTGTCCCTTATGGTCTTCTCCCACTTCACGGTTAATCCATTCGTAACCTCCGAAGGGATAGGTGTCGCCGCTAAATCCAGGCATGCTTGCGGCATCGTCGCGGTAGCGAATGCGCTCGATGTCCTTGCTCACGGAGTGCGTATATTGATAGCGCTCGCGCAGTGAGAAGGTGAAGCGTCCCACCTTAACCTTGCTGGAAAGGTCAAACGAGAGGCGGTGTTTTGCACGGTGGAATGCCTCGTCGACGTTGTAACCGTTGAATTTTCCGCTGTTTTTCTTGAAGTCTTCTTTGACCTCACCACGACTCAAGTCGCTGATATACTGGTAGGTCGCAGCTACCTTAAGGTAGTCGCAAACCTTATAACTACCGCCGATAAAGGCGTTGGCGCGTGATACCTCGCCAAGGTTATCGTTCGCGCGCATGCCGAGTCCCAGCGAAAGGTCAATGCGCTTTGTAATTTTCTTTTCGCCTTCGACTTCAAGCCAAGTGCCGAATTCGTCCTTCTGAGCGAATGTGGGCGCCGCGAGTAAGAGGGCGCAGCAGGTTGTAAATAATTTCTTCATGGTGATGGATTGATGTTTTTAATGGTGGTGGGGGGTGGGTGGTCTAGATGGTCTAGATGTTCTAGATATTCTAGATGTTCTAGAAATAGTAGGAAATTGTGGGAGAGGGGACTTTTGGCATGCTATTTGCATGAGGTTAGGTAACTAGTTTTGGGGTTGCCTAGGAAAATCTAGGAAAATCTAGGCAATCCTAGGCGCCCCTAGGAACTCCTAGGACCTCCTAGGACCTTTCCTCCTCAACCCTCATAACCTCATAACCTCTTAACCTCTTAACCTCAACCCTCATAACCTCCCCTATGATGTATTTATTGATTTTTGGCGGTGTCGCCTTGATGAGTTTTTTGGTGCAGCAGAACCTGCAAAGTAAGTTTAAGAAATATTCTAAAGAGTACCTCTCGAACGGCATGACGGGTAGGGAGGTGGCAGAAAAGATGCTGCGCGACCATGGCATTTACGACGTGCAGGTGGTGAGCACGGCGGGACAACTGACAGACCACTACAACCCCGCGACGAAGACGGTCAACCTCTCGGAAAGTGTGTACAATCAGCGCAGTGTTGCGGCTGCTGCCGTTGCGGCGCACGAGTGTGGACATGCCGTGCAGCACGCCGTGCAGTACGGTCCCCTGCAACTGCGTTCGGCATTGGTGCCCGTAGTGAGTTTCGCCAGCACATGGGTGCAGTGGGTGCTCTTGGCGGGTATCCTCTTGGTGCAAACCTTCCCCTCGTTACTGCTCATCGGTATTATCCTCTTTGCGAGTACCACGGTGTTCTCCTTCGTCACCCTCCCCGTGGAGGTAGATGCCAGCCGTAGAGCTACGGCGTGGTTGCAACGTGCTGGAATTACCACCCAGCGCGACCACAGCATGGCAGTAGACGCTCTCCATAGCGCTGCCTATACCTACGTGGCAGCAGCATTAGGTTCACTTGCGACGCTGGTATATTATGTGATGATTTTCTTGGGTAGGAGAGAATAGGATTGGGAAATAAAAAAGGAGAAAGGAGAAAGGAGAAAGACCATGCGGGATAGCAATGCGCCAGCCTATTTCTCCTTTCTCCTTTAATCCTGCTTCGCAGTCTTGACCTCCTCCTTGCAAGGCATAGTACAAACAAGTTTGTCCTCTGCTCTTGCTTCGCACGTCGGTTCTCCTTTCTCCTTTTTCCTTTCAAAAATAGCAAGTCTAAGTGCTATTTACCCCCAGATTTGAAAAAAATGGGGGGTAAAGTATATAGTTCTTTACATAATCTGTGTTAATGCGTAAGAAATTCCGTAAATTTGCATAGGTATTAGGACTGAAAAACTACTAACTTTAATATTTTTAATTTATGAAATTATCTAATTGTGTAGATTCATTCGACGGCTTCATCTGGAAGCGCGAAATCAATGTGCGTGACTTCATTCAGCACAACTATACTCCCTACGAAGGCGACGAAAGCTTCCTCGCAGGTCCCACAGAACGTACACTCAAGATCTGGGCACAGCTCAGCGAAATGTTTAAGGTGGAACGTGAAAAGGGTGTTTACGACGCTGAAACTAAGTTGCCCCAGAGCATCGACACTTACGGTGCTGGTTACATCGACAAGGAAAACGAAGTTATCGTAGGTCTCCAGACTGACGCTCCCTTGAAGCGTGGTATCTTCCCCAAGGGTGGTATCCGTATGGTAGAAAGTGCGCTTAAGGCTTACGGCTACGAACTCGATCCCGAAACAAAGCACATCTTTACACGCTACCGCAAGACACACAACGAAGGTGTGTTCTCTGCTTACACAGCTGACATCCGCGCTGCGCGTCACTCTCACGTAATTACTGGTTTGCCCGACGCTTATGGTCGTGGTCGTATCATCGGTGACTACCGTCGTGTAGCACTTTACGGTGTGAACAACCTTATTGAAGAAAAGAAGCGTTTCCTCGAACGTCTCGAAATTCAGGAAATGACTGAAGAGTGTATCCAGAAGCGCGAAGAAACTACTGAACAGATCAACGCGCTCAAGGCATTCGTTACTATGTGTCAGGCTTACGGTTTCGACGTAACTCGCCCCGCACAGGATGCTCGTGAAGCTGTTCAGTTTGTTTACTTTGCTTACCTCGCAGCTGTTAAGGACCAGGACGGTGCTGCTATGTCACTTGGTCGTGTGTCTACATTCCTCGATATCTTCATTGAAAAGGACCTCAAGGAAGGCAAGCTCACTGAAGAAGAAGCTCAGGAACTCATCGACCAGCTCATCATCAAGCTCCGTATCGTTCGTTTCCTCCGCACTCCTGAATACAACGACCTCTTCTCTGGCGACCCCGTTTGGGTAACTGAATCAATCGGTGGTATGGGTAGCGACGGCCGTACTTTGGTAACAAAGACAAGCTTCCGTTTCCTCCACACACTTCAGAACCTCGGTCCTGCGCCCGAACCCAACCTCACAGTGCTTTGGGCGGACAAGCTCCCCGCTGCTTGGAAGAAGTATTGCGCTAAGATGTCTATCCAGACAAGTGCTATCCAGTACGAAAACGACGACCTTATGCGTCCCGACTACGGTGATGACTACGGTATCGCTTGCTGCGTAAGCCCCATGAAGATTGGTAAGCAGATGCAGTTCTTCGGCGCTCGTGCAAACCTCGCTAAGTGCTTGCTCTACGCTATCAACGGTGGTCGCGACGAAGTCTCTGGTCACCAGATTTCTCCCGAATTTGCGCCCATCACTGGCGATTACCTCGAATACGAAGAAGTAATGCGCAAGTTCGAACAGATGATGCGTTGGTTGGCTAAGGTGTATGTGAATGCGCTCAAGATTATTCACTACATGCACGACAAGTACAACTACGAAGCATTTGAACTCGCCCTCCACGACGGTGACGTAGAACGCACTCGTGCTACAGGTATCGCAGGTCTCTCTATCGTAACAGACTCTCTCGCTGCTATCAAGTTCGGTAAGGTTCGCATCATCCGCGACGAACGTGGCTTGGCAGTAGGTTTCGAAAACGAAGGCGACTATGTACCTTACGGTAACAACGACGAAAAGACCGACGCTATTGCCCTCATGGTAACTGAAAAGTTCATGGAATTCATGCGTCAGCACGAAACTTACCGCAACGCGAAGCCCACTCAGTCTGTCCTCACTATTACTTCTAACGTAGTATATGGTAAGAACACTGGTGCTACTCCCGACGGTCGTCCCGCAGGTGTACCTTTCGCTCCCGGTGCTAACCCCATGAACGGACGCGACACTAAGGGTGCTGTTGCAGCGCTCGCTTCAGTGGCTAAGCTTCCCTTCCAGCACTCACAGGACGGTATCTCTTATACTTTCGCAATCTCTCCCGCTACACTCGGTAAGACGAAGGAAGTACAGGTTGAAAACCTCGTGAACCTCATGGACGGTTACTTCACTCCCGACGGTGGTCACCACCTCAACGTAAACGTGTTCGACCGCGAACTCCTCGTTGACGCTATGGAACACCCCGAAAAGTATCCTCAGCTCACTATCCGTGTCAGCGGTTATGCTGTAAACTTCGTGAAGTTGACTCGCGAACAGCAGCTCGACGTACTTTCACGTACAATCAATCACTCTCTCTAATTTGAGGATAGTAGACAAGTAAACGAGTAGACCAGTGAACGAGAAGTTTCAAGAGTTTACGCTTGCTTGTATGCTTAAGATATGAAAAAGGCTCGCCGATCGGCGAGCCTTTTTTGTTGGGGGATTTTCTAGATGGTTTAGACTTTCTAGATGGTTTAGACTTTCTAGGTTTTCTAGACTTTCTAGACTTTCTAGATCACTCTACTCCTAAATATCCCTGTTCGCGGAGCTGATTTACCATTTCGGTGAGTTCGTCGTACCACGCTTCGCCGAAGCGCTTAATCAAAGGATTCTTCAAGAATTTCCAAATGGGGAGGTTGAGTTCCTGACCCTTCTTCACGGCGTCGCGGCAAACGGTCCAGCGGTTGTAGTTGAGGGCAATAGTGCCGTCGGAAAGGGTGGTTTCGCGAATAGGATAGAGGTAGCAGGAGATAGGTTTGCACCACGACGTCTTTCCTGCGCGGAATGCCTTTTCACAAGCGCAGAGGCAGGTGCCGTCTTCGCTGTAGCAGGTGAAGCAACAGTCGCGCCCGTCCACAATGCTGGTCACGAGGTCGCCATCGCGGTCGCGGTAAGCCACGCCCTGGGCTTCGAGCACTTTGAGCGCCTTGGGGTCGAGGTCGTCAACGATGTGTTCCACCACGTTTTCAAGTTCGGCAATCTCCTCAAGCGTTACGGGAGCACCCGCTTCGCCTTCGACGCAACAAATGCCCTTGCACTTCTCAAGGTCGCAGCAGAACTTCTCGGTGATAATGTCGGAGGAAAGCAGGACATCGCCTACTTGGAGGATGGGGGGGAGGGGGTATCGCATAGGGGGGAGTGAGGAGTTAGTAGTGAGGAGTTAGTAGTGAGTAGTTGTTCTTAGGATAGCCTAGGAGCGCCTAGGAGTTTCTAGGATTGCCTAGAATTTAAAATTGCCCCTCCTCTTTCAAAATTTCGAGGGCACGATTGACAATATCGTCGCGCTCGTTGATGATGCGCAAATACTCGTTGCGGCTCCAGAGGTCGTAGGCTACGAGCGCTTTAAGGGTAAATGCTAACTGGTCTGCCGTAGCCTGTTGGTCGGCATCGTCCTTGGGCTTCAAATCCTTCTCGGTTGCCTTCTCGAAAATCTCTGTCAGCAACGCTCCGGGTACGCTATATGTAGCATTAAATGAGTCAAAGTCTTCGTACTTGCTCGCCAACTTCTTGCGGTTGTTGTTGATGTACTTCGTGGACGCGTTGACGATGAGATTGGCACGGCTGATTTTGCGGTAGAGTTCGGTGTATTGCAACGTGTCAAGCGGTACGAACACGTCAGGCATGACACCGCCACCACCATATACCGTGCGACCCTTTACAAGTGTCTTGTAGACCTTCGTAGAATCGAGGCGGATGCTGTCAAGGCTGGTGAGTTCGCCATGCTTAAAGCGTTGGTCGAGGTCGTCGCCGTATTCCTCTTTCTTCCCCTTCTCATAGGGCTTCTGGATGCAGCGTCCAGAGGGGGTATAGTAGTGAGAAACGGTCAGGCGAATCATAGAACCGTCGGGGAGGTCCAAGGGGCGCTGGACGAGTCCCTTGCCGAAAGTGCGGCGTCCGACGAGCGTTGCTCTGTCATGGTCCTGCAAGGCACCACTGACGATTTCGGCAGCAGAGGCAGAGTATTCGTCCACCAAAACCACCACCTTGCCGTCGAGCATCAAGCCTCCGCCCTCAGCCGTAAACTTCTGCTTGGGCATCACTCTGCCGTCGGTGTAAACGATGAGCGAACCCTTGGGCAAGAATTGCGAAGCCACTTCTGCGGCTGCGCCAAGGTAGCCACCGCCGTTGAGTTTAAGGTCGAAGATGAGGTTCTTCATGCCCTGCGCCTGGAGTTCGGCGATTTTTTCTTTGACTTCCTTTCCCGAAGTTGCGCCGAAGCGTTCCAGCATAATGTATCCCACGCCGGGAGCAATCATATAGGCGGCATCAACGGTGTGGATGGGAATTTTGTCGCGCACGACGTCAAACGTAAGGGTGTCGGCAAGTCCCATACGTACCACCTTGAGTTGTGCCGTAGTGCCCTTCGGACCGCGCAACTTCTTCATAATGCTGTCTTGGGGCATCTTCACGCCGGCAATCGTTGTGCCGTTGACGCCTACAATGCGGTCGCCTGCTACGATGCCCGCTTTCTCGCTCGGACCCTTAGGCATGGGGCGAGATACGACTAAGGTGTCTTCAAACATACGAAACTCCACACCAATCCCCTCGAAGTTTCCTTCGAGCGGTTCGTTGAGTTTCTTCGTTTCTTCGGGGTTAGAGTATTGCGAGTGGGGGTCTAACTTCTCCAACATCCCTATGATGGCATCCTCCGTGAGCTTCTTTACATCTACAGAGTCTACGTAAAGGTTGGTGATGGCAAGGTGGGCGGTTTGAAGCTTGCGCAGTTGTTCTATGTCAAGTTCCGTCTGCGCCATACAGGGGAGGGTGGCGAGCAGGAGGAGAAGGGGGAGGAAGAGTCTTTTCATTTTGGGAGGGGCGTTTTTGTGATGGGGGAGGGGGGGAGGGGCACAGCGACACTGTCGCTGTGGAGGGGACGGAAGTTACTATGGTTTCTATAGTTTTTCCTATAGTTTCTATAGTTCCTATGGTTTCCTTGGTTACTTCTTTTTGGGAAGGAACTCTGTAACGTCTTTGCCGAAGCGGAGGAGTTCGCGTACGACGCTGGAAGAGATGCTCATGTATTGCGGTTCGGTGAAGAGGAGTACGGTTTCTACGCCTGAGAGGCGCTCGTTCATGGCAGCGATGTCGCGCTCGTATTCAAAGTCTTTTACCGAACGGATACCGCGGAGGATGAAGGTTGCTTCCTCGCGCTTGGCAAGGTCTACGGTAAGGTCGTCGTAAGCCACGACCTTTACGCGCGGCTCGTTGGCATAAATCTCTTGGATGTTGCGCACGCGCTCTTCGTTCGTATAGAGCGTGCGCTTATTGTCGTTGATCCCTACGCCAATGACGATGCGGTCAAAAAGCGGTAGGCCACGCTCAACAATACTGGCGTGGCCCACGGTAAAGGGGTCGAATGTTCCGGGAAAAATGGCTGTTTTCATTTAGTATAGGGGGATTTATAGTGGCTATAGTTTCTATAGTTCCTATGATTCGTTGTCCTCCTCTTCTGCCAAGTCCTCTTCCACGACGAGGTTGTCGATGATAAAGTTTTGGCGCTCCATGGTGTTTTTGCCCATGTAGTATTCAAGGAGTTCCTTCACCTTGTCGCTCTTGTGGAGGGTGACGGGTTCGAGGCGCATTTCGGGACCGATGAAGTGTACGAACTCATCAGCCGAGATTTCTCCGAGTCCCTTGAATCGTGTGATTTCAGGGTTGGGCGAGAGTCGCTCGATAGCGGCGAGTCGCTCTTCTTCGGTGTAGCAATATACCGTTTCGTATTCCGCACGGTCGCTGCTCTTTGCCTTCTTCAAAACGGCAGCTCCTGCGCTTTGGTCGTTCACGCTCTTGGTCTGCTCCGCCTTCTTCTCCTTACGCTTCTTGTTGCGCACACGGAAGAGGGGTGTTTGCAGGATGTAGACGTGCCCCTTCTTAATCAAGTCGGGGAAGAACTGCAGGAAGAAGGTCATCATCAAGAGGCGGATGTGCATACCGTCGACATCGGCATCGGTGGCAATGATTACCTTGTTATAACGGAGTCCGTCGAGTCCGTCTTCGATATTCAGCGCTGCTTGGAGCAGGTTGAACTCTTCGTTTTCATACACCACCTTCTTCGTCAAACCGAAGCAGTTGAGGGGTTTCCCACGAAGGGAGAACACCGCCTGGAGGTTGACGTCGCGGCATTTGGTGATGCTACCGCTGGCAGAGTTACCCTCGGTGATGAAGAGTGAACTGTCAAGGCGAGGGTCGTTTACGTCTTCCTCACCCTTCTTTTGCTTGGGAGGAGCATCGTTGAGGTGAATGCGGCAGTCGCGCAACTTACGGTTGTGCAGGTTCGCCTTCTTCGCACGTTCGCGCGCCAACTTGGTAACCCCTGCAATTGCCTTACGCTCCTTCTCGCTGTCCACAATTTTCTGCTGCAAAACCTCTGCAACGTCCAGATTCTTGTGCAGGTAATTGTCAACGTTTGCCTTGATGAAGTCACCCACGAACTTGTTGACGCTAACTCCCGAGAGGGGGAAGGGATTGCCCTTTGAATCCTTGTCGGGCGCCATAACGAGCGAACCCAATTTGATTTTCGTCTGACTTTCAAAGAGAGGTTCAATCACACGTACGGCAATCGCTGCTACAAGTCCGTTGCGCACGTCCTGCACGTCGTAGTTCTTACCGTAGTATTCCTTAATGGTGCGGGCAATGTGTTCCTTAAAAGCACTCTGGTGCGTACCGCCCTGCGTGGTGTGCTGCCCGTTGACGTAGGAATAATATTCTTCGCCGTATTGCGCCGTATGCGTAAAGGCAATGTCGATGCCCTCGCCCTTGATGTGCACAATGGGATAGAGTGCGGGCGCCGTAAGGTTGTCCGTCAAGAGGTCTTCCAAACCGTTGCGACTCACAATGCGGCGACCGTTGTAAAAGATAGCGAGTCCCGTGTTGAGGTAAGTGTAATTGCGGAGCATGAATTCCACTGTTTCACTGTGGTATCTGAAGTGCTTGAACAGCGTAGGGTCGGGGGTGAAACTGATGTACGTACCGTTCTCCTCCTCCGTATCTGCGTAAACATCATCCACCAAATTACCACGCTCGAAAGTGACTTCGTGCATCTTGCCGTCTCTGACAGAGCGCGCTACGAAGCGTTCGCTCAAGGCGTTTACGGCTTTCAAACCCACACCGTTCAGTCCTACGGAAGCGGTAAATACAGACGTGTCGTACTTACCCCCTGTGTTCAACTGCGACACGGCGGGCACAAGACTTCCCAAGGGAATGCCACGTCCGTAGTCGCGGATGGCACACGTGGTGTCGTTGGTAATGTCCACCTCAATGCGCTTACCGAAACCTTCGTTAAATTCGTCGATAGAATTGTCGATGGTTTCCTTCAGCAACACGTAGATGCCATCATCGGCATGCGAACCATCGCCCAAGCGACCGATATACATACCGGCGCGCAAGCGGATGTGATCCATGTCCTTGAGGTGGCGTATTTTACTTTCGTCGTAATTGACGGTGGGGGTGATGGGGGTTTCCATGGGAAAGGAGAAAGGAGAAAGGAGAAATGGGAAAGGAGAAATGCCGTGCGGAGCTTACCAAGCGTTTAACGCAGCGACTTTCTTGCGACTACTCATATAGATGCTATAGGGATTATAGATGCTATAGATGTTATAGATACTATAGAATTTATAGACTTTACACAATCGACTTCTTGAAGCAGCGGCGGCGCTTGTGGTCTTCCGTGGGGAAGTACTGCCACTGGCTGGCCACCTTTTCGTTTTCTTCCAATTGGGGGTTTGACTCTGCGTATTCAAAACCCATCTGTTGGTAAACGGGGATGAGGTCGGTGAAGAGGGGAGCGTTGACACCCTTGCTTTGGTAGTCGGGGCGAACGGCAACGAGAAGCAGGTCAAGTACCTTTGACTTCTTCCACGTCAACGCCTTAAGCAGGTGCCACCAACCGAAGGGGAAGAACTTACCCTTCGCCTTGCGGAGCGCCTCGGAGAGTGAGGGCATTGAAACACCTACGGCAATGACTTCGCCTTCCTCGTTTTCCACAATCGTCACCATGCGCAAGTCGAGCACGGGTACATACATCTTGACATACGTGTCAATCTGACGTTCTGAAAGTTTGGTAAACCCGAAGAGCGGTGTGTAGGCCTCGTTGATGAGGCGGAAAATCTTGTGCACCATGCCGGAGCGCATCACTTCCCACTTGCTCTTAAACTTACGGATGCGCAGACCGTATTTCTTCAATACGATTTCAGAGATGCGCTTGTGCTTCTCGGGCACTTCCTCGGGGATGTAAATCTTGCGCTCTGTCCAGTCTACAGCCTTCTCCATACCCCAGCGCTCTACGTGCTTGGGATAGTAGTCGTAGTTGTAGATGGTAGCCATCGTTGAGAGTTGGTCAAAACCCTCAATCAGCATGCCTTCAGGGTCGAGGTCGGTAAAACCGAGCGGACCTTCGATGTCGGTCATGCCACGCTCGAGTCCCCATTCTTTAACGGTGTTGAGAAGGGCACTGCTCACTTCATAATCATCAATGAAGTCAATCCAACCGAAGCGCACCACCTTCTGATTCCACGTTTCATTGGCGCGGTGGTTAATGATGGCTGCAATACGTCCTACGAGAATGCCATTGCGGTAGGCCAAGAAGTAGTCGGCATCACAGAACTCAAAGGCTGGGTTCTTTGTGCGGTCAAGCGTGCACACCATGTCCATATACAATTCAGGAACGTGGTACGCACAGTCCTTATACATTTCGTAATTAAAGCGAATGAAGGTCTTGAGTTCACCCTTCGTCGCCACTTTTTTTATTTCAATAGCCATAAAGGTTTTAGTTTTCGCTACAACTTACAAAGTTACAAAAAAATGTAAATATACACTTGTCTTGCCGTAGAAAATCCCCGTTACACCCGCAGTCTTAAAGCCCAATCACGATGTTAGCTTCCAATAAGTTATCGGGACTCGGCAGTTCGTTAAAACGAATTTGGAGTTATTTTCAATTAAGTGCCGATTCGTTTGAATGAAGTACCGATTTGTTTTATACTATTCCTGTGCCTCTTTCAGCACATGAGAGAGAGGGGGAAGAAAAAGGCGTAACGCATGAGCGCTACGCCTTATGGTGATGATTGTAAAGTCTTGATCTTTAGAACTTACTTCTTAAGCTGTTCGTTTACCGCAGCGAGTTTTTCGTTGAGGAGCACGAGGTCTGCCTTCAAGCGTTCTACCTTCTTGAGAAGGTCTTCTACGAGTGAGTTGCCCGACTTAGACTTTGAGTTGAAGAAGGTAAGGTTCGTTTCGTAGTTCTGAATTTCGCTCTTCTTCATTTCAATGTCTCGCTGCAAGCGTTGGCGTTCGCGTGAAAGGTCGTTGCCGCCCTTGTCAGCCACCTGCTTCTTGAAGTTTTCAAGGTTGCGCTTGCCAGCCGTTGCGTGGAAGGCTTCGTAAAGCTTGTCACACACTTCGCGGTAGTGCTTGAAAATCTTGTCCTTCTTGCGGAAGGGCACGTGACCTACGGCATTCCATTCAGCCTGGAGGTCCTTCACCACCTGAATATCGGTGCAGCCTGCTTCAACGAGGGCTTCGAGCTTTTCGATGATGGCATTCTTCTTCGCAAGGTTGTCATTTTCTTCTTGGCGCACACTTACGTTAGACTTGCTCTTCTGTTCGAAGAAGTAGTTGCACGCATCGTTGAAGCGCTTCCAGATAACTTCAGAACTCTTGTGGGGAGCGGGACCAATAGTCTTCCATTCCTTCTGGAGTTCTACGAAGATGTTGGTAGTCTTCGCCCAGTCGGTGTCGTCCTTGAGGGCTTCAGCCTTTTCACAAAGGGCAGTCTTTGCCGCAAGGTTGCTTGCGTAAGAATCACGAACGCCACGGAAGTGTTCGGTCTTTGACTGGAAGAAGCGGTCGCAGGCAGTGCGGAAGCGCTCAAAGATTTGGCTGTTAATCTTCTTGGGTGTGAAGCCAATAGTCTTCCATTCGTTCTGAAGGGCAATCACTTCCTTGGTGAGGTCTTCCCATTCGTTGAACGAAGCAATGGCACTGCTGTTGATAGCTTCCACACGTTCGCAGAGTTCCGTCTTACGAGCGAGGTTTGCTTCCTCTTGTGCCTTGAGGTCTTCAAAGTGCGTCTGGTGGCGCTTGTTGATAGCAGTAGAAGCATCCTTAAAGCGTGTCCAGATCTGCTCGCGGAGGTCGCGTTCTACGGGACCTGTTTCGCGGAAGTCCTGGTGGAGCTTCTGGAGCTGGTGGAAGGCGCTGATAACGTCCTCAAGGTCGATGAGCTTTTCCGCAGCTTCACAAAGTGCAGTCTTGATTTCAAGGTTCTTCTTGAAGTCGTACGCACGCATCTCGTGGTTGAGGCGGAGAAGGTCGTAGTACTGCTCAACGTAGAGCTGGTAGTTCTTCCAAAGTTCCGTAGCGCGTTCTGCGGGCACGGTCTTCACGTCCTTCCAGTCCGACTGGAGGTTCTTAAATTCCTCATAGTGCTTGTCGGCATCCTCGGGAGACGCTACGAGTTCCTTGATGCGCTCAATGATGGCGAGCTTCTTCTCAAGGTTGTTCTGCTTTTCCGCTTCAAGCGCCTCAGCAGCGCGCTGGCGTGCCTCCTTGATGATGTTGAGCTGCACCTTCAGTTCAGCTTCGCTGTTGTCGGGAGCAGGCATGAAGTCCTCGGGGAGTCCTCCATTCTTGATATATTCCTCGCGGGCAGCAGCAGCTTCCGCGTTGTGAATCTTGTAATAAATTTGCTTGAGCAGGTCAATTTCTGCGCGCTCAGCATTGCTGGCGTCAAGGGCGATTTCCTTGAGGCGAGCGATAACTTCTTGTTTTGTAGCGGGTTGCGCCTTCTTTGTTTCCTTTTCTGCGGCCACAACTTCTACTTCTTCAACTGTTGCAGGTGCAACTTCAACTTCTGCCACGGGGGCAACATCCTGTACTTCTACTTCAGGATTCAAGATTTCTTCCATAATTGTTAAATATGGGTTTGATGAGCAATTAGAGTTCCCTAAAGAACTCGGAACGATGAGCGACTGGCGCTCCACACACTAATAATTTATAGCGCACACGACGCTAATGAACCGCAAATAAAGTTATTTAATTTGGGTTGGCAAAATAAATTTTAACTTATTTTCTAAATGGGAGGTTTTTAGGGTAGAAAGAGGGGCAAGAACCGAGATGCTGGGGAGCAAAAAAGGGGTGCTGAATGCGAGGTTGGGTGGGGTAAAAATTATGTTGGACATATTTCATTTTATTTGTGGAATAATTTGAAATATGTCCAACATAATTTTGTGGGTAATACTATAGTTAGTCCCTGGGTTATAACAGACCCCCTCCGCAGCAAAGCTGCTCGTCCCCCTAACTTTGGGGGACAATTTTGTTAGTCTGTCTCGTTTGTGTATCCAATTATGGATAACAAGCGAATGGAAGTATATAAAATTCCTCCCCAAAGTTAGGGGAGGTGCCCAAAGGGCGGAGGGGTCTGTGGCATTGGAACAACTGCTAAATTCTTGCCCATTAAAAATTCAGCGTGATATTACTTCACCACCTTCTTACCACCAATGATATAAATGCCCTTTTCAGCCACCTTTACGCGGCGTCCGCTCAAATCATAGATAGCATTGTTTTCGGGAGTGAGGGCGGGGAGGGCGTCAATGCCGGTTACATCTTCGTAGATGACCTTCACCGTTGCGTGAGCGCCTACCTGTTCCATTGCTTCGGCATTTTCAATGGTCTTCACGGCATGGCCGTCCACTTCGGGGAGTACGAGCGTTACGCTTTCGCCAGCCTTTACCAATTTTGCCTGGGCAGGTGCTACGGCAGTGCCTTCTGCGTTGACAAATTCAACGGTTACGGTGAAGTAAGGTTGCACGTAATATTCGTAGAATTTGTAGGGGTGACCGTAAGTGTGCCAACCTGTGAAACCATCTGCTACACCGTCCCAATACTGTGAGTTGGTACCCATTACCTTCCAGGTTTCGCCATCGGCGTTCAACGTAAAGGTGAAGGTATCTCCCGTGCTTGAAAGAATGATTTGACCACTCTGCGTAAGCTTGGGGATGTAGAGACCCGTGTATTCGTTCTTTACCTTAAACTTCTTACCACTGCCTTCAAACGTCCAGGTGTAGTAGGGCGTTTGGTCGTCTGCCGAGTTCGCACGTACCACACGGAGATTTGAGGGCGCGATATTGCGGAAACCAATACGCTCTGTGGCGTTGGGAGAGGTGTCGTAGATGAGGTAAGAACGACCATCCTCGAGCTTATTTACCGCCTTGCCCACACTGGCAACACCACTCCATGCGTCGGTTGAGTAAGTGTGAACGACGAGTGTGTCAGAAGTAGGTGTGAGGGTATTGCTGTTGAGTGAAGAAGACTCATACGTGAAATAAGTAAGTGCTTCGGGGGTCAAGTCAATCGCTTCACCCACCGCGCAAGGCACTTCCGTTTCGCTGATGATGCCTCCGTAGGTGTCCACTGCGCGAAGGATCACACTGTAACACTCGCGTTTGTAAATATATACGTTGCGCTCAGCATCGTGGCGCACATACGTGTGGTTCTTAATCTCGGGAAGAACGGGGGTAAAGGTTTCGTCGCCAATAGGTTCGCTACAAGTGAACGCACCCAAGGCATTGCCCTGCTCATCTTCGCAAGTGTAGGTCACCACCTTCACTTCTTCGATGTTCCAAGCAGCACCCTGCGGACGGATAGCGAGGCCTGTGCTGTTATCTGTGTTACCCGCACTGATGGCTCCGGCATAAGCGGGAGACGTTGTGCTTACGGGGTAGAAGTTCTTACCTCCCGCCATAAGGGTAAAGTCGCCCTCGGGATTGATAGAGATAACGATGTCCGTAGCCGTAGAACCAATGCCAACGATATAACCGAGGCGTGATGTCGCATTAGACGCAGGTGCGGCGATGTAACGCTTTGTGCCTACGTTCTTGAGACGAACGGTTTGCGTAGAGTCAGCATTGATAACCGACTTGGTTACTTCCCATGCATCGTTCGCCCAGCGGTCTTCGGTATAGGTGAGTGTTGCTGCCTTTTTGTTATCTGCGAGTGAAATACCTTCTTTCACGGCGTTGCGGAAGGCGTATGTGCACCCTTCTTTCAACCATTCGAAGCCCTGAAGTGCAGGTGCTTCATCGAGTTCGAAGAGAGGTTGGAATTCCCAGTGACCACCGGCACCGTCTGCCGCGTTATTCCAAAGGTTAACAGCCATACCCTGACCCGCCATTGAGGCGTTGAGGTACCAACCACTGATGTTTTCGCTACGAACGGTGTAATAATAATTGGCGCCAGAGGGACCGTAACCACCATCACCAATTACGAAGGCATAGTGCTTCACCGTCGCATCATAGTTCCAGCGACCAGAGTTGTTTTGTGCCGTAGGTGTGGGGTTGATAGAACCTTCGGGTTGCGCCTTACAAACAAGGGCGTAACGATCGGGGTGAGCGTCGCTCTGCTCAAAGCACCACTGCTGATAGTCATAGTTAGCGTCGCCCTCTGCAGCCTGAGCGTTTGTCCAAATTCGGCCCTCAGTCGCATTCTTTCCGCTGTGTTCAGAAACAAGAGGTGAAGTGGCAGAAAGAAGTTCCCAACAACGACCGCTACGAGCGTCAGTTGCCTTTGTCACAATGCGATACCAATAGGTTTCTTCGCCAGTCGAAGTCTTGGGCATTACCTTGCCGTCGCCTTCTCCAGAACCTTCCTTATCTACATAGTGCTTACCATACTCATAACCGTTATAGTCGAGCATCTTTGTGTCGGCGTTGAAGCGCTTCTTGAAATCTGCAAAATTCTTATCCTTTTGCTGTGTCCAACCCGCTTCAGCAACGGCGAGCAAACGGGGAAGGGCGAGGTATTCCATGTATTCGCGGTTCGCCACATGCTCCGTCCAGAACGTGCCTTGCACACCTGTGTAATACTTCAACAAAGATGAAGAGATGTTGCTGGGAACGGGCACATAATTATATACCGTTTCAAGGTTGTCAGTACCATAACCAGCGCCCGTAGGTTCACCGGTTGACCACTGCTTGCGGTTGATGTAATACCCATTGCTGTATTCGGTCACGACATTGGGAAGTCCCATTTCCGCAGCCTGCTTTGCACTCGCCTGACAGGGAGTCCAGCAATATACCGTAGCACCTGTTTCGCGCATCATGTCGAGGTCGGCACCGCCGGCTGTGATGGATTCGTTCCACATTGCCATCTTCTTGCCTTTTGAAGCGAGGAATTCACCAATCTCCTTGATGAAGTGAGACTGGAGCTGGCGATAATTTGTCAAACCCAACTCGCGGTAGCGCTCCTGACAGAGCGCGTTGCCCTCCCATGCCGAAGTGGGACATTCGTCTCCACCAATGTGGATTTGGTTATAGGGGAAGAGTTCGCAGAGTTCCTCCAAGATGTTCTTGGCAAACTGAACAGCTTCGGGATTTGCCACATTGAGCACGTCGTTTGAGATACCGCCCGTCACCCAAAGCGCATGCGCACCCTCGGGCCAACAACTGTACTCAGGATATGCCGTCATGGCAGCCACGAAGTGCCCGGGCATGTCGATTTCAGGGATAATTTCGATGTGGCGTTCCTTTGCATAAGCCACAACATCCTTGATTTCTTCCTGCGTATAGAAGTAAGGACCATAAGTTTCGTTGGTCCAGTAATCGCCATAGTTCATATCTACCGTCCATGAGTTAGCACGTGTCGCGCCAACGGTAGTGAGTTTGGGGTAACGCTTAATTTCTACGCGCCAACCCTGGTCGTCGGTCAAGTGCCAGTGGAAGCGGTTCATCTTATACACCGCCATGATGTCGATCATGCGCTTTACTTCTTCTACGGTAAAGAAGTGGCGCGCCACGTCGAGCATGAAACCGCGGTAACCGAAGCGGGGTTCGTCGCTGATACTTACAAGGGGAAGGGCATAAGCAGTCACCGCCTCGTCCTTCACACCTGCCATCACATTGGCGGGAAGAATCTTCTTCAACGTCTGGAAGGCATAGTAGAAACCAACGCTTGTTGCGGCTTCAATCTTTACACCTTTAGCAGTAATGTTGAGGTTGTATCCTTCAGCATCTATGGACGCTTCGGGAAAAGCCATTTGGATGAGTGCAGTGGCATCATCACTTGCTGTAGTAGCATTGAGCGGTGTTGCCAAGTTGATAGCATCCACAAACTTTGTAGCTTCAGCTGCCAAACTGTCGGGCAGGTTCGCCGTGTTCACTACAAAACCTTCGGGCAGGGTGAGTTCGCCCGCCGTTGTTGTCATTGACTTCGCCTTGGGTGTAAGGTTGACGAAAGTCGTCTGTGCTACTGAAGGCAGAAGTGCCGTAAAGAAGCAGAGTAGGGTAAAGATTTTTTTCATATAAAAATTAAGTGTTAGTATGCTTATGAAAGTTGTAGCGTTAGGATTTAGGAGGGAGTCTGCGCTTCGCAACCCCATTCCTTAAAGGGGTGAAGGCGAAGGTACGAATTGTAGTAACGTCGGTCGCCCGTTACCTCTTCCCCGAGGAAGTCGGGACGCTCAAAGGTTTCATTTTCCTCGCTGAGTTCTACTTCAGCCATAACGAGGCCTTCGTTGTCGTCGAAAAATTCATCCACCTCAAAAGTGTGGTTCCCCACGGGCACAAGCCAGCGCACCTTGTTAATCACGCCGGGTTCGCACAGGCGGAGCAATGAGAGGGCTTCGTCGAAGGTGATTTCCTTTTCAAACTCGTAGCGGGAGAGACCGCCGTTGAGCGAAGGACCTTTGATGGTCAAGAAACCCTGCTTGTCGCGTAGGCGAACGCGGACCGTTCTGCCCTTCTGGCTACTGATGTAGCCCTGAATGATGCGTGAGTGCGACGTAGCGAGATGTTTGTATTCGCCAATGACGAGGAATTTGCGTTCTATCTCAAGTGCCATAGTTAGGTTTGAGGTTATGAGGTTTTAAGGTTGTGAAGTTGTGAGGTTTTAAGGTTTTAAGGTTATGAGACCATCCGGATGGCGCTCTCCCCCTGTTTATAGGGGGAGGGGACCAGCTTTGCTGGTGAGGGGGTGCAAAAGAAAGTGAGTAGATAGGAGTGAGTAGTTAGGAGCATTCCATGCGGTGCATTTTTCGCACCCCCTCACCACTTCGTGGTCCCCTCCCCCTATAAACAGGGGGAGAGCGCCATCCGGAGGGTAGTTGTACTCTGCACTCTGTCAGTTGTACTCTGTACTCTGTCAGTTGTACTCTGTACTCTGTCAGTTGTACTCTGTACTCTGTCAGTTGTACTCTGTACTCTGTCAGTTGTACTCTGTACTCTGTCAGTTGTACTCTGTACTCTGTCAGTTGTACTCTG
>JAZQXB010000011.1:0-37659 GCA_045632685.1 Alloprevotella sp.
CATAAGACTATTCCTATCCGCATGGTCTCTGCGATTTCTGCGGAGTCTGCGTGAGAAACATAAAACTATCTTCTATACGCCAAAAACATCATCCTGCTGTTATATCCTATTTTTGTTTGCTTTAGGCAATGGGAACTGTCCGGTAAATATAGATAACTCTTTGTTTGATGGATAGTTGTACTCTTATAAGCCCCTCATATATATTCAACCGAAAAAAACGAGAATTTCTATGTTTAAGAGAACACGAATTGCACGAATAACACGAACCGAAGGTCGCGCAAGTCAATCCTTGCGGGTGTTATCTTTGCTTATCGCATACGAATTGCACGAATACCATCCGGATGGCATTCGTGTTATTCGCCTCTGATTAAGAAATATTCATCCCGCATGGAGATTCGTGTTATTCGTGCAATTCGTGTTCTCTAAAATAAAGAGATAAATTTTACCGGACAGCAATAGTTAGAAATGCAAAAGTAGATTTATGTTGTTGGTAGAAAATGTGTAATTTTGTCAGCATGAAAAAACAGTTTATACTTTTATTCTTTTCGTTATTTGCCGTGGTGGGAACGTCACAGGTGGTGAATACGTCAACCGTGCTGATTGGAGCATGGTCGGGAAAACTTAAAGTAGGTCCAACGGAGCTTACTTTAGTGCTTCACATCAAACAGGGAGACGGATACCTGGAATGCTCGTTAGACAGTCCCGACCAAGGGGCGAAGGGTATAGGTTTGTATAAAGAACACCTCACCGACGATTCCCTTGCTGTAAAGGCGCCACAATTAGGCCTCACCTATCGTGCACGCATAGCGGAAGGCAAAATGGTGGGCACCTTTTCGCAAATGGGGATGAACCTTCCACTGATTTTGGAAAAAGGTGTCTATGAGGTGCGTCGCCCACAACATCCATCGCAACCCTATCCTTACAAGACGGAAGAGGTTTCCTTCGTCAACGAAACGGACCACGCTACCCTGGTGGGTACCCTCACCTACCCTATCAACTTTGACGCATCTCAGGAGGTGCCTGTCGTGGTGCTCGTTTCGGGAAGCGGACTTCAAAATCGCGATGAAGAGATTTTCGACCACAAACCCTTCCTCGTCATTGCCGACTATCTGGCGCGCCACGGCATCGCCACGCTCCGCTATGACGACCGCGCTTTTGGAGCGTCTACTGGTGGCGACCGCATTCTGAACCAGGCGACCACGCTTGACTACAAGCGCGACGCTCGTGCCGCAATAGACTTTCTTAAATTGCGCAAGGAGTTTGGAAAAGTAGGTGTCATTGGGCACAGCGAGGGCGGTTGCATTGCCTTCATGTTGAGCAGTGAGGGAACCGTGGATTTCGCCATCAGCATGGCTGGAACGGGGGTGAAAGGTGACACCGCATTGACTGCGCAAACCAATGCCATTCTCAAATTGCAGGGACAAACGACTACCTTAACCGTTGAGCAATACCGCCAAAACGCACAAATGGTTCCTGGAGCGTGGATGCGCTGGTTCCTGGACTACGATCCCACTGCCGACATCTCAGCGGTAAAATGCCCCGTCTTTGCCCTCAATGGCGATAAGGACGTACAAGTGCTTTCATCCCTTAACCTTACTGCCATCAAGGAAAAACTGCCACCCCTCCCCCACTCGCTTGTGAAGGAATACGCAGGTCTCAACCACCTCTTCCAACATTGCCAAACGGGATTGCCTACAGAGTACAACACCATCGAGGAAACCATTTCCGAGGAGGTGTTACAGGACATCACAAAGTGGATACTTGCATTGCACTAATGCTAAAATAGTAGGTAGTAAGTAGTAGTGAGTAGTGAGTAGTGAGTAGTGAGTAATGCCATGCGGGACTATATAACGAACGTAGAGACGTCATATTATGGCGTCTCATTAGCATGCGGGAAATCCACTTGACCTGTAGGGACGCACGGTTCGTGCGTCCGCCTCAAAGGGTATTTCCGCGTGTCCTCAATTGCTAACCTCATCTGTATCACGGACGCACGCGCCGTGCGTCCCTACAGTTCAAACGGAATTCCTTGGCATTGTCTCCACGTATATACACGTATCTTCTCGTATTTTTTTGAGCCACTAATGGGCACTAATGCACACGAATACCTTGCGGGGAATTTAATTGACTTGCGCGACCTTCGGTTCGTGGTTCCCTTTAAAAATCGGTTTTGTGACCTGCAAAGGTTTTGAGGTCTTAAGGGTTGGTAATATGTAGCAGATGTTCACAAATAACTCGCACCCCAAAGATGTTATGCTCTTATAATCTGCCCTGCAATTTGCTTCACCCAAACTTTCTCGCTAAATTTGTAGTGTGTGAGTGTGCGAAGTCACCTTCGCTTACCCGCTACTAACAGAAATTGTAATTTCACCATTCCTATGAAGACGCTTTACCTTCTTGACGCCTACGCGCTCATCTTCCGTGCATATTACGCCCTTATTCGCGCCCCGCGCATCAACTCAAAAGGCGAAAATACGAGTGCTATTTTTGGCTTCATCAACACACTTGAGGACATTCTCAAGTCGATGAACCCCGACTATATTGCCATTGCTTTTGACCCCGCTGGTCCTACCTTTCGCCACGAAGTCTATCCTGAATACAAGGCACAGCGTGAGGCGACGCCCGAAGATATTCGCCGCTCCGTGCCCATCATTAAAGAGGTGATTCGTGCGTATAACATTCCCATCCTTGAGGTTATGGGTTACGAGGCTGACGACGTTATTGGCACCGTAGCGAAGCATGCTGCCGCACAGGGTTTGGACGTGCGCATGGTAACGCCGGATAAGGACTACGCACAGTTGGTGGAGGAACACATTCTCATGTGCCGTCCCGGCAATGGGGCAAAGGGAATGGAGATTCTCGGACCTGCCGAGGTGTGTGAGAAGTATGGCCTCACGTCTCCCTTGCAGGTTATCGACTATCTCGCACTGACGGGCGACACGGCGGACAATGTTCCCGGTTGTCCGGGAGTAGGGGAGAAGACGGCTACGAAGTTGATTCAGGAATTCGGTTCTGTGGAAAACCTCTTGGCAAACACCGACCAGTTGAAGGGGGCGATGCAGAAGAAGGTGGCGGAGAATGCCGAGAAAATCAGTTTCTCGAAATTCTTGGTGACCATCAAGACGGACGTTCCTATGGATATCGACTTGGAAAGTCTTGTGTGCCACGAACCCGACGCCGCTGCCTTGCAACGCATCTTCGAGGAGCAGGAATTCCGCGCCTTGAGTCAGCGCCTCTTCGGCACTCCCGCGCCTGCGACTGAACCCAAGAAACAAGCGACTCCCACGCCTGCACCCAATGCTCCCGTGCAGCTCGACCTCTTCGGGAATCCCATAGCTACGACTCCCATCCAGCAAGATCTATTCGCGCAACCCGAGGCGGAAACACCCACGCAGCTGGACCTCTTTGAGACCTCGCTGAAAACCCTTGCCGACGTGCCCCACACGTATCAGCTTGTCGACTCCGACGCTGCCGCTACGGCGCTCGTAGAGGAGTTATTGAAGCATCCTTGTGTGGCTTTCGACACCGAAACCACCTCGCTCAACGCCCTTGAAGCACGCCTCGTGGGCATGAGTTTCGCCACGGCGCCCGGCACTGCCTATTACGTGGCGGTTCCTGCTGAACGCGAGGAAGCGCAACGCAGAGTGGATATCTTCCGCCCCTTCTTCTCCGCCCCCACTATCGAAAAGGTGGGACAGAACATGAAGTATGACATGCTCGTTATGAAGCAGTGGGGCGTAAGTCTTGAAGGTCCGCTCTTCGACACCATGTTGGCGCACTACGTAGTGCAACCCGAAATGCGCCACGGCATGGACTATATGGCGGAAGTTTATCTGAAGTACAAAACCATTCATATCGACGAACTCATCGGCGCACGCGGCAAAAGTCAACGCTCTATGGGCGACCTCTCTCCCCGTGAGATTTGCGACTATGCCTGCGAGGATGCCGACATTACGCTCCAGTTGAAACCCCTTCTTGAAGCGGAGATGCAGCAATACGATGTGGAGCGCGTCTTCCGCGATATCGAAATGCCCCTTCTGCCTGTGTTAGCAGAGATGGAGCTGACGGGCGTCGTGCTCGACACAGATGCTATCGAAAGTACGGGACGCTTGTTCATGGAACGCTTGGCGGCGCTTGAGAATGAGATTTACGAACTCGCGGGTCACGCCTTCACCATCACCTCTCCCCGACAGGTGGGCGAGGTGCTCTTCGGCGAACTCCAGTTGGCGCAGAAGGTAAAAAAGACCAAGACGGGACAGTACTCTACTTCGGAAGAAGAACTTGAAAAACTCAAGTCAAAGCACCCCATTGTGGAGAAAATCTTGCAACATCGAGGTTTGAAGAAACTCCTTTCTACCTACATCGAGGCGCTTCCAAAATTGATCAATCCCCAAACGGGACACATTCACACGTCTTTCAATCAAGCGGTAACGGCTACGGGACGCCTCTCGTCGTCAAACCCTAACTTGCAAAACATTCCCATTCGTGATGACGACGGCAAGGAAATCCGCCGCACCTTTGTGCCCGAGCCTGGACATGTGTTCTTCTCTGCCGACTATTCTCAAATAGAACTGCGCATCATGGCGCATCTCTCGGGTGATAAGAACCTTGTAGAAGCCTTCCGATCGGGCAATGACATCCACGCTGCCACTGCTGCAAAGATATTTAAGAAGCCCTTGGAGGAAGTGACCAAAGATGAGCGTCGCAAAGCCAAAACGGCGAACTTTGGTATTATCTACGGCATCTCGGCATTCGGCTTGGCAGAACGCATGGGCGTGAGTCGCACGGAGGCAAAGGAGTTAATCGAAAACTACTTCCTCACGTATCCCGCCGTGAAGGAATACATGGACAAGAGCATCGACCTTGCGCGCGACCGTGGGTATATCCTTACCGACTTTGGGCGCCGACGCTATCTTTCAGACATCAATTCTGCCAACTCCGTAGTTAGAGGTTATGCCGAACGCAACGCCATCAATGCCCCCATTCAGGGAACGGCGGCAGACATTATCAAAATCGCCATGATTCGCATTGCCGACCGCATGCGCCGTGAGGGCGTAAAGTCGAAGATGATTCTACAGGTGCACGACGAACTCAACTTCAGCGTCCTCCCCGAAGAACTCGACACCATCCGCAAGATTGTTGTGGAAGAAATGGAAAGTGCATACACCATGCAAGTGCCTCTCGTGGCAGAATGTGGAGTAGGGGAGAACTGGTTGGAGGCGCATTAAAAAGGTAAGGATATAGGATTCGACTTTTTTCAAAAATTATCCTTCGTTAATTTCAAGTAACCCAATTAATTACGCATATTATGAAAGTTGTTCACAAACTTTTAGCATTGCTCCTAACCGTATTCATATATGGTTTTGCATCGTGTACCGAGGATGAAGACTCTTGGTTTGGAGGGGGGCATCGCGGAGAATATCTTGAAGTCACTGTTGATGGAAGAACCATTAGGAAGGTAGTTGAATTCACATCTGTTTCAGCATCTGGTGGTTATAGTTTTGTCCAAACTTGCGACACCTATCCTATTGATTTGGAGTTGGCCTACCATAGTAATTTGAGAAGAGTTGCCAAGTATTCCCCAGGAGAATACCGATTCGGATATGTATATGGTGTTGAAAACTTCGATTTAACAATAGGTTACGAATACGATGACGGATACTATGGCAAATACCTTTACAGCGAAGAGGGCAAACACGTCGTTACCTCCATTAAGGATTATGGCGATGAGGTCTACGTAGAGGGTTATTTCCGAGGTTTCCTAAATGATGGTACTCCCATAAGCGGTAGATATCGCATTGCGCTATATTAAAACGTGGGACAGAAAGATATGCACTTACAAAAACAGACGGACAGGTCAATGAATTTGACTTGTCCGTCTGTTTATTTTATGGTTCATTAGATACAATTCTACTAATCTATATTCTCCTTATACCCCTTCAGCAATGTAATCGTTTTGCGAATCTCGTATTTGCGTCCGTCTGCGCCTCGGGCGTCAATCTTTAGGAAGTAGGCACCGTCGGGAGCGTAACTGCCGCCCATGCGCCCGTCCCAACCGCCATCAAGGTCGGTCCATTCATACACCTTCTTACCCCAGCGGGTGAAGACTGCCGCCGAGAAGGAAACGATACTGCGATAGCCTTCCTTCACCTTCAATACGTCGTTCATACCATCCCCATTCGGCGAAAAAGCATTGGGAACCTCGAGTTTAGATTCCGTAATCGTGACGGAGAAAGGTGTGTCCATCGCAAAGTCTAAAGTGTCCGTACCCTGGATAAAGGTGGTACGGAGTTCGATAAAGAAAGTGCCCGTTTGCAGGAACTCATAATCTATTTCCTCCGCGAAACGCTTGATGATAGGGTCGGTTTCGCCCGCCTTTGTCATGGTCCATTCAAACACGGGTTGGTAATCGCCCACATCCTTTGCGTTAGCACGGAAAAAGGCCTTCAAGGGCGCATCACCATCATACTCTGTCACCTCCTCTTCTACGCCATCTTCGTTAATGATGTGCATAGTAGGGGAAACAGAAGGGTAGGTCTGCGCAAAAAGAAGGCAGGGTAGGAGGGAGAAGAGTAGGGTAAGGAGTTTCATTTTTGAAAGGAGAAATGAGAAATGAGAACCGACGCCAAACCGAGTGCAATCAAGCTTGCTTGAATTGCCGAGGTGCGAAGGAGGAAAAGACCACGGAGTGGGATTAAAGGAGAAAGACCTTGCGGAATGAATTGCTTTCGGTTGACCGTTTGCCTATTAATCCTTATAATTTATCGTTAATTTTTACTGACCTTCCGACACGCAATGAGGCAGTGGGACTCATCCGCCAGCGTTGTGGCAAACCAGTAGTCTGAACCGCCTTCGCGGAGTTTGAGACGCTTGCGCAGGTCCGCCACGGTGGCAGGAAAATTGCGCACGGTGAGATTGGCTTGCGCCGTATCTGCACAGAAGGCTTTGAGTTCGCGCTTTCCGAATCCGCAAGTGCGCTCTACGCTGAACGCACGTCCGGGGAAGTCGGCATGAAGTGTGTCGGAGGTGTAAAGATGACTGTTCGGGTGAAGTTTCTTCACGTCAAAGCGCTGGGCAAGACTCTTAAATGCTCCCGCCTTTAAGACCGCCGCCGAGGGCTCATAGAGATAGGCGCCAAGGGTTGACGTATAAGCAGGTGTAGCAGTCATTTCCTCATCCGCCGTAAAGGCAAAGCGATGGGCATCATCCGCACAATATATAACGGGAGAAACATCGGAATTATTGCACTCTTTACGCACCACCAAGAGCAAGTCTTTACACTCACCACGTTCCGCAAAGACGTGCACCTCTGCCACACAACGGAGCGCCTGCAACGCTTGGTGAAGGTCCAACATCGTTGAAAGTTTCAGGATGCACACCCTTGACTTCGCCAAAAGCAAAGGGAGCAGTTCAACGACGTTAGGTTCGCAATCCTCCAAGAGTACCGTCTTTCGTCCTGCCGCATCGCGTCGCGCAGGGTCAAGAAAGAGCAAATCAACTGCCTCCATCTGGCGCAAAAAGTCTACACCGTCTGCATGGTGTACCGAAGCATTCGTCACTCCTAACAAAGGAAAATTATGCGCAGCTAAAGCGCAGAGTTCTTCCTGCCGTTCTACATATGCAGCCTGCTTAAAGTGGGGCGCCACAAAGGAGAAATCCACTCCCAATCCGCCTGTCAAGTCCGCCATAGTCTCACCACCATCGGGGAATAAGCGACTGACAAGTTCTGCCTTGTAACGTGCTGCCGCCTCGCCCGAACATTGTTCCAACGCCAAGCGATGGGGATAATGCAGTTCCTCAACCGCTGCCCACGAAGGCACCTTCACCGACAGGCGTTGCCAACCCTCTACTTGGCGAAGCAGAAAGGCGGCATCGGGATGCCCCGACAGGCGCAAGGCAAGGCGAGATATGTTTTCCTTACGGAGTTCGTGGAGGTTATACATTTGAGAGCAAAGATAAGAAAAGGCAGGAGAACAAAACCACGGTTGTTTCATTTTTTTCTATTACCGTGGGTGCAATCTTTAGGAAGAACACAGAAAACTTTAGATTCCCTTGCTGACTTCAAGACTGCCTCCAACTGCCGATTTCCTCAAATAAGCGTTACACAATAGGTTGAATCAAAACAATTATGTAACTTTGTAACGATTACCAAGTTAGTCATAACCCTGATTACATTAAATTTAGGTAATAATATAGCAGATGTCCACAAATCATCCTTACCCCAAAGATGTTGTGCTCTTATTATTTTAGCCACTAATGAACATGAACCGAAGGTCGCGCTAGTCAATTTACACTAATGCCTTGCGGGGTATTTAAGTCCGGATGGATATTAGTGAAAATTAGTGTTCATTAGTGGCTTGAAATAAAACAAACGAGTTTTCGTGGACAACCAAAGGTCACGCAATATTACATTAACTTATCCATATTCTTTATGAACAAGAAACTTCTTACGCTCCTTATGGTTGCAGGTGTGAGCGCATTACAAACCGTTGTAACGGCACAAAACACTGTGGAGCAGGAACCCCAGCAAAACCTTTTCATTACCAATCCAGAGTCTGCGCGTCCTTACCGCATTCCAGCCATTGCTGCGGCGCCCAATGGTGATGTCTTTGCCATTTCCGATTATCGTCCTTGCGGCAATGACATTGGTTATGGCGAAGTAGACATTAAGTGTCGCATCTCAAAGGACAATGGTAAGACTTGGGGCGAAGAGTTTTTCATTGCCGACGGTAAGGGGGGCGATTCTAACCACATGACTACGGGCTATGGCGACGCCGCGATTGTTGCCGACCGCGAGCACAACAAATTGTTGGTCATGATGGTGTGTGGTCGCACCGTTTGTTGGCACGGACGCTGGAATCCCTCAAAGATTGGGCAGACAGAAGCCGACTCTGTCAATCGTGTAGCACGCATTTACCTGACTTATAACAAGAAGACGGGCGAATGGGAAAAGAGTGAGATTGTGGAGATGACCGATCATATCTACTCGCTCTTCCTTGATGGCGACAAACCCACCGTTTCCTCTATGTTTATCGGTTCGGGCAAAATCTGTCAGAGCAGTCGCATTAAGGTGGGTAAGTATTACCGCCTCTATTGCTCGATGTGGACGCGTGATGGTGGCAACCGCGTCATCTATTCCGATGACTTCGGAGGTTCGTGGAAGGTACTCGGAACGATTTACGACCGCCCCGCCCCCAATGGCGACGAACCCAAGGTGGAAGAACTTCCCGACGGTAGTGTGTTGCTCTCCAGCCGTTGCACGGGTCGTTACTTCAACATCTACACCTATACCGACGTGAAGAAGGGCGAAGGTTCATGGGGTACAGTTGCGCTTTCCAATGCTAAAAATCGTGGTGTGGCAGCAGAAGGCAACTCTACGAATGGCGAAATCATGATTCTCCCCGTTGTGCGTAAGGCTGACGGAGTAAAGACCTACCTCGCGCTTCAGTCGGTGCCCTTCGGACCACAGGGACGTCGTAATGTGGGCTTCTTCTACAAAGAACTTACTGACTATGCCAAGGACTTTGCTACCCCCGCCCTTTTTGCCTCTGATTGGGATGGTTCATGCCAGGTAAGCAGAATGGGTTCTGCCTACACAACGATGACGCTTCAGAAAGATAATACTGTTGGTTTCCTCTACGAAGAATCTACCTTTGCGCGTGACTACACCATCGTGTATAAGAACTATACGGTAGAGCAGATTACCCACAACCGCTATGCTTATAGCGACGATCCCACCTTGACCAAAACTTATATTGCAGAGAAGGTTGTAACTCAAAAGGTGAAGAGCCTGTTTACAGGCAAAAAGTGTACGTCTATTGTAGGAATGCCTAATGTGGCAAAGCGTAAGGTGGTAGAAAATGTGGCGAAGGCAGCGAAGCAGCGCGCTACCGTAGACGCTGTGGCAAAGTTGAATAAGAGCATTGCGAGCACCTTGTTCCAGGCGGTAGACGGACAAAAATACCGCTTGCGCAACCTTGGTTATATGGAAGGTGGTGCTGCGTATAACAAGAATCAGTATTTGCAGACCACAGCAAGTGATTTAAGTGCCGCTACGCTTGACGAAAAGGATGCGGCGCAGGTGTGGACACTCCAACGCACAGAAGACGGTCTCTGGCGCCTTTATAATGAGAAATATGAGGTGTATATGGGTAAGCCTGCTGCTACAAGTTCCAAGATTCTTCCTACGAAGAATGTTGCTGAAGCGGGTACGTTTACATTGATAAGTGATCGTGAAGGACAGTCTGTCTTTAACGAACAGCACACGACCAACGTGAGTTACCCCTGTTTCCACCTCTCGCAGGCAAATACGATTGTTACATGGAATGCTTCTGCGCCCTCAAAGTGGGAAATCATTGCAGTAACTCCCGACAATTGTTGTTCAACTCAAAAGTAAGACTACGGTAAGTGCCAAAAAATAGGTATTGTTAAGCAGAAACCTTCTTAACAATACCTATTTTTAGCGATTGTCACACATAGAATAAAGGTGTAACTTTGCACCATCATTCCACAACGCTCGTGAGCGTAACCTCAAAAAAAGTGTGTGATAATTGTTATGTTTTTGTTATGTTATCGGGAACACCGCGGTGCTCCCGATTTTTTTCATGCCGAGAATATATATATTCATACCGGGAAAATATATTTTGGCAATATAGGTGTTACTTGCGTGACCTTTGGTTGTCCGCGAAAACTCGTTTGTTTTATTTGAAGCCACTAATGAACACGAATCAACACGAATTCCATCCGGTCTAAAATACCCCGCAAGGCATTAGTGAAAATTGACTAGCGCGACCTTCGGTTCATGTTCATTAGTGGCTAAAATAATCAGAGCACAACATCTTTGGTGTAAGGACTATTTGTGGACATCTGCTATATTATTGCCTAAATTTTTCTGCCGAGGAAAAACACCAAGGTTGGAAATTGTTAGGGGTTTCCAGTCTTTGCTTTGATACCCATGAGGGATTCGTGCTTATTTCTTACGTCGTAAATGTACGGTTACAGCGTTATGGTCGGAGCGGTCGGGGCGGTCCAGTATATGTGCCGCATGGGGTTCCCAGAAGTCCTCGCCATAAAGGATGTGGTCGATGCGTACCACCATGGCGTGGCGGTTAAAGGTACGTCCAAGTCCATTTCCAGCCTTTACGAAGGCATCGTCAAGATTTCCCGCATTGGCAATGGTTTGATAAGTATAAGAGACGGGAGTATCGTTGAAGTCACCACATACAATGACGTTACGGTCTTTATTTTTGTTGATGAAATCAGCGATAATATCCGCCTGCTTTGCGCGCGGTTCGGAAGCGCGTGCAATCTTGCGTGCGACACCAAAGAGTCCGCTGTAGTTCAAGTCGTCATTACCATCTTCGTCTCTCAACTGGTCCACATTTTCCTTAAACACCTTACGTTCATCTTCCGAGAGGTTCATAGATTTCAGATGACAGACTACAAAGTAGAGCGTGTCGGCATTTGACAGTTTGATTTTAAAGAGCACCGCCTCATTGGCTTGCGTAGTACAAATGTTTTGGGTCTCTAAAATAGGATAGCGCGAAATACAACCGATATAGTTTCCGTTAGAAAGTACCGAGGAATGGTGCATTCCGTTACGCTTCAGCATCGGTTTCACGTGCTTGTCATATTGACTTCCGCTGTACCCTTCCTGATAACCCACAATGTCGGGATTCTCGCGCAGTATGTCGCGCACTAGGCGGTTATCGCCGTTCTCATCATTCTTGTTTTTATTACTTCCCGTCCATAGTCCGAAGTTGGCTGTGTTGTAACTCATCACCTTCAGACTCTGTTTGGGGGCAGGAGAGGGGAGGTTTATGGGAAAGTAGTCGTCTATGGAATTGGCACACAGGATCAGTCCCACCAGCGGTATCCATGAGCGGCGCCACGCAAAGATGAGGCTGATAAAAAGCATGAATATGGTGCCGCCTAAAAAGAAAGGAAAGGCCAGTCCTGCAAGAGAGAGGATGCGTATCTTCTCTGGCGAAATGTACGTACTCGCAACGGAAAGGCACAACAACAACACCGTAACCAACGAAAATCCTGTGATGATGTTGGCAACGATGGTGTAGAGGCGTGAGGACTTCTTATTTTTACCCTTTGTGGGTTTTGTGGATTTGGCCATTGGAGGTTTAGTAAACGAGTTGACAAGGTACGAGTTGACGAGAAGGATACCGAGTTAAACGATTGTTTATCACGCATGGTAGTTGTACTCTGTCAGTTGTACTCTGTACTCTGTACTCTGTTCTCTGTTAATTATTTCCGCGTTGAGGCGTCAAAGAGGAAGTTTTTCTCCTCTGTGGTCAGGCTTTCGTAACCCGACTTCTTGATTTTGTCGAGCAGTTCGTCTATGCGTCGGCGCTTCTCTTCCAAATCCTTTGAGGGAGTCTGTGGTTCTTGCATTTGGTCATAAGTGCCCCCAGGATTCACCTTCATTTTAGGATTCTTATTGTAAGGCGATTTAGAAGACTTTGTGAAGTGCCTTTTCAGGCGTTGCCACCACGAATTAGGATTGCTCAATCGCGTCCAGCGCAGGAGCAGGAGGAAACCGAAGAACATACCGCCAAGGTGGGCAAAATGCGCTACATTGTCGTTCGCAGAGAATGAAGAGTAGAGTTCAAGTGCCGCATAACCGATGACGAAGTATTTTGCCTTCATCGGGATGGGCGGAATGAGCAGCATGATGCGGTGGTTAGGATAGATGTAACCAAAGGCTAAAAGGATACCGTAGACGGCACCAGAAGCACCTATCGTGCGCCAATAATTCAGAAACTCGCCCATGGGATAAATACCGTCGGGAGTGCGTACGCGTTCATAGTCGGCAAATCCCTCCATCCAATATTCGCCATACTGGAAGAGTTCTTGACACAACCCAGCGCCCACACCGCAAACCAGATAGTAGATTAAAAAGTGGCGTGCACCGAGGGTGTTTTCTATAGTTCTGCCAAACATCCACAGCGCAAACATGTTGAAGAAGATGTGCGACAAGTTCGCGTGGAGGAACATGTAGGTAAACAACTGGTGGAGCTGGAAGTTGTCGGCAAGGAAGAAGTGCAATCCTAATGTTGCCACTAAATCAATGCCTGCACCCTTTGCCACCTCTTGCAACAGGAATACTACGACGTTCGTAAGCAGGAGGTATTTGGTTACTACGGGGATGTTGTTCATAAGGTGATTTTATAAGTAGACGAGTTAACAAGTAGACGAGTAGACGAGAAGGTTTGTGAGATATGATTGTAGAATAACTTGTCTATCCTACCTATGAACTCGTCAGTAAAAAAGTCCTTTAAGAATAGATATTAGAGTAAAGTCATCATATGGAAATTCCATACGTTTATCTCGCAAACTTTCTTGTCTACTTGTACCTATAAACTCGTCAACTAAAAAAATTATTTATTCAATCTCCAAGTAGCGCCGTCCTTCGTGTCCTTAACTTCAAAACCGAGGGCAGCGAGTTCGTTGCGCACCTTGTCGGACGTTGCCCAATCTTTGTTCGCCTTTGCAGTTGCGCGGATGTCAAGGAGCAAGTCGATGGCCTTGCCGAATGCTGCTTCGCGTTCAGCATTTCCGTCGGCTTCAGAAGTGAGACCGAGGATGTCAAAGGCAAATGTGTGGAAGAGCGTGCGGAGTGCTTCCAAGGCGTCGGCAGCAATCGTCTGCTTCTTGTCCACAATCTGGTTGATAACGCGGCACGCATCAAAGAGGTGGCTGATAAGAATGGGAGAATTGAGGTCGTCGTTGAGGGCATCGTAGCACTTCTGCTTGAGTTCTTCTACAAAGTCCATCTTCACGGCGCCGTCCTTGCTTGCTTCGATGCGGTCAAGTTCCTTAATCGCTTGGAGCAGGCGGTCGAGACCCTTCTTTGCGGCTTGGAGGGCTTCGTTAGAGAAATCTACCGTAGAGCGGTAGTGCGCCTGGAGGATGAAGAAGCGAATGGTCATCGGTGTGTAGGCTTGTTCGAGAAGGGGATGGTTGCCTGTGAAGAATTCATCGAGAGTGATGAAGTTGTTGTACGACTTGCCCATCTTCTTACCCGCAATGGTAATCATATTGTTGTGCATCCAATAGTTCACCATGGGTTTGCCTTGCGACGCTACCGCCTGTGCGATTTCACATTCGTGGTGGGGGAACACGAGGTCCATACCTCCGCCGTGAATGTCGAATTGTTCGCCGAGGTATTTGCGACCCATTGCCGTACATTCGCAGTGCCAGCCGGGGAAACCGTCACCCCAGGGCGAGGGCCAGCGCATGATGTGTTCGGGTTGTGCCTTCTTCCAAAGTGCAAAGTCCACTTGGTTGCGCTTTTCTCCCACACCGTCGAGTTCGCGTGAGGCATCCTTCACGTCATCCAAGTTACGGCCCGAGAGAATGCCGTAGCCGTGCTTTTCGTTATACTTTACCACGTCGAAATATACCGAACCGTTGCTCTCGTAAGCAAAACCGTTGTCCAAGATTTGCTGCACGAGCTGCTCCTGTTCGATAATGTGGCCCGTAGCATGGGGTTCAATGCTGGGGCGAAGCACACCGAGTTTCGCCATTGCTTCATTGAAGCGATTCGTATAGTGTTGCGCCACTTCCATAGGCTCCAACTGCTCGAGGCGTGCCTTCTTTGCAATCTTATCTTCGCCCTCGTCGGCATCATGTTCGAGGTGGCCCACGTCGGTAATATTACGCACGTAGCGCACCTTATAACCCTGGTGCTTCAAGTAGCGGAAAAGGAGGTCAAACGTGATTGCGGGACGCGCATGTCCGAGGTGTGCATCGCCATATACCGTAGGTCCGCAAACATACATACCTACATGTCCGGGGTTGATAGGCTTAAATTCTTCTTTCTTACGAGTAAGGGTATTGTAAATTGTCAACATAGTTGTTATAAGTGTTAGGGTTTATAGTTGAGAAGAAGGAAGTGAACTTCCTACTCTTCAAAGTTTTCTAAATCAAGATGGTTGAACACGTAGGAGGGTTCAAATCCGCGGGCGATGAGGCTTCGTGCCAACTTCTGGCGCACCTCGTAGTCAGTATCTCCCTTGATGCTGCGTCTTTTTGCCTGTAATACTTTTTGAAAAACCTCGGCGTACTGCTCCTCCGTAATGCAAGTCATCGCCTCGTTGATGTAGGCGTTGCAGATACCCTTGGCGCGGAGTTGCTGTGCCGTCTTGACGCGCCCCCAACCGTTGTAGAGGGTCTTGTCGTGCACAAAGGCGCGGGCATATCTGCCCTCGTTGATGTAACCTTCCTCAATGAGGCGGTCAATCAGCACTTCGGCATCTTCGGGAGCGGCGCCCTTCTTGCGCAATTTCTCGGCAATGTCCGCACAGCAGTATTCGCGGCGCGCACAGAGCGCAGTCATTGATTGATAAAGCGCTTCCATGTCGTTAAGGTTTGCGAACAAAGAACCACAAGTGATGTCCGATGGTGGAGAGTGCTCCGTAATGCTTCCACATGATTCGGAAGCGCTCGAGGAGTGATTTTTTATGATTCTTTGTGGTCATACCTTCGTTGAGGTAGTCACTCACGATGCAGTGCGCGTGATGCGTGGACTGCTGCACCTGTTCAGCCTTTTTCAAGATGCGGATGCACCAATCGAAGTCGGCAGAGAAGCGGTACTGCATGTCATAACCGATGGTGCGGAAGAGACTCTTGTGCGCAAAGAACGCTTGATGACACACCAGCATACCGTGCTTGAACGATTTCCAAGTAAGCCTTTCGGGCGGAGAAAGGCGGCGCGGACCGATATATTTCTCATCAGCATCCACCAAGTCCGTATGCCCAAAGATTACGGCAGGGCGCGTGTCGCCAAGCTGTGCTGCAAGGTCGGACAGGAGTGTTGGCGTATGCAGTTTGTCGCCCGCATTGAGAAACAGGATATAGTCGCCCGTAGCCATCTTCAGCGCCTTGTTCATGGCATCATAAAGTCCGTGGTCGGGTTCAGAGATGCACGTGATTTCGTGGGGCACGGCGGCGATACTGTTACGCTCCTGATAATGGTGGATATGCTCCAGTGTGTTGTCGCGGGAATTGCCGTCCACGATGAGGTGCTCCACATGTGGGTAGTCCTGCTCTTCCACACTTTTAATAGTTCTTTCAATAAGTGTTGTAGCGTTAAATGTTACCGTAGCAATGGTAAATTTAAGCGGTTCCGTCGTGCTCGACGGAGGGATGTCTGTGTTCATTTGTTTGTGGTAATAAAAAAGTTATTCAGCCCCTTATGTCTATCCCTTATTTAAAATTGTTTTGTACAGTGTGAGGTATTGTTGTGCGACCACGTCGCTGGAATATCTGTGCACCACTTCATCGCGCATGTCCTGTGGAGAAACCTGTGATTTACCCTCCGAGAGTGCCCAGTGAATCCCATTTGCCAGGTCGTCTACGGAATATGCCTTTGCCAAATAACCATTCTTGAGGTGGGAGATGATATCCGTTTGTCCGCTATTGCCGAATGACACGGGCAGACAGCCACATGCTTGCGCTTCGATCAGTGTTTGTCCAAACGTTTCGTACCGTGAGGCACACACCACGGCATCTGCTGCGGAATAAGCTACAGAAAGTCTTTCGGCATTGCTGACCCATCCCAAATGGGTGTAGTCCACGTGAATATGAGGCAGAAGTTGTGAGGGGTATTTTATGTTTCCGAAGATAACCAAGTGGAGGTCGTCCTTGGTGTAGCGACCGCTGCTGATCAGCAAATCAAGAGCTTGAAGCAACAAGTGGAACCCCTTAAAAGGATCGTCGATGCGCGCTGCGCCAAAGATGATGATATGCTTATCGGTGGGCAGGTGTAATTGCCGACGTGCCTCCTCCTTGTTCCACACTTGGAATTGCTGTAAAGACAACGTATTGGGAATCACGCTCGAAGGCAACTCGCGAGTTAATGCGCTCCTTTTCACCTGTTGGTGCAACCAGTTGCTCACCGATACCAAGTGTAAGTTGCCTGCGCCATAGATTTGTTTTTTCTGCAGAAACACCTTGTGGGGCAAGTTTTCGCATTTCGGAAACGCCAGGTGTTCGCACTGCGAGCAGTCTTCTGTAAAACCGTTGCACTGCTCTGCGTGGTGACAGACGGCAGTACAGGGCCACATATCGTGTAATGTCCACACTACGGGTTTTCCAGAGGCGAGAATCTTGCGGATATTTTTCAACGACAACAAACCTTGGTTCACCCAATGCAAGTGGATGATGTCAGCCTGTTGAAATTCAGGAAGTGTAGTGATGTCCGTACCCGCATTTGCAATGTCAACAGCAAAGAGGTTTTTACGACTCAACTTGTTGTGTATCCAAATCACGAACCGCTCCCAAACGAAGTTCCATTTCAATCGCCAAGAGGGCGGAAGTGCCACCACTTTGTCATCCCCTTCATCATCCTTATCGCGCACGAGCATCTTGACCACTGCGCCATTTTTTTCAAGCGCATTCATCAAGCGGCGGGCAGCAACAGCAGCGCCACCCGTTGCGGAAGAAGTATTGACGAGAAGAATCTTCATGTGTGTGAGGTAGGGTAAATGAGGTGATGCCTATTGCTTCTGCTTTACAGCGCGCCACATGAGGTAAGCGCCCAGCAGGATGAAGGGAATGCTCAATAACTGCCCCTGATTGATGCCAATCATGTCCTGCATTTGGAGTTCCCAAGGTTCCTGCACCTCCTTGCAGAGTTCGATGAAGAAGCGGCAAGTGAAGATGCAAAGGATGGCGGTGCCGAAGAAGTAGCCCGAACCGATGCGTTGAGGCGCCTTCTTGTAGAGCCAGAGCAGGAGGGGGAACAGCAGGAAGTAGGCAATAGCCTCGTAGAGTTGTCCGGGATGGCGCGCAAAGTCTTCGCCATTACGCACAAAGACAAAACCCCAATCACTGCCCGTGGCCTTGCCCACAATTTCGGAGTTCATCAAGTTTCCGAGGCGGATGCATCCCGCCGTGAGGGGCGTGGCAATTGAAATATTGTCAAGGGCATGGAGGAACTTCACCTTCGTCTTGCGGGCATAGAGCATGAGCGCGATGATGACGCCCACTGTGCCCCCGTGAGAGGCAAGTCCGGCGTAACCAATGAACTTTGTGCTGCCGTCGGGCATGGTGCGGAAGGGCAACACCATTTCTGCGATGTGCGAAAGGTAATACCCAGGTTCGTAAAGCAAGCAGTGGCCCAGGCGTGCCCCAATCAAGATGCCGAAGAAGCAGTAGAGGAAGAGCGGGTCAAACTGCTCTTGTGTCAACTTTTGATGGCGATAAAGTTTGTAAACTACAAAGTATGCCAACGCCAAACCAATACCCCAAAAAAGGGAGTACCAACGCAGGGCGATGGGACCTAATTCGAGTGCTATTTCAGAGGGGGACCAGATGATCATTAGTGGGAAAGGTTTTAAGGTTTGAGGTTATGAGGTCGCTTCGCTTTAAGGTTATGAGGGGAAAGGTCTTTAAGGTCTTTAGAGTCTTTAAGGTCTTTAAGGTCGGAGACATGTGGAGTATTCCACCCCGCATGGTCCTTAAAACCTCAAAACCTTATAACCTACAACCTTAATCAAAACGCCAACTCTTCCTTTGAAACAAACAGGAGGACGTCGCCCACCATAAGTTCCAACTGTCCGTTGGGCACAATGTATTCTTCGCCGCGCTTGATCATGATGACAAGGGTTGAAGCAGGAAGGTGCATGTCCATGAGGCGGTTGCCCTTTTCGAGCATAGCCTCTGTCACTACATAGTCGGAAAGTTGGGCATCCAATTCTTCGGGAAGTTCAACACCAAACTCATTGCCCTCTTTTTCAATGGGAAGGTCGAGGTCGAACTTCTTTGCCACCCATGAAATACTCATGCCTTGCAAGATCAAGGAGAGGAGCGTGATGAAGAATACGATGTTGAACAGCGTTCGTGCCCCAGGAATGTCTGCCAGGATGGGGTAAGTGGCGAAGATGATGGGCACGGCACCGCGCAGACCTACCCACGATACAAACATACGCGCCTTCAGGGGTAATTCGCGGAAGGGCGCCAAGCACAGGAACACGGTGAGCGGGCGCGCAACGAACATCATGAACAGCCCAATGCAGAGTGCTACAAGCACTACGTCAAGAATTTCCAAGGGGTTGACCAAAAGTCCGAGCGAGAGGAACATCACAATCTGTGCCAACCACGTAAGTCCGTCCATAAAGGTGTTCATCTCCTTGCGGTTGGTCAACTTCTCATTTCCCAGCACAAGACCGGAGATATACACCGCCAAGTAACTGTTTCCGTGGAGCAATTCCGTCAGTGTGAAGGAGATAAACACGAGTGAGAGCAACAATACGGAGTACATCGACTGGGTGCTCAAGTTGATGCGGTTGATGAGCCATGCACTGCCCTTACCTACGGCATACCCCACGAAGATACCTGCGGCAAACTGCACGACAAGGTCGCGGATGATGGTTCCAAGACTCCAACTTTCGGGAGCACCAATCACTTGAATCAACACAATCACCAGCAAGTACGCCATGGGGTCGTTCGAACCGCTTTCCAACTCCAGCATGGGCTTCAGATTGTGCTTCAACTGCATCTGTTGTGAGCGCAACAGGTTAAACACCGAGGCAGAGTCTGTAGAAGACATCGTAGCAGCCAAGAGCAGCGCGGTCAGGAAAGAAAGTTCAATGCCCATGGGCGTGAAGGTGGTCAGTGCCCAAGCAAAAGCCCCCGTGAAGAGCGTGGTGAGTAACACACCCACCGTAGAAAGAATCAATCCCTCGCGCATAATCGGGCGGATGTCCGCAATCTTCGTGTCCATACCCCCCGTGAAGAGGATGACACTCAAGGCGAGCATCCCGATAAACTGTGCCGTAGAAGCGTTGTGGAATTGCAAACCGAGTCCGTCGCTTCCGAAGAGCATCCCTACGATGAGAAACAACAGCAGGGTGGGCACTCCGAAGCGGTAACTGGTCTTGCTGAACAGGATGCTCACAAAGATGAGAATCGACCCCAGCAACACAATATTTTCAGCGGTAAGTGTGAGATACATAAATGATGTTGGTTGTGTTAGGTTAAGTCTATGGTTAAGTTCGCCCAAAATTACAATTTTATTATAAAATATGCGTCCATTTTTTGGGGAAAAGATAAGAATGTAAGTCCAAATCCTTTCTTTTCACATTTGACCTATTGCCAACGCCTTCCTTTTGGTAATTCCGTCGGTCAAATTCTAAACGCTCTGTAGGGTATGTGTTCCGGATTATTTCCTTTTGCGAAGGAGTTAAAAGCTGATGATTTCCCCTTCTGTCGGCAAAAAAAATAGAGGGTCAAATTTTCTAAAAAGGAATCGGCACTTAATTTTCAGCAACTCCCCATCCTCTTTTCGCTTCCTTGCTTTTCTCGTTATAACTTCCGATGGTATTGGGTTAAACAAAGTTAAAAAGGTCTCTTTTTCTCGCATAAAAAAGTGCTATACGCCTCTCATCTCCAATATTCTTCCTATCTTTGCCCGTGAAAGAGGCGGTTTGCACACTGCTGCAATGAAAAGGGAAACAGGTGAGAATCCTGTACAGTCCCGCTGCTGTATGTTCCATCGTCGTAAGCACTTACATGCCATTGACTACGGTTGAGAAGGCGTGCTTGCAGGAACGAGTCAGAAGACCTGCCACCTCTATGTTTGCGTTGTGACCTCGCGGAAGGTTTACAATGTTGGTGAAGTTGTTGTAAAGTAAACGGTAAAAGGTTAACGATTAATGGGTTAACGGTGAACGAAGAGGCTGGCATAGTGTTGTCATTCTGCATGGGCTTTAATCGTTAAACGTTCACCTCTCCTCGTTCCTCATTAAACATTCACCGCTTCCCAATTCTCTTTTTCAAAAAAGCAGGTTCCGCGCTGCACCCTTTTTATGCCTATGCGCTATTGTCAGATTGTCGGAACGCTTTGTATGTTCATGCTGCTTGCTCCCCAATGGAGTAGGGGGCAGGTGCTTGCTGATAGTTGCCTTGATGAGGTAACTACTGTAGGTATGCGCCACGACAAATCCCTTACTACTGCTGCTCCCACCTTCCGCCTGGATTCAGCCTCCCTGCGCCGTATGGGTATTACGGACATAACGGGTGCGCTGCGCCATGTGGCAGGCATTCATCTGCGTGATTATGGCGGAGCAGGCGGTTTGAAGACGGTTAATGTGCGCGGTGTGGGAGCGACTCACACTATTGTTACCTACGACGGCATGCCTATGGCAGACACACAGGGAGGTACGGTCGATGTCTCGCGGTTTGCCTTCGACCTTATGCAGTCGGTGCGGCTGGATGTCGGAGATGCTGCCCCTTTGTTGGTACCTGCGCGCAGTTTGGCGACGGCTACGCTTCACATAGGCAGTTGGGCAGAAGGCGAGGAGCCTAATCAGACGAATGTTCAGTTGCGTGTGGGTTCGTGGGAACGGATAAATCCTTCATTTTCGTTGCGGCGCAAATTAGGTTCCAAGCACAGTCTGGGAGCGGCGGCATCTTATTTCTTTAGCAACAATAACTATTCCTTCCGCTTGCGCAACGGACTTCATACCACCACGGAGCGGCGCCATAATTCGCGCTTGCAAAGTGGGGTGGGGGAACTGAATTGGCAGTATCGCCCAGACGAGCGACATAAGTTGAGTACGAAAATCTACGCATCGGAACAACGGAGTCGATTGCCTGGACCTGTGGTGCTTTACAACCAGGATAATGCCGAGCGTATGGGCGAACAGTTGCTCTTTGCCCAATCGCGCTTTGACTATACGGGGGCGCGTTTCAACGCTTTCGCCGCCGCAAAGGTGGGACGCCAAGTGCAGCGCTACGAAAACCCCGACCCACAGTATCCTGGGGGAGGGATGGAAAACACTTACCGACAGACGGAGGCGTATCTTACAGGTGGTGTGAGTAAGTCGCTACTTCCACAATTCTCTGTGGTGTATGCTGCTGATTATTACTACAATTACCTTGCTACAAACCTTGCAAGTGCCGACGGTGCGGCGCGCCATACCCTGCTTCAGGCTTTCTCCCTGCGCTATGAGCACCCTCGCCTTACCGCAACCCTTCGCCTGACGGCGCAAACGGCATGGAACTGTGCGCCCAAGGGAATGGAAGCGCCGAGAAACCTCCGTAAATTATCGCCTTCGGTAGCTGTGGCATACAAACCCTTTGGTGGTGATTTCCTGCTCCGAGTTTTTTACAAGGATTACTACCGTCAACCTACCTTCTCCGAAACGTATTTCTACCACATGGGAACGCAGGTGCTCAAACCCGAACGTGTGCGGCAGTTGGGGGCGGGGATGACGTGGCAGGGCAGACTTTCGATTACCGAAACCGCGGTTCGCCTCTCGGTAGACGGTTATTACAACGACCTGACGAATAAAATTTCTGCCATACCTTATAATCTTTTTGTATGGCGCATGGAGAATCGTGGTAAAGTGGTCATCCATGGTCTGGATGTCACCTTTCATGCTGCGCAACGCCTTTCAGCGCGCCAACGACTCCTCTTTTTTGCAAATTATTCCCTGCAAAATGCCGTTGATCGCACGGATGCTGCCGACGCCACCTATGGTAAACAGTCGGCATACCTTCCGCGACACAGTGGGGCGGCGAGTATGACGTGGGAAAACCCTTGGCTTTCGTGTGGCATCACCTTTTCTGGAGCCTCCGAGCGTTGGGCAACCAACAATCACGCACCGTCTACAAATATGCCTGGATATGGAGAATTGGGTGCCACACTTTATCGCAATTTCTCCCTCCGTTCGGGAGTGTTAAAGGCAAGTGTTTCAGCCCATAACCTACTCAATAAAACCTATGAGGTCGTCCGCCGCTACCCCATGCCGACCCGCAATTTTATGGCTACGTTGAATTATAGTTTTTGAGGTTGTGAGGTTGTAAGGTTTTGAGGTTGTGAGGTTGCCATGCGGATGGAACTCTCCAATTTTTTCTGCTTCACCCACCAAAAAAATCTTACCCCCTTAAAACCTTATTTCCTCACCCTTCAAAACCTTAAAACCTTATCTCTCTTATGCGTTATTTACTTCCCCTTTTCTGCCTCCTTATGGTGGCATGTTCCTCTTCTGACGAGTCGGTAACCCCTGTTCCCGACGTACCCAAGAGTTCATTTTATGTAGTAAACCAAGGTTCGTTTTACGACGGCATTGATGGTAGCATCAGTGTGGTAAATACCGAAACGGGCAGTGTGATCAGTGACGCCTTTATGGCGCAAAATGGGGTGAGTATCGGTGGTACGCCCCAGGGCGCTGCGAAGTATGCCGGCACCCTCTATGTTCCTGCGTTTGAGTCGGGAATAGTATGGGCGCTGAATGCTGAAAATCTTTCCGTAACGGGAACGATTTCTACTCCTACTCCACAGGCTGTAGCGGCAACGGCAGACTACCTTTTTGTTGCCAATAACGATGGCAATCTGTCGGTGTTCGACCGCAACAGTCTCCAGCTTGTTGAGAAGATTCCTGTGGGTCCGAATCCCTACAGCCTTGCTCTTCTTGGAGATGAGCTATTTATTAGTATTTCAGACGGTTACAATTACCCCACTTACGAAAATGGTCTTCGCTTGGCACGCTTTTCAACCACCGATTTCAGTCGTAGAGAAGACATTCCCGTAGGGCTGAATCCTGGTCAACTGATTGCTACAGCGTCGGGCAAATTAGTGGTTGTTTGTAGCGGCAATTATGCGGATGTTCCCTCAAAGGTGTACAGCGTAAATCCAGCTACGGGCGAGAGTGCCTATATCTGTGACGGTTCCTTCATTGCGGTGAATGGCAACGACCTTTTGGTGATTCATTCTGTGACGGATTGGACCACTTATGAAACGGTTACGACCTACAATCTCTATGATGCCAATACGGGAGCGCTGAAGCGTGAGAATTTCCTCTGTGGTAACCTCCCCACAGCGCCTATCAACGTGCAGTTTGACGCTGATGGCGACATCTACGTTCTTGCTGATCCCTCGGCAGCGGAATATAATATGCCCGGTTACGTCTATCGCTACAACGCTGATGGTACGTATAACACAACGTACCATGTCGGCGTTCATCCTTACAATATTATTTTCTAAACGGTGCGCATTTCAGGTCGTTGAAAGCGTGTTCAAGAATAGCACCTCCGAGGGGGTAAAAACAAACTCGGAGTTAAATAAAATTAAGTCCGAGATAGTTTGATTTATCTCGGACTTAATTTTTTCCAAAAGGGATATTGTTATTTCCAAAAAGGATACAGTCTTTTAGGCTTCCCAACTGATGGTGCGCGTATCGTCATCGTTGACGCGGATGTCCACCCAAACGGTGTTGCCTGGGAGGAGGTCTTCTACCAACTCGGGCCATTCAATCAGGCAAACGGCGCCCGAATAGAAATAGTCCTCACAGCCCATGTCATACGCCTCGTCAATCTTCTTGATGCGGTAGAAATCGAAATGGTAAATGAGTTCTCCCGTTTCGTCAGAGCGGTATTCATTGACAATCGAGAAGGTGGGAGAAGTTACTACCTCACTCACACCGAGAGCCTCGCAGAGCGCTTTGATAAAGGTGGTTTTACCAGCACCCATCTGCCCGTTAAAGGCAAACACGGTGTCTTCCTGCATCGCCAAGCGGATAAATTCTTCGGCTACGGCGCCAATTTCTTCAAGGTTGTTTATTTTGAGTTCCATAGGTCTTTGGTTAATAAGTTGACAAGTTAACGGGGTACGAGTTGACAAGTGGTTATAGAAGTAATCGTTTCTTCTGCTACCAAGGGAGTGCCTGGGTGATGCCCTTCGCCTCTGTGTGCTACGAGTTCTACTTTTCCTTTCTTCGGAAAGATTGTTCCTTGTGTGAATTCTATGCAAAGGTCGGAATATTTTCTTAAATACGCTTGATTTTAAGGTCGGAGAATTTTGTAATTTTGCGCAAAATATTTTTTGATGACTTATAGTAAACGCTTTGTAAATAAAGTAATAGTCTTATTTTGTGGACTTTTACTCGTAGGATGTGAGATGATGGATTATCACCCTTACGACTCTAAATTTTCTGGTGCGAGGGGTATAAATGCGAAGAATGTTCAGCGTATAGAGCAGGCCACTTCAGGGAGTAAGGAACTGCGTTTCGCAGTGATTAGTGACACCCAGCGATGGTATGATGAAACACATTTAATTGTTGATCATATCAATGCCTCTCCTGATATAGATTTCGTAATCCATTGTGGAGACTTGACTGATTTTTCGCTCACCGACGAATTTGTATGGATGCGAGACGAGTTGCAGCGTCTTCAAGTTCCTTACGTTGTTGCGTTGGGAAATCACGATTGCTTGGGAACAGGTAAGCAGATGTTTAGTTATATGTATGGGGATTTTGAGTATAGCTTCACTGCTGGAAATACCCATTTCGCTGTGATTAACACCAATGGATTGGAGTTCCCCGTGAACCCTAAATTTTTTGGTGTAGCTTTTTTGACTCAAAATTTTAAAGCCCTTCCCTCATGTGTAGAACGCACGATTATTGTCATGCATGTTCCCCCAGGAAGTGATCAGTTTGATGTAGAAGACGCAGATGGTTATTTGGCAGCACTGAAACCTTACCCAGCACTGCAGTTTGGTTTGTGTGGTCATGAGCATAGTTTTACCATCCGCCATCCCTTTTCGGATGGAGTTCCCTACTACCAAGCTGCATGCGCAGACAAACTTTCCTATTTGTTGTTTCACCTAAAGGCCGATGGTACGTATGAGTATGAAGAAATTCAACTATAAACATATATGCGGATTGCTCTTCCTCTTCGTAGTGTTAGGTATAACAATCCCTACAACAGCAACAGCATCTTCGACCCCAATTGCAAACGGAGATTCAAGTCTTGTCAAGAAGCGTAGTTTGAAGGAGCGTTTAACGCCTAATGCTGTTGTAGCGCAGTATGCTGGTAATATCGGGTGCGTCTCCGTGGGGTTAGGGTGGGAGAGTTTAAGCAAACGCAGTTTGACAGAAGCACTCGTAGGTTATGTTCCGCATTACCAGTCAACACAAAGTCTAACGACCTTCACCCTGCGTCAATATTATACCCCTTGGGAAATTGGAATTTCCTTTCCCTTTGAGGCAAAAGGGAATTTAAAATTGCGCCCCCTTACAGCCGGGATATTGGTTAATGTGGTACTCTTTGATGGAGATTTTTGGACGCGTGAACCGACCTCGCATTACGGAGGCTCTTATTATCGTTTTACGACCCGTGTGCGTTTGGCTTTTTCTGTTGGGCAGCGCCTAACCTATGAGTTTCCTGAACATTGGAAAGGGTGCGGTGAGAGTGCAGAACTCTATTACGACTTTTCCATGAATGAATTAAGTATTGTTTCTGCATTGCCTAATCGCCGCCTTGGACTTGGCGACATTCTCTCGTTGGGAGTAGGGGCAAGATGGAAGTTTTAAAAAAAGCACCAACCTTCACAAAGGTTGGTGCTTTTTTAATGGTAATAATATGGCAGATGTCCACAAATAATCCTTACACCAAAGATGTTGTGCTCTTATGATTGTAGCCACTAATGAACACGAATTTTCACTAATGCCTTGCGGGGTATTTAAGTCCGAATGGATTCGTGCAATTGACTTGCGCGACCTTCGGTTCGTGTTTATTAGTGGCTAAAATACTTATTAGCAACGACCACCTATTTCTATTATAAGCCACGAATTTCACGAATTTACACTAATGCCTTGCGGGGCATTTAAGTCCGGATGGAATTCGTGTTCATTCATGGTTCCCAATAAAACAAACGAGTTTCGTGGACAACCAAAGGTCACGCAAGTAACACCTATATGATTTCCTTTATTACCTACTTGAATCTCGTAAGTTTGTCTACTAAAACTACTCCTTATTGTTCGTGTCCATCCAGATGGTAACAGGTCCATCATTGATAAGACCTACTTTCATGTCGGCGCCAAATTCTCCTGTGCCCACTTCCTTACCGATGAGGGACGAGAGTGTTGTGCAGAAATATTCGTAAAGCGGAATGGCGATGTCGGGGCGGGCGGCGCGGATGTAGCTCGGACGGTTGCCCTTCTTGGTGCTCGCCATGAGGGTGAACTGACTCACGACGAGGGCTTCGCCATCAACATCCACAATGCTCTTGTTCATCACGCCCGCTTCGTCGTCAAAGATGCGCAGGGCAGCAACTTTCTTGCAGAGCCAGTCGGCATCTTCGGGCGTGTCGGAGGGTTCTATTCCAAGCAGAATTAACAGTCCGCTCCCAATCTTACTCTTTACAACGGAATTTATGGTAACCGATGCTTCGCTTGCACGTTGTATTAGTATTCTCATAATGAGTGAGATGTGTAAATTTTTGTGCGAAAAATATTGACATTTTCGCTGGTGTGGTTTAGAAATTTATAGCACAAAACGTCAAGATTTGTGCGGTTTATGTAGTTGTGTCAGTGTCGGGTGTTTCTGCGTGAAGTGCCTTGAAGATTTTCGTGCCATTCTTCTCGCCGAGCAGTGCTTGCACTTGTTCAAGCGAAGCTTCCTTAATGCGTTTCACCGAACCAAACTCCTTGAGTAGTGTCTGCTTCGTCTTGGGACCAATGCCCGGAATGCTGTCAAGCGCTGATGCTACTTGACGCTTCGAGCGCTTCTCACGGTGGAAGGTGATGGCGAAGCGATGCACTTCTTCTTGCATCGCTGATAGCGTGCGGAAGAGTTGTGATGTGGGGTTCAATCCAACGTGTGCGGGAGGAAATCCGTAGAGCAGTTCGCGCGTTCGGTGGCGCTCGTTTTTGGCGAGTCCGGCTATGGGGATGGAGAGTGAAAGTTCGTCTTCCACCACCTGACGAATGACCTCCATTTGTCCCACGCCACCATCGGCTATGATGAGGTCGGGTAGGGGAGCGCCTTCTTCCTTCAAGCGGGTGTAACGGCGGCGCACGACTTCCTTCATTGAGGCATAGTCGTCAGGTCCGCAAACGGTCTTAATAATATAACGGCGGTAGTCCTTCTTGGCGGGTTTCAACTTCTCAAACACCACACAAGCGGCTACGGCATCCGTGCCCTGGAGGTTGGAGTTGTCGAAGAGTTCGATGCGCATCGGCAGTTTGGGTAGTCCTAATTGCTCCTGTATTTCCTTCATTAAGCGCACTTGCTTCTGTTCGGGGTTGAGCTTCTCTGCCTGCTTCAAGCGGTCGAATTTATACTGCTTCACGTTGAGGCGTGAGAGGTCAAGGAGCTTCTTTTTATCACCCTTTTGGGGAATGGTTTGCAGGGCGTAATCTTCGGGCAAGTCTACGGTGAAGGGCACGATGATTTCCTTGGAACGACTCTCATACTTGGTGCGCATTTCTACAATACCCAGTGCGAGCAATTCTTCATCCGTTTCGTCCAAACGTTTGGCATACTCAAAGGTGAAGGCTTGCGTAATGGCGCCGTTGACAACGTGCAGGTAATTGATGTAAGCCTCCTTCTCGTCCGTCTCAATGGCGAAGACGTCAATGTTATGTAGCGTGTTGCTCACCACTTCGCTCTTGGCGCGGTAACCGTCAATGAGGTCGTACTGCTCCTTAATCACTTGTGCCTCCTCAAAGCGGAGTTCTTCAGCAAGGGAAAGCATTTTCGCGCGCAACTGCCGTTGCAAGTCTGCCGTATTTCCCTTCAAAATCTCCTTACACGCCTCTATGTTTTCACGATATGCTTCGCGGGTTTCTTTACCTATACAGCAGCCGCCGCAACGCTTGATGTGGTACTCCAAGCACACCTTATAGCGCCCGCTTTCTATCCCTTCTTGTGTCATCGGTTGACGGCACGTGCGCGGGCGGTAAAGTTGGCGGCACAGGTCGAGCAGAGCATGCATCGTGGGTACGTGAGAGTAGGGACCGAAGTACTGGCAGTGGGGCAAATTTCGGTTGCGTGTTGAAAAGATACGCGGAAATTCTTCCTTTGTTACGGCGATAGAGGGGTAGGTTTTGTCATCCTTGAGCAGGACATTGTAACGCGGCTTATACTTCTTGATAAGGTTGTTTTCAAGTAGTAATGATTCCTCGTTAGTCTTGACCACGATGTAACGGATGTCGCGAATTTTCTTTACCAACATCTGCGTTTTTAGAGAGTCGTGTTCGCGGTTAAAGTACGAACTTACGCGTCGCTTCAGGTTCTTTGCCTTGCCGACATAAATCACCGTGCCCGACTCGTCGAGGTACTGATAGCACCCCGGCAAGTCGGGCAAGTTGCGAATGATTCCTTCAAGGTAGTCGTTCATTAGTCTTCGATAACGAGGAGGGTATCTACTTTTTTATCTTCGCCCAAGAATTTGCGGCCTTCGAGACCTTCGATTTTGAGTTCTACGAGGCAGTTGATGTAAATGTCCTTGGGGGCGAATTTGCTTACCAAATTGTATGCGGCGAGCATCGAACCGCCTGTAGCGAGAAGGTCGTCGTGGATGAGCACAACGTCACCAGGTTCGATGGCGTCGGTGTGAATTTCAATAGTGTCCGTACCGTATTCCTTGCCATAACTTTCCTTAATCGTTTCAGCAGGAAGTTTGCCAGGCTTGCGGCACATTACAAAACCACAGTTCAATCGTGCTGCAAGAATTGCGCCCATCACGAAACCGCGTGACTCAATACCCACTACTTTTGTGATACCCTTGTCTTGGTACAAGCGCACTAACTCGTCAAGCATCTCGTTGATGCAGGCAGGGTTCTTAAACAAAGTAGATACATCCTTAAACTGAATTCCAGGAATAGGGAAGTCGGGGACGTTACGGAGGTTGTCAAGTAAAAGTTGTGTATTCATAACAAGTTGAAAACGGAATGTTTTGTTTTAAATTGTTCCACGTGGAACATTTTTCTGTTGTGTGAAATATTATCTGCCGAGCAGTACGAGCAATACGGAAATATCGTTGGGAGAAACGCCTGGGATGCGTCCGGCTTGGGCGAGGGTTTCGGGATCAATGGCGGTAAGTTTCTGACGTGCCTCGGTAGAGAGTTGGGTAATCTCATGATACACGAAATGACCGCGAATTTTGATATTTTCCAAGCGTTGCATCTTATCAGCTAACGCACGTTCGCGAGAAATATACCCGTGATATTTAATTTCTATCTCTGCAGCTTCAATAATCTCGTCACGATCAATTTCTTCGATGCGTTCGAGGAATTCGCCAAAGGCTTTTACTTCGCCTGCCAAGTCGAGTAGGGTAATCTGTGGGCGATTTAGGAGGTCGAATAACTTACATCCGCCGCGTAAGGGGGCAGTGCCTTTTGATTCCAAGTAGGGATTGATGCGCTCTGCCTTGATGGAAAAATTCTTGGAGTAATCGATGATTTCGGCAATCTTTTTCTTCTTGTACTCAAAACGACGGTGGCGCTCTTCGCTGCAAAGTCCGTATTTTTGTGCGTAAGGTGTGAGGCGAATATCGGCATTATCTTGGCGCAATAATATACGGTATTCTGCGCGTGAGGTAAACATGCGGTAGGGTTCGTCAACGCCTTTTGTGACCAAATCATCGATGAGTACGCCAATATAAGCTTCGTCGCGGTGGAGCACAAGGGGATCTTCGCCCTTTACTTTCAGTGCTGCGTTAATCCCAGCAATGATGCCTTGGGCGGCAGCTTCTTCGTAGCCCGTCGTACCATTTACTTGTCCGGCGAAGAAGAGCCCTTCCATTTTCTTCGATTCCAACGAGTGTTTCAGCTGTGTTGGTTGGAAAAAGTCATATTCTATAGCGTACCCTGGACGGTAAACCACGGCATCGCGGAAGCAGGGCATCTTTCTCAATGCTTCGATTTGCACATCCATAGGAAGGCTTGAGGAGAACCCATTCAGGTAAAGTTCATTGGTATCTAAACCTTCGGGTTCAAGGAAGAGGGGGTGCTTGTCGCGGTCGGGGAAGGTGACAATCTTGGTTTCTACCGACGGACAGTAGCGGGGGCCGATACTTTGAATTTGTCCGTTGTAAAGGGGAGAATCTTCGAGTCCCGAACGCAGAATTTCGTGCACTTCAGCATTGGTTTCGCAGGTCCAACAGGGGAGTTGTGGCAACTGGCGGTGGGGTGAAATGTAACTAAAGCGATGGTAGTCATTTTCTCCAGGTTGCTCTTCCATCTCTTCCAGATGCACCGTGCGCTTGTCGATACGTACGGGCGTTCCTGTCTTCATGCGGTCCACCTCAATGCCTAATTTCACGATGGAATCGGTCAAAAGTTTTGCCGCAGGTTCCGAGCAACGACCGCCTTCCACTTGTTTGCGTCCGATGTGCATGAGTCCGTTGAGAAAGGTTCCCGCCGTAATCACCACCGTCGGCGCATAGAAGCGCGCCCCCCAGATGGTTTCAAGACCGCGAAGCGTACCGTTTTCCACGATGAGTTCGGCTGCTTCGTCTTGCCAGATATGAAGATTTTCGGTGTTCTCCAAAATCTTGCGCCACTCCAAAATAAAGCGTTGGCGGTCGCACTGTGCACGCGGGCTCCACATTGCAGGACCTTTAGAGCGGTTGAGGATGCGGAATTGGATCGCCGCAGCGTCGGTGACTTCGCCCGTTTTTCCGCCGAGGGCATCAATCTCGCGCACAATCTGCCCCTTTGCAATCCCACCAATGGCAGGGTTGCAACTCATCTGGGCAATCTTGTTCATGTCCATAGTGATGAGACATGTCTTTGCCCCCATGCGCGCTGCAGCATGTGCTGCTTCACAACCGGCATGGCCTGCACCAACAACGAGTACATCGTAATGAAATTCTGTCATAGTTTATAGGGTTTCTATGGCTAAAATACTTCTTTTTTTGCGCCGACAAAATTAGCAAGGAATGTTTAAATGGGAAAGTGAATTACACATAATCCCACCCAAGATTATGGAGTTCTTAAAAATCCAAGAGTTTGTAGCGTCCCCCTACGAGCGGTTTCACCACCTCCTTCATCTCCAATTCAAAGAGTAAGGCGGTGAGTTGTCCCACAGGGATGTTGAGGTCAACGACCAACTTATTGATGTGCACCCCCTCCATGCTCCCCTTCAGCGCCAAGCAAACGCGCGCCTCTTCATCGGTGAATTCAGGGAAAAGTGAGAGTTCGCGCGGTTGTTGTGCCGAGGACGTATCAGGCCAATTGAGTGCCATGGTCATATCCTTGGCGCAGGTGATCAGCGCCGCCTTTTGGTCAGCAATGAGTTTGTTGCACCCCGCCGAGTATGGGTCGTTGATGCGTCCGGGGAAGGCAAAAACCTCGCGGTCATAGTCGCGTGCAATATTTGCCGTGATAAGTGCACCCCCACGGTCGGCACTTTCTACGACAACAGTAGCTTCCGCCATTCCTGCCACGATGCGGTTGCGGCGTACGAAGTTTCCCTTGTCGGGTTTAGTGCCTGAAAAATATTCCGTAAGCAATCCGCCTTGCGCCAACATCTTTCTTGCGGTGTCACGGTGGAGCGAAGGGTAAATCATGTCCAATCCGTGTGCCAAAATTCCGACCGTCGGTAGGTTTGATTCCAAAGAAGCGCGGTGTGCGTGAATATCTACGCCGTATGCAAGACCACTAACTATCAGAGTGTCAGGGTTGGTACGCTTTAATTCGGGTAAGAAATTTTGACAAATGGACTTCCCATATTCAGTAATTTTACGCGTACCGACGATAGAAATGATGCGCGGAGCGTTAAGATTTGCGTTTCCGAGGAAGAAGAGCACGAGTGGAGGGTCAACCGTTTCTTTGAGTCGGGCAGGGTAGTCCTCATCGTTAAGGGCAAGGATGCGGATGTTGCCTTTCTCACAAAATTTCACCTCCTCTTGAGCACGCTTCAGTGCATCGGCATATCCATCGCGGAGCATGCCGATGATTTTGGGCGAAACAAAGGGCGGCAGGCTCTCCTTGCTTTGGAGCAAGTCAAACACAGCCTTTGCGCTCCCCAACTCCTTGTAGAGCGCCAGCGCCATGGGTTGAGAAAGTCCGCGCACTCGAGTTAGGGCGAGCGTATAAAGATGTTCTTCCATGAGTTAGAAGATTTTTGTTTTGGCAACGATATTGGAGTTGAACCTAAGTTTCATTTCATACCCCCTCCCCTCCTGCGGAGGTACTCCCCCTATCTTAAGGGGAGAGTGTAGTTTGATACTTCCGTTAAAACGACTCAACAGATGTAAACAATCTTGCTTTCACGTAGTATAAATAGTGTAGGAGTACTCCGCATGGTGCTCTCCCCTTAAGATAGGGGGAGTACCGCGTAAGCGGGGAGGGGGTATGATTCTTCTTCTTATATTGATGCAACTGCTATATCATTACCTTTACTTTTCAGCAGGGGCAAATTCAGAATAAGGACCGAAGAAGATGTCGTCCAGTTCCTGACATTCCTTCAACCTGCCGTTAATGAGGCAAACGGTGTCTACGGTAGCCTTCAACACCAACTTGTCATCGCTCGCACGATAGATGTTTTGCGTGAAGACATACTTAATGCCGTCCTTCTTGACGTCAACCGTGCAACGGAAACTATCGCCCGAGGTCAAGGGTGTCTTAAACGCCATCGTGATTCTCGCTACCACGGCATCAATTCCGCGATTGTGAAGGTCGGCAAACGAGACGTTGTAAGAGCGCAGAAATTCGTGGCGCGCATGTTCTAGGTAGTGCTGATAGTTGGCATTATTGACAATGCCCTGAAGGTCGCATTCGTAGTCGCGCACCTTAAGTGTGATGGAGTAAGGCATATTTTATAAATGTAAAAATTTAGAAAGGAGGTAAAGACTGCGAAGCAGGATTAAAGGAGAAAGACCTTGCGGGTGTTATCAAGCGTTTACCTCGGTGACCTTCTCGTCTACTTGTACCTTGTTTACTTGTCTACTGACTATTCTTCAGGTAATACCTTCCAAACCGACAGCGCAGGCAATCTTTGCGGTCGCAATAGTTGCGCTTGAGTTGGATGAGCGCCTGGCTTTGGGCGGCGCTTTGGGCTTTCAACCCAACTTCGCCCCAAGCACGGGTGATGAAATTGCTTTCCGCTTTCAGTTTGTCGAGCAAGTCAACGGCGCGTTCGCAAAGAGCTTCCTCGTTGTGGTATTTGCCATAGCAGAAGAGCAGGGGTGCCACCGTGTTGATGAGCAAGAGTTGGAGCGAACTGCGTTGCAGACGCTTTTCAGAGGGCTTCTCATGTGCGGCGCCAAAGGTGTAATGCGTTTGCCAGTAACCCTCGGTGTGCGCTTCAAGAAGCGCCATGAGTGCCTCCTGTCCTTGAGCGGCGAGCAGTTGTGAGAAGTTGATGCACTTCGATTGGTAGAGGTGGAGCAACTGCGCGAGGCGCACGTGGGGGAAATTCTGAGGGCGCATGCGGAGCAACTTCCATTGTGCCCCGTTGATGGGCGAGAGACCGAATTTATGACGGAGGAAGGCATACTCCTTGCGGAGGCGTTCAACGTGAGTGTCACAACGCTCATCCTTGATCATATTTTCCTCCAACAACCCCGCTTGCCCGTAAAACAAAGCCTCAATCTGGAAGGCATCATCGCGATGTTTTCCCACCACTTTGAGGGGCAGATTTTTCGCCCAGAGTTCAAAAACTTCGGCATTCACTCCGAACCCGAAGTTGCGCGCCAAGGCAATGAAGAACGTCTGCTCCCAGTCGAAGCAACTCTCCTTCAAGTAACCCTCAATGCGCTCCGTCTTTTCCTGAAGTCGCTCAATGGTGAGCGCCGAAAGCCAACTGCTCTTGTCGATTGAGGAAAGCTGGGGGATGACTCGGTAACAGGGCGGAAAATGCTCCTCGCGCATCAGCGTGTCGTAGTTGTCGGCAATCGCCTTCGGCACGGGGATGACCACTTGTGGCACCTCCTCGCCCGCAATGCTCACGGCGCAATCCGCCTCGCCCACGACGTGAAGAATCACATTGCCGTAGTTGGCACCGTCCGCCTCATGGTGGTGCTTGTACCAATCCGAACTGCGCTCGTGTATCTCCACGTTGCCCACCCAAAGCGTATCGTCGATGCGCACTTTGGCGTTGAAGAAGTCAGGTCCGGCATTCGTGTTGTGCAATCCCGGATCGATAACCTCCACTCGGCGACCGTCCGTCGTGAGTAACGGTTCGAGGGGCAACAGGCGCTGTTGCCAAGTGAAGTGCAACAATAGTTCCATAATCCTTAAAAGTTAATCCTACAAAGGTAGGATATTTTTTTCATTCTTACAAAGTGTCAGGGTTTTATACTACCTTTGCATAAGATATTACTCAACTTTCGCAAGGAGAAGGTCGGAAGGTTTTAAGGTTGTAAGGTCGCTTCGCTTTAGGATTTAAGGTTTGGAGGCGTCCGTTTGTGCCGCAGGGTCCTTAAAACCTCACCTCCTCATAACCTTATGACCTTTGAAGTTGAGCATAAGCGAAACTTCACCCATTTATGAAGACATTTGAAGAATTAGGCGTCTGCGAAGAAATTCGCCGCGCCATTAGCGAATTAGGTTACGAGCATCCAATGCCCGTACAAGAAGAAGTAATCCCCTACCTTCTCGGTGTGGGCAACGATGTTATTGCTCTCGCGCAAACAGGTACGGGAAAAACGGCGGCCTTTGGCTTGCCCATCCTCCAGAAAGTAGATACGTCAAGCAAGGCTACCCAAGCCGTCATCCTGAGTCCCACCCGCGAACTCTGCCTTCAGATTGCCGACGACCTGAAGGACTATGCGCGCTACCTTGAAGGGCTTCACGTGCAAGCCGTTTACGGAGGCAGCAGCATCGAGAGTCAAATCCGCGCGCTCAAGAAAGGGGCACAGGTCATTGTGGCTACTCCTGGTCGCTTGATCGACCTTATGGAGCGTGGCGTAGCGCGTTTGGATCATGTGGAAAACGTCATCCTTGACGAGGCAGACGAAATGCTGAACATGGGATTTACGGAAAGTATTGACACCATCCTTGCGGGTGTTCCCAAGGAGCGTAACACCCTCCTTTTCTCGGCAACGATGGGCAAGGAAATCGAACGCATCGCCCGCAATTACTTGCACGACCACAAGGAAATCGTTGTCGGTAGTCGCAATGAGGGAGCGGAGAATGTCAATCACATTTATTACCTTGTGCATGCCAAGGACAAGTATCTCGCCCTCAAGCGCGTGGTCGATTATTACCCCAAGATTTACGGCATCGTCTTTTGCCGCACCCGCATGGAGACACAGGAGGTGGCCGATTGGTTGATTCGCGACGGTTATAACGCAGAGGCGCTCCACGGAGAACTTTCGCAGGCGCAGCGTGACTTGACCATGCAGAAGTTCCGCCAACGCCGTACGCAATTACTCGTTGCTACGGACGTCGCAGCCCGTGGTCTTGACGTGGAAGAGTTGACCCATGTCATCAATTACGGATTGCCCGACGACGTAGAGAATTATACCCACCGCTCCGGCCGCACAGGTCGCGCCGGTAAGCGCGGTACGAGTATCGCCATCATTCACCTGCGTGAGCGTCATAAAGTGCGCGTCATCGAAGACGTCATTCAGAAGAAGTTTGAGCGTGGCACGCTTCCCGATCCCCAAGAGATTTGCGCGAAACAGCTTTACCGCGTCATCGATCAGTTAGAGCACGTTGAGGTAGATGAAAATCAGATTGCGCCCTTCCTTCCCGAGGTGTTCCGCAAGTTGGATTGGCTCTCCAAGGAGGACGTCATTAAGCGCCTTGTGAGTCAGTCGTTCGGCCACTTCTTGGCGTATTACAAGAATGCCCCCGTGATTGAGCAACCCTCCGAAAAGGCGGAGAAGCAAAAGGCTACTGAGGGCAAGCAGCGCCCCGCGCGTTCGCGCGAAAAGGGACCCCGCAAGGCGGAGGACGGCTACGTGCGCCTCTTCATCAATTTCGGGAAGCGCGACAACTTCTATGCGCGTGAAATCATCAACCTTGTGAGTCGCTATGTCAAGGGTGTGGAAATCGGACGCATTGACCTTACCGCCAGTTGCTCATTCTTTGAAGTGCCCGAGCGTTATGGCGACATCGTGCTCAAGAAGATGCGTAACGCCAAGGTGGGCGACCGCCCCGTAGTGGTAGATAGCGCAGAGCGCACACCCGACGAAGTGAAGCGTGATAAAGCCAACCGTCGCACCGACGAACCCGCGCGCCCCAACCGCCGAGAGATTATCCGCGAAGCAAGAGCTGCGCGCCGCGAAGGCCGACCAGAACCCCAGGTGGCGAACTTCGAGAAGAAATCCAAGAAGGGTAAGAAGCAAGGCGCCGCTCCTGCCCCAGAGCGCCCCAAGAAGAAGGGTAAGAAGGACGATTGGCGCCAGTTTTTTGAGTAATCCAGTAACACCAGCAATCGGGATGTTCTGAAATAAACGTGACAACGTGGAGGTTTCCGCAATGATGTGAGAAACCTCTACGTTGCTTTTGTATTTAGGAAACGATGATGTAAATGAAGTTGCGGAGGGGAACGAAGTAGTAGGTAGTAGTCCATGCGGGACATATAGCGAACGTAGAGACGTCATATTATGGCGTCTCATTAGCATGCGGGAAATTCACTTGACCTGTAGGGACTCGACGAGGTAAAAAATATTGACAAAACCGGAAGAAGGAATTTGCGTGTTATTTGATTTTTTTGAAGATTTTAACGAGAGGAATTGACTACACTTTCAGCCATTCGGAACAAAAAAAGTTTGGAGAGCAAAACTACAAGGGATGTAAGAAAAATTATTCGGCACACATTTTAAATTATTCGGCACATATTTTTTCGCATGTGCCGAGTAATTTTACCCTTTTTTACCCAAAAAATCGGACAAAAATGAAGGAGATACCCCCGCTGTGGGAGTATCTCCTTTTCTCTATACAAATATACAACATATTT
>JAZQXB010000012.1:0-14789 GCA_045632685.1 Alloprevotella sp.
ATTTTATATACGTCCATTCGCTTGTTATTCCCAACTGGATACTCAAGCGAGGTAGACTAACTAAAATGTCCCCATAAGTTAGGGGGACGAGCAACTTTAGTTGCGGAGGGGGTCTGTTAAAAATCTTGGGTCAACTCCTATATTATTGCCTAAAAAATTATCTCCGACTTAATTAAAACTAAAAGTAAGTTAGTTAAATATTAAGTCGGAGATAATTTTACGATAAGGGTTATGCGTTGGTAATCACGGCGATAGCCTCTTCAATGGTGCACTTTGTTTGTTCGCCCGTCACCATGTTTTTAAGGGCAATGGTACCTTCCGCCATTTCAGTTTCACCCACGAGCGCCACGAAGGGCACTTGCTGCTGGTTTGCGTAACTCATTTGCTTCTTCATCTTTACGGCATCGGGATATACCTCTGTGGGAATACCCGCACGGCGTGCTGCTGCCGCAAGACGGAGGCAATATTTTGCTTCTGCTTCGCCAAAGTTGATGAAGAGGAGGGTTGCGCCCGTAGCTGTTTCTGCGGGATAGAGTTCCAACTGGTTGAGCACGTCGTAAATGCGGTCTGCACCGAAGGAAATACCCACGCCCGAAAGACCGGGAAGCCCAAAGATGCCCGTAAGATTGTCGTAGCGACCACCACCCGTAATCGAACCGATTTGCACGTCAAGCGCCTTCACTTCAAAGATACAACCTGTATAATAGTTCAAACCACGTGCGAGCGTAAGGTCGAGTTCAATCGCATTCTTCAAGTCGCTCTGCTTCAAGGCTTCGAGCACGAATGCCACTTCTTCCACACCCTTCACCCCAACTTCGCTTGCGGCAAGCACCTGACGCATGGTCTCAAGTTTTTCTTCATTGGTGCCTTCAAGGAGAATGATAGGCTGGAGTTTTTCTACCTGTTCCGCTGAAAGACCTCCCTCAAGGAGTTCCTTATTGACATTCTCCAAACCAATCTTGTCCAACTTGTCAATCGCCACGGTGATGTCCACAATGCGATCCGCCGCACCGATGATTTCGGCAATACCCGTGAGGAGTTTGCGATTGTTAATCTTGATGCACACACGGATGCCGAAGCGGCTGAACACCTCATCCACAATCTGCATCAACTCTACCTCGTTAAGGAGAGAGTCAGAACCCACCACGTCGGCATCACACTGGTAAAACTCGCGGTAGCGTCCCTTCTGCGGACGGTCAGCGCGCCACACGGGTTGAATCTGGTAGCGCTTAAAAGGCATTTGGAGTTCCTCACGATGCTGCACGACGTAGCGCGCAAAGGGAACGGTGAGGTCGTAACGCAACCCCTTTTCGCAGAAGCGCGAAGCGAGTTGTGCAGCAGTACGTTCATCGTAATCAGCCGTGGGAACGGCGTTCTTAAAGTCGCCAGAGTTCAAAATCTTGAAGAGCAGTTTATCGCCTTCTTCGCCATACTTGCCCATCAAGGTTGAGAGGTTCTCCATCGCAGGAGTCTCAATCTGACGGAAGCCGTAGAGGGCATACACCTCACGAATGGTGTTGAAAATATAGTTGCGCTTCGCCATTTCTACGAAGCCAAAGTCGCGTGTACCTTTAGGTATAGAGGGTTTCTGTGCCATATAGGGGTAATGTTTAGTCAAATTTCTTGCAAAGATAAACAATATTTTAGAAAGGAGAAAGGAGAAAGGAGAAAGCAGAAAGCAGAAAGCTGAAAGCAGAAAGGAGAAAGCAAAAAGCAGAAAGGAGAAAGGAGAAAGAAGAAAGGAGAAAGGAGAAAGGAGAAAGAAGAAAGTAGAAAGGAGAAAGAAGAAAGGCCATGCGGGACTTTATCGCGCCAGCAACTTTCTCCTTTTTCATTTCTCCTTTTCCCCTCCTATTCCTCCAAATAATAAACCACCGAAGTCACCACGCGCACATTCTTGATATGGGGCGTGTACATATCGCGGTCGGTAATGGAGAAGACACCTTGATGAGCCGTTTGGATTTTGCCGAGTTTGCTTTCCGAGTCGGCAGCAAACTTTTCGGCAGCCTCACGAGCGTTGCGGGTAGCCTCTTCAATCATCGCGGGTTTAATTTTGTTTAGACTCGTAAACTCGTACTGTACGCTGGTACCGTAACCACCCGCAGAAATGGCAATACCCTCTTTAAGCAGTTCGCCCACCTGCGTAAGCAACTGGCGCACGAGTTCCACTTGGTTTGTAGCCACCGTAGTTATGGAAGTCACCGTATAACGGTCGCCCTCAAAGTTAGAGACATAGCGCTCGGCATACTTATCCACAATCTGCAGGGTAGGTTCGCTAATATCACTGGCCTTAATCCCCTTTTTTATCAAAAAATCTGCGACACCCTTGTTCGCACGGTTTACATCGGCATAAATTGAGGGAAGATTATTTCCCGTCGTCTTATACACCACAGGCCAAATTACATAGTCAGCAGCCACTTCACGTTCCGCCAAACCGCGCACTTGCACGATGCGGTCTTCCGTACCTATTTTCTTCAAACCATTGCCGATAAATACGCCCGCAATTATCAGGGCGAGAGCAAGGATAAGCGCCTCAATTCTAAATGCTTTCATAACAGTAAAAGATTTAAGTTTCTGTTCCTAACGACAAAGGTACGCTTTCCGTTTTGCTCCGACAAACTTTGCATGTTAAAAATATTCTCCCAACTCTTTCAAGGATGATTCAAAGAATAAAACTTTTGGACAACGCTTTGCTTTTATAATAAATGTGTAAATTTGCCGTTTAGATATGGAATAGAGTACAACTGACAGAGTACAGAGTACAACTACCATCCGGAAGGTCCTCACAACCTTTTAGTAAACAAGTTAACGAGGTACGAGTAGACAAGATTGTTTCCGAGATAAACGACTGCCGTCCCGCATGGACTACTAACTACTAACTCCTCACTACTAACTTTCTCACAACCTCATAACCTCAAAACATGATTGAATACATCCGCGGAATCATTGACGAACTCACACCCACCGAAGCCGTATTGGAGGCGAATGGCGTGGGATATAAGTTGGCGATTTCGCTTAACACCTACTCCGCTCTTCAAGGTAAGAACGAGGCACGCCTTTATGCCTACGAGTCTATCCGCGAAGACGCCTACCAACTGTTTGGTTTTGCCACCAAGCGCGAACGCGAAATCTTCGAACTGCTCATCTCCATCTCTGGCGTGGGCGGACAGACGGCGCGCACGATTCTTTCCGCCTACTCACCCGCCGAACTCGCCAGCATCATCAGCAACGAGCAGGCGAATATGCTCAAGAGCGTGAAGGGCATTGGTCCCAAGGCAGCGCAACGCATTATCGTTGAACTCAAGGACAAGATTTCGCTCGACATGACCGTGGGAGGAGAACAAACAACGGTCAACAACCAACAACCTGTAGACAACGAAGTGGTGAAGGAAGCCGTAGCTGCACTCACCATGCTCGGTTTCTCTCCTGCGCCCACGCAAAAGGTGGTGCTCCAATTGGTCAAGGACACCCCCTCACTCACCGTGGAGCAGATTATTAAGCAGGCGTTGAAGATGCTATAATTAGTGAGGAGTGAGGAGTGAGGAGTTGCCATGCGGTACTTTTTAGACAATTCCTGTATCATTACCCATACACTACTCACTACTCTCTACTCACTACTCTCTACTCACTACTCACTGCTCACTACTCACTGCTCACTGCCCCCCCTCACCGCCAAGGCGGTCCCCACCCCCTTCGGTTCCCCCGTTATCGGGGGACGGAAATCCCTATAAATAGAGGGAGAGCGCCATCCGGACGGCAGTTGTACTCTGTACTCTGTACTCTAAATAAATCTCATTTCCCCAAATGCACATTTCCACCTACATAAAGCGCCTACTCGTTGTATTAGGTTGCATCGTGGCACTGTCGGTTGCGGCAGCGCCTTTTGTGCGTGGTGTGCAGGCAAAGAAGGAGGCGGTGGTTAAGGAAGAGGAGGACACGATTCCCCAGTCGCGCTATTCGGTAAAGAAGACGTCCGTGCAGAACATGGAGGAGGATTCACATGCTGCCGACCTTAAAGACCCTGAAAATCTGAAGACAGAGGTCTATTACGACGAAGCGACGGGCACTTACCGCTACGGCACTAAGTTGGGCGAAGAGTGGTTGGAAGCCCCCTTCTTTATGTCGGGCGAAGAATATTCTCGTTGGCAATCTGCGCGTATTTTAAGCAAGTATTATAAGGACCAGAACAAGAAACTCTACGAAGAGCAGGGGAAGGACAAGTTTGACTTCACCGACATGCAATTCAACCTCGGACCATTGGAAAAAATCTTTGGTCCTGGTGGAGTGCGCATCAAGACGCAAGGTTCGGCAGAACTGAAGATTGGTGCCAACATGCGCAATGTTGACAACCCCTCGCTCTCACAAGAAAACCGCAAGGTGTTTGCCTTCGACTTTAACGAGAAAATCAACCTCAACCTCAACGGTAAGGTGGGTGATAAGGTGAACATGGATTTCAACTACAACTCCGACGCCACCTTTACCTTTGACGCCCAAAGTTTGAAACTCCGCTACGAAGGTAAGGAAGATGAAATCATCAAACTTATCGAAGCCGGCAACGTCAGCCTCCCCACCAACTCCTCCCTCATCCGCGGTGCCACCTCCCTCTTTGGGGTGCGTGCAGACTTGCAGTTTGGTAAGTTGAAACTCCAGACGGTTGTTTCCCAAAAGAAGTCATCCACCACCTCCGTCAATTCGCAGGGAGGTATGCAACTCACCGACTTTGAGATTGACGTCAACAACTACGACGAGAACCGCCACTTCTTCCTTGCCCACTATTTCCGCGACCGCTATGATGACAACATGCGCAACCTGCCCAACATCATGAGCGGTGTGAAGATCAACCGCATTGAAGTGTGGGTGACCAATAAGTCTGCAGCCACCACCAACACGCGCGACATCGTTGCCTTCACCGATATGGCAGAAGCCGATGTCTACAACAAGCAACTGTGGACACGCAGCGGTGCTACCAACCCCACCAATACCTCCAACACCCTCTATTCCTTCCTCACCACCGAAGGCCTCGGTGCGCGCGACATTACGCTCACCACTCCCCTACTCGATGGTCTGGGACTTGTGGGTGGTGAAGACTACGAAAAGTTGGAGAATGCCAAACTGCTCTCCTCTGCTGAATACCGCCTCAACGAAGCGCTTGGTTACCTCTCCTTGCGCACGGCGCTCCAGCCCGACCAAGTGTTGGCGGTAGCCTTTGAATACACCTACAACGGACAAATCTATCAGGTCGGCGAATTTGCTACCGACGTACGCGAAACCGACAAGGCGCTCTTTGTCAAGACCCTTAAGAACACTGCCAACACGCCGCAGATGCTCAACTGGGACTTGATGATGAAGAACGTCTATTCCCTCGGTGCCACCTCGGTGAAGCGCGATAAGTTCCGCCTCGATGTCAAGTATTTGAGTGACACGACGGGCGTTTACCTCGCCTACCTCCCCGACCCCAGTTTGAAGGATAAGCGATTGCTACAACTCCTCGGTCTTGACCGCTTGGACAACAACAACCGCAAGAATCCCAATGCCTACTTCGACTTCGTAGAAGGTTACACCATTGACCCCACTTCGGGGCGCATTTTCTTCCCCGTCGTAGAACCCTTCGGTAGTTACCTACGCCAAGTGATTGGCAACGATGCAATTGCCGATAAGTATGTATTCCAGGAACTCTACGACTCTACAAAGACCATTGCCAAGCAGATTGCCGAAAAGGACAAGTTCATCCTCTCCGGTAAGTACAGCGCTACGAAGTCGGGCGAAATTTCGCTCGGCGCCTATAATGTACCCGAAGGTTCGGTAGTCGTTACCGCCAACGGCATGGCGCTTACCGAAGGTGTGGACTACACCGTCGACTACAGCGGTGGTGTCGTAACCATCATCAACCAGAGTTTGCTCGACGCAGGCACCAATATCAACGTGTCGCTTGAAAGCAACACCTACTACGGCATGCAGCGCAAGACGATGTTTGGGGTGAATTTCCAATACGACTTCTCGCGCGACTTCCAGTTTGGCGGTACCTTCCTTCACCTCGGTGAAAAACCGCTCACAACGAAGGTTCCCATGGGTAGCGAACCCCTCAACAACACCCTTTGGGGTGTCAACTTCGCATGGAAGAAGGAGAGTCAGTGGCTCACCGACATGCTCGACCGCCTCCCCCTCTTGAGTTGTTCAGCGCCCTCATCCATCAATGTCACGGGCGAATATGCCCAACTCATTGCGGGCGCCAACTCCGACGCGCAGGGCAATGCCTCCTACATCGACGACTTTGAAGATACGAAGGGCGAGATTGACGTCTCTACGCCCTCTGAATGGATGCTCTCCAGCGTACCCTCATTCTTCCCCGAAAGTCAGTATATTGACGACGTACGCTCGGGTTACAACCGTGCGCGCCTGGCGTGGTACTATGTTGACCCACTCTTCACGCGTCGCTCTTCGTCGCTCACTCCTGGTCACATCAAGGGCGACCTCGCCCAACTCTCCGACCCCGACGTGCGTGAGATTTATCAATCAGAACTTTTCCCCAACAAGTCCATAAATTATAAGGAGTCGGCTACGCTCAACGTACTCAACCTGGCATTCTACCCCAACGAGCGCGGACCGTACAACCTCGACCCCAACCTCGACCGCGACGGTCACCTCTCTGCCCCCCGCACCCGCTGGGGTGGTATGATGCGCCGTATCGACAATTCCGACTTTGAAACCGCCAACATCGAGTACATCGAATTCTGGATGATGGACCCCTTCATCAAGGCGCGTGAAAACGGGTTGGACTGTTCGGGCGACCTCTACTTCAACCTCGGTGAAGTGTCGGAAGACGTACTCCACGACGGCAAGAAGTTCACCGAAAGCAGCATGCCCACCGACGGTTCTGCAAGTTATATTGAAACCAACTGGGGACGCGTGCCTACCGCCAACAGTGTGACCTATGCCTTTAACTCTTCAGGCAATACACGCCAACTTCAGGACGTGGGTTACAACGGTCTCACCTCCGAAGAAGAGCGTGATTTTGGCATCTACCGCGATTACCTCCAGCAGGTGCAGTCTCGTGTGCGCCCCGAGGTGTACGACTCCATCCTGAAGTCCCCCTCTGGCGACAAGTACCACTACTTCCGTGGTTCGGACTTCGACGCTGTGCAGATGAGCATCAAGGACCGTTACAAGTGGATTAACAACCCCAACGGCAACTCCGTGGCTACCGACCAGTCGCCCGAATCTTACAGCACAACGTATAAGACCACCCCCGACGTTGAAGACATCAACCAGGACTACACCCTCAACGAATACGAAAAGTATTTCCAGTATCGTGTGCGCATCGAACCCTCACAGATGCAGGTGGGTCAGAATCACATTGTCGACAAGCGTGTTGCTTCAGTCAAGATGCGCGATGGTGTTACCCGCGAAGTGGCATGGTACCAGTTCCGCATTCCCCTTTCGGAATACGAAAAGCGCCAGGGCAATATCTCCGACTTCTCCAGCATTCGCTTTATGCGTATGTTCATGACCGGTTTTGAGCATCCCGTTGTGCTCCGCTTCGCAACGCTCAACCTCGTGCGTGGCGATTGGCGTGTGTACGAACAAGCGCTCTATGCCGGCAAGTCTCCCGACGCCAGCGGAACCCTTGCCGTTTCTGCCGTCAACTTTGAAGAAAACAACGAGAAGACACCCGTCAACTACGTCCTTCCTCCTGGCATCTCCCGCGTCATTGACCCCGGTCAGGAGCAGTTGCTTCAAAACAACGAACAGGCCTTGGCGATGACCGTTGAAAACCTCGCCACGGGAGATGCCCGAGCAGTGTATAAGAACACCGCCCTCGACCTCCGCCGCTACCGCCACCTTCAGATGTTCACCCACGCCAATGCGCTCGTGGGCGATGAAAGTTTGCAGAACGGTGATGTCAGCCTCTTCGTGCGCCTCGGTTCCGACTATAAGAACAACTTCTACGAATACGAAATTCCCCTTACCGTCACCCCCGCAGGCATTTATTCTTCCTCTACGCAAGGTCGCGAAGCCGTGTGGCCCGCCGCCAACATGCTCGACATCGATTTAAGCGTGCTCACCAATGCCAAGCGCAACCGCAATCGCGGACGCGCCATGGGACTCACCAGTTATTCCGAACTCTACTCGGAATACGACGCCAACAACCCCAACAATAAGGTGAGCGTCATGGGTAATCCCTCACTCGGCGAAGTGCGCACCGTCATGATTGGTGTGCGCAACAACTCACGCAGTGTCAAGAGCGTAGAAGTATGGGCCAACGAACTCCGCCTCCAGCAATACAGCAACGAGGGCGGTTGGGCAGCACGCGGAACGGTCAACCTCCAACTCTCTGACATTGCCACGGTCAATGCCATGGGACATATCGAGACCGTTGGTTTCGGTGGACTCGAAGAAACCGTAGCGCAGCGCCGTGATGATGACCTCAAGGAATACAGCATCACGACCAATGTGCAACTCGGACGCCTCCTCCCCGAAAAGGTGAAACTCACCGCTCCGCTCTATTACAGTTACAGCAAGCAGGTGACCTCACCCAAGTACAATCCGCTCGATACCGACATGACGATGGACGATGCCCTCGCTGGGGCTACCGCTGCCGAAGCCGACTCCATCCGCAACATCGCCGAGCGCGTGGTTGAAACCACTAACTTCTCCATCTCGGGGTTGCGCTTCAACATCGCTACGAAGAGCACGCCTATGCCCTACGACCCCGCCAACTTCTCGTTCTCTTACGCTTATAATTCGAGAAACACAACGGGCGAAACCACCGTGTGGGAAAAGGACCAGGACTGGAAGTTTAATTTCAACTACAACTACTCGCCCAACTTCCAACCCTTCGAACCCTTCAAGGGCATCAAGAGTCGCTCCTCATGGTACAAGATTCTCAAGGAGTTCAGTTTGAATTACCTGCCCCAGAATGTCACCTTCAACTCCGACATCACCCGCAGTTACTACGAACATCAGGAGCGCGACATGGAGAACCTCGACAACCACTCGTTGCCCCTCACATGGTCGAGCGACTTCTTCTTCAACCGCAACTTCTCGCTCCGTTGGGACCTCACGAAGAACATTCAGATGAACTTCTCATCTGCCACAAATGCTGAAGTACAACAGCCTTATACGCCCGTCAACAAACATCTTTACCCCGATGAATACACGGCGTGGAAAGACTCTGTGTGGACCAGTCTCAAGCACATGGGTACGCCATTGACCTATCAGCAGCAGACGAATGTCACCTTCAACCTGCCCATCAACAAACTCCCCATCTTCGACTGGATTCAGAAGACGAGTGTCACCTACAATGCCACCTACAACTGGACCCGTGGTGCCGACCTCGACGATGGCAGTTCATTGGGCAATACGATTGCCAACTCGCGCAATGTTAATGTCTCCAGCGGTTTCAACTTCGAGACGCTCTACAACCACTCGAAGTTCTTGAAGGAAGTCAACAAGAAGTTCGCCTCTTCAAGCACGACCAAGAAGAAACCCGCCGACAAGGAAAACAAGGCTTTCGTTAAGGAATATACCTTGAAGACCGACACCACCCTCACCATCATCCACAACCAGCGCTCGAAGAAGTTGCGCGTCACCGCCCTTCGTCCCGACGGTTCGAAATATATGGTGAGATACAAGGTGCTCGACAACAACCGCATCGAACTCCTCACGCGCGACACAGCACGCATCAAACTGGTCGTGGCACCCAAGAAGCGCGCCGAGGAACAACTGTGGTATAAGGTGGCACAACACGGCACTCGCTTTCTCATGATGCTCCGCCGTGTCAACGTAAGTTATAAGAACACCTACAACCTCTCCGTTCCTGGGTTCCTTCCCAATGTGGGCGATATGTTCGGTCAGCGCACGGGTGGCGGCATGGCACCAGGTCTTGATTTTGCCTTCGGTCTTGTGGGCGATGACTATGTCACCAAGGCCGTTGATCGTGGATGGTTGCTCTGCTCTGATAGTATCGTTACTCCCGCTACTTCCAGTCAGACCGAGGACTTCCAACTCAAGGCAACACTCGAACCCTTCCGCGACTTCAAGATTGACCTCACAGCTTCGCGCAACCGCAACAAGTCAAACAGCATCCAGTATATGTTTGACGGCATGCCCACGAATGCCTCTGGTTCATTCTCCATGACCACCATCTCTATTGGTTCGGCATTTGAAGGCACTGGTTCTGCCAGCAACGGGTTCAATAGTCCTACCTTCAACAAGTTCGTAGGTCTGCTTGACACGTATCAGGCACGCGCCCAGGCGAAGTACGAAGGTGCCGTTTATCCCGCAGGAACAGCCCTTGCTGGTCAACCCTACAATCCCGAAAACGGAGTGGTCGACCGCTACTCTTCAGAAGTGATGATTCCCGCCTTCCTCGAAGCCTATACAGGTAAGAAGAACATGGGACTCTTCCCCGCCCTCTCGGCCATCCTTCCCAACTGGAATGTCACCTATTCCGGACTTGGTAAGCTTGCCTTTATGAAGCGCTACTTCAAGAGTTTCAACATCAACCACGGTTATAAGAGCGTTTACAGCATCGGTTCGTACAGCAGTTTCAGCAGTTACTGCGAATACATGGGAGGCATCGGTTTCATCAACGACGTTGCCACGGGCAATCCCGTACCGTCTTGTCCCTTCGACATCTCTACCGTAAGCATCAACGAAGCCTTCTCTCCCCTTCTCGGTGTAGATATGGCCTTCAAGAATGGCATGACGGTAAAGGTAGAATACCGCAAGACGCGCGTTGTAAACCTCTCTATGACGGCGCAGCAGATCAACGAAACCAGTTCTAACGATTTCGTCATCGGTATGGGTTACAAGATTGCCGACATCAACCTCTTCGCTCCCAAGCGCAAGGTGCGCAAGATAAAGAGCCGCACAACACAGCGCACGGAAGAGGGAGAAACGAAGTCCAGCGGTTCGAAAACGAATGCCAAGGGCTTTGCCCAAAGCCTCAACATCCGTTGCGACTTCTCGTTCCGCAATCAGTCTGCCATCAACCGCGACATCCTCACGATGCGCTCTGAAGCGACCTCTGGCAACAAGGCACTCCAAATCAGCCTCTCTGCCGACTACGCCTTCTCAAAGTTCATCACCATGACGGCATATTATGACCGCCAGTTCAACGAACCCCTCCTGACCTCGTCGTCCTACCCCACAACCACCCAGGACTTCGGGATCACGATAAAGTTCAAGTTGACACGATGAATTTAGAGTACAACTGACAGAGTACAGAGTACAGAGCACAGAGTACAGAGCACAGAGTACAACTGCCGTGCGGAATGCCAACGTAGAGACGTCATATTATGGCGTCTCCACAGAGAATAGATACAGAAATTCGCCCGTAGCACCATCAAGTGTTACGGGCGAATTGTAATTTTACACAAATGTATCACTTCCCCGCTGTGTATTCTAAATAAATTCCTACTTTTGACATGAAATAGTTCAAAAGACACCTATGAAAGAGATGATAGAAATTCCACAGGAGCAAATTGTCATGACCTTCGTGGCCACCTGCATTGAAACTACAGCACGACAATTTAAATCCACCTACCATGAGATTTTCAGGCGTATGGAGCGTGTCGGTATGATTGAAAATTACATCATCCCCAATTACGACCACCTTCACAGTGAAAGTCGTGAAGTGTTAGCCGAGCGTATAATGGAATGTTTACAGAATTGGGAGAAGTTACCATGAGCAACATAATCGTTTACCAGGGAAGCACCGAAAAGGTAGAACACCCTATTTGTGCACTCGGACGCCCCAACTTGGATTTTGGTCAGGGATTCTATGTTACGAACCTACGTGAACAAGCCCAGCTTTGGGCCACCCATATTTCCAAGAGCAGAAATAAGCCAGCACTCCTCAACAGATACTTGTTGAATAAAGAAGCGATACTTAAAGAGGCAAAATGTAAAATCTTTGACGCCTATAACGAAGAGTGGTTAGCGTTTATTGTCGGCAATCGCACTGGGCAAAATTTAGCTCAACAATTTGATTATGTAGAGGGTGGAGTGGCTAACGACCGAGTTATCGATACGATAAACCTCTACATCGCAGGGTTGATAGACTTACAGACTGCATTAAGAGAACTCTCACGCCACCAACCCAACAATCAAATATGCCTGTTATGTCAAGACCTTGTCAATAAACACCTTATTTATGATGGAACAGAAGAATTATGATTCCCCCACAAAGTCGCCCGTAATACAAGAAATTATTATGAGCAACAAGATTGGGGCCATCACCGTCCTACTCTCCAAGAGATTAAACATCTCCAATGTTCAGGCCTTGAAACTATTCTACAATAGTCAAACGTGCCAAAAGTTACACGATAAATCCACCGGACTTTACCTCTATGGCGACCTCTATATCGTAGATGAAGTGATACGTGAGATGGAAGGATTGCAATAAGATATTGAGTACTGATTAAGAAAAACCGCCACATCCCTTGTCATTAAGGGGTGTGGCGGTTTTGTGTGTTGATTTCTATAATCGTAGGAAAAACTTGTCAACCAACTGTTGCAAAAAATGCAACAGTTTAGTCTACAATAGTAGAAATTAAAAATGTCTTGTCGACTCACCTATGAGACGTGGGTGGCGTACAATCTACAATAGTAGAAATTAAGAATGTCCTGTCGACGAAGACATGAATGCGTGTGATTTACTAACATCTACAATAGTAGAAATTAAGAATGTCCTATCGACTCGGGGAATCAAAACCAATCGTGTGTATTTAACACCACAAACGGTTTGTTTGCTCTATTTCACCCACCTCACATTGTAACAAATTCTTACCTAATTTGGATTTTTCAGGGACTGGGGGCTGATTTAGGGGACTTGCATTTCGGTCGAAAATGTGTTATCTTTGTAGTACAGAAAAGGAGGTCTTCCCCAAGTGGGGTTGACCTCCTTTTTAAGTACCTGATAATCAAGGGGTATTTTTGGAGATATTTCTGAAAATATACCTATTTTAGGCGAAATTATTCGGCACCTACGAAAAAATATGTGCCGAGTAAGAAAAAATATGTGCCGAATAATTTTTTGTAGATCCGATGGGGCGTTAATAATTTTTAAACTTTCTTAAATTATCTTAACATCCACTTCCTGAATTTGCGAAAAATATTGACAAAGTGGATGCGTGAGATTTTGATTTTTGGGAGCGAGGTTGCTGGTCACTAAAAATTCTTGATTCTCGGCGGAACTTTGTTGACAGAAGAACATATTTTTATTTTCACACGGAATCCACGGAACTCACAGATTTTTTTGGACAAAAGAACATAAGAGCTTATTTTTATTCTCACGCAAAGACGCAAAGTTTCGCAAAGCGTTATGTTCTTTTGTGCTTATATCAAAAATCGTTGCACACAGAAATCGCAGAATGACACAGAATTTGCTCCGCAGATTTTTTGGGACAGAAGAACATAAGAGCATATTTTTATTTTCACGCAAAGACGCAAAGGGCGCGAAGCGTTTGGAACCACTAATGGACTTTTTTGTCACGCAGACGGTGCGGACTTTCGCGGAGGTTGAAGAACACGAATTTCTGTGAGACGATAATTTTGACAAAAGAACATAAGAACATAATGCTCCGCGCCCTTGCTTGGAATTTTTCACACGGAACTCACGGAACTCACAGAGTTTTTTGGGACAGAAGAACATAAGAACATATTTTTGTTTCTCACGCAAAGACGCAAAGGGCGCGAAGTATTTGGAACCACTAATGGACACTACTCATTTACAACCGAAGGGCGCGCAAGTCAATGGGAAGTAATAAACTTGATTATCAGGAGGTATAATTTTTATCTATTTATCCATAGATGCGGTCTGTTTGCGGGGATGGAAAGATGGATGTAATTTTGCGGTAGGAAAGGAGAGAGAACAGAGAACAACTGACAGAGTACAGAGTACAACTACCGTGCGGAGTGCAAACGCCCTGTAAGGGCATAATCTACATAGCGAAGGGCAACGCCCTGGACAGAGTACAACTACCATCCGGATTGTTGTTAGTTTTTAAATTCGCTCCTCAAATCGTTAACCTTATAACCTCACAACCTTATAACTTATAACCTTATAACTTATAACCTTATAACCTCATAACCTTATAACCTAAAACTCCTATGGCAACAATACATCTCAACCTTGAAGGCTTTAAGCGCCGTGTGGCAAATCCTGAAACGATGATGCAGGATTGGAAATTCTTGGGCAGTCGCCCTGCTGTGATTGACTTCTACGCTACGTGGTGCGGTCCTTGCAAAATGCTCTCGCCTATTATTGACGAGGTGGCGAAGCAATACGAGGGGCGCGTGGACGTTTACAAAGTGAACGTGGATGAAGAACCCGAACTGGCAGACGCGTTCAACATCCGCTCCATCCCTACCCTCTATTTTATTCCCTTGAACGGTAAACCGAAAATGACGGTGGGCGGAATGTCGAAGGCGGACTTGGTGAAGCAGATAAATGCTATTCAATAGATGCGTACTGCCCGCCTTTTGCAAATCTCACACTTCGCAGACTATTTTTATAGAAATAATATATACCGGGCACAGAACGAAGTGTATGGAGAGGATTTGGGCAGATTTGGGGTTAAGTGTGTTGGTTGTCAGTGTGTTATGAGGTTTTTGGAAATTGGGACACGTAAAACGAAGCGTTTAATTTGGTTTGATTTTGGTTTAATTTTGGGAAGTGTGGCTTGTTGATTTATGTGCGGTAGGTTTAATTTTAAGGCCCGTAGGTTTGCTCCTGCGGGCTTTTTTGTGCTTTTGTGTGGATTCCCTTTGTTTATAAGGGGTTA
>JAZQXB010000013.1:0-1637 GCA_045632685.1 Alloprevotella sp.
ATACCCCCGGATGGGTGTCAGAGAGTAGTCGCACTCTGGAAGAGTGCCCCAACATCCGGCATACCTCGTTGCTCGGGCACCCTTTCAGGGTGCGATTCTTGAGTGCGCCTCACCGGGGGTACTCGCCTCGCTCGCACGCCCCGGTTACAGAGCGGAGACACCTTCGGCGTCTTGACCATCCGGATGGCATTCGTGTTATTCGCCTCTGATTAAGAAATATTCATCCCGCATGGAGATTCGTGCAATTCGTGCAATTCGTGTTCTCTTAAACATAGAAATTCTCGTTTTTTGGGGTTGAATATCTATAAGGGGACTTGTATGAGTACAACGATCCATCAAACAATGAGTTATCTGTATTTACCGGACAGCAATATTTTTAGAATTTTGAAGACCCTACAGGTCAATAGGGGTTCCGCTTGAAATTCCAACTGGCATTCTGTAATTCACGCGCCTGTTTTACTTGTCACGCTTGTCACGCGTAACGTTGTAACGCTTGTAACGTTGTCACGCTTGTCACGCTGTCACGCTTGTCACGCTTGTAACGCTCCTCTCTGTTCGTTAAATTCTGTCTAATACCTTTTGGATGAGGTTTTGAATGGTCGCTTTATACCCCGTGTTTGCCTGGTGTGCAATGCGGTTGGCGATGACCATGCATACGGTAAGGGCTTTATGGCCGAGTAGAGCGGAGAGTCCAGCTACGGCGCTGCTTTCCATTTCAAAATTAGTAATGGACTTCTCTCCGAAGCGGAAAGATACGATTTTCTCGTTTTGTTGCGGGTCGGCAAGGGGGAGGCGCAACTGTCTGCCTTGAGGACCGTAAAATCCGCCACAGGCGATGGTCACACCTCTGGTCATGTCGGTTTGGGCTATGCGTTCGGTGAGCGCTTCGTGGGCATGAATGACGTAGGGGTGGGGGATGCATTGGTTGCCCTGCCAGTTCATGTGTGCCATGAATGACGCTTCAAATTCTTGGTCGCACACCTCATTTCTGCCGCCGTAGAAGTTGAGTAGGCCGTCAAAACCAATGCTGATTTCGCTGGCGATAAATGTACCCACGGGGCAATGTGCTTGAAGTCCACCACATGTTCCGATGCGCACGATGTCAAGGGATTTCAGTTGCTCCTTGATGGTGCGTGTTTCGAAGTCAATATTCGCAAGTGCATCAATTTCGTTGAGCACAATGTCTATGTTGTCACATCCTATGCCAGTTGAGATAACACTGATACGCTTCCCATTGTAGGTGCCTGTTGACGTGCGAAATTCACGGTTCTCAACCGAACATTCTACACGGTCAAAAAAACTTGCAACGAGGTCCACACGTGCGGGATCACCTACGAGGATGACCTTATCTGCCAACTGTTCAGGTTTCAGGTGAAGGTGGAATATTGAACCGTCTTCATTGATAATAAGTTCGGAGTCGGGTATTGCTTTCATGGTAAGGGGAATTTTTAGTTAAAGAGTAGACAAGTTGACGAGTAGACGAGTAGACGAGATAAAGTGAGTAGTGAGTAGTGAGTAGTGAGTAACGCCATGCGGAATGATGCTCGTTTATCTCGGCTACCTTCTTGTCTACTCGTACCTCGTCAACTTGTCAACTAAAGTAGTGATTTCTCCGCATGGACTACTCACTACTACTT
>JAZQXB010000014.1:0-21551 GCA_045632685.1 Alloprevotella sp.
AATCTCCATGCGGGATGAATATTTCTTAATCAGAGGCGAATAACACGAATACCATCCGGACGGTATTCGCGCAAGTCAATAGCACGAATTTTTATCATCCGGATGGTATTCGTGCAATTCGTATGCGATAAGCAAAGATAACACCTCGCAAGGATTCGTGTTATTCGTGCAATTCGTGTTCTCTAAAATAAAGAGACAAATTTTACCGGGCAGCAATATTTTGGTAATATTGCAGCCCAATAAATTATTACAAAAAAATGCCACCGAAACGGGTTCGATGGCATTACTGACACAATATATATTGTGGTGTGTGTTGCGTATAAGTCGTAAGCAGATTAACCGAGATACTTCACAAGGATGTTGATATTATCTGCTTCACGAAGACGACGAAGGGCGCGTTCCTTAATCTGACGCACACGTTCGCGTGTGAGACTCATATTGTTTGCAACTTCTTCAGCAGTCATTTCGTTACGACCAATTCCGAAGAGCATTTTCAATACTGTGCGTTCACGTTCATTAAGCACTGCAAGCGCTGCTTCGAGGTCTGATGAAAGTGATTCGCGCTCCATGGAGTTGTCCGTACCAGGCGCAGATTCGTCCTGCATAACATCGATAAGACAGTTTGAATCATCATCCTGGAAGGGTGCGTCTACACTAACCTTCTTACCATTTGTGCCAAGTGCATCCTGAACTTTTGTAATATCCGTTTCAAGAATATCTGCCAATTCCTGCGCTGAAGGGCGACGCTCAAATTCCTGTTCAAAACTAACAATCGCCTTTGAGAGTTTGCTTTGGAAACCCACCTGATTCAAGGGCATACGCACGATACGACTCTGTTCAGAGATGGCCTGAAGAATGCTCTGTCTGATCCACCATACAGCGTAAGAGATGAACTTAAAACCACGCGTTTCGTCAAACTTCTGTGCCGCCTTTATCAAACCCAAGTTACCTTCGTCAATCAAGTCATTGAGGGCAAGACCTTGGTTTTGGTACTGCTTTGCTACTGATACCACGAAACGAAGATTGGCGCGTGTCAAGCGGTCAAGAGCCTCCTTGTCGCCTTTATGGATGCGTTGAGCGAGTTCTACTTCTTCATCGGTAGAAATCAGTTCCTCACGTCCAATCTCAACGAGATACTTGTCCAACGCCGCACTCATGCGGTTCGTAATACTTTTGTTAATTTTTAGTTGTCGCATAGTCTTGAGTCAAATTGAGGTGCAAAATTACGAAATTAAATTTGCATAAAACAAATTTTAATACCACAATCCCCTAATTTTATTTTTTTACCGGGGGAAAAGTAGGCTTTGCGTGCCAAAATCACACCTTTTTAATTCGGACTCCATGCAATAAGTGCGGTTTGCGGGGGAACAAGAAACGTATTCTTAACTTCGTGTTCACGATTGCTGATATTCATGCGACCGTCTCGGCAAACGATGGTATAATCCCCCTCGGGCACACGCACATCTACCGCTTTACATTCCGCATTTAAAACAACAACAATGCGTGCCCAGTCATCTCCCACCGCCTTACCGTTGAGCGTGAATGCCACTGCACAAGCATCGCCCACATCCAAGAAATGCAGGTGTTTTTTTACCTGCGCAGCAGTAGTAAGTTGAAACGCTGGGTGTGACTTTCGCATAGCAATCAGACGGCGCAAATAGGTAAAGACGTCAAAATGACGTGCCTTGTTGCGCCAGTCTATGGCATTTACGGTATCCACACTGCGATAACTGTTTCTCACCCCTCGTTTTTCGCGCAGAAGTTCTTCGCCAGCAAATAGGAAGGGAGTGCCTTGTGCGGTGAATATTGCCGTATGCGCCAGGAGTGAAAGGCGCACCAATTCCTCTTCGGAAATGTCGGGAGCAACAGCACGCAGGCGATCGACCAAGCAGAGGTCGTCGTGACAACTGACATAAGAAAGGACTTGCAAGGGACTCTTTGTCCACGCCGAATGTTCCGAGTTTCCCAACTCTGAATTAAAAATCATCCCCGCAAGTCCTAATTTTAAGTGGGGCAAAGTTTCTCGATTTCCAAAAAGGAACCCTCCCTTTGTATCGTCAGCAAAAGATCCGCGAAGGGCATCACGGAGTTCGTCGCCAAAGGCTGCGACGCCCTTCACCTTATGAACATTCTTCTTCGTCATGCTTTGCGAAGAAGGCAGTTGAGGTTGTTCTGCCGCCCACCCTTCGCCATACACGCAGATGCTGGGGTCGATGGTGCGCAAGCGGTCAACGACCGCCTGCATCGTTGTGCGGTCGTGCAGCGCCATGAGGTCGAAGCGGAAACCATCAATGTGGTATTCCTCGGCCCAATAAGCCACGCTCTCCACGATGAATTGTCGCATCATGGGTTGCTCACTGGCCGTTTCATTGCCACATCCCGAACCGTTGGCGAGACTTCCATCTTTCTTTTTGCGAAAGAAATAACCAGGGGCAGTACGCTCAAAAGCACTTTGTGCCACACTCGCCACATGATTGTACACCACGTCGAGCACCACACGCAACCCCGCATCATGCAGCGCCTTCACCATCTGCTTAAACTCCTTGATGCGCACCTCGGGAGTCGCAGCGTCAGTAGCATACGAACCTTCGGGCACGTTGTAATTCTGCGGGTCGTACCCCCAGTTGTAATGAGGCACATTCTTTTGCGCCTCATCAATAGAAGAGAAGTCAAAGGAGGGCAGGAGTTGTACGTGTGTCACACCGAGTTCCACCAAGTGATCAATGCCCGTAGACAGTCCTTCAGGCGAAAGCGTGCCGCACTCGGTGAGTGCCAGGAAGCGCCCCTTATTTTTCACTCCCGAGGAATGGAAAATGGAGTAGTCGCGGTGGTGAAGTTCATAAATCACGGGCGATGTAACCGGCGGTCGCACATCCTGCTCCCAACCCTCGGGGTCCGTTGCTTGCAAATCTATAACTGCCGCACGCCGGCCGTTGAGCCCTACCGCCGTAGCAAACACTCCCGGAGTTTCCTCCAACCATCCGTCCTGCGTCTGCACACGGTAGGTGTAAAACACCCCCTTCAAATCTTTATACACATTCAAGCGCCACCAACCTTCACCCGCCACCTCAAGATTGTAGCGCTCAAGGGGAACCCCACCTTCACCCTCGGCATAAAGGCGCACCTCAACAGCGATCGCCACGGGCGACCACATTTTGAAGCGGGTTATGTGGGGGGTGTAGGTGTGCATCTTGGGGAAAGGAGAAAGGAGAAAGGAGAACCGACGCCAAACCGAGTGCAATAAAGCTTGCTTGAATTGCCGAGGTGCGACTTGCGAAGCTTGATGAGCGTCAGCGAATAAGGAGGAAAAGACCGCAAAGCGGGATTAAAAGAGAAAGGAGAAAGACCATGCGGGACGACACTCGTTTATCTCGCTGTCCATCTTGTCTACTCGTACCTTGTTTACTCGTCAACTTAAAAGAGTAAAGAGAAAAGCAATAATATAGGAGTTTACCCATTACCACAGACCCCTCCGCCCTTTGGGCATTTGACCTCGCAACCTCGGTCTTCCTCCTCCTCGTAAGGCATAGTATAAACAAGTTTATCCTCTGCTCTTACTTCGAGCGTCGGTTCCCCTAACTTTGGGGAGGATTTTATATACTTCCGTTCGCTTGTTATTTCCAATTGGACGCCTAAACGAGGTAGACTAACTAAAATTGTCCCCATAAGTTAGGGATTTCCGTCCCCCGATAACGGGGGAAATGAAGGGGGACGAGCAACTTTGGTTGCGGAGGGGGTCTGTTAAAGTTCTTGGGTCAACTGCTATATTATTGCCAAGATAAAATAGTAAAGATTAAAGATACCGTGCGGGACGACAAGTCGTTTATCTCGCTACCCTTCTTGTCTACTCGTACCTCGTCTACTTGTTTACTAAAACCTACTCATTCTTCTCCACGCTCAACGTAATGCGTTCCCAAATGTAGCGGGGGATTAGTGTCCAGATGGCCACGAGCAGGCGGTAGCGCCAGTCGATGGTCACGATGCGCTTACGCTGTTTGATGGCGCGGACAATATCTTGGGCTACGCGTTCAGCCTGCATCTGCATGGGGAATTTTGCTCCCGCAATAAATGCCGTGCTGACGAAGCCGGGGCGAATATCTGTGACGGTAAGGCGCATCTTGTCGGCACGCGCATTTTGCACCAAGGCTTGGAGGTAAGCGTGTTGCATTTTCTTCGTGGCAGAATAGGCGGCGGCAGGTCCGAGTCCCTTTGTGCCCGCAATACTACTGATGGCAGCGATATGCCCACGGCGCTTGTTTGTTTTGAAATAGTTATATGCCGTAGTCATCATGCGCACAAAGCCTTCACCATTGGTTTGGGCCGTACGGATTTCCTTTTCAGGGTCGAGTTCGGGGTTGTACCACCCCACTCCACTGCTGTGCAGGTAAAGGTCAACGCCGCCTAACTTTTCAGCAAGCGACAACCACTTCTCTACCGCTTCAGGAAGCATCACGTCTATGCTTTCCGTCACAACGCGGTCGGGATATTGTTGGCGGAGCTGTTCAAGGAGTTCCACGCGTCGCCCCGCAAGCCCGAGTTTCCACCCTTCAGCGAGGAGAATTTTGGCAACTTCCATGCCAATGCCTGAAGTTGCACCTACTATAATTGCGGTTTTCATAAAGTCAGTTCTTTTAGTTGACGAGTTAACAAGGTACGAGTAGACAAAAATTTAGTAGACAAGTTAACGAGGTACGAGTTGACGAGATAGTCAGCGAGGTAAACGATTTATAGTTGACGAGTAAACAAGGTACGAGTAGACAAGATAGTCAGCGAGATAAACGATTGTCGTCCCGCATGGACTACTAACTACTAACTCCTCACTCCTCACTGATGCCGTCCCGCACGGCATCTTTACTCTCTACTCTTCTATCTTTACTCTAAAAATTTTACTTTCCCTTTCCCCCACAAATCTGTGCAAATTCGCAATACTTACAATGCTCTTTACAGGGAGTCTGCACGAAGGGTTTTTGAGGATCAAAAAGTTCGGATAGTAGCGCTCGCAACTGGGGCACAAATTGGTCGTAATATTCGGAGTAGTCGGCAACAATTACCTTGTTTTTATTAACACCCATGGTGACGCACATATTAGCAATCATCTTGTCGGCACGCTTCACGGGGTCAGTTTCCTTCGCCAAAATCTCCTTCATCGACTTTGAGCACAACTTTATGTACATCAAGGTGGGCATTAAATTTTCGCCCATTGACTTCCAATTCTGCGCCACCACATAACTGTAATAGAATGTTTGGAACACATAATCGGGATGAGGATCAATCGTGGGGTCAAAAAGTTCATCAACACTTTTAGCCGCATGGCGTGACTGCGAAGTTTTATAATCCACAATGCGCGGATGCACATCTTGCTGATAAGTCACTTCATCACGACGGTCGATAATACCTCCAAGCAGTACTCGGATGGTCTTATCTCTAGACTTCACCGCTTCGGTGTGCTCCACATTTTCCTCCAGACCACAAATCTTGATGGGCGCAACCTCCTTATCGTACTTCAGTTGATTCTTCACATACTTCTTCAGCACGACACGATTAATTTCCTGCTCACCATTGAGGCGCAGTTTGAAGGTTGCCAACTTCTGTTTATCACGCACATTATAGAACACGCGTGCAAAAGCCTTGCGTATGGTCTCGTCCAGCAACACGTCATCATTAAGTAGGTCATCAATGTCGCTTCGCTGTATGGTTTTACCAATGAAGGGAGTATAAAGTTGCTCCATCGCGTCGTGGAAAATGCTACCAAACTGGCGACTGTCAACATCTTCCGACAATTCTTCCTCTTCATACAGTCCCAATCCGTAGCGCAAATAGAAGCGCAAGGGACATCCCATATACACATTCAAGGCCGATGGCGAAAGGAAACGCTTCTTCGTCTGACGCTCAACATCATACATATCGTACAAGCGTTGCATCACCTCGGGTGTCTTCTCTACTTGAATGGGGAGTGACTTCGAGGTTTCACTCTCGTTGGAGAGCGCAAGGAATTCAAACGTGGTTTGAGGCGACAAGAGTTGATTTTTAGCCTGTTGCTTTGAGGGCGAGGGCGTATTCTCCACCTCTGCCAACAATTGGGTTAAGAAGCGCGACATTTCTCCCGTCTGCATGCCATCGGTGGAAACATTGTAAAGCAATGACACGTTTGTCGCCCTGCTTATCAGGCGGTAGAAGTAATAGGCAGAGAGACTCACTTGTTTTTCAATAGTCGTCATGCCATAGGCTTCACGCAAGTTATAAGGGATAAAACTCGAACGCTGATTTTTATCGGGCAATGTTCCTTCATTTGCCGAGAGCAACACTACATTGCGAAAATCCAAGCAACGCGTTTCAAGCAATCCCAGCAACTGCACACCTTCAGCGGGTTCTCCATGGAACGGAATTGAGCGCCCGTTCAGCAGGGTGCGCAATAGGCGCAACAACGTGTATTCCTCCACCGCCAGGAGCGAACCTTCTTCACCCTCAATACGCTGGCGCTCCAACGCACTCAAGCGGTTGATAAGGGTATAAGCGGCAAACACGGATTCGCAATACAGTTGCTCCATCATGCCCTTTGAGGATTGATTCTTAAAGGTCATCCCGATGGCTTGCACCACCTCTGAAAGGTACTTCAACAACCCTTCATTGCCGGAAACATGTTGGAACACGATTGACAATGGGGATGTTGTGCGCAAATCAGCATCCGAGGGGAAGAAAATCTTTTCATCCACCAACTTCTTGCGCAGGCGCATCGCCTCATCGCCCCCTAATCGCTGTGCGTAAGGATGTGTCAGCACACCAAGCACACGGCCGTGGCGCCAACCACGGCCCGTCGAACCCAGGAGTTGCAATTCCGCCAAGGCAAGCAAGAAACTGGTGATAGGCGTTTCGCTCAAGGGATACCCCATCGTAATATTGAGCAACATCTTCTGCCCTGCCCCCGTCTTGCTGGGGATACTGTGAAGGAGGGGTTGAAGGTTCTTTTCATTGCAGAGCACTACCGCGGTTTCTACCATATCCTCCTCTTGCGCCACATGCTCCTTGATCCAACCCTCTACATAACGCGTCTGCTGGCTCTCGGTGGCTGCCGCCACATACTTAAAGTTTTTGGGGGTGCGGAAGTTTCCGAACAGTTTATCCTGCTCTTCGTCCGAAAGTTTGTCCAACTCATTGCCAAACAAATGGATGTTTTCTTTTATAAACTGCCCCGCTTCATATACGCTATTATTATCGTCGGCAGCACCGAGGTTGGTATATCCCCAGTCAAAGTCCCAGAAGAACTTCACCGCCACCCTACTCTTCAGTTCTCTGAACAGTTCCTTCTCCGTTTCGGTCAATACATTAAAACCAATAACGGCAAATGTTCGATTTTTGAAAAACTCGGGCAGTTCTCCGTCACGATGCGCACGCAACTCCTCAACAACTTCTCGCTTCAGCATGCCTGAATACGCCAAACCCTCCGCCGCCAAAGTTTCACGAAGTTGCGTATAAAGGGGATATAGGTATTCCCAAATCTGCGTGAACTTCTTCTTCAATTTTGTATCACGCTCGTAGGTATAACTTTCAAAATAGTGTCCAATCGCTTCACGCTGCGCTTCACTCAAGAAACTGAAGTCCTTAAGTTGTTCCAAATCATTGACATTTGCCAACAACTTGTCCGCGCGCACCATGCTGTTATCAATATCGTCGAAGTCACGACACATCATCTCGCCCCACGAATAAAAGTGGTCGAGCGACTCTGTGCGCCCCGTAACTTTCGTATATACACGGTAGAGGCGACACACCAATTCTATAGGGTCAATAAGTTGCTTATTGCTCAACTGGCGGTACAACTCATCTATCGTTATGAATTGTGGAGCCCAAATGGGGCGATCAATCATTTCGCGCAGGTACTTGTTAAAAAACAAACTTGCACGCTTGTTCGGAAAGATTATGGTCAATCCTTCAAAGTTGCCCCCAGACTGGGCATAAAGATATTGTGCTACTTTTTTAAGAAATGGAGTCATGGGTTATTTTTTAGTAGACGAAGAAACAAAAGTTTAGTAGACAAGTTAACAAGGTACAAGTAAACAAGATGGTCAGCGAGATAAACGTTGTTTTAGTAGACGAGGTGACGAGTTAAACAGACCCCCTCCGCAACTTTGTTGCTCGTCCCCCTAACTTATGGGGACAATTTTAGTTAGTCTACCTCGTTTAGGCGTCCAATTGGAAATAACAAGCGAACGGAAGTATATAAAATCCTCCCCAAAGTTAGGGGAGGTGCCCAAAGGGCGGAGGGGTCTGTGGTAATGGGTAAACTCCTATATTATTGCTTTTATCTTTACTCTTTTAAGTTGACGAGTAGACAAGAAGGTCAGCGAGATAAACGAATTGTGTCCCGCATGGTATTACTCACTACTCACTACTCACTACTCACTACTCACTACAACCTACTCTAACCAAGCGTCACCGGCACAACTTTATTGGATCGCATGTACCACACATAACCATGCGGATTAGGATATCCCATTGCCGCCAAAAGTTTCAGGTATCCCTTCACCTGGTCCATGTAGCGCTGACACTCCATGCGCCCTGTTTTGTAATCAACAACTATAGTCTCCTTGTCATCACAAATCACACGGTCGGGGCGCTCTATATATTTTCCATCTTCAGCGTTGAGAGGGTAAAGAATGTTTGCCTCGTTGAGCACGCGCCACTTTGGAGCAAACCACTCACGCACTTCAGGTTTGCTGAAAGCGCGCGTCAGGAAGTCCAACACCTCTGACTTGTGCGCAGCATCCTGTATCAAACCCTCGCGTTCAAAAGCATCTACCGCCGTTGCGATGTCGTCACACGTGTGGACGCGCTCCATAAGGTTGTGATAGAAATTTCCCTCTTCCACATAGTTGAGCGCTATTTCCGCCACATCCGAGTCTTCACCATTCAGGAAACGCTGCGATTCGTTGGACTGACGGAAACTTACCAACGTAGGTTGTGACGCGAAGGGGATGTTACACTTCTCAAAATCGGGTTCAAGATAGTTGATTTCTTCAACCGCATCGTCATCCTCGCCCTGCTCGGTATCATCATCCGCTTCGGAGGGCACGAGCGTGCCAAACGTATAAGTAGTATCCTTCACCACCTCAAGCGCAGGATTTTCCGTTGCCTCCTCCGCCTTTTCCGGCACCTCCTTGGGAATGCCCTTTATCACAATATCGTTCACCGTAGTTGCTGTCTTACCAGCGGTCGTTTCAGCCGCTGCTCCCGTCAACACAATAAGGTTGTTCTCCGCTCGCGTAAAGGCCACATAAAGCACATTGAGATTGTCCACCAATTTACGCAACAATTCCTCTTGAAAGTCTTTTTGGAAATAGGTTTCGTACAGCGTCTTGTTGTACTGAACGGGCACTAACTTCAAGATGTCGGAGAAGACGGGTTCGCTCGGTTGACACCAAATCATCGATGGCATAGACCCTGGAGAGTAGCCATCCACATTCCATTCAAAGAAGGGAGCAATTACCGTGTGAAACTCCAGACCCTTCGACTTATGCACCGTGAGGATCTGCACCCCTTCAGCATCACCAATCGGCACGGCCTGCTGGTACAACTTTTCGTCCCAATAATTGAGCAGGGCGTCGATAGTGCCCTCATGGTCTTGCAAGTAGGCCAACATTTGGTCGAAGAAGCAATACAGGTAAGCGTCTTGCCCCTTAATCGTTTCCAGTTCAAACCATGTATAGAGTTGCTCGCAGAGTTCATAGACGGGCATTTCTTGCAAGCGCGCACGCTCCTCGTTGAAGGCACGGGGGAGCAACTGCATCACCTGCTCTTTCGGAGTTAAGAAGGCACTATTCTCGTCGGCATGCTCCACCTTTCTGCACACGACCTCGCGATGATACATCATCGCCAGCGAATACATCGCCACCACATCTTCAGGATGCGCCACGACGCGCAGGGCGAGCACCAGCAGGTTCACCGCTACCGACGTGTTGAGCAAGAAGGCCTCGTTGCTCACCACTTTTACATGGGGAAACTCGCGCTCCATGTAGTCGGCTATCATGATACCCTCATCATTTTTGCGCACAAGGATGGCAATGTCTTTGGGCTTCACACCGCCCTCCAACACCTCGCGCATGCGTTCGCCAAATCGGTCGAGCATGATTTCATCCCTACTCTTTTGAGGTTCCGCATCGGGTGCCTCACCCTCTACCTTCGCCTTGCGCTTTGAGGCGGGATAACACAAGTTGTCGATGCTCACATATCCATAGCCCTTATGCTTGTCGGGCACCTGCTGATGCACTTGCGCATAGGCAGTCAAAATCGGCGTTGCCATACTGCCCGTGGGGTCATCTATCGTAGCGCTGTAGGATGACGCCACAAACTTCACAGCGCGGTTGAAGAAGGCATTGTTGAATTCCACCACCATCTCCGAACTGCGATAATTCACATCCATCGTGGGTTGAACCACGTAGCGACTCAATTCACTTTCGCTATCAATATTGTTGAGCGTGCGCCAGTCACTGTTGCGCCAGCGGTAAATGCTTTGCTTCACATCCCCCACAATGAGGCACTTATTCCCGGCATCAAGACTGTTCTTCAAAAGGGGCAGGAAGTTACCCCATTGCAATTCGCTGGTATCCTGAAACTCATCAATCATGATGTGCTGATAACGCGCGCCGGTTCGCTCGTAGATAAAGGGGATGTCGCTATCGCCCACCATGTCGCGCAAGAAGTGTGCCGTGTCGGCCAGGATAAAGCGGTTGGCCTCCTTGTTCTTCTGGCGGAGGGTTTCATTGATGGTGTTAAGCAGCATCATTTCATTGATGTGCGTAAGCATCACCCTTGCCGTGACGATGCGCATACACTGCGCCTTCACCCCTTCGAGCAAGTCAGCGTAACGTTGCAGGATGTTCTTACGCGCAAATTCGCTCTGTACCGTCATGTCCTTGCTCCAAGAATCCAGGGTGAGGGTATAATCCGTTTTACCCGTACCCATCACATCTGCAAACTTCATCTTGCTCGTAAAGTTTAAGATGCGCGTCAAAATACTTTTCACCCCAAGACTGCCCTTGTACAACTTATCTTCGTACCCCGACAATAGCGTCCAGAAGTCTGCTCCGAGCCTCTTGACATCCCCTTCAGCCTTGCCCATAAGCGCGTGTAAATGCGCTTTCACCTGCGTCAGAAAGGTGGGGTCGCCAATCATGGAGCGCACCTGTGCACCCTGTTTCAGGTATTGTTCCGTAAAGATGTTTTCGCCAAATGACTTTACCTCCTTCATTACATTCCACGCCTTGTCCTCATCGATACGCTCAAACATAAATGAGGTCAACAGTTGCATGATGTTCTCCTTCCTCACGCGGTCGTCCTCGCTGTAATGATTGTTGAGGTCTTCCACAATGCTCTTCACCGTCTCCTCCAGCGCCTCCTTCGCATTCAGGTCCACACGCAGGTTTGCCGTAAGGTCGAGTTCGTAAGCCAACTCGCGCACAATGCTTTGGAAGAAGGAGTCGATCGTCGTGATGCGAAACCTTGTGTAATCATGAAGCATTGCCGAGAGTGCCTTCTGCGCACGGCTCCGAATTTGAGCATCCGAGAGATTTAGCGCCTGAATTTCAGGAGTTTTTTTTATTTTTTCAAAATATTGGTTCGAACTTTTGAGCCCCTTTGCAATGCCATTGAGTTGTCCCAAGATGCGCACTTTCATTTCTGCCGTAGCCTTATTCGTAAAGGTCACGGCAAGAATGTTGCGATAAGCATAGGGGTTGGCAATCAACAATTTAATATACTCCACAGCCAGTGTAAAGGTCTTACCACTACCCGCAGAAGCTTTATAGACAAGTAAAGATTTCATGGATGTTTCAAGATTTATTGTCCCAAGGACAAGTCTTCGCAAAACTACAAAAAAAACACCACATTTAAAAACTTTTAACAGACAAGTTTACACGTATCTACACGAAACATCTCTCACGCAAAGACGCAAAGGGGCGCGGAGATTTATTTGCACACGGAACTGAAAGTCGCTGTCCGAACTTGTGAGGGGAAAGCAATGCACTGAATGACACAGAATTTTGCTCCGCAGGTTTCTGCGAAAATCTGCGCCGTCTGCGTGAAACAATCCCGCTCCGCATGGTTCTGTGTATTCCGTGTATTTCTGTGTGAAACCACCTCACGCAGACTACGCAGAACTACGCAGACGCTTTGCGATACTTTGCGACTTTGCGTGAGACAACTACACTCCGCAAGGCATTTGTGTAAATTAGTGCCCATTCGTGGCTCAAAAAAAATACGCACAGATACGTGAAGATACGTGGAGACTTTTCTGTGTATTCCGTGGATTGCTTTCCCCTCACAAGTTCGGACAGCGACTTTCAGTTCTGCGTGAAATTCCTCACGCAAAGGCGCAAAATTCCCCGTAGTTCTGCGTAGTCTGCGTGCAACTTTTTTTAACAAAAGAACAGAAGTATTGAATTGGCACCACCAAAATGAGAGCAAAAATAACAATTTTTCAAACACCTGTATTTCAACTGTTTATAAGTTTGTTATATAGAAGAACATAACGCTTCGCGCCCTTTGCGCCTTTGCGTGAGATAATGTTTCACACAGAATCCCTGCGGGGTGTTATAGCCTCACGCAGACGTCGCAGACTTTCACAGACAATGTTTTTATTATTATAGCAATTTTATTACCTATTTTTTTGCCCCTACAACCTATTTGCCCCCTTCCCATTTGTAACGATTTTTCGCACACTTCAGCAATCACGCCCAAAAACGGGATTTGCATTTCCTTGAAAAATGTATTATCTTTGTACTACAGAAAAGGAGGTCTTACCGAAACAGGTAAGGCCTCCTTTTTAACTGCCTGATTATCAGTATATATTTTTCTCGACATTTCCCAATCAACAAGTATTATCGCAAAAATTATTCGGCACGTACGAAAAATTATGTGCCGAATAATTAAAATTATGTACCGAATCGGTTTCACACGCCCCTATGTTGCGTAAACAAAACTTAAAAAATCATAAAAATTCTTAACGCAAAAAACGCCAAAATGGTGCTAAAAACCGTCTCCCCGACGCGTGAGATTTTAAAATTTCAAACACGGGTTCGCGTTGGGGCGAAATAACGCACTCACACCCCAGTATGTCAACTTTTTGAATGTTTTTCAACTAATTCAAAAACATCAAACAAATAACTTCCAGGAAGTTACAAGAATTTGCGCCCTATTTCCAAATTGGAGCATCTGGAGTGAGAGCAAAGAGGTCAACGCAGAAGATTGGGATTGTTAACAGCACTCACCATCAAGTCTCATCATGAACATCCACTCCTCATCAATCGTTAATTACCCATCACATAAATAACGCGCGCACGATACTTTTTACTTATAAAAAGCGCTCTTTCATTTCTTTGTTGTATCTTTGCAAGATAATATGGGAACCAATAAATGTGGTTTTCCCACACAACAACACCTAATAATAGACCTTAAAACTATCCCTATGAAAAAAACACTCCTCTCTATCGTCCTGATGCTTGCAGGTTGCCTCTGTGCAACTGCACAATTTGAACAGGGGAAGAAATACATCGGTGCGTCACTCTCCAACATTGATTTGAGTTACAACAAAGCACGCGACTTTAATTTTGGCATGAACCTCAATGGGGGTTACTTCCTGGATGATGAATTTTTAGTAAAGGCCGATCTGGGATATGCTTACGAAAGCAAGACACATGCCTTTTCCGCAGCCGCAGGTGCACGCTACTACTTTGAGCGCAACGGCATCTTTATCGGTGCAGGTGGCGAACTGCAATGGCGCAATCATTATGGCAGAAAGAATCACGGCAAGACGCTGCTCTACACCCCTGTTGAATTGGGTTATGCCTTTTTCATCAACCGCCACGTGACGGTAGAACCCTCGGCGTACTACAAGATTTGTTACAACGAGTTTAAGGACCATTGCGAATTCGGATTTAAGATTGGGTTTGGGGTGTACTTTTAACAGTAAACGAGTTAGCAAGTAGACAAGTAAACAAGATAGTTTGCGAGATAAACGATGAGCGCACGGATTTTTGTTCTGCCTTTTCTAACCTTCTCGTTTACTCGTACCTCGTTCACTTGTTTACTAAAACACTAATAACCTATGCAACTTTCAGAACTGGGCGAATTTGCCCTTATCGAACATATTACCAAAGACATTACGCTTCAGCAGTCCTCAACCATTAAGGGTGTGGGCGACGATGCGGCAGTGCTGGCGCCCTCGGCAGAAAAGCGCATGCTCGTTACTTCCGACATGCTCATGGAGGGCATTCACTTCGACCTTGTCTATACTCCCCTCAAACACTTGGGCTATAAGGCAGCGATGGTGAACTTCTCGGACATCTATGCCATGAACGGTCGCCCCACGCAGTTGCTCGTGAACATTGCCGTGGGACGTCGCATTGAGGTGGAGCACCTTGAAGACCTCTACGCAGGCATCCGCCTCGCGTGTGAGCGCCATGGTGTGGACCTCGTGGGAGGCGACACGACGAGTTCGAAGACGGGACTTGCCCTTTCCTTGACCTGTGTGGGTGAAGTTGCTCCCGAAAAGATGACCCTCCGCAGCGGTGCAAAAGATACCGACCTTATTTGCGTGAGCGGAAACCTCGGAGCTGCCTATATGGGCATGCAACTCATGGAGCGCGAGAAGGCGATTTTTGAAAGCCAACGCCACGGCGAGGGAGAAGCTGCGCAACCCGATTTCAGCGGGCGCGAATACCTCCTTGAGCGCTACCTCAAACCCGAAGCGCGCAAGGACATTATCGAACGACTTGCCGAAGCAGGCATCACTCCCACCGCAATGATGGACGTAAGCGACGGACTCGCCTCGGAACTCAAGCACCTCTGCAAGCAGGGCAATGTGGGGTGCCGCGTCTACGAAGAGCGCATCCCCATCGACTACCTCACCGCTGTGACTGCCGAGGAGTTTAACATGAACCTCACCACCTGTGCCCTCAACGGGGGAGAAGATTACGAACTGCTCTTCACCGTGCCCCTCACAGAGCACGACCGCGTAGCACAACTCGAGGACATAAAAATCATCGGACACATCACACGCCCCGACCTCGGTGCGGCACTCATCACCCGCGACGGACAGGAATTTCTGCTCAAGGCGCAGGGGTGGAAGGAAGAAGAATAACGTAGAGTACAGAGTACAGATAACAGAGTACAACTTCCATCCGGACTTTTACTCTTGAGTATTCACTTTGCTGGTCAGTTGTACCCTGTACTCTGTTAGTTGTACCCTGTTAGTTGTACTCTGTACTCTGTTAGTTGTACTCTATTTATGGTTCTCACTATAGACATTGGCAACACCTCCGCCAAAGTGGCGGTGTTCCAAGACAACGAAATAATTTTTAGCGAGCGTGTCGCTACGGATTGGCACACGGAAATTGGGAAACTTTGCGCGACGTACAGCATTAAGGCTTGTGCCGTGTCAAATGTTGCAGGTCCTAACGAAGCGCTGGACCGAGCGCTGCAATTACTCCCCTGCCCCGTGTTGCGACTGACGTACACATCGCCCTGCGCGCAACCTTATTTTCAGCAGATTCCTCAAGGACTTGGCGCCGACCGCCTTGCGGCCGACATTGCTGCCGTAACGCAGATGCCCAACACGCCCGTGCTGGTCATTGATGCGGGAACTTGCCTCACCTTTGATGTGATTGATGAAAACCACTGCTTCGCAGGAGGGAATATTTCTCCAGGCGTAGAACTGCGCTTGAAGGCGATGCACGAACATACGGCAGCGCTGCCACTTATCTCTGTAGAGGGCGACCTGCCCGACCTTGGTTACGACACGGCAACAGCCATTCGCGGCGGAGCAGTCAACGGCATCAAGTTTGAAATCGAAGGCTACATCCGCATGTGCCGCAAGCGCTTCCCCAACCTCCATGTGTTCTACACGGGAGGCAACCATTTTGAATTTTCACCCGACGTCGCACCTTGCATTACCCATGACCCGCACCTCGTGTTGCGCGGACTGCATGAATTAGTTAGGTAATGATATAAGAGTTGCCCCAAAGTTGCATTCCCCCTCACCGAAAAGCGATCCCCTATCTTAAGGGAAATACACCGAAACACTCGTCATAAATTAACCATACCCCCTCCCCGCTACGCGGTACTCCCCCTATCTTAAGGGGAGAGTATGGTTTGATACTTCCGTTAAAACAACTCAACGGGTGTAAGCAATCTCACTTTCACTTGTGATAAATGGTGTGGGACTACTCCGAATGGCGCTCTCCCCTTAAGATAGGGGGAGTACCGCGTAAGCGGGGAGGGGGTATGATGAATCTAATTTTGGATCAACTGCTATAGCATACAATTGGTTAAGTAGCACACTAACGCCGCATCTGCAACACTCAATTCTAAACTCTCAACTTCATCTATCGATGTACAAAAGAATACTTTTTTCCACAGCGCTCCTTCTCGGAACCTTCTGCGCTTTTGCCCAAACCAATGGTTCTAACTCCCCCTACTCTCGCTATGGTTTCGGACTTCAAAACGACCAGGCGCAGGGCTTTAACAAGGGTATGGCAGGTCTTGCCTATGGTATGAACCATTCGAAGCAACTGAACTTTAAGAACCCTGCGTCCTACGCTTCCATTGACTCGCTCACCCTCATCTTTGATATTGGTTTCTCACTTCAAAAGGCAAACCTCGAACAGGGTAATGCCAAGAAGAATGCCAACAACTCTTCCATCGACTACGTGATGGCGGGGATGCGCCTTGCGCCCAACTTTGGGATGACCTTGGGGATGATGCCCTATACCACTATCGGGTATGACATGAATACAACCTCAAAAATCATGCAGAGCACGGGGGAGGTGACGCAAACGGAAACCTATAAGGGAGATGGCGGACTTCATGAGGTGTTCGTTGGTTTGGGATACCGCCCAATAAAGCAACTCTCTGTGGGTGCCAACTTCGGTTACCTTTGGGGCACAATGGAGAACAGCGTTTATGCGTCTTATGACAATGCCTCAATCAGTTCACGCCGCCGCCTTTATGCAGCGGACATCCGCACGTTTAAGTTGGACCTCGGAGCGCAATATGAACAACGCATCAACCGCAACAACACACTTATCCTTGGTGCGACCTACGGACTCGGTCATGAGGTAAACCACCCTGCGTTCTACATCGACCAGCGCATCACAACAAATCAGGGTTCTGTGGGTGACACCACACGCCTTGCAAATGCCTTTGAACTTCCCCACACGTTCGGTGTGGGTGCCGTTTGGAACCACCGCAACAGATTGCGCGTAGGGATGGACTACACCCTCCAGTTGTGGGATGGTTGTCGCATGCCGGAACTCGTGAACAACACCTATCAGGTGAGCACAAATAGTTTTAAGAACTGCCACACCCTCACCATCGGTGGTGAATACCAGCCCCGCCCTAACAGCGTATATTGGTTCCAGCAAATTCGCTACCGCGTAGGGCTCTCCATGTCTACTCCCTACACCAAGGTCAATGGCGTAGACGGTCCCCGCCGCTACAGTGCAACATTAGGGGTTGCCATCCCCATCCAAAATGGTTGGAGCAACCGTAGTGTGGTCAACATCGCTGCACAGTACGAACGCGTAGAACCCAAATTCAGCGGCATGATTACCGAAAACTACTTCCGCCTTTGCCTTGGTATCACATTCAACGAAATGTGGTTCAGCAAGTGGAAGGTGAGATAAAATTCAGTGAGAAGTGAGGAGTGAGTAATGCCATGCGGGATATTCACTTGACTGGTACGGACGCACGGTTCGTGCGTCCTAAATCAAAAGAAATATCCTGCCGTGTGCTTTGTCATAACCTCCTATGTATTTAGGACGCACGAACCGTGCGTCCGTACCAGCAAAGCGATATACCAATCGTGCCTCACCCGCTACCGAGACGCCCATAATATGACGTCTCTACGCTGATAATACGTCCAGCACAACACTCCTCACTACTATCTACTAACTACTAACTTTCCTCATTGATGCGCTACCTCCTTTTCCTCATACTCCTCCTCCCCCTGGCATGCACCTCTGATGCGCCGCCCATGGGACCACAGGTAGATTGCCGCGACTCGTTGCCCGTAATGGCGACGAGAGGAGTCTCGAAACTCATCTCCGACTCGGGTATCATGCGCTATAAGATTATCGCCGAAGAGTGGCTCGTTTACGACAAGACCTTGCCACAGCGTCAAGAGTTTCCGAAGGGAGTTTACCTTGAACGCTATGACGATAGTGTCAGCGTAAACCTCCATATCACGGCAGACACAGCCTACTGCTTCGACCAGTACCTCTGGAAACTTCGTGGTCGCGTGGTGATGAACGACCGCGAGAAAAAGGTGACCTACTCCTCTGAAGAGCTCTACTGGGACATGCGCAAGCACATCTTCTATTCTAATGCGCCCATGACCCTTCAGGAACCCGACCGCCTCATCCGTGGCAACAAGTTTGAGAGCGACGAGCAGATGAAGCAATACAAGGTGAGTACGACCAGTGGTTACATGCCTGTGAATATGTCAAGTACGACACCCGACTCTACAGCAAAAGACACTGTCGAATCTCCCACTATGCAACCTTCAAAAACGGTGAAAAAGGAGGAGGCACAACCAGCATTTAAACCTGCGACGCAACCAGCTCCTACCAATATGAAGGTTCCGTTGCAAAAGGATACTCCGCAGAAGCCACAAACCTTTGACAAGCAGAAGCGCCCCACGTTAAATATGGGAAGGGTGAAGGCGTTATAACCGCTGTATCCCTTCGCTCGCAACACAGATAAGCGCCACATTAATATATAATGCGATAAGAACGACTTTGAAAACAACCCCTAAGGAAACCAAGAAAGAGGTGCGACGGAAGAAAGTTGAATCCTCACGCACCTTCCGCCTTACGAAGAACATCACCCGATGGATGGACAAATATTACCTCGACCCCATCATCGGACTCCTTCTTCCCGCCTATGGCGATGCACTGACTGCACTACTAAACCTCCCTTTTCTATACATTAGTATGTTTAAGGTAAAGAGCGTCGCACTCACCTTCGCCATTATCTACAACACCCTCTTTGACATTCTCGTGGGGTTGATCCCTGCCCTTGGCGACCTCCTCGACATCTTCAACAAGTCGTATACCAAGAATTCACGCCTACTCACAGGATTTATTGAAGATGACAAAAAGATTGTCAGCGAAATCAACCGCAAAGCAATTTGGCTGGGCATCCTATGCCTCATCCTATGCCTCCTGATCTACCTGTTCATACTTCTCATCATCCAAATCGGTTCGTGGATAGGCGACCTCGGCAGTTGGTTTATTGGTTTGTTTTAGACACCCCACCCCTGCGGCAAACTATTCTTTCAGACAGAAGTATTGAATTGGCGCCCCCAAAACGAGAGCAAAAATAACAATTTTTCAAACGCCTGTATTTCAACTGTTTATAAGTTTGTTATATAGAAGTATTGAATTGGCGCCCCCAAAATGAGAGTAAAAATAACAATTTCTCAAACGCCTGTATTTCAACTATTTATAAGTTTGTTATATAGAAGAACAAAAGAACATATTTCCCGTGCGGGGTATATTCTTACCTCTCACCGACAAACGCATACGCAAAAGAAGTTCTGAAGCACCCTCCGTGCTCCAGAACTTCTTTTTTCATACCCCTACTCTCCACGTACCGCCATCTACGTCCACTCAATCTTATATAGAGCATCATCCTCTCGCCCCCTGTCAGTAAGATTTCCCCTCCCAATTTTAATTATTCAACAAAGAATCATTACCTTTGCCATAAACCTAATGCTATGGATAAGAAAAACAAAGACATCACCTACTTCATCTCCTTCTGCATTGAGCAATACATGCATACCAAGGGCATGAGTGAGGCAGAAGTGATGACCATGTTTAACAAACATAAAGTGCTTGACTACTTGTGCCAACACTTTGAAGTTTTGCACACACAGGGGCGTCAATGGCTGGTGGAAGAAATTGATGAGGTTATAAATCAACAAAGCAATTAGGTATGCTGAACCATGAATCACTGATTGGCACCATCACACAATCTAATCTACACCTCATACTTCCCTCCAAGATAAGCGGATTAGCATGTCTACTCATTGAGCATAAGGGTATGAGTATTGTGGAAGCAATACAAACCGTATATGCTTCCCAACTATACCAGCGCCTAAAGATGGAGAATACAAAGACTTGGCATTTAGGTCCAGCAGCGCTGTACCAAGAGTTAGAAGAAGAACTTTCAACCTAATAGTTTCTAACATGTATCTTATTGACAAAGAAAATAACAGTCTTGTGAGAGTTGAAGAGTGTTCGTTCAGTGATTTAGGTATGAGCGAACGCTACAACTTGCAAGAATGGATTGCTAAAGAACCCAGTTCTTTGGGAGAAGAATTGCTGATTATCCAAAAGGAGTTTGACGGTTTCTCTGACACAAGAGAGCGACTTGACTTGTTGGCTTTGGATAAGTTGGGCAACCTTGTAATTATTGAAAACAAGTTGGATGATTCGGGGCGCGATGTTACTTGGCAAGCAATTAAATATGCCTCCTACTGCTCAAGCCTTACCAAGCAGGATATTATTGAAATCTATCAGCGCTACTTGGGGGCGTCTGCCAATGCAGAGGAAATGCTTTCGGATTTCTTTGACGGTAAAGACTTGTCTGATGTAGAAATTAACGTAGGTAATTCTCAGCGTATCTTTTTAGTAGCAGCAAACTTCCGCAAGGAGGTTACCTCTTCGGTGATGTGGTTGCTTAATTTCAACCTCCGCATCAAGTGCTTTAAGGTTACGCCCTACAAATACAATGACAAATTACTCCTTGACTTTGACCAAATCATCCCCATCAAGGATGCAGACGATTATACAATTAAGATTGCGTCGAAGAAGCAATCTGAGAATCAAGACTCCGAAGCCTCTCGCATTACACACTCTAACCGCCAAAAGTTTTGGGCGGAATTTATTGAGTATAACAGACAGCATAATGGTTTGTACCGTGACTCTTCGGACACTTCAGGTGAAGGGTTGAGTAAAAACGTTAAGGGGTTAGCGGGTACCAAAATCTATGTGTTGATTTACAAAAATCACACTCGCACCGAGGTTTATATTAACCATTCGGACAAGGATAAAAACAAACGCCTCTTTGACTATTTGTATACTCATAAAGAAGAAATAGAACAACAGTTTGGCGGTGAACTTACTTGGCAAAGATTGGATGACAGAAATGCAAGTCGTATTAGAATTGACCGAGACGATTTATCATACCTTAAACCGGAACAACAAGAAGAGATATTTCATTTTTTCATAGACACTTCAAATAAACTTATGAAGGCATTTTCTCCCTACGCCAAGAAATACAATAGTAATCTGTAGGATAAACGTATTATTATGAATTAGGCAGAATATACAGTTACCCCATTACCACAGACCCCTCCGCCCTTTGGGCATTTGACCTCGCAACCTCGGTCTTCCTCCTCCTCGTAAGGCATAGTATAAACAAGTTTATCCTCTGCTCTTACTTCGAGCGTCGGTTCCCCTAACTTTGGGGAGGAATTTGATATACCTCCATTCGCTTGT
>JAZQXB010000015.1:0-14468 GCA_045632685.1 Alloprevotella sp.
CCTCACCGACTACGACTTTCTCGACTAAACAAGTCCACAGATAACGGTCGACCGACGCCAAACCGAGCGCAATCGAGTTTACTTGAATTGCCGAGGTGCGACTTGCGAAGCTTGATGAGCGTTAGCGAATAAGGAGGAAAAAACCACGAAGTGGGATTAACGGTCAACGGTCAACTAACAATGGACTGCAGTCCGGATGGGACTGTTGTCCGTTGTCTATTGTCAACGGTTACCCTCTTCTTCCCCATGACATTTTGTCACGAAGAGTGTCGTAAAAGTTTTTATGCTTGATTTTTATTACAGATATTTTGAAGGGTGCTTTCGTCACAGAAATTTTATCGCTACAGGGTACGCTTTCACTTCTGCCGTCAATTGCCAGTAGAAAATTGTGTGTTCTACTCTCAATCTCGAGGTCGATTTTTACATTATCTGTTACAACTACTGGGCGCGTGTTCAAACTATGCGAAGCCACAGGACTGATGCATAATGTTCCCGACATGGGGGCCAAAATAGGACCACCTACAGAGAGGGAGTAACCTGTAGATCCCGTGGGGGTGGTGACAATCAAACCGTCCGCCATGTAATGGTTGAGTAATCCTCCATCAATATGTGCTTCAATAGCAATGAGCGAAGAATTGTCGTGTTTCAAAACAGCCACTTCGTTAAGCGCATAGGGATATTGAGAAAAGAGCGTTCCATTACGACGCACCTCAATTACTCCCCTCTGCTCAATCACATATTCTCCGTTATACAGGCAGTCAAAAGCTTCCTCTATTGCGTCGGGGGATACATCAGCTAAAAAACCAAGATGTCCCGTGTTGATGCCAATGATGGGTATCCCTTTGTTTCCCACGAGCGCTGCTGCCTGCAGGAATGTACCGTCGCCCCCGATTGATATACACAAATCAGCAGTGAAGTCTGTATCGTAAAAGTCCGGCATACCAGTGCATGAAATGCCTAATTCCTGGGTGATGAAATGCAAGAATTTACGTTCAATAATCACTTCGGCGTGCCGTCTGCGCAGTGCATCAATGATATTTTCTAAATATTTGTTTTTCTCAACTTGATATGTGTTACCAATTAATGCGACTTTCATATTAAGAGGGTTTTTAAGTCTTGGATTGAGTCTATTTAGTAATACGTGTGATTACCCAAATTCTTTTTTACCCGACAGACTTCGCTGGGAAACGAGAATTTTGTAATTTTGCCTAAAGTTAACTTTTAAGACATAGCAAATTTAGTATTTTTTTTCTTACAATGACAAAATTGTCTGTAAATATCAATAAGGTTGCGACTGTGCGCAATGCTCGAGGAGGGAATAATCCTGATTTGTTGCGTGTGGCAGCCGATTTGGAACGCTTTGGTGCGCAAGGTATCACAGTGCATCCTCGACCTGATGAACGGCACATTCGTTTTGAAGATGTTAGAACCCTCAAACCCTTGCTTACAACAGAGTTTAACATAGAGGGATATCCTTCTGAAGATTTTATCAATCTTGTGCTTGAGGTAGACCCCGCTCAAGTAACACTTGTGCCAGACTCTCCCTCACAACTCACGTCTAATGCTGGTTGGGATACAAGGGAGCATTATGAGTTTTTGAAGACCGTCGTAGCTCGTCTGCATACAAAACCAATCCGCGTCAGTATCTTTATTGACCCTATACCCGAAATGGTTGATTATGCCGTTAAGATGGGGGCGGATCGTGTTGAACTTTATACAGAACCCTATGCTACAAATTATCCGATAGACCCCGCAACAGCCATAGCGCCTTATGTGAAGACTGCGGAGCGTTGTCGCGAATTGGGAATTGGACTCAATGCAGGGCATGACTTGAGTCTCGAAAATCTTAACTTTTTTGCAACTCAAATACCCTGGTTGGATGAGGTGAGCATTGGTCACGCACTCATTTGCGACGCCCTTTATCTTGGTTTTGAAAAAACAGTTAAGGAGTACAGAGCATGCTTGAAACTTGACTGAGAGTGACGGTGGTGGAAGGTGTGTAGTGGCACGTAAAAAACATGGGGTATCTGATTTCCCCTCAAAACCTCAAGACCTCAAAGCGAAGCGACCTCATAACATCAGTTTATAACTACAAATTCTATATCCTAGTTTTCATGGTTCATTTATTTTTAGCGAATGGGTTTGAAGAAATTGAAGCCCTTACCACATTAGATATACTTCGTAGAGCCGCCATACCTGTTGAAACCGTTTCTATTTCAGGATCACGTAATGTAACGGGTGCGCATGGCGTGACGGTGAAGGCTGACTCTGTTTTTCGCAAATCAGAATTAGTAAAGAGCGATTGTCTTATTCTTCCTGGGGGAATGCCTGGGGCAGACAATTTGCGTATGCATCCAGGTGTGTGCCAAGCGGTAAAAAAACAAGTTGAGCGTGGAGCCTACGTTGCCGCAATCTGTGCTGCGCCATCTATTGTTTTAGGGACATGTGGATTGCTTCAAGGAAAGAAGGCTACAACCTATCCAGGCTTCGAGGATAAATCTCATGGCGCTCACTATACGAAGAGGGGAATAGAGGCTGATGGCACAATCATTACAGCAAAAGCTCCAGGGTTTACCTTTGAATTTGCGTTTACCATTGTTGAGGCTTTAAAGGGTAGCGATGTTGTCAAAGAGGTCAAAAAAGGGATGTGCTTGAGTTGTTGATAGCATCTTGATACGAAAAAATAGATGGCTTCTTCTATATAACAAACTTATAAACAGTTGAAATACAGGCGTTTGGGGAATTGTTATTTTTATCTCATTTTGGATTGTGCCAATTCGGTACTATATAATAAATGGACGAAGGTCTTGTTATGTTGAAGTAATAAAATAAGTGGTTGTACCAATTGGTATATCCACTTATTTTGGCAATATAGCAGTTACTTGCGTGACCTTTGCAGACCCAAGTTTATTTTAGAGTTCTTCCACCCCATCAGAGTGAAGCGCCATTCAAGCATGGGACAATGTGATTATTTGTCTATTTGAGGATTTCGTTTTGTCAACATTTTTCGCACAAAAGCACACGCGACGTAAAAAAGTCGATTTGCATTTCGCTTAAAAATGTATTATCTTTGCATTGCAGGAAAGGAGGTGTTACCCAGATAGGTAATACCTCTTTTTTAAGTGCCTGATTATCAGTATGCATTCTTTGGTGACTTTCTAAAAAAACACCGGTTTTGGCAAAAATTATTCGGCATCTTGTAAAAAATAGGTGCCGAATAATTTTTTTTAGGTGCCGAATATTTTTCTGTAGGTCGGTTGGAGTGTTAAATCTTCTTAATAAAAGTTAAAGTTTTGTCGACCTTCCAACCCTAAAAATGCGCCTTTTGCTTGCTGAGAATGCGTTATTTTCAGCGCATGGTGTTCTTGCCTTGAAATAACGCAGCCACGGTCCATTATCTCACTTTTTCAACACTTTTTTACCTTATTCTTAAGACGCAACTTCCGCAGAATGAGAAACTTGCTTGATTTACCCCTAAAATTTCATTTTTGATAATCTACAGGAGGGCTATGTACGCATAAATTCCAAACGGGGCAACTAAAGGTCACTCGAGTACCTCCTATATATTGGCGTTGTGTTATAATGAGCAAACTGCTTCGTTGCCCCTCAATTTCGGATTTGGTCATGTACGTCAGTACACTCCCTTCATCCTCAATTTCAGCGCCTTGCATTTTACTCACTCTTACACAACTTAAGAGGGTGTGCCGAAATTTTGCATTTCGACACACCCTCAAATTCCTGATGGGACCACCAAAGGTCACGCAGTAACTCCTATATTATAAACCTTATTTTGGTTTGATGTATTTTAAAGTTTGAATCTCACGCCCGCATAGAACTTGCATCCGTGCATCGGTCCGTAAACCATTGTGGGGTCAAACTCGTTGCTCCAGGGGTTATTGGCGCTGATGATTGCGTTCTTTTGCTTGTAGTTTGTGAGGTTTTCGCCACCTATATAAATGGCCCACTTGCCGATGTTTTTGGTGATTTGCGCACTGAGTTGGTAGAAAGCGTCGTAGCGTTCGTCCCATGAGCGTGTGCCGTCTGCCTTCGTGTAAGCATTAGGCATGCGACCGCCTCCGTTGAGGTGTGAGGTAAGGTCAAACTGCCACTTGTTTTTACCCTTCGTTTCATAACCCATAGTAAGCAATGCCTTATACTTGCTGGTCAAGGGCTTGTCCACCGTACCCAAGTTTTTGTAAGTAGTCTTTGAGATGGTGTGGCGGTAAGCTGCCGTGAGGTTGAAGCGAGGGAAGAGTTCGTAGGTGGCTTCTGCTTGAACGACGTGTGAATAACTATCACCGTCGAGGTTGTAGAATTGTACCGCATGTGCATCGTTGTCCATGTCACAGACAACCTGCTTCACGAAGTCGGTGTAGTAGTACTCTACATCAAGATTCAAGAGTTTTTCACCCACAGGGATTTTAAACTGCCCAGATGCTCCGAAGTTCCACGCTTCTTCCTGTGTGTCAATGCCCCCATCAATACTCATTTTGCGTGAACCTGCGAGTAGGAAGTTGTTTTCATCAAGGATGTGCGTCGTGCGATACCCCTTGCCTGCAGAGAGGCGGAAGTGTGCAAAGAATGAGGGCGACCACTTGATGTGCGCACGAGGAGTGACGAAGGTACCATGAAGGTTGCTGTGGTCAACTCGCACACCACCCATTGCTGTAAAGTCGTCGTTCAACTTATAGGTATATTGCGCATAAGCGCCACCAACAGTTTCGTGATCCTTCGAGTTTGTGAGTGCGCCAGTTCCGTTAAGGTCTGTCTTGCGCGAGAAGGCGTCATGTATAAAGTTGAAACCCGTTGAGAGGTTGTGGTGGGTGCCAAAGTCTGATTCGTAGATGAGCGAACCGTAAGCAGAGGTCTGCTTGACGTCGTATGCCTTGTGGCCAAATACAGCATCTTGATGGTGCCAAGAACCTGAAAGGATGAAGGCTACGTTAGAATTTCGGTCATGGTTGATACCTATAGCTCCCTTGGCATAGGCTTCGTAGCGGTCGGTCGCTACGCCAATGCGGTAGCGTTCTTCACCTGCCTTCACCGCTTTCGCTAACTGTCCGCTTTGGCGGTCTTCTCCCAGGGCTTTGATGCCGAACTGGAAGTTTTTGTCGTGTCCATCGTAGTGCCAACGGTTCATTATGTTAAACTGCTCTACCTGTGGCATGTCGGAAAATCCGTCGTTGTTGTCATCGTGCATCTCCATCGCCTTTTCAACATGGGCAAGCACGCCCGTGCTCCAATGTCCGCCCACGTGGTGCATACTGGCTGCGTTCACTTCAAGTTTGCTGTCCAGGTCGCCATATATGTTTATCGAAAGGGGAGAGGCATCTGCGGCTGTGGGCTTAAGGTGTTCCACATTGATTTGTCCCGTCACGGCTTCATATCCGTTCTTCACGCTTGCCGTACCCTTTGACACGCTGATATTTTCCATCCACGAACCAGGAACATAACCGAGACCGTAGGGTTGTGCTACAATGCGGAAGTTAGGCATATTTTCTGTGAGCATCTGCACGTAAGTGCCCGCAAGTCCGAGTAGTTTAATTTGCTTTGCTCCGGTTGCAGCATCTGAATAACTTACGTCAACGGCAGCATTTGTTTGGAAACTCTCGCCGAGATTGCAACATGCGCAACGAAGGAGTTCGGCGCTGGTAATCATGTCTACCTTTTCCGTAGAACGCCAATTTTTATAAACGCCCTTGCGCTTTACGCTTACTGTGGCTGTGCCAAGTTCGCTCTCCGCTTCGTGGTCATGGTCATGCCCGTGACTGCAATTTTCGGTATGCACATGCCCCGTCTGCTTCTTCGGAGGGTGATTGTGCGAACAGTTTTCGGTGTGAACATGCCCCGCCTCTTTCTTTTCAGTCTTTGAGTGCGAGCAGTTTTCAGTGTGCACATGCCCTTCGTGCTTGTGTTCCACTTCTTTTTTGTCATGATCGTGGTCATGCGTGTGGTCGTGGTCGTTGCATACTTGTGCTGTAGCATAACTCATGCTTGTCAGCATCGCGAAGGGGATGAGAAGTAACTTTTGCTTCATAAAATGCGTTTGGATTCGTGCTTCCCAAAGGGAAGATTCTTAAAATTTTGTGCAAAATTACGAATAAAAGTTGGGAGAGACAAAGGGGAGGGCGTTTCTGCAACACGGTTGCAAAATGAATCATGGCCGTCTGTCCTGTTTTGTTCTCACTAAATGATTGTAGGCTGTATTGATACATAATATTAGGGAGTTAGTGAAAACTATGTCGGAGATAATTTGAGTTAACTCCCTTATAGTTTTTACTAACTCCCATTTTTTTATAAGTAATGATAGGAGGGGCATTTCTGCAACACCATCTTACCTGACAGGGGGATGTGTTTGCTATGTAAAATAGGGATCGTCGTCAAAGAGGGTGGGGAAGGGGTAGGGCGTTGGCGTTGGGGTAAGTTCGGTGTCGGGCTCTTGCGTGTCTTCGGGAAGGTCAAAGAAATCAAAGAGGAGCTGCTCGCCAAAGTCTTCCTCGCTCGGTGTGTCGATGACGATTTCGGGTTCTGACGGCTCCTGTGGGGCGTCAAAGTTGATGGAGAGTTGTTGAGGAATGCCCTTGCGCAGGTGGTATGCCCCGAGTTCGTCAAGGGTGATGTGCGTGCTGTATGCGTCTAATATTGAGCGCAGTTTTGCGGCAACGGTGCGCATGTCGGGGCGCTCTCCAAAGAAGTCTTGCTCGCTGTTGTAGAGGTGAAAAGTTAGTGCATCAAAAGTGAGCCCATCCGGTTGAGCGCGGTTGAGCAGGGCGATGATGCGGGAGAGAAACTTTTCAGACATACTGGCTAACGGGTTATGATAAAATCTATGCGAAGTTACACATATTTTTGCTAAAAAACGCCCGATTTATGGTATAATTCTGTAGTTTCTACCTTACAAATTTTGCCAATCGGCGCCGTTGTGCTAATTTTGTGCGAAATTTATGACAACAATCTCTGGGGAAGTGAAGACTATCCCCACATTTAACGATTCACAAAATGGGATTATTTGATATTTTCAAAAAGAAAAAGACTGAAGCTGAGTTGGGATGGCGCGTAGGTGGCATGGAAGATTTTATGTCGCTTATCCGCGTATATTACCAGGCAGTGATGGCTTCAAATCTCGGTATTTCAAACCTTGCAATGTTGCCTGATCTTCGTGTGTTTAAACAAACGATGAAGGTGCAGACTGTAAATAATAAACTCGGTTTGGGCGAGAAGAACAAGTGTAAGAAGATGCTTCAGGAAATGTATGGCATTTCCGATAGTTTCTTCAAGGAAATCGATGGCAGTATCAAAAAGAATTGTCGTTCGCTCAACGATGTACGTGGTTACTTTATTCAGTTCCAGGCGTTTTCACAAGATACTATGATGTTGATGGGTAACTTGATGAAGTGGAAGTTCCGTTTGCCTGGATTCTTTAAAGAAGCTTTCCGTAAAATGACGGAGAAGGCAGTCCATGATGTGTTGACTAAAAACACGTGGAAGGACGATGCTGTAATGAAAACTTGTTGGGGTATCCGTAAATATCAGGAGCATTTGGGGTATTCAGAAGCGTGGCTTTCTGAATATGTGTATAATATTTTGATGCTTGCAAAGAAAGAACCCAAACCTGCAAATGAAGCATAGTTTTCATAGATTTACGGTATTTTATTAAAAAAAAGAGTTAACACAGTTTGTCGCAAAAGATAAAATCCTTATCTTTGCGATGGATTGTTACCATATAGGTACAACAGTATCACATGACAAAGGAGGAGGAAAAGTCACTACATACCTTCGAGACAAGAGTTCGTCAGTTGATTCTTGCCTATCAAGAGCTCAAGGCTGAAAATGCGGAGCTCTGGGAAATGGTGGAAAAAAAAGAAGACGAACTGGAGGTTATGAGGGCTGAAGTAGAACTCCAAAAACGAAACTACGCCAACCTTAAACTTGCGAAGATTATTGAACTCAATGATAGCGAGTTGAAAGATGCGAAGCAACGCTTGGCAAAGTTGGTGCGCGATGTTGATAAGTGTATCGCGCTGCTTAATGTATAACAAATGTTTGTGCATCCTCATAAAAATAGTGGGGTGCTCATTATCGTAACAGCGCAAAAGATATGGCAGTAAGTGAAAAATTAGTTATTCAGTTGCTTATTGGTAGTCAAATGCAGCAGATTACCGTACGCCGCGATCAAGAAGAGATTTTTCGTAAGGCAGCACTGATGATTAACGAACGATTGAATAAATATAAGACAGCATATCCCAATCAGGGGGATGCTAAATATATGTCTATTGCATTGCTTGATTTTGCTGTAAAGTCTTTACAGTTAGAGCATAATGTAGACACAGAACCTTATAGCAAGTCAATTGACTTACTCACAAAGGAAATAGAAGAGGTTTTGAAGAAAGGGGAGTAACGAGTAAGCGTTATTTTTCTTTCAAAATGAGAAAGGTTGTCGTAGTGGGGGAATAGTGACAGTTCTTGAAACCCTCAATGCCTTATTCTCATCTAACATACTTGCTTTCCAAATACTTATCACATTGAATTACGCACCAATTAATCATTCTCTTTTTAGGGTATGGTTTATTGGCGCTTTTTTGTTGTGTGTAACTAACAGTCGGAGGTCGCGTATGCAGATTCAGATTGTGTTTTAATGGTAGGCTAATACTTAACGCGTTGAGAGTTACCTTTTATCATAAAGTGTGCTCTCTTCATAACTATAAATTTTACTAATAATGACGGAAATCATAATTTCATCAGCTGTTTGCCTCGTTGCTGGTAGCATACTGGGATATGTATTCTTTCGTTATGTGCTGAAAAAGACATACAAGAAGTCAATCCAGGATGCGAATAAGGAAGCAGAGGTAATCAAGGAAAAGAAACTCCTTGAAGTTAAGGAGAAGTTTTTGAACAAGAAGGCGGAACTCGAGAAGGAGGTTCAGCAGCGTAATCAAAAAATTGCGCAGGCTGAAAATAAACTCAAGCAACGAGAAATCAGTCTTAATCAGCGTCAGGATGAACTCAATCGCCGTAAGCAGGAGGTTGAAAATAATCAGACCAAGGTGAATACACAGCTTCAACTCATTCAGAAGAAAGAGGAGGAACTTGAAAAGATGCAACTCCAGGAGCGTGAGAAACTTGAAGAACTTTCAGGGCTCACAGCAGAAGAAGCGAAGGAGCGTCTTATTGAGTCCATGAAGGATGAGGCGCGTACCAATGCACAAGCTTACATCAATGAGATTGTGGATGATGCAAAGATGACGGCGTCAAAGGAAGCAAAGAAAATCGTTATTCAGACCATCCAACGTACAGCTACGGAAACGGCGATTGAAAATAGTGTAACCGTATTCCATATTGATAATGACGAAGTTAAGGGTCGCATTATCGGTCGTGAAGGACGAAATATTCGTGCCCTTGAAGCAGCTACAGGTGTTGAAATCGTGGTGGACGATACTCCCGAAGCAATTGTTATTTCAGCGTTTGACCCTGTTCGCCGTGAAGTTTGCCGTTTGGCTTTGCATCAACTTATTTCTGACGGACGTATTCACCCCGCTCGTATTGAAGAAGTGGTGCAAAAAGTGAAGAAGCAAGTGGATGAAGAAGTTATTGAAACGGGTAAGCGTACAGCTATCGACTTGGGTATTCATGGACTCCATCCCGAATTGATTCGTATTGTGGGTAAGATGAAGTATCGTTCTTCATACGGTCAGAATCTTCTTCAGCATGCTCGTGAGACTGCGAACCTTTGTGCGGTAATGGCGTCAGAATTAGGTTTGAATCCCAAGAAGGCAAAACGTGCGGGTTTGCTACATGATATAGGTAAGGTGCCCGATGAAGAAAACGAACTTCCTCACGCACTTTATGGAGCAAAGTTGGCTGAAAAGTATAAGGAAAAGGCAGAAATTTGCAATGCCATTGGTGCTCACCACGATGAAATGGAAATGACGAGTCTCATTGCTCCGATTGTTCAGGTTTGTGACGCTATCAGTGGAGCACGCCCAGGTGCACGTCGTGAAATTGTTGAAGCATACATCAAGCGACTTAATGACCTTGAAAATATCGCAATGTCATATCCTGGAGTAGTCAAGACTTACGCTATTCAAGCTGGTCGCGAGCTCCGTGTGATCGTTGGTGCGGACAAGATTGACGATAAGCAAATAGACCAACTTTCTGCTGATATCGCGAAGCGTATTCAGGACGAAATGACTTATCCTGGTCAGGTGAAGATAACTGTTATTCGCGAGACGCGTGCTGTAAGTTACGCAAAGTAGTGTGGAATTATTTGTAAAGCGTAAAAAGGCATGTACGTTTTAAAAGTTCTTAAGAGTTCAAATCATTAAGAAAATCATAGTTCTCGGGACTATTGGGCATACGCTCAATAGTCCTTTTTTGTATGGGTCATTCTTTATTTCTTGCCTTGAAAATGTTTTCCCTATACCTTCAAGTTTTTTCGGTGAATGACCTTTTTTTGTGAATCGCTCCCTGATGGGTATTGTTCCTTATGTGTGGTGTTATGAAAGAGATGTTATCATACTCCATATTTTTGGGGAATAATATAGCAGAAGTACACAAATAATCCTTCCCCAAAGGATGTTGTCTCTTATTAGTTTAGCCACTAATGGGCACAAATGAACACTAATCGAAAGTCGCGCAAGTCATGCTTTGCGGGATATTTAAATCCGGATGGATATTGACTTACGCGACCTTCAGCGCCTTTGCCGACCTCATGCAATCGTGGGGACTGACGCAGACGGACATCAGCTAAAACATCAAGCACACTGCCGCCAAAAACTCACTCTCGTGCCCTGTAATTCGTTGGAACGATATGCTGGCGCAACAGGGAACGACTACTGCCGAGAAGAAGCAAATTCAGGTGGGCCAGCAACTGCTGGAGTTGCTCAAGTAAAAGGGGAGACGCATCAGTAGGGACATCTGTTGGAATTTCAAGCGGGACCACCATTGACTTGTAGGGACGCACGGCTCGTGCGTCCTTATTTTATTGTGCCTCATATAGGAGGAAGGACGCAACCCCAAAGGAACTCATGACGCAAATAAGGCCCATGAATTGCGGACGCACGAGCCGTGCGTCCCTACCTGCCAAGTGAGAGTTCTCCCCCTTGAAAATAGATGAGTTGGTAAGAGAGAAGCAATCATATTTTATATTACCTTTGCAAGCAAAGACTATTGATGTTGCACTTTTTTATAAAAAACAACCTATGAAATCTATTTCATCCATCCCTCTCTGCATGCTGATGCTTATGGTGTGCGCTTGTGGTAATCAGGGCAAGGACTCCGAGCAAACTCATCAAAGCAAGGATTCCATGGTGGTTAATCAAGGCAAGGACTCCATAGTAATCATTGCGGTCAATACAGATAATGGAGTTGGGTATTTCACGGATAACAAGGGGACTTTTCTCTTCAACAAGCAGTTTGATTTGGTAAGCAAATTCTCTGAAGGCCTTGCCTGTGTCAAGCAAAACGGAAAATATGGTTTTATCAACACCAAGGGAGAGCAAGTCATTCCTTGCATTTATGACAATGCGTGGAGTTTCTCCGATGGCCTTGCCACTGTCATACAAAACGGCAAATGGGGATTTATCAACACCAAGGGAGAGGTGGTCATTCCTTGCGTTTATGACTATGCGGGGAGCTTCTCCGATGGGCTTGCCCAAATATGTCAAGGTGATTGGGAAAACGGCAAACACGGCTTTATCAACACCAAGGGAGAGGTGGTCATTCCTTGCATTTATGACTATGCGGGGAGCTTCTCTGAAGGCCTTGCCCTAGTCAAGCAAAACGGCAGATGTGGATTTATCAACACCCAAGGAGAGGTGGTCGTGCCTTGCATTTATGACTGGGAGGAAGCATATCGTTGGATGGAACTCGTGAAATTTGTCGGGCAGAAATTCTCGGAAGGTCTTTCCCGTGTCCAGCAAAATGGCAAATGGGGCTTGATCAACACCAAGGGAGAAGTGATCGTGTCTTGCATTTATGACTGGGCGGAGGGCTTCTCTGAAGGTCTTGTCGCTGTCAAGCAAAACGGCAAATGGGGCTTTATCAACACCAAGGGAGAGGTGATCGTGCCTTGCATTTATGACGATGCGGGGAGCTTCTCTGAAGGCCTTGCCCCTGTCCGGCAAAACGGCAAACGTGGATTTATCAACACCCAGGGAGAGGTAGTCATTCGTTGCATTTATGACTGGGCGGGGTGGTTTTCTGAAGGCCTTGCCCGTGTCAAGCAAAACGACAAATATGGTTATATCAACACCAAGGGAGAGGTAGTTATTCCTTGTATTTATGACAATGCGGGGGGCTTCTCTGAAGGCCTTGCCTATGTCAAGCAAAACGGCAAATGGTCCATCATCAACACCCAAGGAAAGGTTATTGTGGGTGAGTGTGACAACGAGAACACCTATTGGTCAAAAGTAGCAAAAGACTAACCCCTCACGCCCCAAACTCACCAAGGCACATTAAGCATTCGTGTCCATCCAAGCGAACAATCACATAAACCTGTAGGGACGCACGGCTCGTGCGTCCACCTCAGTTAGACATTTCGCTTCTTATCAATGGCAAAGGGCATGAATTGCGGACGCACGAACCGTGCACTGCTGTCCCAAAGATTTTCGCAAACCATCTCGTATTTACTAAAATATCAACAACTTATAAAGAAAAATGTTTACGGAGGATTTTAGAATAGAGTATTGTGCTAATTTCATACAAACTTTCATTTTGTCACAATATGCCTCAAATTCCTTACGTATTTACTCAATTGTCTTTGTTTATTAGAGACGGTATCAAAAGGTTAATATTTCTTTGGGACAGCAGTGCACGAACCGTGCGTCCCTACCTGCCAAGTGAGATTTTCCCAAAAATGATGCTTCGTTTTGTTGAAGCAATTATATTTTATGCTATATTTGCAAACATAGTGCATAGAGTATAACTAAAAACAAAATACCTTATGGCAAATCCTAACGAACAAGTTGCGGAACACCCCCCCAAAGCCTCTAAAGTTATTATTGCGGTGAATACACCCAACGGTGTGGGTTATTTTGTAGATAGCGAGGGGCGCTTTCTTTTCAAAAAACAGTTTGAGGAAGTTAGTAAGTTCACTGAAGGCCTTGCCTGTGTTGAGCAAAACGGCAAAATTGGCTTTATCAACACCCAGGGAGAGGTAGTCATCCCTTGCATTTATGACTGGACTGTGGGGTGGTTCTCTGAAGGCCTTGCAAGTGTTGAGCAAAACGGCAAACGTGGCTTTATCAACACCAAGGGAGAGATTGTTGTACCTTGCATGTATGACGAGGCGGATTGGTTCTCCGAAGGCTTTGCCCCTGTCGAGCAAAACGGCAAATGGGGCTATATCAACACCCAGGGAGAGATGGTAATTCCTTGCATTTATGACAATGCGGTGAGTTTCTCTGAAGGTCTTGCCTGTGTCGAGCAAAACGGCAAATGGGGCTTTATCAACACTAAGGGAGAGGTAATCGTACCTTGCATTTATGACGATGCGGAGAATTTATCTGAAGGTCTTGCCAGTGTTGAACAAAACGATAAATTGGGCTTTATCAACACTAAGGGAGAGGTAGTCATCCCTTGCATTTATGATGGTGCGGGGTACTTCCATAAAGGCCTTGCCCGTGTCGAGCAAAACGACAAATGGGGCTTTATCAACACCAAAGGAGAGGTAATCGTACCTTGCATTTATGACGATGTGGAGAGGTTCTCTGAAGGTCTTGCCCGTGTCGAGCAAAACGGCAAATATGGCTATATCAACACCCAGGGAGAGGTGGTCGCTCCTTGCATTTATGACAGGGTGTTTGATTTCTCTGAAGGTCTTGTCTGTGTCAAGCAAAACGACAAATGGGGCTTTATCAACACCCAAGGAGAACTGGTCGTGCCCTGCATTTATGACCATGCGGGGGACTTCTCTGAAGGCTTTGCCCGTGTCGAGCAAAACGGCAAGTGGGGCTTTATCAACACCAAAGGAGAGGTGGTCGTGCCTTGCATTTATGACGGTGTTGGTGATTTCTCTGAAGGTCTTGCCACTGTCAATCCAGGTGGCAAAAGTGGATATATCAACACCCAAGGAGAGGTGGTCGTACCTTGCATTTATGACGCGGCGTGGCCGTTCTCCGATGGCCTTGCCAAAGTCCTGCAAAATGACAAATGGTCCATCATCAACACCCAAGGAAAGGTTATTGTGGCTGAGTGTGCCCGAGCGAGCACCTCTTGGTCAAAAGTAGCAAAGGAGTGACTCTTCACGCCTCAAACTCACCAAGGCACATTAAGCATTCGTGCCCATCCAAGCGAACAATCACATAAACCTGTAGGGACGCACGGCTCGTGCACTGCTGTCCCAAAGAAATATTAACCTTTTGATACCGTCTCTAATAAACAAAGACAATTGAGTAAATACGTAAGGAATTTGAGGCATATTGTGACAAAATGAAAGTTTGTATGAAATTAGCACAATACTCCATTCTAAA
>JAZQXB010000016.1:0-16658 GCA_045632685.1 Alloprevotella sp.
AGACCGCTTGGCCTCCGACTTGGTGCCGAGGCACCATAGGGGGCATTCCCCCACCTTGTCACCATTCGCCATCGGGAATTGACATTTTTTTCTCTGCCCTCACGTCATCACATGGCATACGGTTACCCCTTTTTTGATTGCAAATGTAATGAGCGGCACGCAGGTTGTTCCAATCCCTTGCACATGCCTCGGGGCTTTCATAACCGCCCATCATATAACGAGAAACAGGAATGATCTCATCAATAACGAATGAGAGAGGGTGCTTTGCGTCACTTGGTTCATCGTAATGTATCGCACCAAGTCGACCGCCGCATATCCCGCACGGTGCCCCCATGGCTTTAAAACGGGCACGGTGTTTCCGCCGCAGGTTTCCGTTCCTATTCCGAGGGTTATATTGTGTGCCCTTAATTCCCATAGTGAGTAAACCAAAAGAGCGACCTGCAATTTGCAAGCCGCCCTTCCGTTCTTCAGAGGTCTATCGCTTCACTTGATTTTTCACAATGACATAATATCATGTAAAAAGGTGTCACAACGTGTCATGCCGATAAATATTTTTCAAGTGATCTAATGGCTCTCTTGTGTTTCTGTTTGACGGCTTCCTCGGATGTCATACCGAGTTTAAATGCTATGGCGACCCAGGAATTGAGACGGGCGGGATACCGTTTATTTTCGGTGATATACCTCTGTGTGAGTACCGCTATATACTCGGCATTGTCCAACCTGTCAATAAAAGCCTTGATCTCGTTGTTTTTCTGCTCTAATTCTGCTCGCCGTTCCATCCATTCGGTCTCGATGTCGGCTATTTCCGCCATTTTCTCGCTGAATTTGTCCTCACGATAGTTCAAATGGCTTGCTCCGCTATCATCCAACTGTACGGGGTGATACTCAAGGTCTGTTTTTAACTTTTCCGCCCTGTCCTGCAGATACGATAGGGTCTGTCTGATCTTAACCGATTGCATCAAATATTCTCTTGTTGTCATATCCGCCTATCCTTTCAATGAGCAAACATTATTAGTCGCATATGCACAATTTTTCGAGCAATAACACATATCCATTCCAACCGTGCATGTTCTTTCAATGACCTTTCCGTTTCTGTCTCTGTATTCCCCATAATTGCGACATCGGATATTGTATGTTGGCGGTTCGTGCCTCTGTACGATCTCAACGTGCGGGGTGAGGTCTGAATATCTCGCCTCATTTCTTTTTCGAGCGGCTTTTTGCTCTGCCTTGGGTACTTCCCTCGTTTTGATCTCGTCCGTCATTTCAAATGCCTCTCTCACAAGTTGGGTTGCGTACAGAAGTTTTGACTTGATCTGTTCTTCCTTGGTATCTTTTCCACAGGCAAGGCAACCGCCCTGTAATTGAGTTTGGATATTAAGTAACCTATTTTTGAATTTCACTAATTGGTTTTCGTTCATATATCCCCCTTTACCCGTCCGTAACCTAATTCAATGATTACTTTCGCCCTCTGAATAGGCATTGCGATTATTTCGCCAGGGTTGCAAATTCTACCGAGAGCCATATCATTGTATTTTTGCAAGATTTGGACATCCCACATTGTTTTTTTCTTGATTTTCTGTTTGTGATCAAAAATTTTCGACCATTGGCATTTTATAGGCTCGTTATCGTATAAATATGTGAATTTAGGCACTTTTAAGAGCCTTTTTACGTCAAAATCCATCGAAAATGGCAAAATATATCCGTTTTCGCCATCTTTTACGCCCATTTCCTTTGCCGAGGGAAAATCCGTCACGATCACGGGCACATTTTGGGTCAAAGCCTCAAGTATTGAGTATGACCAGCACTCACTATCGGATAATTGCACCAAATAGGTTGCGCTTGCGATATATGGGCGTATGTCCATGTCTAAACCCATATTGAACATCCCTCTCGGCGGGTTGGGTATGTGACCCTCGGAAAAATTGAACCAAATAAACGGAATTTCCGCCGCATTGAGCATTTCGGCAAGTCGCCGCATTCGTTCCTCATTCTTTCCTTTGTCGGGCGCTGGGATCCGTGTAGCCGAAACGAGCAGGAGAGCCTTTGGATTGTCACAAAGTATGGGATTGTGAATAACTATGCCATCTTTTGCCTCATCCCCGAAACTGTCTTTACCAGCCTGTGAGACATTTACTATAAAATCGCTGGTCTGTCTTATGTGCCACAACGGGTTTGTTCGGCACGCGTGCACCATTTGGACGCTTTGCGTGTAATCAATGTTTTGTGGTGTTCTATCCAAGATCCTCAAGAGTAGGAGAGTGTCACATATATACCTATCCTTGGTTGAGTATGGGATGACCTTAATGTATTTCTCATATCTTGCCTTTTGGGCTTCGGGTAAATTGCCACATACTAACGTGATCTCGTATTTCTTGCACATGAGCCGCGCAAAGTGATAAATGAATGATTCTATACCGCCAATGATGTGTAATTGGTTTATAAATATGATCACCTGGGAACGTATCGGCAAGGGTATGATCTCAACGGGATATGAACAGCCTCTTTGATAATGCGCCCACATTCTGCAGGGTCTGTATATCTGACAATAGCGTTTCAACTCGGGAAAATTGTTTTCATCGGTGAGAATGATGACCTCGTTCGTTTCATCCTCTTTTTTGATTTCCTCAAGTAATGATTTGTCTCTGTCCAGCCTCGGGAAATAATAAACAATTCTCTTGGTGTCCTTATATCCCGCCCTGTATGACTTGACGTTTGACCCCGAAACCTCATCACGGTAAAAATACAGGTATCGCGGGATAGTGGTTACGGTGACAGGCTCGGTGAGATAACCTAACCGCCTGGAAAAGTCCTCGTCCTCGGTGGCGTCCTTTTTCTCATTGAACCTGGTTTCGCCGATGTATGACCTTTTGAACGTCCTCAAGACCACGCCAGGCATTCGGCACCGCTCACCCTGGGAAAGTCTGACATTAAATCTTTCCGTATTGAGCGACCGCCACGAATACTCAATGAGGTCGGTTCCGCTCTTTATGGCTTCGAGTATGTTTTTTATGAAATCATCAGAAACCAGGTCATCGGAATCGATAAATTGGATATATTCGCCCTTGGCATGTTTCAATCCCTCATTTCTCGCCGTGGCTGGGTTCGTTCTCTTGGTTCTGATCACATTTACCCACTCATAATCACTTTCAAAAGGCTTTTCGCTCCCATCATCCACAACAATGACCTCAACCGATCTCTTGATTTGCGATTCCAGGATCTTTAAAAGTTCATTCGTGTATTCCTGGGTGTTATAAAATGGAATTATGATTGATAATTTCACATTTGCCCCCTTATCTTTTCGAGGTCATCCTCACAATCGACATCACAAGAATAATCATTGATTGCGGTGTAGTTTGTGTAATCAATTTCGTTGAGCCTGGTTCTCTTGATCACCTGCCACAGTTCCCAGGAAATCGGCTCTCGGTTAAATCTTCCCTCATCCGCAAGATTTTTGGTTTTCTGAATACAAAAGGCGAAATATTCCATGTCCACAACCTTAAACGCGAACGGTTCCGCCCATCTTTTTGTATACCTGGGCGAGAACGGAGGTGCCGAGGCGAAAAACTCTATTGAATCGGTTTCGGTTTCAACGATGGTCTTGATTGCCTCGGGTGAGAAAATCACATCACCGTATAAATAGGTGGTAGGTTCATCGAGTATGGTCTCGAATCCGTCAAGCCATCTGCCACCTTCCCCGAATTTGTTTGTGCCCATCACGATAACGTTCGTTGTAACCTTGAGATATGAAACCGCATACCAATAAAACGACCATTCCCCGATGGTTATATATATGTCTTTCGGGTCGATTCCGTTCTCGATCAGTAGCCTGTATGTCCTACCGACTATCGGCTCACCGTTTATATCCATTAAGTGCTTGGGTCTTTTATCGTTGTATTTCCCACCACACATTATTATGTATCTCATTCCTTTTCCCCCTGGATTTCTTTGTGAATTTTCTCTGTATCCCACCCCACCAATTCTTTTGCGATCTTTTCAAATTCTTCTTGCGTGACATTATCAAAAATATGAGATATGTCCTCACTTTCTGCCTTGCCTATGCTATCGAGTATCTCGCTAACCTTATTTGCAAACGTGCCTAATGCGTACGGGTCATATCCGTCTAAATCGTCATAGGCTTTATCTATCTTGTCGATTACATCATCAAGCGTAGTGGCTTCTCTTATTGCTTTTGATAAACGAGGAAACGTGAATACTCCCACTTTTTTTATTTCCTCATAATCTCTTTTCGGTATCTCTATAATGAGTTTTACAGTGTCGCTCATTCTTTACCCCCTCTCATATCCTCACTTTCGGGTAAATCCCAAAAACACGGCACTTCGTGAGATAGTGAGCATATATACATAGGGTCTTTACTCTTAAACGTGCATTTATCACACTTCTTTCCGTCACAATACTCTTTAATTGCCCTTGCACATTCCATAATGTCTGCGGAAGGGATATTGTGAATTAATGGAATTATTCCTAAAAGGTCTACATCTCCACGTTTCTTGCGATATTCCTCATCGTGCATCAATTTCTCGTTTCTTGACTCAACGCATTTAATAACTTCCTCTCTGCTGATTAAATCACTCATTCGGCTTTACCTCACTTCTTGCCTTAATATTTCTATGAAACGCTTTTAAGAACGTTACAAAAACGAAATCACAATCAATCAGATTTTTCTCGGCATAATCACAAAGGTCTTTTATAACCCTATCGGCTTCAAAATTCATATCCTTTTCTGCCATTTCAACAAATGCGGGTTTGCTCATTCCTTATCCTCACTTTCTGACTTATAGGGTTCGGGTCTCATATCTGCTCCACAGTTAGAGCAAAAGTTAAATCGATGTTTTCCTCTCCCAAAAGTGCTACCAAAATCGCACTTATTACACCTATAATCTATAATTTCATCGCCTTGATATACTGGTATCCACTCTCCCTTTTCTCTTTCGGTGATCGGCATATTGGATATTAAATCAGCCACATCATCAACACCTTGCCAATAATTACTGCCATCTTTAGGCTTCGGCATATCCCATATCTTTGCCAGCAATTCTTCTTTTTCATTTATTGTCATTCACTCACCGCCTTTCATCTTTGCTCCGCAATTAGGACAATAGTTTGTAGGGTATGCAACACACTGACAACAAACAGAACAATATAAAATGCTCGGTCTTTCTCCCATAGCAACGTGGTCAAGGTATGTTTTCTTCCATTTGCCCTTATTTTCTTTGAGTGCGGATATAGCCATATCGAATGCTTCTTTTGCTCGTTTTGCCGCCAATGTTGCCCTTTTAACCTCGGGTTTATAATTTTCTAATATTCGGATTGCTTCTTCGTTTGTCATCCTCTCGTCATATTTGCATTCCCAGCGTGTGCACCCCGTCTTGTCCTCTGACGTGACATAGTATTTGCACGCCTCACAGTTTCTTTCCATGTATCAACCCTCCAAAAAATCGTATATGTTCATTTGCGCGAGTTCCGCGTCAAGCCTTTTCTTTGCCGCCTGGTAATACACGGGGTCGATCTCGAACCCCACAAATTTATGGTTTGTATTGCGGCACGCGATCAGACTTGAGGCAGAGCCAACGTGGGTGTCCAGGATTGTGTAGCCTTCCTGTGCGAATGTCCTCAAGAGCCATTCATACAAAGCAACGGGTTTCTGTGTCGGATGAATCTTGGTCTCTTTGTGTTTCATGTCGCCTTGTATCATTCCATTCCAGGCAAAATGAAAGATTTTCGCCGAGACGTTAAATGATGTCCACGCCAACTCGACATCAGCAAACCCAACGCCCGCAGGTTTCTCTTTATCCCATACAACCCAGCATTGGCTATCTTTCAAAAGTGACGCATAATAGTTCCCCCCCATATGATCTGATTCTTTGATACTCTGATCAGTTCCTCAAAATAGGGCTTGTCGGGGGCGTCACATTGCCACAATGACAGATGGTAGTCATTCCTATTCTTTGCAACGCCACCGCCCATTTGGTTTGTCATATAGCCGCCCTGGGTGACGCCGCCGTATGGTGGGTCGACGATAGCCAGGTCAAAGAATTTGTCGGGAAACTCTTTCATGCCCTGCATACAATCCATATTGTAAAATCCGAAATCGAGCATTATTCCGCGTCATCCCTCCATGTTTCCTTACATTGCTCAAAATGATCACAACATTCGCACGATCCCTCGACATACTCATCGGTGCATTCTGTTTCCTCGGGGTCATTTTCCTCGCACTTGTAATAACCTCGAAATAGTGGATTAATAAATGTCATGTCTCGCCCCCCTTTGCTCTTTCCAGGGTCTTGTCGATAAAGCACGAAACCATCCGCACGGTCTCAATCTTGGCGGTCATTTCCGCAAGTGAGACCAGGCTCTTTACATTGGGTTCCTGGACGAGTTTTATTGTCCTTGCCTCGCCCTCTTTGATATAGTCGCCCCATACCTCACCTATTGATTTCTTGATATGCTCATAGGCGGTCTTGTACGCCTTGAGTTCGTTGACCTGGGCAATCAATTCGTTGATTGCAGACATTGTTTCCTCATGTGTTGCGATTGCCATATTTCCCCTTTCAATTTTTAACAATACGTCTTTCGAGTTCGGCATAGTTTATTTCGTCATCGTCTCTATTGATAACCGAAAAACCTTTTGAGCATTCAATAACCTTTTTCCCCTCGGGGGCGTTGAGATATTCCTCAAAATGGCTCGGTGCAAACAATGTACTCGGTCTGATATACATTGCCCGATCTGTTCCTTTCCATTCCTTAACCTTTTTGTCGATAACCTTTTTGAAATCCTCAACAGTGAACCCGTCATTGATCCTGGCGTTTATTAATCGAACCGTCTCTTTTGATTCGCCGAATTTTGTACCTGCTCTCTCGTTGAGATACGAAAGTATCTCGACAATGTATTTATTATTATTGGTATGGTTAGGTATGGTTAGGTTAGGAGTTAGTTTTTGGTTGTTTTCGCTTGTTTTAGGTTGTTTTGGCTTGTTTTTGCTTGCGTTCGTATTCCCTTTTGGCGCCCCGCCTTTGGATCCATTGCCAGCCGCTTTTATACGGTTTTCTTCCATCCTGTCAACGTGCCCCTGCAATGTCGGGTAATACATATAAGCACTTGCATCGTCCTTGATGATCTCGGTGTAGTCCTCATCGTTGGCGTATGCCATTATTGCCATCAACAACCGCCCCACGCTCTCATAGGGCATTCGTTCCAGGGATTCCCGAACGTCATTGTGCTTGATCTGTATTTTCTCTATCATTTGCCCTTTTTCCTCTCGTAAGATTTACAGGCTCTTTTGCTTCTCGGGGCATATGCATGACCGAGGTTACAATTTCCATAACTCGATGTACCGTCTTTTTTGATGGTCGGCACATAATGAATACAAGACCCGCATTTATTTGAGAGGTCGGTGTGCGACATCACCTTTTCCCTCTGCTCTGACTTGCTATCTCGTATCTTCCAAATCTCCTCGTGTGTCAAAGCGTAGGCTATGGCATCGGCTTTGCTTGCCGCCGTTCGGTCTTTTAACTCGACCTCGCAATATATCTTTGCCATCAGACCTCACCCCCGTATCTCGCATATGCAAACTTGAAATTTGAGGGAAAGGGAACCCCGCTCACCCAATGAGTGACATTTCCGAAAGTCTCGTTGCCCTCGGTGTGCCACCATCCATCGGATCCGTACTGTGCGACTAAAACGAGACCGTCCGAGGTGTAAACGATATACCAATCTGAAAGACCATTTCCGATGATTTTAGGTTGTTCTGTGCTGAAATCGTGAAGCATTCTCTTGACCTCTCTCTCTTATTTTCTTTGGCAAAATTCAAAGTGGTTCGCCAGGTAATTTGCGGCAACAATCGCGTCATAGACCGAATCGAAATCCCATTCGTATATTGACGCATGATCAGTTACATTGAATTTGCCCATTAGGTTGTTATCTTCCATCTGTGATAAATGGTTGAGGGCGATATTCTTTAAACCCTCATCCTTGTTTGTAATGACTTTTTGCCCAGCCATTTTTACTCCTTATCTGAAATGTTCAAAAAATGTGGATAAATCATAATCAAAATAGATTTTTTTCTTTTTGCCTTTTATCCTAATTACTGCAGGAAACTCGGTGTCATACCGTATGCTTTTCATTCCTGCTTTCCTTAATGCGTCCAGCCAACTAATTGAAAGCCACAAGGTCACATCCTTTTCGACCCACCAGCATATAACGCCCGCTCTAACACCAGGGATTTTATCTTTATTCAAAAGTGCATCGAACTGTGTAATATTTGCGAACGGAAGTGTGTTTCCGTGAACCGTCTTGCATTCCACATAGAATTGGTACGGTTTTTTATACACGATGAAATCCGATACATTTTTTCTGCCTTTGTAGTGCATAGTTTGGTCGGCTATTCGATCAACCGAAACCCCAGGCACTCTATCAAAGGCATTCCCAATGATCACTTCAAAATTCTTTCCCAGGTTCTTTGCCATTTTTACCTCTCAATAATCAAAATGTCTGCCGTATCTGTTGAGGAATAATCCCCGCGCTTGACCCTCGGTGTAGCCCTCGTCCATCTTTTTTGCGATGTATGACCGCTCGGCGAGTGCTTTTAACCTTTGGTCATTATCGCCATGATCATGTAATGCTCTATGGTGAATGACACACAACGCCAGGAAAAGCCTATCCTTGTCCGCCAGGTCTCTATAACTACCATGCAGGGCGTGGTGTAATTCCAATCCATACTTTGCGTGGCATATATAGCATTGACAGGCTGGGCAAATGATTGATGTCTTGAGTTTTTTCTCATCCATTGGGTTTATCTCCAATCATTCGCAACATTTCCTCGATCTCGGCGGGTGTCATCGTCTCTATGCCCAGGCTTTGCGCCTCTTGGATGACCCCGTTTAACAACGTTGACATTTCTTTCGAGTTGTATGTGTGAGAGCCTCGGATGATGATATACGCGTGACCTATCTCATCCCCCGAATTTTTGCCCTTGACGGTCACATCGGCGCCCATGTCATAGAAATACCCGTCTTTGGGCAATGGCTCGTTCTTGGGCAAAATAACCCACTTGGGCGAGCCATCGGCGTTATATTCCCAAGTGCCGTAATCGTGTAACATTTGACGGTGTATATCGTCCTTGGACAATGCCGTATCTTTTCTTGAGTTCATTTCCTGGGCGATCTTATCCACCAGCGCCCAATAATACCCATTTGCCGAGAGTGATCTTTTCTCGTGGTACGGTTTGACCTCGTATTCACCATCCTTGACCTTGGAAAGAAACGCTATGCAATCGAGTACGGATCCGTGGTAACTATTCTCTTGCATAATCCAAATACTCCTGCTCGGCGTCCTCGCGTCTGATCTGATCACCTTTGGGCGGTCTCAACTCGGGGTATCTTTCCTGTAATTTCCTGCGAACCCTGGTGATGGTGTCGAAATTCGGGAAATTTGAACCGTGGAAACTACCAAGTAAGAAAGCCTCAAGACTTAACTTGGTATTGAAGCCTTCCTCACGGAGCACCCAATAATACAAAAGTTTGTCATCGCCCCTGGTTCCCTCGTATCTCTTGAGGATGTAAGCAACGATATTTTCGTATTTGCTAATTCTTCCTTTAATGTGCGCCATATTGACCCCCTTTTTATGAGAACGGCAACTCCGTGTCCAGCCCATCGGGAACATTCAAAAACTCATCCTGGGTCTGTGCGCTATTGGTTGTCTCTTTTTTGCTCTCGCCAAATTCGACATCCTCAACAACAACCCGCACGTCATAGATTTTCTGACCCTCTTTGTTCGTGTAGTTGTTGTTCTGCAACCTGCCACTAACAAGGATCTTGGTTCCTTTGTGAATGTTCCTCTCGATAAATTCGGCGGTTTTTCCGAATGCGGAACAGTTGAAAAAGTCGGCATCGGGTTCGCCCTCTCTTGAAAACTTGCGATCTACGGCAATGCTGAACCTTGCGAACGTTGTTCCGCTTGTCGAACTTGATATTTCGGGGTCACGGGTGAGACGCCCCATCAATATGACCTTGTTCATTTCTTTGCCTCCTCTTTATCGGTGATCTCTTTCTTGAGCCTGGTCATTTCGACCTTGTAAATGTCATTAGTCATTCCATCGGGTGCGATCTCGGCGAGGTATTTATTCCAGGTCTTGCCGCCGTTCTTCTCGTACATTGCCCGCAGGTCATTGAGGGCTTTCTGCTGATTTGCCGCTTTGTCGGCTTCGCTCTGTGCCTGGGTTCCTTTGATTTCCTCGGCAGACGCCACATCATCGTCAATGCCGAATCCAGCCATTCCGAGCGCTCTACCGACCGCCGATGTCTCACAGTTCTCGATATAGGATGTCTTGTTTATGAACGATGACCCCTCGTTCTCATAGGCGGTGCCCGTTCCGAGAACAACTTTGAGTTCGCCGCCAACGTAGTACCCAACCTCGGCACGGAATACACAAAGCCCGTCATTGTTGCTGACCATATCGGTGAGGATGAATCCTTCGGGAAAAACCTTGCGGAATGCCTTTATGCGTTCGTTGACCTCGACATAGGTGCTAACCTTGCCCTTAACTTCGATAGGCGTCACCCTGGCTTCATCGTTTGCTTTTCTTATGTCCTCGTAAGTAATTGCCATATTTCCCCTTTCATTTGCTGAAATAGTGGTTGCCGTACACAAAGAGGCGTTCTTTTCCGTAATTACTCCAGCCATCCCTTGCGAAATAGCACGCCCCCTGGCTCTCATCCCATCCGTCCATAACCATTGCAAGCGCCTCGTGACACTCATCGCTTCCAGGTTCCATCCCTGCGGTGTAAAACTGACCAGGGCGATAAATGACCTCTTTAACGCTCATCCCGTCTCTTAACGAACGGTTCAGAACTACTCTCATCACGAGAGCCATTCCTTTTGAACCCTCGCCCTTGGCTTCCGCCATAGCGATTTGTTCGAGCAGGTCGCATTCCTCAAATGTGAGATTGACGTATTGAGTAGTACGAATGAGCGGAACCTCACTCGTGACATCAAACTCTGTCGGGTCGGGGTGTAGCGCCACAGGCTCCGCGATGATCATTGGCGTGTCGGGTTGTACGGTGGGATTATTAAAACGAGATTGCCAGGATCCGATTCCAGCGATGGAAACGGCGGCAAAGATTAGAAAAGAAAAGAAAATCTCAAGTGTGCGTTTCATTTGACCTCTCCAAAAATTCGATTAAATCAGTTTCTTTCGCATGTTTTCCGCCAAGCCTTATGACCTTTCCGCCTTGAGCCTCGAATTTCTCGAAAACCTTATACGCGGTTGATTTGCCGATACCGAACATCATCATTAGGTCATTAGGCGATAGATAATTAGTCATTGGCGTAAAAATCAACAGGGTCGAGACCGACATCTTTACAGATTGCTAAAAACTCATCGGCTTTAAGTCTCTGCTCGCCACGGAGGCACCTGTAAAGTAACTGCTCGTCAATCCCTGTTCTTGCGGCTATTGAGCGAATAGATATGCCCTTTTCCTCGATTGCCGCGTTGAGGTTCTTTTCAAGTTCCATTTTGGTATTTTCCTCCTCTCTACCAACTAATTGTTATTTTTGGTTAAAAAAATATATTGGCTGGTTGGTAATTACAATCAGATATTAATATATTGTTATTTGATTGTCAACAATAAATTAATAGAAATTGATAAAATATTTCCGTTGTGTTATATTCGGGGTAGAAAGAGGGTGATTATATGGAAAAAACCAATATTGAGATAACAGAGATTGAATTACAGAGAACCAGGCTCGCGGAACGCTTGAAAGAGTACCGCAAGCGTATTGGAATGTCTCAAATCGAACTCGCTGAAAAGGTCGGGCGTTCACAAAGCGTTGTTTCGTCCTGGGAGATAGGCACAGGGGTTCCCGATGCGTACTATCTGCCTACGCTTGCAAAGGCGCTGGGCGTCTCTGTTGCTGATATATGCGGTTCCGAAAACGTCAAGACCGAGGACGCGGAACTTTTGGACGCGTACCACAAAGCAAATCCGACCACGAAAAAGAACGTGAGGCTCTTGCTCGGAATTGAGAGGTGATCATGTGGATAACAAACGGATACCTCGTTGAATACTATATAGACCCCCATACAGGCATTAAAAAGAAAGTGTCGGTCAAACTGTCGGGCACATCAGAAAAAGCCAAACAAAGGGCGATATTGAGGCTCACAGAAAAGATAAATCACATCCAGGACACCGAAATCATGTTGTCTGAATGTGTCTCTCTGTGGCTGAAAGAATGCGAGCGATCTATAAAGCCATCAACCCACCGCAAATACCGAATTACCTTTGAGAGCATTCAAAAAATCATCGGTGATGGGTACATGTCAAAAATAAACGCGGGGTATGTGCGCCAACGTTTTATTGAGAGCGGCGAGGAAAACAGAACCTTGAACGGTTTTCTCAAGGTATTTAAAACCTTTTGGCGCTGGGCTTATAGGAATGACTTTGTGAAATCATGCGAGGTTGCGGATAAATTAACCGCATTCCAGGACACGCCGAGAAAAGAGAGAATCCAGGACAAATACCTTGAACCTGCAGAACTGTCTCGATTATTGGACGGCATGACAGAGGAACGGTGGCGCCTTTGCTCGGAATTTCTCGCACTCTCGGGCTTGCGAATCGGCGAACTCGTCTCATTGAACAGGTCGGACGTGACCCAGGATTATATCAGAGTGACCAAGACCTATGACGCCAATAACAAAGTGATCACATCGGCAAAGACATACTCATCGCGCCGTGAGGTCTATATACAGGCGGAATTGAGGGATTGTATCAATCGTATAAATGAGTATTGCCGCTATCAATCCGAGGTATGCGGCTACACGTCAATGTTGTTCTTTCCCGATACGGACGGATCCTATCTGAAATATTACACATACCGCAAATACCTGGCGGAAACGTCCGAGCGTGTATTGAAAAGACACATCGTACCCCATACGTTGCGCCATACTCATTGCTCGGTCTTGGCAAGCCGTGGCATGAGTTTACAGAGTATCGCCGAGCGCCTGGGTCATTCTGATAGCAAGATAACCAAAGAGATATATTTGCATAAACTAAATGAGTTGAGAGAGCGAGAGAATAAACAACTCGATCAAATACACATCATCGGATAAAAAAGACCCTCACACGAGTAAAAGCACGAGTGAGGGTTTCTTTTCGCTTATTTATGCGGTTTTAAGTGAGACACGAGGGAACTTTATACGTTCCGATACATTCCGATGGTGTCCGATATAGTCCGATTTTACGGCATTCTTAAAATTCGACCCCGTAACCAGGCGGACATAAAAGCACGAGTAAAAGCACGAGTAAAGGGCGACTATTTGCCGCCCTTTTTCCTGTGGTCTATCAATTCCTCATCCTCACGGATGACCCATATGTTGCCGATCTTCTCGGCGGTCTCGAATGACCCTCTTAATGCTCTTTGTCTCGCCGTGGCGGGATCTATGCCGTGGGCAATCGCCCATTCCTTGAGTGTGATGTAACCGTTCATATTGCCCCTTTCCAGGCGGGGCGCCGTAGCGCCCCTATCCTCAATCAATCCACGAATATACACTCAATGCCATCGGGTACGTCATAACAGTTTATCACGCCCGCCGTTTCCTCGTCCACCGTGAACTTGTACCCTAAATCAGACAGACCCTCGGCGCATTCCTTGAACGATTCTCTCACCAGCATTGACAGGAAAACGCCGTTCTTGTTCTCCCTCAACTCGATCTCATAGGCGAAATTATAGGTGAGTTGGTGGCGCCATACCTCATAGAATGCGTCACGCCATTGGGTAACATCGCCGTCAAAATCTGAATACCTCGCAATAAACCTGTATGCCTGCTCCTTGAAAATTTCTGTGTTCTTCATGTTTCCCTCTCTTTCCAGGGGTGCCGTAGCACCCCCAACCCTGTGTTGATTAGAACTCGTAATCGTAGTAATACTCGGCAACCCCAAAACTTACGTTCCATCTGTGATACCTGCTCTTGCTCTTGCCGCTCTCGATGATCTCATCAATGATAAATCCCTGGTTACACGCCCATACATAACCCTCGGTATCGTGGGTATCCTTAATTTCCTTTGCCATTTCGGGTGTAAGGGTGACAACGCTATACCAAAACTTGCCTCTCTTAACCAGGTCATAGGTGGGATTTTCGGGGTTGCTGATCAGTTCCCAATGATTGTTACCAAAAACCTGCTCGCCGATCTTGCGATGGTCATACTCTCTGACGGTGACGTGCTTCTGATCTCTAACCTCGACAACCTCGTAAGCGTGGCGGTCACTCCATGAATACTCGGTCATACCTGTTCCGACCTTGATCTCATCACAGAACATCCTATTCTCATCAACTCTGTTATTAAGTGAACCGTACCATTTTCTTGACATATTGTTTTCCCCTTTCGTGGTGGTGGTTTGTTGTTCTGTAAAGATAATACTACGTTTGCGTAGTGTTGTCAACAATAAATTGTTATTTTTTGAAAAATATTTTTATGCCAATAAAAAAAGCCCCCAGGGCGTGAAAGCCGAGGGGGCATATTGAGGGGAAAAATATCGTTAGGCTATACCGCCGAGCGACCTTCATTAATACCGAAATAACAATAATGCCAATAGTACAGGGGCAAATTGTCGCCGAATACTTTTCTTAAATCCTCGTATCGGTCACGGTATATGTTCACATTGAAATTCTCGGACGCCTGGCGTGCCTCATACATGCCGAACGTCTGAAAGTGAACCCAAAGAGCGGACGCGTCATATCCAAAAGCGTCCTTTAAATCCTGGTAATGATCTGCGTAATACTCGGGATTGAATACGGGCGAGAAGTCCGCGCCCCAAAGATTATATGAGGGCTTTACATCACCGCCATAATCCTTGTTTGAAATATCCATGTCACAACGCCCATTTACACCCTCAACATTACCACTTGAGGAATACTGCCACATTACATAATCGGTGGCGTATTTGGGCGAGGATCCGTAGCGAGCGACCCATTTATCGTATGCGCCCAGGCGTGCATAATCGAGCCTGTCTTTAAAGCCCGAAATATCGGAAGCATAAATACCCGTCTTATATCCAGCATTTTTGACGGTCTCACAGAACGCGATCACGGCGTCTGTGTTTCCTGGCTTGGTTGCGGATGTGGGAGCCTCAAGGTCTGAAAAGCAAGGGTATTCAAAAGTCTTTCCGCTAATCAGAGAGAGGAAGTGCTGGGCGTCCGCTACACCAGCCGCCGCCGAAACACATGCGGATCCGTTGAAATAATAGCATCCGACCTTTATGCCGTTTGCCTTGGCGCCCGCATAGTTCCGCTCAAATTTCTTGTCCTTATATCTACCACAATTCGAGCCGTCACTTCCGCCAGCCTTGAGTATTGCAAACTGAATGCCACATGCTTTGACCTTTTCCCAATCAATGTCACCCTGCCAGGATGAAACATCAATGCCTGGGATATTTAATGTCAATTTTTCCGCTTTGTCCTGGTTCATTATTTCCCCTTTCCGATCACCCATAAAATATAGGCGGCACCTATTCCCAGGATAACCGCCATTAATATGATCAAAATATTACTGTCCATTTTCTTTGTCATATACCGCCTTTAAGACGGTGACGATTCCACCGAGGCAGGTATTGAGAGCGGCGAGCGTAGCGGTGATCTGTGCGGTATAGGGCACATGCCAAATCGCCAGCACGGCAGAAATAAATGTCAAAATAGGTGCTATACACTTAACGATGATACAGAGTTTGTCATAAGCCTCATTTGAGAGTTTGAATTTCATTTCTTGTCTCCTTTCACGTTTGGTAATTCCATAATCTGATTTTTTAAAGCGGTCGCAATATCGTTCCCGCCCAAGTTGTGATACGCCTTATACATTTCCGAGATATTGGTCTTGTCCTCGATAGTGCAAAACCCCTCTTTCGTATAGTTCCGATGTGCGACTACGATTTCGTTTCGGAGCAACGCACAAAGACCGTTCTTAAATTCTTCTATGTCCTCGGGGTTCAATTTCTTTTTCTTCCGACTAGCCAAGAACTGAAAGAACGACCAAAGACCATTTGAGCCGAGGATAGCAAGTATCAAAGTGATAAATAATTCTGTGGTCATTGTTTTGTGTTATCTCCTAATCCGTGCTTTTTGTGTAACGCACCGTGATATATCCGTTATATGCTCGCCTGTCTAATCCTGTGGCAACGTAGATAGAAGCGCCCGACCGATAAGCGGTAATTTGAGATATTGTCGAAAGTGGGTTAGCAAAAATAATGGGTACATTGTTTCCGTTACCGTCAATAGCCATTCCGACCATTTCGATAATATCTTTGAGGTCTGAAATATTATGCGGGTATGCTAATTCGTCGGCATTTGGTAAAGCACCAATAGACAATGTTTTCTCATATAGCGGTTTCCCGTCTATCCACGTTCCTATGACTTGCTCGCTCGTTGAATAGTGAACGGTCGGCACTCCGTATGTGTTGTAGTCGCCCGAACCCGCAACGTCGGTGGTTTTGGTGTACTGAATGGTAACAAATGCGTCTGCGTCAACAAAGGCGATAGTTTTGGTGTCTAATTTTATATAATCCGCAACTTCGTCATATCTTAAACGCATATCACTTTCGGGAAATTCACACCAACCCCAACCCGACTCATATGCCGTGCCGTGTGCAGAT
>JAZQXB010000017.1:0-2424 GCA_045632685.1 Alloprevotella sp.
TTAGTCTAAACATTAAACGTAAATACACACAATGAAAAAGAAAATTTTATCACTGCTCGCAGCATTCTTTATGCTGTTCGGCACAAGCGCAATGGCGCAAGTGGATAGTACACTCGAAGGCGACGTAAACGGCGACGGCGTAGTAGACATCTCGGACATCACTGCCGTCATCGCTATTATTAAACAAAATGCGGAGGCGAATCCTACTTATTATTGGTATGTTGGTAAAATAAATCCATCAGAAATGACAAGTATTAATGTAAATGACGGATGGACAGAATATACATCACAAAAACAAACACCTATTGTAATATCTAAACAGAATGCAGATTATTCAACAAATATATGGTATATCGCTGCCCCATATGATTGGGGATATACATTATATAATGCGACAGGTGCAGCATCTAATGAAGCAGGTTTTAATATTTCAACAGTAACTCTTGGAGGTGTTAAATATAAAGTATGGGCAAGTAAATCCGCAGGTTATCAAGCTGTCGGTCAATTAATTATTAAATAAATAAAATATTAAATAATATGGCAACTATGAAACAAAAAATACTCCTTTTAGCAACAGCGTTAGCTGGTTTATGGGGAACGGCGCAAGCGCAAACGCTTTCTGTGATTCCCATTACGGTGGATGCGGAAGAGCAGACGGAACTCTGCGTGAATATTGAGGGCGCTACAAGCATGACAGCGCTACAGTTTAACCTTGCCCTTCCCGAGGGTTTCGCTTTCAAGCAGAACGAAGGCAATTACGGGATTGAGTTGGGCACAGCTACTGCTGGACATACGTTGAGCGTGAGTGAACTGACGTCGGGCGAACTCCTCGTGGTGCTCTACAACATGAACTTGAACACCTTTAAGGACGGCACTTTGCTGACGCTTCCCCTCGTGGCAGGCGCTGAACCAGGCACTTCAAACGGTGCGCTCGCAAAGGTGCGTATGGCTACCACTTCTGCCGAAAGTAATGCGCTCGACAACGTGAATTTCAGCGCTACCATCAATGCGGCGGCATTCGAACTGAAGGTTTCTGCGGTAGGTTTGGCAACCATGTATTTGAACCAAAATGCCGTAATCCCCGCCGATGCGGAAGTGTATGTTGCCAGCGAAGTTACCGAAACGAGCGTCGTGCTTGAAGCCGTAACGGGTGTGCTTCCCGCAAATACGGGCGTCGTAGTGCGTGCGGATCAAGGCGACTATACCTTCGCCTACACCAACGACTCTGCTTCTCCCATTGCCAACAACCTCTTTAAGGGTACTGCCGAAAGCACATGGATTCTTCCCCCTGCGGGCAACACTCCTTTCGTACTCTCCGTAGTAGACAGCGAAGTGGGTATGTATCGCGCAGCGCTCAACGGCGAAGGTAAGTTCCTCAACAATGCCAACAAGGCGTACTTGGAACTCGCCAACAACAAGCTCGGCATCAGCGAAGACGAACTCGACACTTCTGTAGGCGGCGCTCAGCTCAGCAAGGGTTTCTCCTTCCAATTCCCTGAACCCACAGGCATCAGCGGCGTAACCACATCCTCTACCCTCTCTAACACCTACTACGACCTCCAAGGCAGAAAGGTGGCACAACCCACACGCGGTATTTATATCTTTAATGGGAAGAAGGTGGCTTTTTAAGAGTAAAGATAAAAGAGTAAAGATAAAAGATACCGTGCGGGGTGGAAACATGCCGTGCTGTACAATCAAACGTAGAGACGTCACATTGTGGCGTCTCTTTTTTATTGGCAATAATAAAGCAGTTGCCCCAATATAAGAATCATCATACTCCCTCCCCGCCAAAGGCGGTACTCCCCCTATCTTAAGGGGAGAGAAGAGTTTGATACTTCCGGTAAAACGACTCAACAGATGTAAACAATCTCGCTTTTACTTGGTATTATTGCTTCTATATAACAAACGCTTGTTTCAGGGGAGAAAACTCTATTGATTAATAATTTGTCTCACGCAGACTGCGCAGACTTTCGCAGAAGCGCACACACTTTGTTTGTGCTTTCCATCCGGATGGTAACGCAAGCGTAGCGTGCGTCTCTGCGTAATTCTCTACATAAGACTATTCCTATCCGCATGGTCTCTGTGAATTGCTTTCCCCTCACAAGTTCGGACAGCGACCTTTGGTTCTGCGGAGTCTGCGTGAGAAACATAAAACTATCTTCCATACGCCAAAAACGTTATCCTGCTGTTATATCCTATTTTTGTTTGCTTTAGGCAATGGGAACTGTCCGGTAAAATTTGTCTCTTTATTTTAGAGAACACGAACCGAAGGTCGCGCAAGTCAATTGCACGAATAAGCGAATCCTTGCGGGGTGTTATCTTTGCTTATCGCATACGAACCAAAGGTCGCGCAAGCAATTGCACGAACCGAAGGTCGCGCAAGTCAATACCATCCGGATGGCATTCGTGTTATTCGCCTCTGAT
>JAZQXB010000018.1:0-20487 GCA_045632685.1 Alloprevotella sp.
CTTGGCAATCACCTTGGTTACAGTAATACCAGCCACTTCAGCACCCACGCCAAAGATCGCATAACCAGCCGAAGCCACCATCACACCCGAACGAAAACCGAATATCTGAGTCGCATCTTCTGCCAAGGCAGTCAGACCATAGTATTCAAGTGCAGCACCAAGCACCATGAGAATAGCCGAGAGCTTACCGGTAAACCGTACCCCAAAACGGTCGAGAATCAATCCGCCCCAAAGGAGCATCAACAAGAACACATTGAGGAAGCTATAAGCTCCGGCATAGGTTCCGAACTCTGTACTGCTCCACGACAATTCGGATTCGAGCATAGACTTGAGCGGCATCATCACATCATTTACGAAATAAGCCGCCATCATCGTAAAGGACACTACCGCCAAGGCACCCCAGCGCATGGCAGCAGAATCATTCAATCTTCTTTCTTTCATTGTAGTAATTAATTGTAAGATACGCAATTGCGCAAAATTCGCGCAAATATACGAAAAAAAAAATTAAAAAGGCCGCTCCCCTTTCGGGAAACGACCTTGATAACTACAACGGAGGGAGTATTAGCAAGACAACTTGCCATCAGATCCAAGCACGTTGATGATTTTGTGCTTGTACATCTTTTCCATATTGTCGCGAGCTGGGCCCAAGTACTTACGTGGGTCGAATTCAGCTGGCTTTTCAGCGAATGTCTGACGGATAGCAGCAGTCATAGCCAAGCGAGAGTCAGAGTCAATGTTGATCTTACAAACTGCAGACTTAGCAGATTCACGCAACCATTCTTCGGGGATACCGATAGCTGCCTTCAACGCACCACCAAACTTGTTGATAGTAGCAACTTCGTCCTGAGGAACTGAAGAAGAACCGTGGAGCACGATGGGGAAACCAGGAAGCTTAGCTTCTACTGCCTTCAACACGTCGAATGCGAGGGGAGGAGGTACCATGAGACCAGTCTTGGGGTCGATAGTGCACTGTTCGGGAGTGAACTTGTAAGCACCGTGAGAAGTACCGATAGAGATAGCCAAAGAGTCACAACCTGTGCGAGTAGCGAAGTCGATTACTTCTTCGGGGTCAGTGTAAGTGTGGTGGTCAGAAGAAACTTCGTCTTCTACGCCTGCCAATACACCGAGTTCGCCTTCTACAGTTACACCATACTGGTGAGCGTAGTCAACAACCTTCTTAGTGAGCGCTACGTTTTCTTCGTAGGGGAGGTGTGAACCGTCGATCATTACTGAAGAGAAACCAGAGTCGATACAGCTCTTACAAGTTTCGAAAGTGTCACCGTGGTCGAGGTGGAGAACGATTTCAGGATTTTCGCAACCGAGTTCCTTAGCGTATTCAACAGCACCCTGAGCCATGTAGCGAAGCAAAGTAGCGTTAGCGTACTGACGAGCACCCTTAGAAACCTGAAGGATAACGGGAGACTTTGTTTCAACAGCAGCCTTGATGATAGCCTGCATCTGTTCCATGTTGTTGAAGTTGAACGCGGGGATTGCGTAACCACCGTCGATGGCGCGAGCGAACATTTCCTTAGTGTTCACCAAACCGAGGTCTTTGTAACTTACCATAATTTAAGTTTTATTAAAAGAAGTGTTAAAGTTATCTTTGGCAAATTTACAACTTCTCGCGAACCTACCGAAATTTACCCCCTAAAAATTTATGAAATATTTGTCTCGCTGGCAAACAAACCCCGTCAACCCCTGCTATCTGCCATTTTTTGCTTAATTTAGCAGTCAAAACAGGTTCTGATTAAAGGAGAAAGGAAAAAGGAGAAAGGAGAAAGTCCGTGAGGATGGACATTGCGCCAGCAATTTCTCCTTTTTCATTTCTCATTTCTCCTTTCAAAAAACTTTTGCTATGGTTCAACTTATCTTCGACCACTTCCCTAATCTCACCGACGAGCAGCGCAGTCAGTTTGAACAATTAGATGCGCTTTACCGTGACTGGAATGCGAAAATCAATGTGATTTCTCGCAAGGATATTGACAATCTTTACTCACACCATGTGCTTCATTCTTTGGGTATTGCCAAGGCTGTGACCTTCCGTCGGGGCACCAAGATTATGGACATCGGTACGGGTGGCGGTTTCCCCGGTATTCCTCTTGCCATACTCTTCCCCGAATGCGAATTTCTTTTGCTCGACAGCATCGGCAAGAAGGTGAAGGTGGCGCAAGCCGTAGCTGAGGCGATTGGTTTGAAGAATGTGACCTGCGCACACCGCAATGTGATTGAGGAAAAGGGTAAGTTTGACTTCGTGGTGAGTCGTGCCGTAATGGATATGGGCGACTTGTATAAATTGGTGCGTAAGAATGTGGCGAAGGAGTGTCGCAACGCCTTGCCCAACGGTATCGTGGTGCTTAAAGGCGGAGACTTGGCCAACGAATTGGCACCCTTCAAGAAATGTTCTACTACATGGAACCTCAGCGACTACTTTAAGGATGAGTTTTTTGAAACAAAGAAGGTAATCTACGTACAATGCTAACCGTGAAGAAGTTTGTGGTAAATCCTATTGAGGAATCTACCTTTGTTATTTACGACGAAACGCGTGAGGCGGCTATTGTGGATTGTGGCGTGTTGTACCCTGAAGAAGAGGTGGCACTGACCAATTTTATTAAGAGCGAAGGACTGACCGTGAAGTATCACTTGCTTACGCACAGCCATTTCGACCATATCTTTGGTGCCGACTTCGTCTATCGCACATGGGGACTTTCTCCCTGCATGCATAAAAATGAATTAACCACCTATGAAGCAGCGGCAGCCCAGATGCGTAGTTTTGTAGGCAATGCTTTCACGCTTGTAACGCCTCCTGCTGGTAAGTTGTTTGACGACCATGAAGTGGTGACTTTAGGCAGTCACACATTAAAGGTACTCCCAACTCCAGGGCACACACAGGGCGGTGTGTGTTATTATTGTGCTGAAGAAAACGTCCTGCTCAGTGGTGACACGCTCTTCTACCGTAGTATCGGTCGCACCGACCTTTTCGGCGGAAACTATGACCAACTCATCAGCAGCATCAAGCAAGAACTCATGGTGTTACCCTCTGAAACCAAGGTTTATCCCGGACATGGTCCTGCAACAACGATAGGGGAGGAGCGCCTAAACTTTATGTAGTCAGCCATGCAAGCACTTATATTTGATTACGGCGGAACCTTGGACACGGATGGGCGTCATTGGGCGCACGTGCTTTGGGAAGGTTATTGCGAGGCGAAGGTGCCAGTGACGAACGAGCAATTTCGTGAGGCGTATGTCTATGGTGAACGTGCTTTGGCAAAGGCGCCGATTGTGCAACCCGAAGATACGTTCCGCGATGTGTTGGAAAAGAAGGTGCGTCAGCAGTTTGCTTTTCTTCAAGCGGAACATATTTGGAATGATGCCCCTGATGTTTGTTCAGAAAAACTAAATACGGTGGTTGATTATTGCCACGATTATGCCTTGCGCCATATTACAAAGGCGCGTGAGGTGCTGGCTGTGCTCCGCCCCAAGTACCGCATGGTGTTGGTGAGCAATTTCTATGGCAATATCGAGGCTATTTTGCGTGACTTCGGATTGGCGGAATATTTTGATGCCGTGATTGAAAGTGCGGTGGTAGGTGTGCGCAAGCCCGACCCTGAGATTTACCGCTTAGGGGTGAAGGCTACGGGGTGTGGGGCAAAGGAAGTGACCGTCGTTGGTGATTCTTATTCAAAAGATATCGTGCCAGCAAATGCTATTGGTTGTCGCACGATATGGTTGCGAGGCGCAGGTTGGAGTGGGGAAGATGCAGGCGATTTAGCGGATGTAGAAATTACCTCGTTAGGAGATGTCTTGCGGTATCTGTAGTATCGTTTTATATAACTTTGGAATGTAAAAAACGGGTAGGCACATTGTGAAAATTAACTGGGAGTTAGTTAATACTAATCGGTACATAGTTTTGACTAACTCCCAATTAGTTTTTGTGAAGTCCGTTGTAGGCAGAATTTCGCCGCTGTTGCCCCGGATTTAGTCCTTCGAAGTGTGTTTTTTGAGGGTCGGTAAAACCCTTAAAACGCGTCAGAGGGCTTAAAAATGCCCAAATTCGGGGTGTTCGTCGATTTTAGCCCCTTCTTTTGGGCTTGTTCTCAAAAGAATTTGTAAATTTGCCGTTGAAAGATTACACATATTATAATTTAATAAAACAGATTGAGCGCAGCATGGCTGTTGCTCAACTAAAGTTATGACTGAAGATAGAATTAAACAAGTCTACATTGAGTCGGAAATGAAGAAGTCGTATATCGACTACTCTATGTCCGTCATTGTAGCCCGTGCGTTGCCCGATGTACGCGACGGTTTTAAGCCTGTTCACCGCCGTATCCTTTTTGATATGGACGAGTTGGGCATTACGCACGATAAACCCACTCGTAAGTCTGCGCGTGTTGTGGGTGACGTGCTCGGTAAGTACCACCCCCACGGTGACTCATCCGTTTATGGTGCACTTGTGCGTTTGGCACAGGATTGGAATATGCGTTATACGCTTGTAGAAGGTCAGGGTAACTTCGGTTCGATGGACGGAGACTCTGCAGCTGCGATGCGTTATACAGAAGCACGCCTCTCGGTGCTCGGTGAAATGATGATGCAGGACATCGACAAGGAAACCGTGGACATGCTTCCCAACTTTGATAACACCCGTAAGGAACCTTCGGTGATGCCTACGCGCATCCCCAACTTCCTTGTGAACGGTGCTACAGGTATTGCCGTAGGTATGGCAACAAATGTTCCTACGCACAACTTGGGTGAAGTGATTGACGGATGTGTTGCTTACATTGACAATCCCGATATTGATACCGACGGTTTGATGCAACATATTCTTGCACCTGACTTCCCCACAGGTGGTTACATTATGGGTTTGCAGGGCGTGAAGTCAGCTTACGAAACGGGTCGTGGTCGCGTAATTATGCGTGCGAAGGCAAATATCGAAAGTGGCGAATTGCACGATAAGATTGTGGTGACAGAAATCCCTTACGGTGTCAACAAGGCGGAGCTTATTAAGAGCATTGCTGAGATGGTGAACGAACGTAAGTTGGATGGCATTTCAAATATCAACGACGAATCCGACCGTGAAGGTCTTCGTATTGTGGTTGACGTAAAGCGCGATGCAAATGCAGGCGTGGTGCTCAACAAACTCTACAAGATGTCGGCGCTCCAAACCAGTTTCTCTGTAAACTGTATTGCTCTCGTAGGTCCCACAGGCAAGCAGCGCCCCAAGTTGCTCACGTTGAAGGACTGCATTGCTGAATTTGTAAAGCACCGCCACGAAGTAGTGTTGCGCCGTACGGCTTACGAATTGCGTAAGGCACAGGAGCGTGCGCACATCCTTGAAGGTCTCATCATTGCCAGCGATAATATTGACGAAGTTGTGCGCATCATCCGCGCTTCTAAGACTCCTGAAGCAGCTGTTGAAGGTTTGATGGAACGCTTCTCGCTCGATGATATTCAGGCAAAGGCCATCGTCGAAATGCGCCTCCGTCAGTTGACAAACTTGATGCAGGATAAACTCCACGAAGAGTATGACGACCTCCAGCGTAAGATTGCTTACTACGAGCAAATCCTTTCTGATGAAGAACTTTGTAAGAAGGTGATCAAGGACGAACTTATTGAGGTCAAGGAAAAGTATGGCGACGAGCGCCGTACGGAAATTATCCCCGCCGCTGGTGAGTGGAATCCTGAAGACTTCTATGCGAACGACGATGTTGTGATTACCATCAGTCACCTCGGTTATATCAAGCGCACTCCGCTCGCAGAGTTCCGCGCTCAAGGTAAGGGCGGCGTAGGCAGTAAGGGCGGTTCAACGCGCGATGCCGACTTTATTGAATACATCTATCCCGCAACGATGCATAACACGATGCTCTTCTTCACCTCAAAGGGACGTTGCTACAAACTCAAGGTGTATGAGCTTCCCGAAGGAAATAAGGCTTCGAAGGGACGTGCGATTCAGAATATGCTTAACATTGAGCCCGGCGACAGTGTGAATGCTTGTTTGAATGTTGCGCAGTTTGATAATCAGGAATACCGTGAGTCGCACAATATCGTGTTCTGTACAAAGCAGGGTGTCATTAAGAAGACGCTCCTTGACGATTATAAGAACGTGCGTGCGAAGGGTATCATTGCCATTAACTTGCGCGAAGATGACCAAGTGGTGAGCGTATGCTTGACCAACGGCGAAAACGAAATCATCGTTGCCAACCGTGCAGGCCGTGCCATCCGCTTCAACGAAAATACCGTGCGTACAATGGGACGCGGTGCGACAGGTGTGAAGGCTATGGCTATTGACCAGGCTGAAGATGAAATCGTAGGTATGGTTTGCGTAGAAGATCCTGAAAAGCAGACGGTGCTCGTTGTCAGCGAACAAGGGTTCGGTAAGCGCAGTAACGTTGAAGACTATCGTATCACCAACCGTGGCGGTAAGGGTGTGAAGACGCTCAATGTCACTGAAAAGGTGGGCGAACTTGTTGCCATCAAGTGCGTGACCGATGAAGACGACTTGATGATTATCAACAAGAGTGGTATCACCATCCGCCTCAAACTCTCAACAGTAAATGTGCAGGGTCGAGTAACGCAGGGCGTTCGCCTCATTAACCTTACGAAGCGTAACGATGTTATCAGCAATGTGTGCATTGTGCCTACGGAAGAAGATGAAGTGGAAACAGAAGAAGGCGTTGAACCCGTTCAGGACGTTGTTGTAGAACAGGAAACTACAGAAACTGAAGTTCCCAACCTCTTCTCAGAAGTTGAAGACGAAGAATAAACCAAACGGAAATGTTTTACTTGTGGGCAGCTTGTCTGCCCACCTAAACAAATAAAATTATGAAGAAAATTTTGCTTACCATCGCAATGGTGGTTACTGCACTTACAGGTTTTGCGCAGAATAGCGCTATCCACAAGGTAGAGTTCATGGTAGAAAAGGAACGCTATGAAGAAGCGCTTCAGATTATTGAAACAGCTTTGGCAAATCCCAAGACTACCAAGTTTGCAGGTTTCTATTACAACAAGGGTGAAGTAAACCGTAAGTATTTTGAACGCGTGTTGGACATGGCTTCTCAAGGTTATCCCTTTGACACAACGGCATTCTGCAACTACCTTGACGAAGCAGTTGTAAACTTTACGAAGAGTCACCTCGCTGACATGCAGCCCGACAAGAAGGGTCGTATAGAACCCCAGTATAAGCAGAAGAACTATCAGACGCTTAAGACAATGGTGAACTATTACAACTACGCGGGTGTGTTTGCAAACCAGCAGGGTGATTACAAGAACTCTATTAAGTGGTTCCGCAAGTATTTTGAATTCCCCAAGAACCCTGTGTTCAGCGCTTCTGAAACAGACTCACTCTACAATCTTGCTCCTGAGAACTATGCTCAGACAGCTGTTAACATTGTGATGCTTAACTTCCAGATGAAGGATTGGGATGGTGTGTTGGAAACAGTAGATGCTGCACTTGAGGATACATTCTCTACGCGTGACCTTTATCTCATGAAGATGCAGGCACACCTCGAAAAGAATGACTCTGCGGCTTACATCAATGACCTTAAGGATGCAATTGCGCGAACTGAACATGTAGGTTTTGCTCAAAACCTTCTTTATGTATACATGCAGCGCAATCAGCCCGAAGAAGCGATGAACTTGGCTAACGAACTCGTAACTTCAAATCCTTCAAGTCACACTGGCTACTACCTCAAGGGTTGTATTGAGTTGAACATGTTGAAGAACTATGTTGCAGCTCGCGAAAGTTTTGCGAAGGCTATTGAACTCAATCCCTCGTTCGTAGATGCAAACGTAAACATGGCTTATACTTTCATGAACGAAGTGGTTGCACGCCGTAACAACGGTGACTGGAAACTCGATCGTAACAACAAGAAGGAATTCGACCGTGAGTTCGAAGAAGTGAAGAAGTACTACGAACAGGCACTTCCTTACATGGAACGTGCACACGAATTGGTGCCCAATCAACCCAAGGTATGGGCTGCTGCACTTCAGCAGATTTATACCAACCTTCAGAACAAGCAGAAGGCAGACGAAATGGATGCCATCTTGAGCACAGCATATTAATTTTACTTATGAGTGACGGGTAGCCACAAGGTTACTCGTCACTCGTTGATAAGACGCAAAAACGATGTTAAAAAGAATTCTCTCCTTACTGTTGGTTTGTGCAGTGATGGTTCCCGCTGTTGCACAAAAGGAGTTGAAACCCCTTCGTACTTTGGTAAAGGCAAAAAAAACTGCTGATGCCATGAAGGAAGTTGAGCGCCTCGAAGCTGATAGTATTTGCCAATTCATGCCCGAGTTGTATGAGTTGGCTGTTAAAGTGCAGATACAAATCAACGATGTAGAAAATGAAAAGGTGTACTTAAAGAAGGCTTGCGATACGGTAAAACTTTTTGAAAGTACACGTCAAATTTTTAAGTATACACTCAAGGGTGACTCTGTAGCGTATGCTTTAAGAATTTATATGGGAAAGAAACCCGTTCTTGATGCAACGAAGGTTAAAATCTTGCGCCGTTACTACAAGAATTTAGTGGCAGGTACAAACTATTTTTATTCCCGCAAGAATTATAAGGAGGCACAAAAGAATCTGGATGTTCTGTTGAGTCTTCCCAATAGTCCCCTCTGGAAGGCTGCTCATGTTGACACGCTTGATAGTGAATTTGCTTCTTATGCATATATGTATACCTACAGTGCTTTTCAAAGTGGTGATTATGCTGCTGTAGAACGCTTCAAGTCGTTATTGTTGTCAAACGAGAAATATTATGAAACATCTTTGGAAATGTATGCACGTACAGCCAATGATGTGGGAAATAGTGAGGCGTTTGAGCATTATCTTGAGATGGGAACTGCGAGTTTCCCACTTCACGAATATTTCTTCGATGAACTTGCTACGCTCTACGTGTCAGACCAACGTTATTCTCAATGCGTCGCTCTTGCTAATCAGGGACTTCTTGCTGATTCTACCTCCCTTAAGGCGATGTACTTGAAAGCGTATGCCTTGTATCAAATGGAGGAAGAAGAACCCTGTATTGAAGTTGCCAAGCAACTCGTTGCTGTAGATACCGCTCAACAATATGTTGATGCAAACTATTATGTTGGGCAGTTTACGATGAACAAGTTACAGACGATTTACCTTCCTACGCGTATCGGTTCAAAGGCATTTGAATTGGCAAAGCAGGATATGAAGAACATCTGTGAAGAAGCACGTCCGTACCTTGAGCGCTACCGCAAACTGCGTCCCTCGCAGCACGAAAAGTGGACGCCACTCCTTTATCGTATCTATCTCGAACTCAATATGGGACCTGAATTTGAGGACGTAAGTCGATATGTGCAATAATTTTAGTTGACGAGTAGACAAGGTACGAGGAGAGAATTAGTGAGGAGTGAGTAATGAGTAGTGAGTAATAACCTTGCGGGATGCTACCTACTACTTACTACCAGCTCCTCACTACTCACTACTCACTCCTCACTACTACTTACTCCCTCCACCTACCAACCCTATGAATCCTTTTTTTACCTCATATACCCTCACCCCGTTCAACCTTATCCGTAATGAACATATAGAACCCGCCATTCGCCAAGGCATTGCCGAGCAGATGGCGGAAATTGACGCTATCGTGAATAACCCCGAGGCGCCCACATTTGCCAATACTATTTTAGCGCTTGAAGAGAGTGGGGTGCTCCTGGATAAAGTAACGACGGTGATGTACAACCTCCTCAGTGCGCACACCAACGACGAACTCGAGTCTTTGGCACAGGAACTTTCGCCCGTGCTTTCCGAACATTCGTCAAACATCATGCTCAATGAGGCGCTCTACTTGCGCGTGAAATCCGTAATGGACGGGGGGACTGACGACTTGGATGCTGAAGAGCGTATGTTGTTGGAGAAAACGTATGAGGGTTTTGAACGTGCTGGGGCAAATCTTGCGCCCGAGCAGAAGGAGCATTTCCGAGAAATAAAAAAGGAACTCTCACAACTGACCCTACAATTCTCGCAGAACAATCTGAAGGAAACCAACGACTTTATCCTTCACCTTACTGCTGAAGAAGACCTTGCAGGACTTCCTGAATCTCAACGCGAACAGGCTGCAATTGCCGCGCGCGAACGCAATCTTGAGGGATGGGTGTTTACACTTCATGCTCCGAGTTATGTGCCCTTTCTGCAATATGCCGAACGTCGCGATTTGCGTCAGAAGATGTACGAGGCTTACAACACAAAGTGTACCCACGAAAACGAGCATAACAACTTTGAAATCGTAGCGCGCTTGGTCAACCTCCGTCGTGAGTTAGCCCAACTGCTTGGGTACAACAATTATGCAGAATATGCCTTAAAGCGTCGCATGGCAGAGCGTCCAGAAACGGTAAATAACTTGTTGGCGCAACTCATAGCCGCTTATAAACCTACTGCGCAGCGCGAAGTGGCAGAAGTATTCGCTCTTTCTCCCGATGAACCCCAGCCTTGGGACTTTGCCTTCTATGCCCACAAACTGCAAAAGCAACGCTACGATATTGATGCCGAAATGTTGCGCCCCTATTTTGAACTCTCCCGTGTGAAGCAGGGAGTCTTTGGTTTGGCAACAACACTTTACGGCATAACCTTTGTGGAGAACAAGGAGATTCCCGTGTACCACGAGGATGTTACCGCTTACGATGTATTTGACGCCGATGGCAGTCACCTTGCCATCATCTACACCGATTTCCATCCCCGTGCTTCAAAGCAGGGTGGGGCATGGATGACCAGTTACCGCGAACAGTCGGAAGGAGAACGCCCGCACGTTTCTATCGTGATGAACTTCAGCAAACCTACCGACGAAAAACCTGCACTGCTCACGCACGGTGAATTGGAAACCTTCTTGCATGAATTTGGACATGCCTTACACGGTATTTTTGCCAATACGCGCTTTAAATCGTTGAGCGGAACGAACGTTTATTGGGACTTTGTAGAATTGCCCTCACAGTTTATGGAAAATTATGCGGTGGAAAAAGAATTCCTCCGTACCTTTGCTTTCCATTATGAAACGGGAGAACCCATTCCCGATGAACTTGTGGAGCGCATCATTGCCAGTCGTAATTACAACGCTGCCTATGCATGCATGCGCCAAGTATCGTTTGGTTTGTTGGATATGGCGTACTATACCCTTACTGAACCCTTTACCGCCGACGTACGCACCTTTGAGCGCCAGGCTTGGCAGGAAGCACAGATGCTTCCCCCATTTGAACCTGCTTGTATGACCGTTCAGTTTGGTCACATCATGTCGGGCGGCTATTCTGCGGGATATTACAGTTATAAGTGGGCTGAAGTGTTGGATGCAGATGCCTTTGCCTACTTCAAACAAAAGGGTATATTCAATCAAGAAGTCGCTACATCATTCCGCAAGAACATCCTCGAGCGCGGCGGTACGCAACATCCTAAAGAACTCTACCGCAACTTCCGCGGACAAGATGCTACGATTGATGCACTTCTTACTCGCACAGGGGGAGTGGTAGATAGTAAGTAGTAGTGAGGAGTGAGGAGTGAGTAGTGAGTAATTGGTAAGTAGTAGGTGGTAGGTAGTAGGTAGTAGGTAGTAGATAGTAGGTAGTAAGTAGTAAGTAGTAGGTAACATCCCGCAAGGTTATTACTCATTACTCATTACTCATTACTCACTCCTCACTCCTCACTCCTCACTCCTCACTCCTCACTAATTCTCTCCTCGTACCTCGTTACCTCGTCAACTAAAAACGCATTTACAACTATGGATTTAAACAAACAAATAGAATTGGACCGACGCTATCTTCGAATGGCAAAAATTTGGTCTGAAAATTCCTACTGTGTTCGTCGCCAAGTAGGTGCGCTTATCGTGAAAGACCAGATGATTATCTCGGATGGTTATAACGGTACACCTGCAGGTTTTGAAAACATTTGTGAGGACGAAAACAGTGTGACGAAACCTTATGTTCTTCATGCCGAAGCAAACGCGATTACCAAAATTGCGCGTTCTGGCAATAATTCAGATGGCGCAACGCTTTATGTTACGGATAGCCCATGCATTGAATGTGCAAAATTGATTATCCAAGCGGGTATTAAGCGTGTGATTTATGGGCGTGAATATCGCCTTACGGACGGCATTGACCTGTTGCGTCGTGCGAATATTGAAGTAATTTATCTCAATGAAGAATAGACTTTTCCGCTTTATTCCCCTGCTTGTTGCAATTGCAATGATTCTGGGGATTATGATTGGCACATTTTACTCTAATCACTTTGCCGGAAATCGACTTGCCATTATCAACACGTCGAGCAATAAACTTACCGATTTACTCCATTTGGTAGACGATCAGTATGTTGACTCGGTCAATATTCCAGATATCGTGGAAAAGTCGCTTCCAAAAATTCTTAAGGAACTTGATCCGCATTCTACATATATTTCGGCAAAGGATGTTGAAAGTGCGTTGCAAGACTTAAAAGGAAGTTTCCAAGGTATCGGTGTGCAATTCAGTATACAAAACGATACCGTTTGTATCCTGAAGATAATTGAATCGGGACCAGCTCAAAAAGTGGGTCTCCGTGCTGGCGACCGCATTGTTACCATCAACGACTCCCTCTTCGTGGGCAAGAGTGTCACCAATGACGAAACAATGAAGCGCCTTAAGGGCAAGGAGGGTACCGAAGTAAAGTTGGGCATTAAGCGCAAGGGTATTTCTAAATTATTGGATTTCATCATACAGCGCGGAAGTGTTCCTGTGAAGACGGTAGATGCTTCATATATGCTGAATGATACTACTGGGTACGTGCGCATTACATCTTTTGGTGATAATACTTATCCCGAATTCCTTTCAGCACTTGCCACGTTGAATATGGGGGAATGTACCTCACTCGTTATAGACTTGCGCAACAACCTTGGTGGTTATATGCACCCTGCTATTTTGGTAGCGAATGAATTCCTTTCTCCCAACCGTCTTATTGTCTACATGGAAGGTCGCCACTCACCGCGCGAGGATTATAGAAGTGATGGTCGTGGTATGTATAAGGACATAGACCTTGTGGTTCTTGTTGATGAAGGATCGGCTTCTGCCAGTGAAATCTTTGCCGGAGCCATTCAGGACAATGATCGTGGAGTCATTGTTGGGCGCCGAACTTTTGGCAAGGGACTTGTGCAAACTCCCATTGAATTTCGCGATGGATCCATGCTTCGCCTAACTAAAGCGCGCTATTACACCCCCGCAGGACGTTGTGTACAGAAACCCTATGTGATGGGTAACGATACCGCTTATGAGGCCGACCTTATTGAGCGTGCATTGCATGGTGAGTATTACTCCGCTGATAGTATTAAAGTTTCGGGAGATAAATATACCACGATTGGTGGACGTACTGTATATGGAGGTGGTGGTATCATTCCCGACTATTTTATCCCGCGTGACACGGTGGGTATCACTTCTTATTTCCGAGATCTTTATAATACAGAAGTCCCCTACAAATTCGTGTTTAATGTGGTGGATGAACACCGAGAACTCTTTGAATCTTGTCCCAATGTTGAGAAACTTGTGGCATTGCTCCGCAAGATGAAACTCGTTGATAAACTCGTTGCTGAGGCTGAAAAGAAAGGCGTGAAGCGTCGTAACCTTATGATTCGCACTTCGTATCACCTCATTGAGCGTTATCTCTTTATCAATATCATAGACCAGGTCTTTGGAGTAACCGAAGCCACGAAGTATGAAAACCGCACCGATGCGGCCATGTTGAAAGCGCTTGAAATTATTGACGAAGGTAAGGCACGTCCGATAATAGAGTAGGGGAGCGAGAGGTGAAAATGGTAATCAATTCTACGTGTTTGGAACGGTGGTTCGCTGAAGTTTTCATCTTAAATTCTTAACCTCATTTTATGGAGTCTAAATCAACCCTTCGCCAACTTATGCGCGCTCGCAAAAATGCACTTACAAAGGAAGAGCGAGAACGACAATCACAAGAAATAATGCGCCTTTTGGAGGATCATCCCGTCTTCCAAAAGGCGCATGTCGTGTTGCTTTATGCCTCGCTTCCCGACGAGGTGCAAACGTTAGAATTTATAGCAAAGTGGCAGGGACGAAAGCAAATCCTACTTCCTGTCGTGGTGGGCGATGAGTTGGAGGTGAGAGAATATGCCGTTGGAGCATCTTTGGAACAGAGTGGTTATGGCATCCCTGAACCTCACCAGGGACGTGTGATTACCGATTATTCAGTTATTGACATTGCCATAATACCAGGAGTCGCTTTCACGATGGACGGCAAGCGTTTAGGTAGAGGAAAAGGATATTATGACCGACTATTAAGTCACCCCTCTTTCGGCGACATTTACAAGTTAGGCATTTGTTATTCTTTCCAGTTACTTCCTGAATTACCAACATCCTCACACGACGTATCCCTTGATGAAATCTTAACACTTCATTCTGCAATTCCGACTTGGTAAAATCTTTAATAGATTGATGTCCCATCCTCGATTATAGCGAGAAATCCTTTCAAACATTTGGTTATCTCGATAAACATGTTTAACTTTGCACTCGCTTAACAGCACCAAGGTTAGATTCGCTAGCTCAGTAGGTAGAGCACAACACTTTTAATGTTGGGGTCTTGGGTTCGAGCCCCAAGCGAATCACCCAAAAGACGAGAAGTAATTCTCGTCTTTTTTTATTACAGGAATAATATGAAGTACATGACCCAATCCGAAATTGAGGAGCAACGCAGCAGTTTGCTCATTATGACACAACGCCTTTTTTATTACTGGAATAATATAACTGTTGCCTACCAAGAATGATTAAGGCTTGTTGATTTTAGGTAATAAAATTATTGGTGTCCGGTAAAATTTCTCTTTATTTTTTTAGAACACGAATTTCACGAATAACACGAACCGCAGGTCGCGCAAGTCAATCACCATGCAGGCAAAATTTGCTAATCGCATACGAATTTCACGAATACCATCCGGATGGTAAAATTCGAGGTGTTGACTTGAGCGACCTACGGTTTGCGTTATCATAACGCCCCGCATGGTGATTCGTGTTATTCGAATGCGATTAGCAAAACATATATTCTGCATGGTGATTCGTGTTATTCGTGAAATTCGTGTTCTCTTAAACATAGGAATTCTGTATTATTTCAGTTGAATCTCAATAAGGGACTTGTATGAGTACAACAATCTATCGGACAAAGAATTATCTGTGTTTACCGGACACCAATATAATAAAATAGGAGTTGCCCCTTGTTGGTGTGTCGCTCCCCTCTAATGGCTGCTTCAGCGTTAAAAAATCTGGGCAATGCTATATTTTAGCCAAACTCTTTAACCTATTTCCAACCGTTAACCTATTTTGAAATATGAAGATACACTATAGAGCGTTTTTGTTGTTCCTCATAGGCTTATGTCTAACAGGGGGACTTAAGGCTCAAGAAACTATAACTTATGTTATTGACAAGAAGATTCAATATCAAGAAATAGACAATTTTAGTGCGTCCGATGCTTGGCGCATGGACTTTGTGGGTAAAAATTGGCCCTTGGAGAAAAGGGAACATATTGCCGACTTGCTTTTCAAGCGTGAATTTGACAAGGATGGCAATCCCAAGGGTATGGCGCTTACGAATTGGAGAGTGAATATTGGCGCTGGAAGTTATGAAAATAGGGAGAACAATGAGGTCACAAGTACATGGAACAGAACAGAATGTTTCCTCTCCCCCAATGGGACCTATGACTTTACCAAACAAGCCGGTCAGCAATGGTTTATGAATGCCGCAAGGGAGAGGGGGATGAATGATTTTCTCTTCTTTACCAACTCTGCGCCCTATTTTATGACCAGAACGGGTGCTACATTGTCCGCCGACAACAAGTGTATCAACCTCCAGCATGACAAGTTTGATGATTTCGCACGCTTCTTGGTTCGTTGTGTGAAGCACTTTAGGGACAACGGATATAACATCAAATATGTGAGTCCGCTGAATGAACCTAATGTGGAGTGGCACACGAATAGTTGGCAAGAAGGCACCTTCGCCACAAAGTCTGATATCTACAAGATGGTTGAAGAGTTAGATAAGGCAATATCGGAAAATGGGGTGGATACAAAAATCATTATCCCCGAACTTGGCGAGATGAAAATGCTCTTTGAGGTGGATGCCAACGAGAAAACGCCCGATGACATTATCCGTTCGATGTTCTATGAGGATGGTGCCTATAGTGTCCTGTCGTTCAAGAACCTTTATAATTGCGTTGCCGCTCATGACTATTGGACGGCCTACCCGCCAAGCCTCTTGGTCGATATACGAACTCAATTGAGAGACACGCTTGCTGGCAACAATCATAAGACTAAATTTTGGGCCTCTGAATATTGCATTTTGGAGAAGAACGACGAAATCACCATGCCACCTTCGCCGGTAAAGAGCATCAATTTGGGGTTGTATGTGGCGCGTCTTATCCACACCAACTTGGCAGTTGCCAACGCTTCTGCCTGGCAATGGTGGACAGCAGTGTCGTTGAACGAAGATGTCCCCATACAGTTGTTGCCGTTAGAGGGCAAGTCGGGTGAAAGTGTAAAATACGATGGCAAGGTCGTGCCAACAAAAATGTTATGGGCAACAGCAAACTATAGTTTCTTTGTACGCCCCGGTATGCGCAGAATCGATGTGCGTGCGTTGAATAACGACATGACCCCGCTTGAGGCCGCTACTTCACTCATGCTTTCATCTTATACCGACGATTCGCAAGTGGTAACTGTAATCGTCAACTATGCCGACACAGACAAGACCCTCTCTTTGGCATGTGACAATGCCCGAAAGGGAAAATTGTATGTGACCTCTATAGACAAGGATTTGCAATACATCGGTAAGCACTCATTGAAGGCGTTGTCAATCCCCGCACGTTCGATAGTAACGGTGGTGATAAATGGAAATTAATTTGGGATTCGTCAGATGCCTACTGTTCGCCCCCTAAATAGGTTGTTTGTTGTTGTCTGTACGAAGAGAATTCCAATTGATAAGGTCGTACGATGTTAACAATTGAAGGTACGTGTGTGTTTGATTTAGCAGGATGCACCGTTTAAGGAAGCTTTATCACCGCTCACCTTTCCCCTTTTCCAAAAACGTGTGTCACTTCTCGATTTCAACAATTTCGTGAAAATAATTTTCCCATCCTCTTTTATCAAGTGACTTTCCAATTTTTAGACCGTAAAATTTTGTGCCAAGTCGGCTATAGTATGTGATTTTTCTACGTTGCTCTATGCCGCACATGGGGATAATAAAGTCGGTAAACCATAGCACATCGGCAGAAGCATAATCCCCAGACTCTAAAAGTTCGAAGACCATATTCAGCATTTGGGTAGCATTGGTGTCACCTATAGAACTTTGTTTGAAAAAATCTAATAGTGCAGTTCTGTCGTGTCTCACATCAATAGGTGTCGCGTTGACGGAAAAGGAAATAAGGAACAGATCGCGTTTTTGCCTGTCAGCGATGAGGAGGAGTTTCATCATTAGGGAGTTGGCGAGTTCTTCGGGCAGTCCAGCCATGCTTCCAGAGCGGTCTACGCAAACAATCATTGGACCTTTGATTCGGGCGGGATGAGGAGAAACAAGACGTGACGGTTTTAGCAATTCACTTTTATGTTGGAATGTCTGCAGGTTTTGAGTGGCGAACTTATAAAGGAATAAATCATGAAGTTCGTCGTCGCAACACAAAGCTAATTCATACGGTAGCATTGATTTAATATCCTTGCCGAGTGAAACACCAAGAATGTCACTTTTGGTGGCATGTGCAATTTTCATTTTTCCACCAACAGCAACGGGCATACGTTCGGCGGACTCTTCATCTGCTATACGTCCCATTTTGTTTGCGATGTGCTCCAATTGAGGATACTTCTTTTGCAACTTAACAAACTTAAGTTTTTGTTCAAACAAAAGGGTGTTCCACATTCCCCCCATAAGTCCCCATGCCTGATAAAAATATTCCTTTTCAATCTTTTTATCATTGAGGTATTTAGGGATGCCGTCAAGGTTTTTCTTTAGGGTTTCGCTATTGCGTTGTTTAATTTGCTCAACGTCCTTATTGCGTAATTGTTGCTGTTTTTGTTCAAATACTTTAGCCCAATCTTCAATCATCTTTTCCCAAGTGTGAGGATCTGCCAACCCCGAATCTTTCTCAAATTTATCGCGGTAGTAGCGTTCGTCAAATCCAAATTCTTGGTACTCATTGCTGATTTCTGAAAGTAACCGACTCCACCCCTCTCTCTTTTTACGTTCGCTCCATTGCAGGGCATGCTCCATGCCTTCAAGTTGCCCTTTAGCGCACGATTTTCTGAACTTTTCCCTTGCGATAATCTGTTTGATAAAAGCAAGCATGTTATCATAAAATATGCGTGCTTTCACCTCATCGCTAAGAACACTATAGGCGATGAACGAATCGCTCATGACTTCTCGCAAGTATTTTTCAAGATAGTCATCATTCCAAGGGGTATCCGTAACGGGTATTTCTCCACTTTTTACAAAGGCGTCGAGCACCGCAATATAATGGTGTCCTTCATAGAAGGTTTGAGAAAGTAAGTATCTCTTACCTTCCTCTTTACACCTAACGTATTTTTCGCGCTTCCCGTCTTCAAGGTGTTGGAAATAACTGCTGCGAATGATGTTACTCATATAGTAATTTACTTATGTCGGCACGTGTTAATGCCACATTCGTTCTATACTCCTTGATGATTTCTTGAATATATTGTTGGTCTTCAGGAGTTGCAAAAAGGTTGGTGCCAACAGTATCTATGATGCGGGTGAGTTCGGAAGCAAGATCCGCAATATCTTGTTCTAACTTAAAATCTTTCCATTTAAGTTCTAATTGAGGTTGTGTTGGAGTCCCCAGGTAATCCTTGTTGGAGTGGCGCTCAAGTTCACAGCCTACACCGTTAACATAAACGTACTTGTCGTCGCGTGCCAGTGTGACTTTCTTCCCTTCATTATATCCTGTGGGCATTTCAAAACTTCTGATGCGCTCTTTAGTGGGTGCAGTTTGGTCCGTGTATAAATGTCCTAATATAGGTTTGCGTGTTGAAAAATCTGGTAAGCGGTGGAAGTCTGATGCGAAAATATAGGTGTTCCCTGTATTATAGGTACTCAAGCGGTAATAGAAATCGTCATAGAGTATGATATTGCTGTCCTCCCGACGTGCGAACGTGATGTTTTCTTGAAGCGCAACTGAAGCGCTCTTGGTGCGTAGACAATGTTCGTATCGTTTCTCAATGTCTTTATACCGCTCCTCTATGGTCTTGAAAATAGATTGTAGTACAACCTCTCTTACAACTTCTTTTTCCATGGGTTCGTTCCACAAACAATACGAAAGTACAACGATATCAGCCAAATTGGTTTCCTTTCTGCCATGTATAAAGGCAGAAGTCTTGAGGAGGTTAATCGTCTTCTTCCATCTGCGGTCGCTCACGTAAATGCTAAATTCAGATTCTCCCTGCCTGTCTTTAATGTGCTTCAGGCGATTACGGATGTAAAGAATCGCCTGAAGCACATCCTCGTTAATAGTCACTTCGCTAATCTGTTTCTGCCATTGTGTATATTCTTTAGGCGTAATCTGAAGTTTCTTTAATGCATCGGAAAAGACGACATCATGCGTGTCAAGAATCATAGAAAGGAACGCCTGTTCGTCTTTTATGTTCGTCGAAATGCAGCGCACCAGGAAACGGTCCCATAAAGCCTCTAATCCTTCTCCTTCTGCGGGAAGTTCATTACTTGCTGCAATAAGCAGTTTAAGCGGTAGTTTGATTTCCTTGTCTCCATTCCTAAAGACCCTCTCATTAAGCACAGTGAGAAGCGTATTTTGAATGGCGGGGCCTGCTTTCCATATTTCGTCAAGAAATACCACGTCTGATGAGGGCATGTAACCATCTGTTACACGCTCATAAGTATCGCTTTCCTTAAGTTTGCTAATACTTACAGGTCCGAAAATATCATCGGGAGTAGAGAAGCGTGACATTAAATATTCAAATGAACGAGCTCCCTTAAAAGCATTTTTCAAACGTCTCGCCACCATACTTTTTGCTGTTCCTGGAGAACCCAACAAAATAATGCTTTCCCCTGCCAGTGCTGCTAACATGCCTAATCGCAGTTCCGCCTCTTTCTCGTAAACTCCTTTCCCAATTTCTTCCAATAGTTCAGCGATTCGCTCTTTTATATTTGTGCTCATTTTATTCTTCAATCAGTTAGTGACTTATTACCACTACAAAGTAACTACTTTTTTTTATATTGTTCAAAAATAATGGAGGATATGTAGTTGTAGGGCATTTATCTTTAGGAGGGGGATTGAGTATCAGCATTATTAAAAATCTGTGGGACGAGTTGATGAGAACTTTGTTCGAAAAAAATATGGCAATAAGATAGGAGTTGACCCAAGATTTTTAACAGACCCCCTCCGCAACTAAAGTTGCTCGTCCCCCTAACTTATGGGGACATTTTAGTTAGTCTACCTCGCTTGAGTATCCAGTTGGGAATAACAAGCGAATGGACGTATATAAAAT
>JAZQXB010000019.1:0-53561 GCA_045632685.1 Alloprevotella sp.
CCTCACCGACTACGACTTTCTCGACTAAACAAGTCCACAGATAACGGTCGACCGACGCCAAACCGAGCGCAATCGAGTTTACTTGAATTGCCGAGGTGCGACTTGCGAAGCTTGATGAGCGTTAGCGAATAAGGAGGAAAAGACCACGAAGTGGGATTAACAGACAACGGTCAACGCTCTCCGCATGGCATTACTCACCACTTTAGTTAACAAGTTGACGAGGTACGGGTAGACAAGAAGGTTGCCGAGATAAACGAGCATCATTCCGCATGGCATTACTCACTACTCACTCCTAACTACTCACTAGTTAACCATCACTCCGGATGGTCGTCAGTCGTCTGTTGACCGTAGTCCGTTGTCAGGCATAGCCTCTCCTCCTCACTAAAGTTACTTCCTCCCTCCTACCAAGGCATGGTATTTCAACTACCACACCTGGTACTTCGTCTACCAAGGCATGGTATTTCAACCACCACGCCTAGTATTTTGAATAAAATCGCAAGGTGATTCAATCTCAGGCATTCCTCCTTAGTTAGCTCCCGCAAGGAATTCCTCACTACTCATTCATATCTACTCACTAGTTAGTCATCTCTTCACTTTCAAGTTTTGTCGTTCATCTACCCTTTTCAAAATATGGAAACGCCTCAACTTCATCATTGCACAAAATACGATTCACTTTGCAATATTCTTGAGTCTGGTGCTTTTTGGCCTTCCTATTGTTTAGAGCAGAGTAATTTCATGCACGAATTTACGGAGGGTGCTTATGCCGTAGTATGCTTTGCAGATTTATTGTCAGATGAAGTTGAGCGGCATTCTACAAATTTCAATTCAGACTCATATATAATAATGAATAAGGAGTGGGCTATTAGAAATTTTATAAGTCCGGTTGTTTATTACACAAAAGAGTCAATAACTTCAGCGACAATGAAGCATTGGACTAACTTTTTTATAGAAAATCAAGATAGAATAGATGTTAAGGGTCGTGAAGAATTGTTATATAAAAGCACAGTTCTCATGTTTGCCTACATGAAGCAGTATGAAGGAGTTTATTTTGACAATAAAAGAAAAAACTTTTCCGATGAAACGCGGGTGTTCTATTTGGAGCGTGAATGGCGTTGGATTCCGTTTGTAGAGAATGGTGAAGCATATTATCTATCTAAAGAATTATTTCTTGATGAAAATATAAGGAAGGATAAGAGGAATGAACTTATCAATCATGGTTATACCCTAAAGTTCTCTCCTGAAGATGTGATAGAGGTTGGTATTCCTCAGATCCAAGTTGAGGATTTCAGACAGAAATTTGGAGAAAAATACAAAGTTTTTACACTGTAAAATAACCTTGTCAAGGCAGTTGTTCCCTACATTCTAAATAACTCCTCTCTCCTCTCTCCTCCGTAGTCCGTTGACTGTTGTCCGTTGTCCGTTATCAGCGCAGCTTTACCGTTGTCCGTTGTCGGCATCGCCCCTCAACTTCCCCTTCCTCTTTCCCCGATAACAAACAAAACAAATATATACCTATGAAAATTGCAGTCGCAGGGACCGGTTATGTCGGTCTAAGTATGGCAACACTGCTTGCCCAATCTGAAAAGATGGAAATATCAATTAATCTTTTGCGTAGATAGTTATAGTTTCCCTTAAAACAAGATACTGACTAATAATTTAATATTAAGGTAGTTATAAAATAGACTTTAATGCAACATGATGTTTATCCGGTTAATTAAAAAGTTTCTTGAGAAAATCCGCCTTTACCGTAAACTAAAGAATTACGGTAAAGAAGGTATAGAAATTCATTTTCCCCTTCTTATTTCCAATTTTGAGAATCTTAAATTGTCCCCCCCTGTGTATATTGGACCAGAGGCTTGGTTGCAATTAAGAGGAAGGTTACATATTGATGAAGGAACCATTATTGGACCACGCTTTAAAGTTCATACAGCCAATCATAGATGGGAGGGTGAAATGCTACCTTATGATGACATATACTTTGTTAAGGATGTGTACATTGGAAAAAACGTCTGGATTGGCGCTGATGTCACGGTAATGCCAGGGGTAAAAATTGGAGAAGGTGCTGTCGTTGCTGCCTGTTCATGTGTCACGAAGGATGTACCTCCTATGGCTTTGGTGGGAGGGTGTCCGGCAAAGGTTATTAAATATCGTGATGAGGAAAAGTACACCAGGTTAAAGCAAGAAGGAAAAGTTTATTTAACGTTAAAACGTTTAGGTAATACTATTCGTGATGAGCAAGCTCGCTTCGTTCATGAAAATGTGGTTCATGATGTGAGTTGTTTCAAGGTTGAATAATAGAATAATTCACCGAGACTTTATGCACAATTGTGATTCTGTAGTATAAGGTGGTGATTAGACAATAATATGAATAATTAACTGTTTACCATGATGAAAGTTTTTCTACATTTTATTCTAACGAATTGTTTGTCTCAAAGAATTAAGTTCTACTTAGCCCAGAAGATTCTTAGTATTAATAGATTGTTAGAATCCATAAGATTTCTTTTGTACAAGGATAAAGTATTATTAAATGTATGGGTTACTTGTCATAATAACGAAGCCATGCATTTAAACTTTGGGGATGATTTGAATTTTTTCTTGTTTAAACATTTATCAAACAATAAACCATTATTTAATTACTCCTCACTAATATCACTTTTAACTAAAGATAAAGAAAATATATTGGGTATAGGTTCTATCATAGAGTCTCATGTTAATAAAGATAGTATTATTTGGGGTAGTGGGGCCTTGTATGGTGAAGCTGGTTTGAAAGAAAAACCGAAAAAGGTGTTAGCTGTTCGTGGTCCTCTTACTAGAAAATATTTACGTACTCAAGGAGTTGAGTGCCCAGATGTATATGGTGACCCTGCGTTACTCCTGCCATATTTATATAAGAAGGATACTTATAAACATAAATACAAAGTAGGAGTTATTCCCCATTATAAGGATTTTGATAGTTCATATCTATCAAATTTAAGAAATGATCCTAATGTGAAGTTAATACGTCTAAAGGGATATAAAAATCTATTATCAGTTATAGATGAAATATGTGACTGCGAATTTATAGTATCTTCTTCTTTACATGGTTTAATTGTTGCTGATGCGTATAACATTCCAAATTTATGGATTAAATTTTCTGATAACATTGAAGGCGGTTTTTTTAAATATTTTGACTATTTTATGTCTGTAGGTCGTAAAGATAGAGAACCTGTTGTTGTTACAAATGCAATATTAAAGGAGGATTTGCTTAAGTATAAAGATATGTATACTCCTATAAAATATGACCCTAGAATACTAATCGAAAATTCACCCTTCGGTAAGGATATTCCAGATTGTTTCAAAATGTAATGAATTTATAAACCTATTGTTTGAATATTTTGAATATAATAGTTGAAGGTCTGTAGTTTGTGTGAACGTGACTTTATGGTTAGAATTTCGGATTACAAACAAGAACTAAATTTAGTGTATTTGAGAACTATATAAGTTAAAATCCGTAAGATATGTCTACTTCCGAAAATAACAAACGCATAGCAAAGAATACCTTGATGCTGTATATCCGTATGCTATTGCTTATGTTTATAGGTCTTTTCACTTCTCGTGTTATACTTCAGGCATTAGGAGTGGAAGATTATGGCATAAATAACGTCGTTGCTGGATTTATCAGTATGTTTGGGATCATAACCAGTTCTATGAGTTCTGCTATCAGTAGGTTCATTACAGTTGAGTTGGGCAAGGGAAGATTGGAGCGTTTAAAACAGGTGTTCTCTACGTCCATTTCAGTCCAATTGTTTATGGGGTTACTTATTGTGGTACTCATAGAGACATTGGGAATATGGTTTGTTAGTACCAAAATGCAGATACCAGAGGGGCGTGAGGTTGCAGCCCAATGGTGCTTGCATTGTGCTACATTAACAACGTTTATATCTTTGATGAGTGTTCCCTTCAACTCTGCGATTATAGCTCACGAAAAAATGTCTGCATTTGCTTATATGACAATTGTGGATGCTGTGTTGAAGTTACTTATTTGTTATGCAATATATGTATCGCCATTTGACAAACTTGTAACGTATTCAGTGTTAGGAGTTGTTGTTTCAATAATTACTACCTCTATTTATTGGATATATTGCTTGCGCAAATTTGAGGAAACATCTTTTAATTTTCGATTTGATAAATCGCTGTTTAAGGAAATATGGGGATTTGCAGGATGGAATTTTTTTGCGCAAACGTCATGGATACTCAATACTCAAGGTATCAATATGCTGATGAATTTATTCTTCGGGGTCGTAGTTAATGCAGCCCGAGGAGTTGCGGTCCAAGCCAATGGAGTTATTCAAGGTTTTGTCAGCAATTTTATGGTGGCGCTTAATCCACAGATCACCAAGTCGTATGCGGTAGGTGACAAGGATGCAGCATTTCGTCTTGCATGCCGAGGTAGTAGATTCTCATTTTATATAATGTTTATTCTTGCTCTGCCAATAATGATAGAGTCTCGCCAGATACTACAATTGTGGTTGGGCAATCCTCCCGCACAAGCTGATGCCTTTGTTGTTTGGACCATTTTATCAACCTTTACGACCATATTAGGTAACACGCTTGTAACATTGCAGATGGCGCAAGGTGATATAAAAAAGTACCAATTGTGGATTACAGTTTTTGGTTGCTTCCCATTTCCTCTTACATGGTTAGTGTTTAAACTCGGTGCACCTTCAATAGTTTCTTATTACATATATGTAGCAGTATATTGGGGGTTAATTTTTGTACGTTATTATCTTGTACATGGAATGACAGGGATACCAGCGAAAATGTATCTTTGGGGTGTTGTTGCAAGGACTCATCTTGTTGCAATTGTGTCAGCAGTCCTTCCGTTAATAATTTTTTATCTAATGCCAGAAACTTTAGTTCGCCTTTTATGTGTGTCTATAACATGTGTATTATCGTCTGTTGTTGTTATTTATACAATCGGTATAGATAAAGTGGAACAAAATTTTATACGGGACAAGTTTTTAGTAAGAATAACAAAATTTTGTAGATAAATGTCATTAACTTCAAAGATTAAGCGTGCTATCTCTTTGCTTCTTCATGGTGCGCCCAAGTCTACTTATGCTGCGGTAACTTATCTTCAACCCAATCAACAGCTTGCTGGAAAGAAGATTATAATAACAGGGGGTGGGCGAGGACTTGGTTTTGCTATGGCAAAGAAGTTTATATCCGAGGGGGCAGAAGTCCTTATCGCAGGTCGTAATGCAGATACGTTAGCAAAAAGTGCAGCGGAGATCGGTTGTAAGTATCTTCAACTCAATGTTCAGGATGTGAACAGTTTTAAGATTTTTATAGATGAAGCAAATAAATTACTCGGTGGAGTTAATTGCTTGGTGAACAACGCAGGTATATCGCTCCATGAAAATGGCATCCTAGATGTTTCTCCAGAACAGTTCGACGCACAGTTTGATACCAATTTGAAAGGAGCATTCTTTTTGACGCAATGCTTTATGGAAAAGTGCAAAGAGAAAAAGGTGGATACCACCAAAAATATTCTCTTCGTGTCTTCTGAAACCAGTATGACTGTTGATGAGCGCCCTTATGGCCTTACTAAAGCTGCAATGAATTCATTGGTGCAGGGGTTGGCTCATCGTTATGTAAATCAAGGATATCGCATCAATGCTATCGCTCCAGGTGTTACTGTCTCTGATATGGTTGGTGTGAAGACTGATGGAGATTTGACCTGTAATTATAATATTACGAAACGTTATTACCTACCTGAAGAAGTTGCCGAGGTTGCTGCATTCTTATTGTGTGATGCCTCCAACTGCCTGAATGGACAAATATTAGTATGTAACGAAGGAAAAACAATTAATGCCCGTTGGAAATAAATAGATTATGGAAAAAAGATATTACACAAACGAACGCAATGTTCAGATTGTTATTGCCCTTCTCAAAGAATATGGCATTCGCAAAGTCATAGCCTCTCCTGGTACAACCAATATGACTTTTGTTGCTAGTATCCAGAATGACCCATTCTTTGAAATGTACTCATCAGTAGATGAACGAAGTGCTGCTTATCTGGCCTGTGGTTTAGCTGCCGAGAGTGGTGAACCCGTAGTTATAAGTTGTACAGGTGCTACAGCTTCGCGTAATTATATGCCAGGACTTACTGAAGCATATTACAGGAAACTCCCTGTGCTTGCAATTACTTCCCACCGTGGTGATGCCAGTATTGGGCATCTTTGGGATCAGCAGATTGATCGTCGAACAATCCCCAATGATATTGCAATGATTAGTGTCACTGTTCCCCTTGTTAAAGAAATGGCTGATTGTCGTCATTGTATGAATGAGGCAACAAAGGCAATTCTTGCTCTTACCCAACGTGGAGGTGGTCCTGCTCATATCAATATGCATACAGGTTATAGTCAGGATTTTTCTGTTAAGAAACTTCCGAAGGTGCGCAAGGTGGAACTGCACACCCCTTTCAGTGAACTTCCAGAACTGAATGAAGGCAAGCGTGTTGTTATATTTATTGGTTCACATAAGCCATTTAGTAAAGAGGAGACAGTAGCTATTGATAATTTCTGTGCTGCTCACGATGCTGTTGTGTTCTGTGACCATACCAGTGGTTATCATGGTAAGTATGAAACCCATTTCTCACTTTTCTTTACACAAGACAACTATCGTTCTTCTCTATTGAATGCTGATATCCTTATCCATCTTGGTGAAGTGAGTGGCGATTTGGCTCGTGTTAGTGTAGGTGGCGTTTGGCGTGTAAGTGAAGATGGAATGTTTCGCAATACATTTGGTTGCTTGACTCGAATTTTTGAGATGCCAGAGCATATATTCTTTACTGCATATACGCCTCAAGAATATGAGGTACGCACGAACTATTATGATGCTTGTCAGCAAGAGTTGGAGCATGCAATGAAGAAATTGCCCGAATTGCCTTTTAGCAATGTTTGGATGGCACAACAGATTCATGATAAATTACCTGCGAATAGTTATTTCCACATGGGTATATACAACTCTCTTCGCAGTTACAATTTCTTCCCCTTGCCTAAATCTGTCATATCGGAATGTAATGTCGGAGGTTTTGGTATTGATGGCGGTATTTCAAGTCTGATCGGTGCCTCTTTTGCTCATCCCGATAACTTGCATATTGGAGTTTTTGGCGATCTTGCCTTTTTCTATGATATGAATGTTTGTGGTAATCGTCATGTGGGCAACAATGTACGCATCTTACTCGTGAATAATGGTAAGGGGAATGAGTTCCGTAATTATGGTCATTATTGTTCAATCTTAGGACCGGATGCCGATGAGTATGTTGCTGCGGCCCGCCATTATGGTAATAAGTCGGCAGTGCTCGTCAAACACTATGCCGAAGATCTTGGTTACGAGTATCTGCATGCAGATACAAAGGAGGAATTCCTTGCTTGTATAGATAAGTTCCTCATTCCCATTATTGGTGATAAACCTATGCTTCTTGAAGTCTTTACTGATACAGAGGGAGAGAGTGGTGCGATTGAAATAATGCGTTCTTTCCTTAATGACAATAAGACCATTATCAAGAATAAAATTATAGGTTCAGTGCGCACAGTGCTCGGAAAACGAGGCATTGAAACCGTTAAAAAGATGTTAGGTCGTTATTAATTATCTATGAAGGTCGGAATACTCACTCAACCACTTTACTGTAACTATGGTGGTTTAGTTCAATGCTACGCACTTCAGCAGACACTACAGCGCATGGGGCACGAAGCTATAGTGTTGCAGCGCGAGTGGAATCGGGAATATACTTTCAAAGGGGCTTGTGTTTACTATGCCAAACTATTGGTAAAGAAATTGATGGGTAGGAAGGAGTCTTGGCATTATTATGTAGCACAAGAGAAGCGTGATTATATTGCTCGAGAAACAAATAAGTTTACCCATAAGTATATAACTCCTCGTTCTGAGCATTGTTACACCACAGAACAATTGCGCCAAGAAGTTGAACGCCTGCAGTTAGACGCTATCATTGTGGGTAGCGATCAAGTATGGCGCCCCTATTACTCGCCCTGTCAGCCCAACTACTTCTTGGATTTCCTTGCAGATGAAAGTCCTATCAAGCGCATATCGTATGCCGCCTCTTTTGGAGGAGACCAATGGGATTGGAGTCCTGAACTCACCGTTCAGTGCGCAAAACTATTGCAAAAATTTAATGCTGTGTCTGTTCGTGAACATTCAGGAATAGGGTTATGTAAAGAGCATTTTGGTGTGGATGCTGTGCAGGTTTTGGATCCTACAATGCTTTTGGATAAAGAAGACTACATCCGTCTTGTACCCTCCCCCAAGAAGAGGGGAGAACTCTTTTGTTATGTCTTAGATAGAAGTCAAGAGAAACAGAATGTTATAGCATCTATAACTCACCGCACTTCTCTGAAGGCTTTTGAGAACATGCCCTCATTGGTTCCCTCAATATATAACCTTTATGGCGATATTGAAAAGTGCGTTACTCCTCCAGTAGAAGATTGGTTGTCTGCCTTTATGGAGGCAGAGATGGTTGTGACAGATTCGTTTCATGGTTGTGTATTTAGCATTATCTTTAATAAACCTTTTTGGGTGATAGGAAATAAGGATCGAGGTATGGCGAGATTTGATAGTCTATTGCAATTATATGGTTTGCAAGATCGTCTCATATCTTCATCTGATATGGATGGTGTAGATATTCATAAACCCATTGATTGGGAGCATGTAAATCGTAGGAGATATGAACTTAAAACCGTGGCTCTCGATTTTATAAAAACATCTTTACGAGGTTAGACATAAATACTATTAGTATGATATCATGAGTAAAATTAGATTTTTCTTGTATCTTCCACTATCGTGGATTCTATATATATTTTATGTTACAAGTTCAGAAACAGAAAGGTATAAATTGTTAATGGATTTGAGACGTTTTCGCAAAGTTCATTATGGTGATGATAGTTCTGCCATTGGTTGGAAGGAGGTGTATAAAGAATTTATCTCTTTTGCAGAATTTCGTAGTGTGTTTTATTTTAGAATGGGCCGCTGGTCAAAACTCATTAAGTGGATATACCCTCTACCTGAAACGCATTTAAGCTTTGATGTAAAAAGTCAGAATGTTGGTGGCGGACTGTTTATTCAGCATGGGTATTGCACGGATATAAGTGTCCGTTCAATGGGCGAAAATTGTTGGATAAATCAGAAAGTAACTTTCGGTTATAAGGGGAATGATTGCCCTACGATAGGAAATAATGTTCGAGTTGGTGTTGGTGCGATCATTATTGGAGATGTTCATATCGGTGACAATGTTAATATTGGTGCAGGTGCTGTAGTTGTTAAGGATGTGCCGAGTAATACGACTGTGGTGGGGCAACCGTCACGATATATTAGTAGGAAGGATATGGAATAATGTTATTTATACTATTTCTTTCAGTAAAAAATAATAGAATCAAATGAGAAAATTACATATTATAATGCCTATGGCAGGTGAGGGTTCTCGCTTTGCCAATGCTGGTTGGACCACTCCCAAACCATTGATAGAGTTGCAGGGTGAACCCTTGTTTAAGCACGCCATTAGTAGTGTTGCAGCTGATGGCATAGAGATGAAGTATAGTTTTATCGTGCGTCAAGAACATATTGAGAAGTATGGCATTGATGAGGGGATAAAGAGTTTTTTGCCCGAGGCTAATGTTTTCAGTGTGCTCAAGACTACGCGCGGAGCTGTAGAAACCTGTTTGATAGCAGAGAGTGCAATAGACGATAACGATGCAGTTATTGTTATGGATTGCGATTTGGAGTTCGGTAGTGTGCAGTTTATTGAGATTATCAAGTCTATCTTGTCAAAATCTATTGAAGAGGTGGATGGTGGCGCTTTGGTGTCTTTTGAAAGCAGTGAACCCAAGTATAGTTATGCCGAATTGGATGCTGAAGGTTTTGTATGCCGTACGGCAGAAAAAGAGGTTATCAGTAACCACGCACTCTGTGGGGCTTATTTCTTTAGTTCAGGAAGACGCTTCAAGGAGATTGCTCATCAGCTTCTCAATGAACCCGAGTTCAAAAAACCTGAATATTATGTATCACTCCTCTACAACTATATGTTGGCAGAAGGCGAAAGAGTTTATCTTGCCCCGATGGAGGAATATTATAGTTACGGTACTCCCGAGGAACTACAGAGGTATTTGTAATATGTTGCAAAGGCATTTACAAGTTTAGGATTATGTTCTACGATGATGTGGTTTATTCATGCAATACTATTGAGTTCAGCCACTCGTGAAATATTTCAAAGTTTGCCTTTATGGATTAATGACAATGTGTATCTTTTTGTTATGATCACAGGGATATCTTATATCATAGCCTTAGGATACAACCACCTATTTGTGAAAAGATGACAAAAGAATTAGTGAAAGATTTTATTTGGCACAGAGCTCAAGCTATTCCAGGTTTCAACCCTGACAAGGTACGTTTAGATTATGCTGGTGCCATCATACATTGGGATGAGTTTGAGAAAGAGGGTGCGTATGGCTGGGTTTGCTTGCCTATTCAACCGATATCCAAAGGGGGTAATAATGACTTTATGTCTTTGATACCTTGGCATCATCAAAATGCGAAGGCAAAGAATGAGGATTTCCCGTATTATAGAACGGTTCTCTCCTCAAAGGACGGTGTAAACGTGGAACAAAGTCAAGAGTGGTGTTTTATGCAAAAGTTGTGATTGCATATAAGACTCTTGATAACAATAATCATACTCTATCATCTAAACATAAGTCATGATTAAAGCCTTAATTACCGATTTTGACGGCACTTTAGTAGATACCTACGAAGCAAATCTGTATGCCTACCAAGAAGCGTTCTCTCAAGTTGGTTTAACATTATCAGCACAACAATACCGAGATTGTTTTGGGTGTCGTTTTGAGCGATTTATGCAAGAAATGGGAGTGACCGATTCTAAAATCGCTTCGCAGATAAAGGAAATCAAGAAGAATGTATATCCTCTGTTTTTTACTTATCTCCGTCCCAACGTCGCGCTTATCACATTGTTTCGCAGTATGCGGGCTATGGGATGTAAGGTCGCTATAGCCTCTACGGCGCGAAAAGAAAACTTATTGAATGCCATCAATCATCTGGGCTTGGCTGATGACTTTGATTTAATCTATGCTGGCGTGGATGTGGAGCAAGGGAAACCCTCCCCCGAGATTTATATTAAGACAATGGCAGCTTTAGGAGTATCCCCCTCTGAAACGTTAATATTTGAAGATAGCGAGGTGGGCATACAAGCGGCAAAAACTTCGGGTGCTCATTATATGATAGTCTCTCCCAAACAATTTGAAAATTAATATAGTTTTACTTTTGCAGGTGTAAGCGTTTTTATGTCTGGATTTAATGGGTCGTTGGAATTTAAGAGTGGTACTCAGTTGGGTCTTCTTAAAACCTCATAGTCTTAAAACCTAAAAAAATGATCACTTGTGAAATTTCAGTAATATGGCATTATGAAAATAGAGGTCAAAGGACATAGTGGTTGTCAAATTGATGTTGTTGCCGAAGAAGGCAATCTGTATGTTTACAAGTCCACAGCAGATACCAAGTATTTGAATCGTTTGGAACTGCAAGCGCAGAAGCAGAAGGCTGCTGCCGCTGTGCCCCATCAACATATCCGTGTACCCCAGGTTTATGACATTGAGCGGGACGATAAGACTGTGGTGGTCAAGATGCAATATGTCTATAGCAAGAACTTTGTGGAGTTCTTCAATCATGCAGGTTTTGAACAGGTTGACTATCTTATAGGTGCTTTGAAGTACTTTATTGAGTATGAGGTAGAGCAGAGTGAGATGAAGCGTGTGTCAGCGACAGTCTTTCAGGAGAAATTTGCCGAAGTTCGTTCAAAAGTGATTTCGAATCCCTTGTATAAGGGTGACTTGTTGGTGCAGAGCATCATCAATCGCTCGGTTCGAGTGTTTGGGGGATTGAGCGATATGGTTATTCCCGTGGGACTCTGTCATGGCGACCTCACCTTCAGCAATATTCTCTTCAATGGAAACAACTATTATCTGATTGATTTCTTGGATAGTTTTGTAGAGACACCGCTGCAGGATATCGTAAAAATTCGTCAGGATACTGCCTATCGTTGGTCACAACTAATGTATGCAAAACAGTGTGACGAGGTGCGCCTACATATCGTCTTGGACAAGATTGACCAAGAGATTGACCGCTATTTTAGTGCGAAGTACGCTTGGTATCGTGACTATTATAAAGTAGTGCAGTTGATGAATATCTTACGTATCCTTCCTTATGCTCATGAAGAGAAGGTTATTGCTTATTTGAAGGATATTCTAACAGGCATCCTTGATGAAATTGAAGGCGTAGAACGTGTAGGCATTCAGAATAATGAACAGACTGTTTCATTTGGTGAATCAACGGTAAAGAATTTAATTGTGCCTGTGGCAGCAGATAAAGCAGAGTATAAGGATGGTCTCCCCTATGTATTTGGTTTGGATGGCGATGGAGTCATCATCTGTTTGAAGAGTATCTTGGGATTGGATCTGGCACAATTTGATAACATCTACTTTACGGTACTTAAGAAGCATGATGAGCGATTCTTTGTAGGTGATAATCTGCGTTTGCAGTTTAAGCGTCTGGGAATACACAATGCTAAAGTCGTCGTTTTGGACACTCCTACGCAGGATCAGGCAGAGACCATTTATCAAACCATTCAGAGTGAAGGTATAAAGGGTAGCATCTTTATCAAGGATGCAGACTCTTACTTTTCAACCTCGATCATAGAAGGCAATGGAGTGGCTATCTATCCGATAGAAGAGTTAGACGTCTTGTCTCCGAAGAATAAGAGTTATGTTGCTGTGGATGATATGTATTATCCCACCAATATAATTGAGAAAAATGTGGTGGGGCATTATATTAGTGCTGGGGGGTATCTCATCAGGGATGCGGAAATTTATAATTGTTATTATAATCGCCTTCGTCAATTTGGAAGACTCTATTTGTCTCATATAATTTATGCCATGTTATTAAACAAGAAGACTTTCCGTCCGATGTTGGTGGATGAATATAAGGATTGGGGGACTGTAAACGAATTTAAGAAATATGAATAATCCAATAGTATCAATCCTTGTCCCGGTCTATAATGTTGAGGCATACCTTCCTCAATGCCTTGATAGTTTAGTGGGACAAACTTATCAGCATCTGCAGATAGTGCTGATTGATGATGGCAGTTCCGATGGTTCATGGAGGGTGATGCAGGAGTATGCAGGTCGCGACGAGCGCATAGAGATATATCATCAAGAGAATCAGGGGGTAGGTGCCACTCGCAATCACCTGTTGGATAAGATAAAGGGTGATTACGTTCTTTTTGTGGATTCTGATGATTGGGTGGAATTGGATATGGTGGAGTTTCTCGTGGATAAGGTTTCAGAGAATAATGCTGATGTGGTGACTTGTGGGAATGTGATTAATGAAGCGCCTGTTGCTGCTCATTACTGCCAGAAAGTCCTATCACGAAATGAGGCAATTGAGAGATTCCTTTATCACATAGAGTTTCGTGGTTCATTGTGGAATAAACTTGTTCGGACAAGTTTATTACACAACTGCCAGTTCCATTGTGGAATAAGTTTAGGAGAGGACGCTCTGTTTTGTTGGCATTTTCTTCAACATGCTAATAAGGTCTTGTTTACGGACCGTCAATTGTATCATTATCGTATGAATGAGGGCAGTATTTGTCATAGTACATTTGGTCCGAAAAAACTCTCTGCACATTATGCTTGGAAACAAATGTGTGAGGAAACTGCACAGTGGTGGCCCCAATATTTGCCCATAGCGCAAGCGAGGCATTGTATTGAGGACGTGTTGTTGTTGAGGGATGCGGTGAAATCCAATTATCCTGTTAAATCTGATATGAAATTATTGCAAACCACTATCGCAAACTATAGTCATCAGTTGTTTAAGTTATCCATAACATCTTTTAAGATGAAAGTCTTTGCGGTTGTTGTATCTAAATGTAGTACTTTTGCAAAGTATTTCTAATATAAATTTGAAACATGAGAAGGGTTATATTTGTAAATCTTCATGGGAACGAGTTCCTTGTGAAGACTATTAATAAGATTATTTTTAAGCAGTCTGTAGCGATTAAACATAAATATTTACTCGATTATCTACTTGATAGAGAAGATATAGAGGTATGTACATTCTTGAATGATAAGAGTATGTCCATTTCTTATACTCATGCTGGAAAATTCCCCAAGTGGATGGCCAAGTTGGAACATCGTTATATCATGAAGAAGAATGGTATTCCTTTAGATAAGGTCACTGTACTTACCAATGAAGCGCAGATACGAAAGGACGATATCATAGTGATTTACAATTATTATTCCCATCAATACGATTTTAAACAACGCCCCAATTGCTTGATAGCGGTGAGCCATATTCATTTCGGCATAGGCACAGCAAAAAAAATGCAGGCGATAAATCCCGATATTCTGTACAATGAAGCCAATTTTCAACATGGTTCAAAGATATATGACGAGTTCTATTCTTGGTTTAAGAAAGAATTTCAAGTAATTCCCTTTGTTTATGCAGAACGTTTTGTACCTAAAAAAGCATTTGAGGAGCGTGAAAATAAGTGTTTCTCAACGGGAACAGTCACCTATATGCCTCATTTAACTCCATACTATGGAGATCCATGCGCACAACCTGCTCGCAAGCAGATTATGACCCATCGTGAAGAATTGAAAGGATTAGTAGATTGCTACAATAGCGATTATTTGGAAGATACTGAGGATAAGAAACTCAAGGGCAATAGTTTCTTTATAAGGTTATATAATAATGTCTACTCAAAACTTTATTCAGGTCGCCAAAAGAAGTATTATAGTTTCGATATGGTAGAGAAATTCAACGACTATAAGATGTGTTTGATTGGTGAGGAGATCATGCAGATACCAGGTATTGGCTTTGTTGAAGGTATGGCGTGTGGTTGTGCTTATGTTGGGCAGACAGTAGGGTATTACGAAGATTATGGAATGGTCGAAGGGGTTCATTATATAGGTTATGATGGCACAGTCGAAGATTTAAAACGTAAGGTGACATACTATCAACAACCCGAGAATCAACAAGAGTTGGCGCAGATTGCAAAGAATGGTTGTCAGTTTGTTCGTGATAACTTCAGAGGTCCTGTAATTGCAAAGCATTTGTTTGATCGCATGTTGTCTTTAAGTGACTTACTATATAATAAGTAGCTCAACTTTAACTTTTATTATAAATTCAAGTTTCGCAAGTGCTCAACTTGTTAGGTTTTAAGGTTTTAAGGTTTTGAGGTTTTAAGGTTCTAAGGTAAGTTACTGTATTCGGGCGCGTACAACCGCATTTTAACCTCATAACCTAAAAGCGAAGCGTCCTTAAAAACTTATAACCTGACGAAACTGAAGCTTGCGAAAGTTGAGTTATAAACCTATAAAACTTATTGCTATTGGATTTTAATAATTTTCTTATCTGTGATAATCTGATATTGTTGGATTTTTCTTGCTTGTATGTTGCTACTAATGTGATAATAATCGCATTCGTTGGGAACCTTCCAGATTTATAGAACCTTCTCCGAGTACCCTTATGAGGACTTTAACTATGCAAATTACTGAAATGGGTATGACAAAATTAGCGAAAGTTATATTACTAAGTAAAGTTTTTAGAAGATGATTCCTGCAGAGTATTATTACAATATATATTTAGTTGTTGTTTCCCTTATAACCATTAAGGTATATCTTCAATATGCCAATCGTAATGGTTTAAGAGAGTTTAACCCTTCAACTCTTGATATGTCTGCTGGGGGGTGTGTTTTATTGATGACTTTATTTATTGGTTTACGACCTGTGAGTCTCGTGTTTGCAGATATGGTTAATTACGCCGGTTGGTATGAATTATTATATGAAGGGGTAGACTTTCAATTTAATTGGGATGTTGAAAATAAGATTTGGGAAAATTTATTTGCATGGTGGGGATCGATGAGTTTAGGGTACACTTCATTCTTCGTTTTTGTGGCTACTATTTATTTTGGTGGTGCTTATTTAGGAATAAGGAAGCTATTCCCTAACCATCGCTTGACGGCATTCCTGGTATTCTTAGCGGCCTTCTCCACCTTCAGCTACGGCACGAATGGGATTAAGGCGGGGGCTGCAACCTCTTTATTCATATGGGCGTTAGGATATCGAGAGAATTTGAAAGTATGTATCCCGTTGGTTTTGTTGTCTTGGGGATTTCATCATAGTATGATTATGGTGGTGGCGGCTTTTGTTATCACGCTGTTTGTTAAGAATCCAAAGTATTATTTTTGGATATGGGGATTCTGTTTATTGATGGCTGCTGCGCATGTGACCGCATTTGCTAATTTGTTTGCTGGCGCTATAACAGAGAAGGGCGCAATGTATCTTACTGGGGGATTCAATCATGGAACAAAAGTTGGTTTTCGCATAGATTTTATAGTCTATTCCGCAATGCCTGTGATTGTTGGATGGTATGCTATCATGAAGAAGAAACTGCAAGTATCCGAACTCTATAAGAAGTTATTAGGATTGTATTTATGTCTGAATGGAGTTTGGATGCTCTGTATGTATGCCGAATTCACAAATCGTATTGCTTATTTGAGTTGGTTCCTATACCCTATAGTTTTAATATATCCCTTCCTAAACGAGCAGTGGGGACGTAATCGATATAAGAAATTTGGACTCGTGATGTTAGGACATTTAGGATTTACTCTATTTATGAATGTAATTTATTATTGATAACTCAACGTTCGCAAATTTCAGTTTCGTTAGGTTATGAGGTTATAAGGGCGTTTCGCTTTTAGGTTATAAGATTAAGATGCTTTTTTATTCATAGAATATGGAAACTAACCTTATAACCTTAAGTCCTTAAATTCTTAAAATTTAACAAGTTGAGTAATTGTGAAAATTGCGAAACTTGAATTGATAAGTTGCTTAGTCGTTTACAGTCATGAAAACATTAACGATATTTACCCCTGCATATAACAGAGCGCACACAATTGGTCGTACTTATCAGAGTCTTTGCCGCCAGAGTTGTCGTGACTTTGAGTGGTTGGTGATTGATGATGGATCTTCTGATAATACACGAGATTTGATAACTTCTTTTCTTACGGATATAGAGGAAGTATACGAAAATGAGTTCTATGGGCAAAGCGTGGGGTCACCCTGGTTACGCGTGCATTATATTTATCAGCAAAATCAGGGAATGCATGGGGCGCATAATACAGCCTACGATGCTATCCATACGGAACTGAATACGTGTATAGACTCTGATGACTATATGCCGGATGATGCTGTCGAGAAGATTTTGACGTTGTGGAAATCTTTATCGGACGAGGAAAAGACTAAGCATGCAGGTATTCTTGCATTGGATGTAGAGGATAAGACTCTGAATGTTATTGGTGATTACTTGCCAACGGACAGAAAGAGCACAACCCTAAGTGGTTACTATGAACGAGGAGGAAGAGGGGATAAAAAACTGATTTATCGCACAGATGTGGTTAAGAGTGTGCCTCGCTATCCATTGTTTGAGGATGAGCGTTATGTAGGTTTAGCCTATAAGTATATGTTGATTGATCAACAGTATGAACTCTTGATCTTGAATGAACCTGTATGTATCGTAGAGTATCAGTTGGATGGTTCAAGTCATAGTATGTATAGGCAGTATTGGAATAATCCGAAAGGGTGGAGTTTTTATCGAAAGACGGAGATGCTGTATACGCATAGCTTGAAGCGTAAGTTGATAGTGTGTATGCATTATGTGTCAAGTTCAATCATGGCTGGCAATAAAAGATTTGTTGCTGAATCTCCTTGTAAACTGACAACAGTCCTTTCCATCCCTCTGGGAATGGCACTCTTTTTTTATGTAAAGTGTAAAGTGATGTCAAACGTTAAATTCAAGATAAAGAAATGAATAATTTATTATTGTCTTTTATTATACCTATTTACCAAGTCGAGGATTTTGTTGAAGATTGTTTGTATTCAATTTGTAAACAGAACGTAAATGGAAATGATTGGTTTGAGATAATTTGCGTAAACGATGGTTCTAAAGACAAAAGTCTGGAGGTCGTAAATCGTGTTACTCATGAGTTCCCTAATATACGATTTAAAGTTATTGACAAAGAGAACGAAGGGGTTAGTGTTGCTCGTAATATGGGTATAGACAACTCTGAGGGACAGTACATTTGGTTCGTTGATTCCGATGATGTTATATTGCAGAATTCTTTAGAGTTGTTTTACAAATATATAAGGGATAATGAATATGAAGTTGTAAGTGGGTTATTCTTTCAGACTCAGGATATTAAAATTACACTCCCCACATATAAAGGAAAAAATAAGAATCAGAAAGCATTCTGTTCTTCATGTATTAAGCGACAACTGTTGGTTGATAATGAAATAGTCTTTACTCCAGGAGTAGCATATGGTGAAGATTTATTGTTTTTCGAGATGGTGAATTTTTTTGCCAAAAGTAAGTTGGAACTTGACGATGTTGTTTATGCATACAGGCAAAGAAGTGGTAGTGCGATGAATAACCAAAATGGAGGAAAAAAATATATTGATAGTCTAGAAAAGAGATTAGCAATCTATTGTGAATTAACTGAAAGTTATAGAGAAGGTGAAACTTATTTTGGGGATTTGCGTGATGGTGTCGTGCGAAACATTATGCTCTATCACTTAAGGGCACAAGACAAAAGTGCAAACATCGTATTGAAGGAATTGCGGGAAAAACAAGTTTATCCATACCCTCTACGATTTAAAGATTTAATTGTCTATTACGCCCTTCCAGATTTCATGATAAAATTGTTTTGTTTCTACTTTCCATTCCCTTGGTACTATAGATTGATGTCAAAACTGTATTCTCTGACTAAGAATAAATGAATTTCTTATAAAGTTAGGGCGGGTAATACGGGGTTTATTGAAATAATTTTATGAAAGTCTTACATATCATCACTTCGCTTAATATAGGTGGCGCAGAAAAGTTAATGGTGGACCTTCTTCCTCGATTGAAACAACGAGGTGAGGACGTAGAGTTGCTCCTGTTTGTGGGTAACCGTACGATGTTCTATGACCTGTTGGAGCATGAGGGTGTCAAGATAACTGCCTTTTCCGAGAAGGGAAACGTGTACAATCCGTTGCACCTATTTCGTTTGTACAGTTTCTTGAAAACGAATCATTATGACGTGGTGCATACCCATAATACGGCACCTCAACTCTTTGCTGCGATTGTCGCAATGTTATGTTCGGTGACGTTAGTTACCACTGAACATAACACTTCTAATCGTCGTCGCAATTGGAAGTGGTATCGCTTGATTGATCGGTGGATGTATGGGATGTATTCTCGAGTGATATGTATATCTGATGCTGCAGAGAAGAACTTACGAGACTACATAGGTGATAGCGAAATAGGGAAAAAGTGCTTGACGATTTATAATGGTGTGGATATTGATAAATTTATTCAGGCACAACCTTTGCAGAACTATCATCCAGATAAGAAGGTGGTTACTATGGTGGCGGGGTTCCGCCATCAGAAAGATCAGGATACCTTAATCAGAGCGACGCAACATCTGCCTCAAGAAGAATATGAACTCTGGCTCGTAGGTGATGGTGAGCGTCGTGGCGAATTGGAGGCATTGGTTCAATCTTTGAATTTAGGCGAGGTGATTCGCTTCTGGGGAATTAGAGGCGATGTGCCTTCTTTCTTGAAGAGTTCTGACGTGGTGGTAATGTCGTCGCACTATGAGGGGCTCTCGCTCTCAAATATAGAGGGAATGTCCGTCGGTAAACCCTTTATAGCAAGCGATGTGGACGGTCTTCACGAAATGACCTCAGAGGCAGGTTTGCTCTTCACTCATGGTGATGATAAACAGTTGGCTGAATTGATTCAGACTTTGATGGGCGATCGTGAACTCTATAATTATGTTGCTAAACAATGCTTGCAACGAGCTAAGCAATATGACATCAGTAAGATGGTGGATGGGTATTTGAGGGTGTATGAGGAGGTGAAGGGAGCCCTCTCCTAAATCCTCCCCTGAAGGGAAGGACTTTTGAACTGCAAATGTATCTGAAAGGAAGAGTTTGAATGGTGTTATGGGTGACGATGGTTGATAGTCAACGGTCAATAGATGAACCTCCAAAGTATTTATTTCTTACCTTAAAATCTATAGAACTTATATTCTAACAAGTTGAGCATTTGCGAAACTTGAAATAATTATGTCTTTCTATGAAATCTGTGGACACCAAGAAAATAATACGTGCTGTGACAGTGTCAATGTCGGTGGATTTCTTTTCTCCGATGGTGAAGGACCTGCAGCAACAAGGGTATGAGGTAGTGACGGTGAGTTCACCTGGACCTGAATTGGAGGGGTTGCGTGAGCTCGGTGTGAGGACGATTGAACTGCCCATGGAGCGACGGATGTCGCCACTGAAGGACTTGAAGTCGTTGTGGCAACTGATTCAGGTGTTCCGCAAGGAACGTCCTTATATGGTGCATTCCATGACGCCCAAGGCGGGATTGCTCTGCATGTTGGCGGGGTGGCTCACGCGTGTGCCACGACGGCTGCATACCTTTACAGGATTGGTGTGGCCTACATCGAAGGGACTGTCGCGTAAGATTTTGATGTTCACCGACTGGTTGACTTGCGCTTGTGCGACGCACGTAATTCCTGAAGGGGAAGGGGTGAAGCAGGATCTACAACAGCATATTACGAAGAAACCGATGCGTGTGTTGGGGTTTGGCAATGTGCGTGGGGTGGACATGGAGAAGTTTAGTCGTCGCACGGAGGTGATGAATTTGGCACGGCAACTGCGTAATGATAAAACGTTTACCTTCTTATTTGTGGGTAGAATTGCTCGAGATAAGGGGTTGGACGAGTTGGTTGCTGCATTCACAAGACTTACCGAACAATATGATCACGTGAGGTTGATATTAGTGGGGTGGAATGAGCATGATATTGACCCTGTGAGGGAGGATACTTTGATGCAAATTAAGAATTCTCTGTGTATTGACTTCGTTGGTTCTAAATATGGTGATGAACTTTTAGCTTACTATGCTGCGAGTGACTGCTTTGTATTTCCGAGTTACCGTGAAGGGTTCCCCAATACGGTAATGGAGGCGGGGGCGATGGAATTGCCTTGCATTGTGACAGACATCAATGGTTCACGCGAGATTATTGAGGAGGGTAAGAATGGTGTAATTATTCCTTCTAAAGATGTGGATGCATTGTATAAGGCGATGGTGCACATGATGACGGATAAAGAAAGTTATAATTGTTATGCAAAGAATGCTCGTCCAATGATTGCGTCGCGTTTTGAACAGGGTTTCGTGAGAAAATGTTTGTATGATTTTTACGATGAGATAATGTAAAAAAGAACTATGTATAAGAATTGTTTTAAGCGAGTTATTGACTTTGTAATTGTGCTTACGGCACTGTTGATTATCTGGCCGTTTTTGCTTATTATTTATATATGGTTGACCATTGCTAATAAGGGCGCGGGGGCTTTCTTTTTTCAGGAGCGTCCTGGTAAGGATGGAAAGATCTTTAAGGTGATTAAGTTTAAGACGATGACGGATGAGCGTGATGCGGAGGGAAATTTGCTTCCTGATTCGGACCGTCTGACTAAGGTGGGTAAGTTCGTGCGTTCTACTTCTATTGACGAGTTGCCCCAATTGATTAATGTACTTAAGGGTGATATGGCGCTGATAGGGCCGCGCCCATTGCTCGTGCAGTACTTGCCGCTTTATTCTAAGGAGCAGGCAAGGCGTCATGAGGTGCGCCCGGGAATTACAGGATGGGCGCAATGTCATGGACGCAATGCGATTTCATGGACAAAGAAGTTTGAGTTGGATGTGTGGTATGTAGACCATGTGTCGTTCATTACTGATATAAAGGTTATTCTGATTACTATTAAGAAGGTCTTGATGCGTGCCGACATCTCACAAGAGGGACAGGCTACGATGGAATTCTTTAATGGAAGTAATTAGTAGCCTTCGAAAGTTCTATATCTTGAAATTAAAAATATGATACTATACGGAGCCAGTGGGCATGGTAAGGTTATAATCGACATTTTAGAGTCTCTCGGTGTAAAGATTGACTATGTCGTGGACGATAATCCTGCTGCTCATGAGTTGTTGGGATATGAGGTTCGTCGCAATCAAGGAGTTTATGATGAGGCGATAATTTCTATTGGAAATTGCCAGATTCGAAAGAAAGTTGTTTCAGAACTTAAGGTGGGTAAGTATGTTACCGCTATACATCCTTCTGCTATAATTTCTCCTCGTGCTACGATTGACGATGGAACTGTTGTGATGCACGGTGCGATTGTGCAAACATGTGCCCAGGTCGGTAAGCATTGCATTATTAATACTGGGGCCTCTGTGGATCATGATTGTAAAATTGGTGATTTCGTGCATGTGGCTCCTCATGCAACGGTAGCTGGTGGCGTGGAGATTGGTGAGTGCACATGGATTGGCGCTGGTGCCGTGGTGAAGCAGTATATTAAGATTGGTGCCAACTGTATGATCGGTGCTGGTGCTGTGGTTGTTAAGGATGTACCTGATAATACCACGGTAGCAGGAGTTCCTGCACGGGAAATTTGAGGAGAACTATAGACAACAGTCTACAGTCAACGGACAGACCTTGGAGACCATGAGGACGATAGACTGTTGATTATGGATAACAGGAAGTTCTCAATAGGTCCGCAGTGTTCTAAATTAAAAATAATTTATATTATGGTTACAATAGTGTTGGACATCGCTGACGACAAGTTGGTGATGCAGATTAAGAAGGTTTGCTCTATGATTAAGGGAGTTGCTAAGGTGAGGATTGTTAAAAATAAGGATGTAACGAAAACTCGGGGATATCAAGAGGCTATGGATGATATTAAGGCGGGACGCATATATCATGCAGAGAACGCTGATGAGATGTTTAAGCAAATCTTAAGGTGACGGTATGTATTCGGTAGATTATACCAATCGTTTTAAGAAGGACTTGAAACGTTGTGTAAAACGCGGTCTTGATATTGGTAAAATTATCGAGGCGGTTAAACTGCTTGAAGCTAATGGGCAATTACCTGCAAAATATAAACCGCACAAATTGGTGGGAGATAGACAAGGGCAATGGGAGTGTCACATACAACCAGATTGGTTGATGGTGTGGGAACAAAATGATATGGAGTTGACTTTGCTCTTCTTGCAAACAGGTACTCATGCTGATTTGTTTTAATGTTATTATAGAGACATTATAAAAATTGAATTATATAAATGATGGAAGAAAGAAAAATGATTTACCTGTGCTTGGCTCATATGAGCGAGGACGGGGCGGAACAGAAATATGTGAAGGAGGCGTTTGATACGAATTGGGTGGTGCCTATGGGCCCAAATGTGAATGCTTTTGAAAAGGATTTGGAAGCATTTGTAAATGCTAAGACAACAGTCAATGGTCAACCGACTACGGCATTGAATAATGAAGTGGTGTGCTTGTCTGCTGGTACTGCAGCGGTGCATTTGGCGCTGATTGCTTGTGGCGTGAAGGCGGGTGATGAGGTGTGTGTGCAGTCGTTTACGTTCTGTGCTTCTTCGCACCCTATTGCGTACCTCGGGGCAAAACCTGTGTTTATTGACTCGGAGCGTGATACTTGGAATATGGACCCTGAACTTTTGGAGAAGGCGATTGTTGAGCGCAAGGAGGTTACGGGTAAGTATCCGAAGGCTATTATTCCTGTGGCACTCTATGGTATGCCCTACGACTGCGAAAAGATTATGGCGGTGGCTAATAAATATGGTATCCCCGTGATTGAAGATGCTGCGGAAGGTATGGGGTCGCGCTTCAACGGTCAGGTGCTCGGTACGTTTGGTCGCTTCGGTGTGCTCTCCTTTAATGGTAATAAGATGATTACCACGTCGGGTGGTGGGGCGTTGATATGTGGCGGACAACAGTCAACAGTCAACGGACAACCGTCTCGCACTCCTGCTGAGGATGCCAATGAGATTATGTGGTATGCTACTCAGGCGCGTGATGCGTATCCTTACTATGAACATACGGCGATTGGTTACAACTACCGCATGAGTAATGTGTGTGCGGGTATCGGTCGCGGACAGATGACGGTGCTTGATGCGCACATCGCTCATCACAAGCATGTGCAGCAGTTGTATCGTGAGTTGCTGAAGGATGTGAAGGGCGTGACGCTCCATGATCATCCTGCGGATGCGCGCTACGATAGTAACTTCTGGCTTTGCGCGGCTACTTTGGATCCTTCGGTGAAGATTGTAGGACAGGAAAATGCGTATAAGGAGGTGATTAAGAGTGCTGTGGGTGGTGCGGCTGGTGTAATTAAGGCTGTGGATTCGGCTACGACAGACTGCCAACCCAATGATAATGTGGAGGCACTCCGTGTGTTTATGCTCGCGAAGAAGGTGGAATGCCGTCCTGTTTGGAAACCTATGCACAAGCAGCCGGTGTATGCAGGAGTTAGTGGAGAGTTGAAAGTGGAGAGTTTAGAGAATGGTGTAATTCGTCAGACTTCTGCTAAGAGTGTGGCGTATATCAACGGCGTTTCAGAAGAAATCTTCAAGGTGGGTTTCTGCCTTCCCGCTGGTCCTTATGTGACGGATGACGATGTGCGCTATATCGTTGACTGCATTAAGGAGGCGATTGTAGGTTAATTGACAACAGTCAATTGTCAACGGTCAACAGACTACAGACAACGGACTTGCCGTGCGGGGTGATGCTGTTGACGATGACAACGGTAAAGCTGCGCTGACAACAGACAACGGAGGAGGCTACGCCTGTCTACAGTCAACAGACAACGGTCAACGGACGGCCATCCGGGGAAAAATGAAAGTTGAGAGGGTTTCTTTAGTGAGTAGTTAGTAAGTAGTAGTGAGGAGTTAACTTTAGTGAGTAGTTAGGAGTGAGGAGTGAGTAACGCCATGCGGAATAATGCTCGTTTATCTCGGCAACTTAAATTGTCCTCCGAAGTTAGGGATTTCCATCCCCCGATAACGGGGGAAATGAAGGGGGACGAGCAGCGGAGTTGCGGAGGGGGTCTGTTAAACTCGTACCTCGTCAACTTGTTAACTAAAGTGGTGAGTAATGCCTTGCGGAGAGCGTTGTCCGTTGACCGTTGACTGTTGTCCGTTGTCAGGCGTAGCCTTACCGTTGTCTGTTAATCCCACTTCGTGGTCTTTTCCTCCTTATTCGCTAACGCTCATCAAGCTTTGCAAGTCGCACCTCGGCAATTCAAGTAAACTTAAGCGAGTTTTCTTCCTTGTCGCTCGGCAAAAATTAAGTAAACTTATCTTTACACTCACTCCTGCGTCAGTTGATTGCGCTCGGTTTGGCGTCGGTTGACTGTTGACTTTTATTATCAAGGTGATGGTGGCGAGCAATTTGATAAGAATATTGGTGGGTGTCCGCAAATATCTGTAATTTTGCTAGGGTAAACACAATTAATATATTAAAACTATGACTACACTTCAGTTGAATGCAGAAATATATGAGGCGTTGAGTGTTATTGCTCAAGATGAATCGTTGTTGAAAAAAGCCGCTCGCTCCTTGAAGCGCCTTGCCTCCATGAAAAAGGAAGCGACGTTGATGAGTGAGGAGGAGTTTTTTGAGAAGGTTGATGAAGCACGTGAACAAATTCGTGTTGGGAATAGTAAGAAAATGCTTCAGCATGAAAGTTTGGATGACTTCTTAGTACGCAATGGTTATGTATGAAATAGTCTTCTCACAAAAAGCGATACAAGATATTTTGCATTTGCGAAAGTCTGAACCTGCAGCATACAAGAAGGTTGGAAAATTAATCGAAGAACTCAAGGTTCATCCGACTACAGGAACTGGACATCCCGAACAGTTAAAAGGTAATAGGTCGGGGCAGTGGTCTCGTGCGGTAACTAAGAAGCATCGTTTGATTTATGAAATCGTAAATCATGAAGTTCGTGTAGATGTCCTTTCTGCTTACGGTCATTACGATGATAAGTAAAGACTTTCATTAGTTAGGAGGGAGGAGTACTATCTTTAGTGAGTAGTTAGGAATGAGGAGTGAGTAGTGCCTTGCGGAGAGCGTTGTCTGTTGACCGTTCTCTGTTGACTGTTGACTCTTGACCGTTGACCGTTGACTGTTGTCCGTTGTCCGTTGTCAGGCGTAGCCATACCGTTGACCATATTAATATTATGTTGAAAATATATTTCAAAGAACTCATAAGCATCTCCTTGAACCATAGGGAGATGCTTTCTTGTTTGCCCACGCAGGAGGAATGGGAGACGCTGTATAAGATGGCGCGTGAGCAGACTTTGGTGGGCGTGTTGTTTGAGGGGATTACGCGGTTGCCTGATGCGCAGAAGCCTCCGAAGAAGGTGCTCTTTAAGTGGTACAAGCGCGTGGGGGAGATTGCTGCCGAGAATAAGCGCATGAATGCTGAGGCGGTGAGGGTGTGTGAGTTCTTCCAGCAAGAGGGATTTGACTGTGTGGTGATGAAAGGTCAGGCGGTGGCTCCTTATTACCCTAATCCTTATGCAAGAATTAGTGGAGATATAGACCTTTGGATTGCGCCACGTGGACTTTGTCAGACACAGGGGGAGTGGTTGGACGAGAATCGCTTGCGCATTTATGACTTTATGTGCAGTAAAGGTGACTTGGAGGGAATAAATTATCAGCATGTGCATTGCAAGTTCTTTAAAGGTACCAGTGTGGAGGTGCACATAACGCCCTCAAGTTTTTACAACTTCTGGCACAATCGTCGTTTGCAACGCTTCTTTGAAACCGATGCTGCTACACAATTTGCTCATAATATCCAGTTGCCTGATGGCGTAGGGGAGATCCCTGCGCTGACGCTTGAATTCAACAGATTTTATATTCTCCTTCATATATACGGTCACTTGTTGGGTGAGGGCGTAGGTTTCCGCCAGTTTATGGACTACTATTACGTGTTGAAGCAAGGCGGAAGCGAGGAGAGCAAGCAGCGCACGATGCAACTGTTTCAGCAGTTTGGTATGCTGAAGTTTGTGGGCGCTACGATGTGGATTATGCAGGAGGTGTTTGGACTCGAATCTGAGTATCTGCTTTGTGAACCCAATGCGAAGGAGGGGACTTTTATCTTAAATGAAATTTGGGAGGGTGGCAACTTCGGACATCACGATAAGCGTTTTGATCGCACTAATTATAACAAGTTGGCCTCTCGTTTGTGGGAATCCATGAAGCGCAAGGTGAGATACCTTACACATTACCCGCAGGAAATACTCTTCGATTTGCCCTTCCGCGTGTGGTTGTATATTTGGAGAATGGGGGTAAGTAGTAGTGAGTAAGTAGTAGTGAGTAGGGAGTAGTGCCATGCGGGATGTTAATTAGGTAGTAGGTAGTGGGGAGTAGGTTGTAGGGAGGAGTTGCTCCACGAATTTACACGTATCTTCGCGTAAGTTTTTAAAACTATGAAAGGGTACAGATTGTTTTGAAGGTAACAAATCCCCGGCACCTTTGGTGGTGTCGGGGATTTTCTATAGTTTTGCTTTTCGTTGCTGTCTGGCACAATAGAATTTATTGCTTCTTCTATATAACCAACTCATAAACAGTTGAAATACAGATGTTTGAAAAATTGTTATTTTTATCTCATTTTGGATTGTGCCAATTCGGTACTATATAACAACCGCTTATTTTAGGGAAGATACATCAATTGATAAAAATGTTTCACGCAGACTATCGCAGACACTATTTTTATATATCAACGTGATTATACGGATTATACGGTTTGCTGTGCAGGACAGTTGATAGAGTACAGATAACAGAGTGCAGAGTACAACCTCCGTGCGGAGCGTTAATAAAGTATATATTGGCGTCCGTACCTATTGAGTGAAACACGGCGCAAGACAAGAAGCAGTGAAATCTGTTTAATCAGTTGATAAAATTAAATTGTGGAGCAAAGTTCTGTGTGCTCTGTGTGAGACCATTACCCACTCCGCACGGCATTATGTTCGTCAGTCCAAATGATGGTCTCTCACAGGAATCACGCAATACACAGAGATTTTGCTTCGCATGTTTTGCGGAAGTTTGCGTCGTAAAAGCGTTTCTTATCCGACTCTTTTTGTTAGTTGTATAGTAGAATCCCTTTTCGACTGACAGAAAAAACGCGGTTAAATCCCAACTTTTCGGCAAAGCGAATGAATAGAACCCACCTTAAATCTAATAATTATATGGTAAAAGAAAAACAGAGTAAGGGTAAGGCAAAGCGTAGTGCTGCAAGACATAAGAAGGTTTCATGGATATGCAAACCTGAAGGACTGTCGCTTGAAGAATGGCAGATTGTCTTGCGCCAACAGGTGGCCTTAGAAGAGAATTTTGCAATATCATGCATTGACGAAGTACATAACCCTGGAGAATATTACGTAAAAAGTCCGAAGACGCAATATACTTATAAAGTGGTCTATCGTGGTAAGAACAGCAGGTGGAACTATTGTTCTTGTCCTGATTTTAAGACTTCCCATTTGGGTACTTGTAAGCATTTAGAGGCTGTTAAGGATTGGATCGGTAGAAGTGCGAAACGTCGTCTGCATCGTGAAGTGCCTGCCTATTCTTCTGTTTATCTTTCTTATGTTGGTGCGCGCCAGGTGTGCATTCGTATTGGTTCGGATTATAAGGAGGCCTACGAACGTTTGGCGGAACAGTATTTTGACGCGAAGGGGGTGTTACGCCCTGATGCCTATGGGCATATTGAGGAGTTTATCACGCAAGCACTTACCATCAGCACCACGTTCAGGTTTTACCAGGATGCCCTCGATTTTATAGCGGAGCATCGTGATGCTAAAAAGCGTAGGGCGCTGATAACTAAATATAATGATGAGGCACTTGACCATTTGTTGAAAGTTCCTCTCCATCCTTACCAACGTGAGGGCGTGCGTTTTGCCTTTGAGAAAGGTAAGAGTATCATTGCCGATGAGATGGGACTGGGTAAAACGATTCAGGCAATAGCTACGGCAGAACTCATGCGCAAGGAGAAGATGATTTCTTCTGTTTTGATTGTCTGTCCTACCTCCTTGAAATACCAATGGAAGCGAGAACTGGAGCGTTTTACTGATCAACCTGTGCATGTCATTGAGGGGTTGCATCTGCAGCGCAAGGAGCAGTATGCATTGGATGTTCCCTACAAAATCATTTCCTACAACTCTGCTTGTAACGATATCAAGGTGTTGGGTTCACTCAGCACCGACTTGTTGATTATGGACGAGGTGCAACGCCTGAAGAATTGGAAAACGCAAATCTCTATGGCGATGCGCCGTGTAGATTCGCAGTACGCAGTGGTACTGTCGGGAACGCCTCTGGAAAATAAGTTGGAGGAACTTTACACCATCATGGAGTTTGTGGACAAGTTCTGCCTTGGCCCCTTCTGGAAGTTTAAGGATGACTGTATTGTTTGCGACGAACTGGGTAAGGTGATTGGATATAAGCATCTGAATAAGGTGGGTGAAACCATTCGCCAACGACTTATCCGACGCACAAAGAAGCAAGTAGAACTGCAGATGCCTAAGCGGCAGGATAAGGTGCTTTTTGTGCCGATGACGAAGGAGCAGCAAGAGGAGCATGACGAACTAAAATATGTTATTGCCCAACTTATTGCGAAGTGGAAGCGCCTGCATTTCCTTTCTGAAAAAGATCGCAACCGCTTGTTGCTCAGTCTTTCAAAGATGCGCATGCTCTGCGACAGCACTTATGTCCTTGATCAGCAAACTCGTTATGACACGAAGGTGGGTGAGGTGATGAATATCATCAATAGCCTTATGGAGAGCGAGGGTGAAAAGGTGGTGGTGTTTAGTCAGTGGGAGCGCATGACGCGACTCATAGCGCAAGAACTTGACAAGCAGGCCATCGGTTATGAGTACCTTCATGGGGGCGTCCTTTCCCAGAAACGTGGTGAGTTGATTACGAATTTCTGCGAAAACCCCGATAGTCGCGTGTTACTCTCTACAGATGCGGGGGCAACAGGACTTAATCTTCAGTCTGCGTCAACGCTTATCAATGTTGACCTCCCTTGGAATCCCGCACTTTTAGAACAGCGCATTGCCAGAATCTATCGCTTAGGGCAAGAACGCAATGTTCAAATCATCAACCTCGTTGCGGCCAACACCATTGAGGAACAGATGCTTGACAAACTGCGCTTTAAATCTGCTATGTTTGAAGGGGTGCTGGATAACGGTGAGGATTCGATCTTCCTGGATGATAGTTCTAAGTTTGAAGGATTGATGACCTCGTTAGAAGACGTGGTCAACGCTATGCCAAGTGCTGAAACTACCAACGAGGAGACAACAAACAGTGTGACTTCTGATGGGGATGATACCGTTCATCATGAAGAACCGCAGCGCGAGGATGCTGATGATGAGGTTTTCCGTCACCTGCAATTGAAGGGTGGGGAAGAAGAACATGTAGATTTACCATCAACAATAGATGAAAGTAAAACTTCCACGCCTCCTGCACCGCAAGACCTGATCGCTCAAGGTGCCAACTTCTTTAGTGGACTCATTGAAACCCTGAAATCGCCAGAAGCTACCGAGAAATTGGTGGATTCGCTGGTAGAAACAGATTCCGAAACAGGTCAGACACATCTTAAAATACCTGTTGCGGATAAGCAAACCGTGAAGAATGTTTTTGCGTTGTTGGGACAAATCTTGAGTAAGGAGTAGGGAGTAGTAAGTAGTAAGTAGTAGGGAGTAGTGAGGAGTCCGTGCGTCCGTGCTGGTTAAGTGAATGCTCAACTGGAGGGGACTGTTTATTCTGTCGAGTTAATTTTATTATTGCCATCTATCTACTTTGGGAGATTCCGCAAATATCTGTAATTTTGCGATGTAAACACCTTTAATATGCTAAGTAACGCTAAAAAAATAACTTGGGACTTTTTATATTAATAATGTTTTATGGAGGCATTTAAAGAGTTGTCTTTTTGTCGCTTTCGTCTTTATTCATCAGTCACATAGCCCGCTATGCTTCTTTTTGACAAAAACGAAATCAACTAAAAATACAATTAAAACTGTCCCAACTTATTATTTTACCGTTACTAAGTCTATGACTACGCTTCAGTTGAATGCAGAAATATATGAGGCGTTGATGAGTGAGGAGGCGTTTTTTACAACCGTAGATCAGTCCTCCAAGATGCTGTTTAGGGTTGAATTTAAAAGGTGAGTACTGAGGGAGAGTTGGCAAAATTCTTAAATAACTCAACTTTCGCAAGCTTCTGTTGAATCAATGAGGTTGTTAGGTCGCTACGCATTAAGGTTTTGAATACTATCCAGATTGTTTATATATTTCAGTAATTCATAAAAATATGGAGGATAAATATAGGATACCATACGTAAATGCGTGTGTTCGGGCATTTGCCAATAAATTTTCTTTGTCAGTCCCTGCTGCATTTAGGTATTTGAAAAGATTTCGTGGAATGGACTTCCTTGAAGATTTTTATGACGTGGAACATTTGTTGTCTATTAGTGAGGCGGTGGACGATTTGGCGCTTGTATGTAAAAAGAATGGAGGATTGTTGGTATGACGCTTTATCATGGTACAAATGTGGATTTCAATTTGATTGATATTGAAATATCAAATCCGTATAAAGATTTCGGAAAGGGCTTTTATTTGACCGATATAAAGGAACAGGCCGAGAGAATGGCGCTCAGGAAGGTTAAATTTTTTGGTGGGGTTCCTGTTATTCAGGTTTATGATTTTGACGAAGGTGCTTTACAAATGGAAGATTTGAAGGTGAAAATCTTTTCAGAACCTTCGGAGGAATGGGCTGTTTTTATACATAATAATCGTAATCGTACGATGGATTTTCGGCATGACTACGATGTGGTGATTGGTCCAATTGCTAATGATGGGGTGGCTTATTTATTGGGACGATATGAGGAAGGAACTATTACTTTACCTGAATTGGTGAGAGGGTTGGAATATAAACAACTGAATAATCAATATTTCTTTGGAAGTCAAAAGGCTTTGGACTTATTAAGGAAAGTATAATGGATAACAAAAGAGACTTTTTGAAAAATAGGATAGTGGATCAAATAACACTCTTCCTAATGAGTGATTTCAACTTGTCAATGACGGATGCTTTGGATGTTGTGTATAATTCTGATTTATATGAGGCATTGACTGATGATGAGACAGGTTTGTATCTTGAAAGTCCGTCCTATGTATATGAATTTATGAGACGAGAATATCTGTCTGGTAAAAATGGTTAAGGCGTTTAGGGGGGGCTTCGCCTGACAACGGTCAACGGTCAACAGTCAACAGTCAACGGACAACGGACTCCCTCTAAATTGTTTAGGCAATAATATAGCAGTTGACCCAAATATAGTTTTAAAAAACTTTTGTCAGGGGATTTAACCATCCGAAATGCCCCTCCTACGGGGGCAATGCATGCATAAATTCTATATATGGGTCAACTACTACATTATTGCCATATTTAATAACAACGGGCAGCTGATAAGTTTGCCCGTTGTTTTTTTTTTGAATGGGTTCAAAATGTCAGTCGTTGTTAGCAAAAGTGAAGGTTATTGCAGTGAAGGGCATTGGGTAAACAGTCGTTTGAGGGTAAAACATTGGAAAAAAGTAAAAAATAGGTGTTGGTTGTGTTGTTTGTTAAGGAAAAATTTGTAACTTTGCACCCCAAAAGGTGTAGTGTGCGCTTACGACAAGCGGAAAACACTGCGAATTTCTCTCTATTTGAATACAAAATATAATATATAACAAACAAAAAATTAAAACAAAATGCCTACTATTTCACAATTGGTAAGAAAGGGCAGAAGCGTAGCTGCAGACAAGTCTAAGTCTCCTGCGTTGGATTCATGCCCTCAGCGTCGTGGCGTTTGTGTTCGTGTGTACACTACTACGCCTAAGAAGCCTAACTCAGCAATGCGTAAAGTTGCTCGTGTTCGTTTGACAAACTCTAAGGAAGTTAACTCTTACATCCCCGGTGAAGGTCACAACCTTCAGGAACACTCAATCGTTCTCGTTCGTGGTGGTCGTGTAAAGGACCTTCCTGGTGTACGTTACCACATCGTTCGCGGTACTCTCGATACTGCAGGTGTTGCTAACCGCACACAGCGTCGTTCTAAGTACGGTGCTAAGCGTCCCAAGGCTGCTAAGAAGTAATCTTACATCCAACTAAAACACATTAGCAGGGCCTCGTGCCCTGCATCTTTTTCTAATTTATAAACATTTGGTTTGCACAAGGGTTGAGTAAACTCCAAGCGTGGAGTTGAAGACGTATGATGCAGCCTATTAAAACCAATTTTCTACAATGAGAAAAGCAAAGCCTAAAAAGCGTTTGGTTCTTCCCGATCCCGTTTATGGAGACCAGAAGGTTTCTAAGTTCGTTAACCACCTTATGTACGATGGTAAGAAGAATATCTCTTACGAAATCTTCTACAGCGCCCTCGCTATCGTAGGTGAAAAGATGAAGGACTCTGAAAAGTCTGCTCTCGAAATCTGGAAGGAAGCGCTTGCTAAGATTACTCCCCAGGTTGAAGTAAAGTCTCGCCGTATCGGTGGTGCTACTTTCCAGGTGCCCACAGAAATCCGCCCCGACCGTAAGGAATCTGTTTCTATGAAGAACATGATCGGTTACGCACGTAAGCGTGGTGGTAAGACTATGGCTGACAAGCTCGCAGCTGAAATCATGGATGCATACAACGAACAGGGTGGTGCATTCAAGCGTAAGGAAGATATGCACCGTATGGCAGAAGCTAACCGTGCGTTCGCTCACTTCAGATTCTAATCCCCTTTAATACTGAAAGACATGGCAAAAAATGATTTGCACTTGACGCGTAACATCGGTATCATGGCTCACATCGATGCCGGTAAGACTACAACGTCTGAGCGTATCCTCTTCTACACTGGTAAGACTCACAAGATCGGTGAAGTACACGAAGGTGGCGCTACAATGGACTGGATGGAGCAGGAACAGGAACGTGGTATCACGATTACTTCTGCTGCTACAACTACTTACTGGAACTACGCTAACACTCAGTATAAGATTAACCTCATCGACACTCCGGGACACGTTGACTTCACAGCTGAAGTAGAACGTTCACTCCGCGTGCTCGACGGTGCTGTTGCTGCATATTGTGCAGTAGGTGGTGTTGAACCTCAGTCTGAAACTGTATGGCGCCAGGCTGACAAGTACAACGTTCCCCGTATTGCATACGTAAATAAGATGGACCGTTCTGGTGCTGACTTCTTCGAAGTTGTACGCCAGATGAAGGCGGTGCTCGGTGCAAATCCTGCTCCCATCGCAATTCCTATCGGTGCTGAAGAAACTTTCAAGGGTATCGTTGACCTCATCGACATGAAGGCTATCTTCTGGCACGATGAAACAATGGGTGCTGACTACAGCGTAGAAGAAATTCCCGCTAACCTCGTTGACGAAGCAGAAGAATGGCGTGCGAAGCTCGTTGAATCAGCTGCTGAAACTGACGAAGCGCTCATGGAAAAGTTCTTTGAAGATCCCGCTTCTATCACTAAGGAAGAACTCGTTGCTGCTATCCGTAAGGCTACGCTCGCAATGGATATCGTTCCTATGACTTGTGGTTCTTCATTTAAGAACAAGGGTGTACAGAAGTTGCTCGACTACGTTTGTATGTTCCTTCCCTCTCCCATGGACGGTGGTGCTACAATCGGTACAAACCCCGACACTGGTGAAGAAGAAAGCCGTATGCCTTCTGAAGACGAAAAGACTTCAGCTCTTGCGTTTAAGATCGCTACTGACCCCTATGTTGGTCGCTTGACATTCTTCCGTGTTTACTCTGGTAAGGTAGAAGCTGGTTCTTACATCTACAACGTTCGTTCAGGTAAGAAGGAACGTGTATCTCGCCTCTTCCAGATGCACTCAAGTAAGCAGAATCCTGTTGACTTGATTGCTGCTGGTGATATCGGTGCAGGTGTAGGTTTCAAGGATATCCGTACTGGTGACACGCTCTCTTCAGAAGACGCTCCCCTCGTACTCGAATCTATGGACTTCCCCGATCCCGTTATCGGTATCGCAGTTGAGCCCAAGACTCAGAAGGACCTCGATAAGCTTTCTAACGGTCTCGCTAAGCTCGCTGAAGAAGACCCCACATTCACAGTTAAGACTGACGAACAGTCTGGTCAGACAGTGATCTCTGGTATGGGTGAACTTCACCTCGATATCATTATCGACCGTCTTAAGCGTGAATTCAAGGTAGAATGTAACCAGGGTAAGCCCCAGGTTAACTACAAGGAAGCTATCACGAAGACGGTTAACCTCCGCGAAGTTTACAAGAAGCAGTCTGGTGGTCGCGGTAAGTTCGCTGATATCATCGTTAACGTTGGTCCCGTTGATGAAGACTTCACTCAGGGTGGTCTCCAGTTCGTAAACAAGGTAACTGGTGGTAACATTCCTAAGGAATTCATCCCCTCTGTACAGAAGGGCTTCGAAAACGCTATGAAGAGCGGTGTGCTCGGTGGTTATCCCCTCGACAGCCTCAAGGTTGAATTGCTCGATGGTTCATTCCACCCCGTTGACTCTGACCAGTTGTCTTTCGAAATCGCAGCGCTCCAGGCTTACAAGAACGCATGTGCTCAGGCTGGTCCCGTATTGATGGAACCCCTCATGAAGTTGGAAGTTGTTACTCCCGAAGAAAACATGGGTGACGTTATCGGTGACTTGAACAAGCGTCGTGGTCAGGTTGAAGGTATGGAAAGCAGCCGTTCTGGTGCACGTATCGTTAAGGCTAAGGTGCCCCTCGCAGAAATGTTCGGTTATGTAACTGCACTCCGTACAATCACTTCTGGTCGTGCTACTTCTTCAATGGTTTACCACAGCCACATCGCACTCTCTTCTAACATCGCTCGCGAAGTTCTCGAAGAAGTTAAGGGTCGTGTTGACCTCGTGAAGTAATTCACATCCCAATAAACAATCACTACTTTACGCGCAGGCAGGCTAACGAATGACTCTTAGCCTGTACTGCTCGGAAAGCTTAAAACACTAAAATAAAATGAGTCAAAAAATTCGTATCAAGTTGAAGTCTTACGACCACACGCTCGTTGACAAGTCAGCAGCTAAGATCGTGGCATCAGTTAAGGCTACAGGTGCAGTAGTTAGCGGTCCAATACCTCTCCCTACTCGCAAGCGTATCATCACTGTTAACCGTTCTACATTCGTTAACAAGAAGTCACGCGAACAGTTTGAAGTATCTACTTTCAAGCGCCTCATCGACATCTACAGCTCTACTCCTAAGACTGTTGATGCTCTCATGAAGCTCGAACTCCCCTGCGGTGTTGAAGTAGAAATCAAGGTGTAGTTTTTAGACTTTGACTTGTGTTCAAAGCAGTCTTTTGCCAACAGTCAAGTGACTATAGACAACGGACTGTGCGAATCAAGAATAACGTCCTGCAAAAGTTTTCCTTTTGCAGGATTTTTTTTGGATGAGTGATGAATTGGCATAGGGGTTATAGTTCCTATAGTTCCTATATCTTTTCCACAACCCCTTACAATAAATCCCCATGAAGCAAGAACGCATTCCTTCTTCCATAGTTTCTTTTGTGCCACTCCTTGTCCTTGTGGCACTACTCTCTGTTACCATCTACACCTTTGGTGACGGCGCTCTTTCGGGCGGCAGTCAGATTTGTTTGCTCGTCGCTTCTGCGGTATGTGCTACCATTGGGATGTGGCGTTATGGTGTTGCTTGGAAGGCGTTTGAGCATGCCATTGAGACGAACGTTAAGCGCGTGACGGAGGCCGTGTTTATCCTTTTGATGATAGGAGCGCTCTCTGGTATTTGGATGATAAGCGGTGTCGTGCCCACGATGATTTATTACGGTCTACAGATTATCCATCCCACGTTTTTCTTACTCACAACCTGCGTGCTCTGTTCTGTGGTGTCACTGATGACAGGGAGTTCGTGGACCACGGTTGCCACTATCGGAGTGGCACTTATTGGTATCGGTCAGGCACAAGGCTTTCACGAGGGGTGGGTTGCCGGAGCAATCATCTCGGGTGCCTATTTTGGGGACAAGATGTCACCACTTTCCGACACTACCGTATTGGCGTCATCAACCGTAGGCGTGCGCCTCTTCACGCATATCCGTTATTTGGTTTATACCACGATACCTGCGCTCTTCTGTGCCCTTGTGGTCTATCTCATTGCAGGTTTCACGCTCCCCGCAGGTGATGCTACTTCCATCCAAAGTTATGCTGCAGCGCTTGATGCCAAGTTCGACATCACCCCTTGGGCGTTGATAGTCCCCTTGCTTACGGCAGTGATGATTTGGAAGCGCCAGCCTTCGCTTATCACGCTCTTCCTTTCCACACTGATGGCTATAGTCTTTGCACTGCTTTACCAGCCCAATGTGTTGTTAGAAATCGCCTCAAGTGGAGCGGGTGCACTGGCATTATTTAAGGGAACGATGCAATCTGTCTTTGGTGCTACGCAAATAGATATGGGCACTGCTGAACTCAACGACCTTGTGAGTACGGGCGGCATGGCTGGAATGATGGACACGATATGGTTAATCCTTTGCGCCATGTGCTTTGGTGGCGTGATGTCGGCAAGTGGCTTCTTGGCGGGAATCTCCCGTGTGTTCCTCGCCTTCGTGCGACGCACCTTTAGTCTCGTAGCGTCAACCGTAGGGTCGGGAATCCTGTTTAACCTTGTTACAGCCGACCAATACATTTCCATCATTCTCACAGGGAATATGTTTAAGGAAACCTACCACGACAATGGTTATGAAGCGCGCCTCTTGAGCCGCACGACGGAAGACGCCGTGACCGTTACTTCGCCACTCATTCCCTGGAATACGTGCGGTATGACGCAGGCAACGGTCATGGGCGTTGCCACATGGACGTATTTGCCTTACGCCGTCTTTAATTACCTCTGCCCGGTGTTCTCAATTATTGTCGCTGTAACAGGTTTTAGAATCTTTAAGAAACTTCCATCTGCGGAGAATTAAACCCTACAGGAAAAGGAGAAATGACCGTGCCCATTGTTGGCGCATTCAGTCATTTCTCCTTTTTCCTTTTTCATTTCTACCTTTTGGCACGCTAAATGTGAGAAAAAAGCGTTATATTCGCATCACAATATATGGACGCATGCGATTGAATTTGCAATTGAATGTGTCGGACGCACGAACCGTGCGTCCCTACAGACTAAAATACAAATACCATGACTAACAATAACAACTTTTGTGTGATTATGGCTGGCGGTATCGGCCGCCGTTTATGGCCGTATAGTCGTAAGCGCTTGCCCAAGCAATTTGTTGATTTCTTTGGAACAGGACGTACCCTGTTGCAGCAGACTTACGACCGTTATATCCAGTTTATCCCTGCCGAGAATATCTATGTCTCTACCTTCGCAGACTATGTTGATATTGTAAAGCAACAGTTGCCCGAAATAAAGGCAGAGCAGATCCTCGTTGAACCCGTTCAACTCTCTACAGCTCCTGCTGCGGCGTGGACGGCGCTTTATTTGACCCACCAGTTTGGAAGTGGTAACCTCATTATTACGCCTGCCGACCAGTATATTATCAACGAAGAGCGTTTCGTGGAACAGGTGTCGCGCGGGTTGGAATATGTAGATGCCCACAACAACTTTCTGGCCGTCGGTGTGCGCCCCACAACGCCCAATACGGGGTACGGGTACATCCAGATGGACGATGTCAAGGATGGGGACTATCCTATGGTGAAATCCTTTACAGAAAAGCCCGACCTTCAGTTTGCCGAGATGTTTGTAGAGAGCGGTGAATTCCTTTGGAACTCGGGTATGTTCATGTGTAACTTACCTACGATGCTTGATATGTTGGAGCGCGAACTTCCAACCTTTTCGCAGTGCGTAGCAACTGCACGTTCGGGAGCTACGAAGGAGCAGATGTTGCAACTCTTCAATGATACATATCCCTCAATGGTGCACCAATCCATTGACCTGCTTTTGTTGGAGAAAACGAAAAACGTGGTGGCGATGGCTTGCAATTTCGGTTGGGCAGACATCGGTTCGTGGCCCGAACTCCATGAGGTGGAACAGAAAGATGGCGACGACAATGCTGTGATATCATCAACACGTGTACTCTTTGACCAGGCGTATGGCAACCTCGTATGCTTGCCTGATGCGAAAGCAGCAGTAATTGCCGGACTTGAAGGGTATCTCGTGGCAGAGAAGGATGGTGTGCTCGTGATTTGTCCCAATCACGATGCTGCGATTGTACGCCGTCTCGTTACGGAAGCTCAAATGAAACTCGGTGAGGAATTCGTATAGGTCCCATCGGCACTCGACTGTATGGTCGTGGAGGGTGGGTGTTCCCCTAATTAATCCCCGGACGTAATTATATCCCCCTTTATATATGAAACCATGATGCACCTCGTCTTCCATGTGTGTGGACGGGGTGCATTATGGTTTTGGAGTCAAGGAGGGTTAATATATTCTTAAATAGACTATGAGTTTCTAAAAAACGAGAGCAATTTTTTTTAGTTATTCGTTTTATTTTCTTAATTTTGCAAGCGAAATATGCCCTTGTATCGTCAAGCGTTTAGCGGACAGTGTTTTAACGAATAAAAAACAAGGGTGTTCATACCACTAAAAGTCTCTTAAACCAGAAAATAAACGACTCACTCCAATAATTAACAAAAGACAATGAAGCACCTTAAATTCTTGTGGCTGACAATGGTAATGTTATTGTGTAGCACATCAGTTACTGCCTATGACTTTGAAGATAATGGCATTTATTATGACATTACCTCTGAGACCGACAAGACGGTGGAAGTCGTTAGCTCGAGCAAGACATTTGCAAGTTATGCTGGTAATGTGATTTTCCCCAGATTGGTGACATACAGACGTCAGACCTATCGTGTTACACGCATTGGTGATGCGGCCTTCCGTGATTGTGCAAATTTGACCTCTGTAAAGATTCCCAATAGTGTGATTGCAATTGGAGACTCTGCCTTTTATAATTGTTCTTCTTTGAAGGATGTGACCATTCCCAATAGCGTTGTGGAGATTGGTAGCGGTGCTTTCTTTCATTGTTCAGGTTTGAATACGGTAGCTTTGGGTAACAATGTTACAACCATTGGCGATTGGGCGTTCTTTCACTGCTCAGGGTTGACTTCAGTAACCATTCCTAATAGTGTTGTTGAGATTGGTGACAGAGCGTTTAGTGAATGTTTCGGTATGACTTCATTGATGATTCCTAACAATGTGAAGACCATCGGTGAGAATGCCTTCTTCTGGTGCTCTGACTTGACTTCAGTAACGATTGGTAGTGGTGTCGAACTTATCGGTAAGAATGCTTTTTCACGATGCAACCGCTTGAAGGATGTGAGTGCTTTGGCAATGACTCCTATCGTTTGTGAAAACAATATCTTTGATATGGAGAAGTTTGAAGAGGTAACATTATATGTTTCCGAAGGTGCAAAGGATGCATACATGATGGTAGCGCCCTGGGGTAACTTTGAAAAAGTGCAGGAGCGTATTTTCATTCGATAAACAAAGATTTACATAACTCCCTTTATGGAGTAGTAAGCAAGTGATTTTACAGGGCAGCAATTATAATTGCTGCCCTTTTTTTAGGGCAGCAGTCAACGGACAACCGACGAGGCTACGCCTGACAACGGTCAACAGTCAACGGTCAACGGACAACGGTCTGCAGTCCCCGTTGCCTAAAGCAACAAAAATGGGAGATAGCATGTGGAAGTTGTGCGTGTATTGCCCCCGTAGGAGGGCACACTTGCATAACCGCTGGTGAGCAAGGCGAACCTGCGGAAGTTGACTGCAAGCGAATAAATGTATCGGTCCCCGTAGGAGGACCCACAGCGCCTGGATAAGTTAAAACTACTTATAGCATATCCAAGTGTTGTGGGTCCCCCTACGGGGACCGATAGCGTAACTCTGTTATCTTCCTAATCCGCAGGTTCACTACGTTCACCCGCGGTTAGGCAAGTGTACCCACCTACGGGGGCATTACGAACGTGATTTTACGAGACCGCAATAGTGTTTTTAAGAACTGCATGACCTTTAGGGATATTAAGGTCTCTAAAGTCCATTGACCGTCGTCAGTTGTCCATCGTCCGAACCCTTATTCCGCTTCACCCTCCGCATTATACTGCTGGAAGAGGAAGTTGTTGTAAGGATATTTCTGTACGTGGAGTTCTCTGACGCGCTTGTAGAGGAGCGCCTTGAGTTCCTCGATATTTGTCTTTTGACGCGCCGAGATGAAGATGCAGTCATCGCCTACGCGACTCATCCACGTGTTCATCAAGTCGTCGAGTGATACGTTTTCCTTGCCTGCAGGAGTGAGGTCGTCAGCCTCCTTTTCGGTCCAGCGGTAAGCGTCCATCTTGTTGAAGACAATGACCGTGGGTTTGTCGGCACAACCGAGGTCGGCAAGCGTTTGGTTCACCACCTGCATTTGTTCTTCAAACTCGGGGTGACTCACGTCAACGATGTGGAAAAGGATGTCTGCCTCGCGCACTTCGTCAAGTGTAGACTTAAAGGAATCTACAAGGTCGTGGGGGAGCTTGCGAATGAAACCTACGGTGTCGGTAAGCAGGAAGGGGAGGTTCTCGATGATGACCTTGCGCACGGTAGTGTCGAGCGTGGCGAAGAGTTTGTTTTCGGCAAACACTTCACTCTTGGCAAGGAGGTTGGTGAGGGTAGATTTTCCCACGTTTGTGTAACCCACGAGCGCCACACGCACCATCTGTCCGCGATTTTTGCGTTGCGTAGTCTTCTGCTTGTCAATTTCCGCCAAGCGTTCCTTCAGGAGCGACATGCGGTTGAGGATGATACGGCGGTCCATTTCCAACTGCGTTTCCCCAGGTCCACGAAGTCCCACGGCACCACCACGCTGGCGTTCCAAGTGAGTCCAAAGGCGCTGCAGGCGGGGGAGCATGTAGCGGTATTGTGCTAATTCCACCTGTGTCTTGGCATTTGCCGTTTGCGCACGCATGGCAAAGATGTCGAGAATGAGACTCGTGCGGTCCAAAATCTTGACCTTGAGTTCTGCTTCGATATTGCGTAATTGCTTTGCCGAAAGTTCGTCGTCGAAAATCACCATACCGATTTCGCGTTCGGCTTCTTCTTCCATTTCGATGTACTGGCGGATTTCTTCCAACTTACCCTTGCCGACGTAGGTAATGCTGCTAGGACCGTCCACGCGTTGCGTAAAGCGCTTCACCGTAACAGCTCCTGCCGTTTCGGCAAGGAATTCCAATTCATCCAAGTATTCATTCGTCTTCCGCTCGTCCTGTCGCTTCGTGATAAGGGCTACGAGGATGGCGGTCTCGGCTTTAGCTTCTGATTGTATAAATTCTTTCATTATGAGGTCTTGAGGTTTTTAGGTTGTGAGGTTTTAGAATCCGCATGGCGCTCTCCCCCTGTTTATAGGGGGAGGGGACCAGCTCTGCTGGTGAGGGGGTGCTGAAAAAAGTGAGTGGTTAGGAGTGAGTAGTCAGGAGTGGATGTTCTTGTGGAACATTTTTCGCACCCCCTCCCCCTATAAACAGGGGGAGAGCGCCATCCGGGATGAACAGCTTACTATTCTTTGCTTATAATCTTGAGCGTGCGCTTCGCCACTTCCGTATTGTCGATGCGTCCAGAGAATTGTTCTGCGCCCACACCGATAGCAAAGGCGGGAACATAGCCGTTGGAGTGACCACCGCTGGTCCATCCTACGAGGGCTGCGCGATTGATAATATCCTTTGCGGCAGATGAGAGGGCGTCTTCCTGAGAGTAGAGGCTCTTATTGCCTTCTGCTTTTCCTGCTACGAGGGCTTCGTAAGCCTTCTTGAGGCGTGCTTCCTGGCGTTCGCTAATCGCGATGTGCTCCCAGAAACCAAAGTTTTCGGTCAAGTCTTTCTTCACCACGTCCCAGGTAAATCCGTTGCCGAGGGTGGTGTGGAGTTGTGAGATATGCTTGGTGTATTTCCACGCACTCATCTTTTGGTGTTGCAACAAGTGAAGACGGAGTTCGTAAGCCCCAGTTCCGAGCGACATACCCCCCGTTTCGTGGTCGGCAGTCACAACGATGAGCGTTTCATCGGGGTGTTGTTTGTAAAATTCAAGAGCCACCTTCACCGCTTCGTCAAGGTCGAGCGTTTCCTGGATCACCGCCGCCGCGTCATTGGCGTGGCATGCCCAGTCAATCTTACCCCCTTCGATGGCGAAGAAGAAACCGTCCTTGTTCTTCTTCATCAAGAAATCAATCCCCGTGCTTACGATGGTAGCAAGTGTAAGATCGTTCTCGCCACGGTCGATGGCGTAGGGCAGGGCAGTATTGTCAAACGCATTCGCTTCGTCGGATTGCAAAAGCATCAAGCGCTTGGCTTTTTTAACCTTCTTGTTGTCAATTACATTCCCCTTGAGAAGGGTGTACCCCGCATTTTCATAGAGCTGATAAAGGGGTACTTCGTTGGGGCAGTCTTTGTGCGTAGGTTGCAAGAACGCAGAACCTGCGTAGAAGTCAAACTTTGCCTCCAAGAGGTCGTGTCCAATGCGGTGGTAGTTACTGCGAGAGGCTTCATGAGCATAGAAACTTGCGGGAGTGGCGTGGTCAATGCTTACAGAGGTCGCCACACCAACCGCCATGCCTTTTTCTTGAGCTGCAGTAGCGATGCTGAGGACGGAAGTCTGTCCGTCGGGCGTCATAGAGATAACACCGTTCTTCGTTTTCTCGCCTGTCGCAAGGGCTGTCCCACCTGCAGCCGAGTCGGTTACGCCATTCGTGGCTGATTCCGTATGTACGAGCGCCACGTGGGGGAATGAAGAAAACGCCATTGGGGTGATGCCGATGCGTCCCTCAAGGGCGGCGAGATAAGTTTCGGCAGCATTCACTTGGTTGACACCCATGCCGTCGCCGATGAAATAGAAGACATATTTTGCCTTACCTTGCGCAACGACAGAGAGTGCGATGCAAAGGATAATGAGGAGACTGGAAAAGCGTTTCATTGTTGTTTGAGGTTATGAGGGTTGAGGTTTCAAGGTTTTAAGGTTTCGAGGAACACTCGGAGTTTCCTCTAATCCAACCAATACGCGGTGCAGTCATGGGGCACCTGCTTTTCTTTGGGCGGCAGTTTCATATAGTCGCCGTAGGTCGCTGTCAGGTATTCGATGTAACCGTTCATGGTCTTGTAGGTCTTGCCTTCAAACGTAATGTCAACGCTACTGCTTATGCAAGAGCGGGGGATGCATCCCTTGATTTTCGGACCCACTTCGGAAAGGTTGCACACATATTCCGACTGCTCATGACGGGCGCAGAATTTGTGGAAGAAAGTGGTGATTTCCCCCGATGAAATGGGTATTTTTATGAAAAGGTTTGCCACCAGGTCCCGCAAGAACCCCTTGGACTCGCGCTCCTTCTTACGACGGATGCGCAACCAATTCACTAAAAACTCCTTGAATTTGAATTCCAACTTTCTTTGCCACATCGCATTTGCCACACCATCGACGGGGAAGATGTCAATGTTGATGCCCAGCGAAAGGTCGGGGAATTCGTCTTCCACCAACTTGGTACGTGTGTCGACAACCTTGGCAAAGGTGTAAAAATAGCCCTCCTTACCCGTGGCATACACCTCTAAGTGAGGCACAACTCCCACAAATTCTCGAACGAATCGGTCGTAACTCTCGCGGGGCATATAAAGGTCGATGTCGTCGTCCCATGGAATGTACCCCCCATGGCGAACAGCGCCCAAGAGGGTGCCGCTGGAGAGGAAATATGTGATTCCTCGTTCCAAGCAGAACTGATGCACCGTGTCGAGAATGTCAATTTGCAGCTGGCGTAGCTCTTGTATGGAGTCTATTTTAGTCATTGGAGTGAGAAGCTCGGTGTTAGAGATGAAGAGTTACAGGTTTACACCCAAATTTTGCGGTTCTCTTTGCTTAGTAAGAAAGAAGAACTATTCTTATCAGTGAATAGAGGCAGTATTTTAGAAGCGTAGACGATGTCATGGAGCGCCAAGCCGATGTTGTAACTTAAAATGCGTTCATTATCATTCTCGCGACCGACTGAATTGCCCAATAAAACATTGCTCAACTCGTCAAAATGTTTGTATTGGTTGAAGTATTTGAAACCTTCAATATGTCCTTTGTCATCGCCAAATACCTTGTCAAAAAATAGGTCACAGTTTTGGAAACCTCGTGTATGGACAGGTACCACTAGGACACCTGGGCGATAAAGATTGTTGTCAGGGCAGATTAAATCTGTTGCCACGGTGATGGAACTTACTATTACATCTGCTTCTGCTACGAAAGTATTAATTTCATCTATGATTTCAAATTCCACATTTGGATAACAACTCATGCGTTCAATAAAGGATTCTGCTTGATCCTTATAGCGCATAAGGCGGAACTTGATTTTTCTGTCAAGATTGTCCTCTATTAGACAAAGGGCACAAGCACGACCTATATTTCCTAAACCAATGAACGAATAGGTATCAACACTTTTCTTTTGTAACAATCTAATCGCAATGGCAGTAACGGCTCCTGTACGCATGGCGGTAATCCAATCTCCGCCCATAATTGCTTTCATTTGTCCATTACGGGTGTCGTACAGAAAAATTTCGCTACTCAATGCAGGTGTTGCCTGCTCTATTCTGCGCACCTCCTTCATTCCAAATGTGTTGTATTCAGAAGGAAGTATACAAGGCATGGTGTTGAAGAAATCGTTTCCTTGTGGGTGCAAACTAATTTTAGGAGGAAGAATCGCGCTATATTTCATGCGGAGAGATTCTTCTGCCCATGCAACACACATCTTTGGTGAAATATGTAGTGCCGTAATATCAGAGTCGTTGATAATCCGAACTTCGTTATGTGTCATTGTATTTGTTATAAACCTCTATGTGGTTGTTGATTATAAGCGCTTCAAAGCCTCAATAAGGCGCTGGTTGTCGGCGCGGTTGCGGATAGCAAGGCGAATGTAACTTCTGCCGTCGAACACCTTCTTTGTGCTACAATCTTTCGCCAAGATATTGTAATCTTCAAGCAGGCGGAGCACCAATTCGTGAGACGTGTATTTTGCGGTAACTTCACACAGGAAGTAGTTTGCCTGTGAGGGGATGACGCGCAAGTAGGGAATCGTCTGCAAGTCTGCTTGGAAGTGTTGGCGCTCCTCTTGGAATTTCATGCAGGCACGGCGGTAGTCAGCTTCGTACTTGGTGAAAATCTGCATGTAGAATTCTGCAAACGAATTCATGTTCCAAATCGCCACGTCCTTCTTGAGCGTGGCGATGAGTTCCTTGTCTGCAGAGGCGAGAATGCCAAGGCGCAGACCGGGAACGCCATAGGATTTAGAAATGCTCTTCATTACCATCATCCAGGGGTAAGCCTCAAGGATGGAGTCGGCAAGCAGGGTGTGTTGCTCGTAATTTTCGCTGAAATCCACGAAAGATTCGTCTACGACAAATTTCATGCCACGTGCGCCACACCAACTTGCGAGGTCGAGAACCTCATCGCGTGTCAAGAAGTTGCCCGAAGGGTTGTCTGGATTGACAAGAAGAAGGGTATCCACGGGGTGCTCCGAGAAATACGTCTTGAGGTCTTCTGCCGTATAATGGAAGTCGGCATTCTGGGGCGTAAAGATTTCCAAACTATCGGCATTGCGGCGGTTGGGATACTCTTCAAAAGTGGGGTAAGAAACACCTAACTTTCCAGGAAGCAGTTCCATAAGACTCTTGATGAGTTCTGCCGCCCCGTTGCCTGGCACTACGTATTCCTGCTTCACCCCAAAGCATTTGCCTGCGAGGAGCGAATTGACATACATGCCCGAGGGGTATTCGGTAAGCAAGATGTTGAAGTTCGCACGCATCTCATCCATCATGCGGGCAGAGGGGTAGTAGGGATTCACCAAGTAGCAGTAGTCCAACAATCCTGGGAAGCGCCAATAACCTCCGAAGCGCTTCATGTACTTCTTCAAGCGCTCTTCGCCTTCTGCGAAAAGGGCTTCGGCAATATCCAAATCCTGGATGTCGTCAATCTCATACCACTTCTCGTCAGAGATGGGGAGCGCCTTGAGTTCCGACTTGTCGAGGAAGGTAATGACGCGGAGCACCTGTTCGTAGTACTCGTTATTGCCCAGTGCCTTCGTGTAGGCTTCAAGGAAGGGAACGTATTTGTTTCGTGCAAATTCCTTGCTGAACTTATAGATGTTTACCGTCTTGTAATACGAATCAACGTCGGTGTATTTGAACGCCTTTTTGGGCACGAAGTTCACAATGTTGTTATCTTCGTCAATACGCACCATTGTGCCGTCCATCCACGTCTGATATTTGGCTACGAGTGCCAAATTAGGATAGGGGTCGTTGAGCAAGAGGGGGAACATGGCATCGTCAAAGATAAGGTCGCTCTCAATCAAGAGCGTGTCGTCCTCCTGCAACTGTTCCTTTGCCAACGCAAGGGAATAGATGTTATTGGTTTTGTCGAAAACGGGGTTGCAAACATACTCAATCTTCAGCGCCTCGTCATAACGTGTGCCGATATGCGCCTTCAGCTTTTCGCCTTCATACCCCACCACGATAACTACGCGGTTGAGTTCGAGTTGTGAAAGTTGAGACAAAAGGCGGTCGATGAGCGGCGTGCCGTTCACCTTTACCATACATTTCGTGTTGTCTTTGGTGAGATCGCCCAAGCGGCGTCCCATTCCGGCTGCGAGGATGATTGCTTGCATATAGTAAGTAGTAGGTAGTAAGTAGTAGGTAGGAGTGAGGGGTTAGGGATTAGGGGTTAGGAAAACTTTTTGGTGACCTTATGACCTTGAGATCTTTCAATCTTAAGACCTTCCAACCTCAAAACCTTCCAACCTCAAGACCTAATAACCTTAATCCTTACAACCTCAAACCTTAATCAAAACATTCTGCAAAGATACACTTTGTTTTTGGCAGAATCGCGCTCGCGTGTTAAAATGTATATAGGAGAAGCAAAATGTGAAGGAGTTTTAGGGGTAAAGTCAGGGATTTTTTGTAATTTTACTCGCTAATTGGGATAGTGCCGCCTTGGTGCTCCCTTTGGATTTGATAAAATTATACGACAATGATATACAAATGGAATTACGAACTGCCATCTCCCGAGGTGAAAACCGCCGAGGAGCAGTTGGCGCTTGAGGTGGGGGTACATCCTGCCTTGGGGCACCTGCTGACTCAACGAGGGTTTACCACGGCACAAGAGGCAAAGCGCTTTTTCCGTCCCCAACTCGCTGACCTGCATGATCCCTTTTTGATGAACGATATGCAGGAGGCTGTAGACCGACTGAATGAGGCGATGATCCGCAAGGAGCGCATTATGGTTTATGGCGACTACGATGTTGATGGTTGTACGGCGGTAGCGTTGGTGTATAAGTTTTTGCGCGAATATTATCCTAATGTAGACTTCTATATTCCCGACCGCTACGACGAGGGATATGGTGTTTCAAAGAAGGGGGTGGAATTTGCTGCTGAAACAGGTGTGGGTTTGATTATCGTTTTGGACTGCGGTATTAAGGCCGTTGAGGAAATTGCTTATGCCAAGGAATTGGGTATCGACTTTATTATCTGCGACCACCACGTTCCCGATGAGGAACTCCCCTGTGCTGTAGCCATCCTCAACCCCAAACGCGAGGACAATCGCTATCCTTACACCGACCTTTCGGGGTGTGGGGTAGGTTTCAAGTTTATGCAGGCCTTTGCGCAGAGCAATGGTATTGAGTTCAATCAGTTGCATCAACTGCTCGACCTTTGTGTGATCAGTATTGCTTCGGATATCGTGCCCATTATGGGTGAGAACCGCATTTTGGCATACCATGGATTGCGCATTCTGAACAGCAAGCCCTCTGTGGGACTGAAGGCGGTGTGTGAGGTGTGTGGCGTGGGCGACCGTGAGGTGACGATGAATGATATCATCTTCAAAATAGGTCCGCGCCTCAATGCTTCGGGAAGAATGCAGAACGGTAAAGAGGCGGTGCAACTCCTTGTGGAGCGCAACTACCCCGAGGCACTGGAGTTGGCAAACTTGATTGACCAGTACAACGATGCCCGCAAGGACCTCGACAAGCAGATGACGGAAGAAGCTATTGAGATGGCGAAAGCAACGCCCGGTATTGACGACCACCGCTCGGTGGTGATCTACAACGAGGCGTGGCACAAGGGGGTCATCGGTATTGTCGCCTCTCGCCTTACGGAACTCTATTATCGTCCTGCCGTGGTGCTCACACGTAGTGAGGGTATCGCTACGGGTTCGGCGCGTTCGGTATCTGGTTTTGACGTCTATAGTGCGGTGCAACATTGTGCCGACCTGCTTGAGAATTTTGGTGGACATACTTATGCCGCAGGTCTTTCCCTCAAGGTGGAGCATGTGGAGGAATTTAAACAACGCTTCGAGGCCTACGTGGCAGAGCATATCCTTGACGAACAGACGCAACCTACCTTGGATATTGACGCGCAACTCGACTTCAGCGACATCAATATCAAGTTCTATCAAGACTTGAAAAAGTTCTCTCCCTTTGGACCTGGAAATCCGAAACCCATCTTCTTCACACCTCGTGTCTACGACTACGGCACAAGCAAGGTGGTGGGGCGCGGACAGGAGCATATTAAACTCGAACTTGTGGATAACAAGAGCAGTAATGTGATGAACGGTATTGCCTTCGGACAGAGTTCGCAGGCACGCTACATCAAGTCGAAGGGCGCCTTTGATATCTGCTATTCCGTAGAGGAAAATACGCACAAGCGTGGCGAAGTGCAATTGCAGATTGAGGATATCCGTCCGCTGGAGTAGGCGTAGTTAGAGCGTTCTATAAGTTCTAGAATGTCTAGAGCATCTAGAATATCTAGAATATCCCGAGCATCCAGAATTAAAAGATACTTCCCACTTGACAATTCCTTATGCACCACCGTTCCATCTTACAGCAATATTGGGGGTATCCCGACTTTCGCGGCATTCAGGCGGACATCATCCGCAGTATTGCCGAAGGTCGGGATACGCTTGGTTTGATGCCTACGGGTGGTGGCAAGAGTATTACCTTCCAGGTGCCAGCGCTGGCTATGGAGGGGGTCTGCATTGTGGTGACGCCGCTTATTGCACTGATGAAGGACCAGGTGCAGCACCTTAAACAACGTGGTATAACTGCTGAAGCGGTTTATACAGGGCAGAGTCGCGATGAGGTGATGCGTATTTTAGACAATGCCGTTTTTGGTGGGGTGAAATTCCTCTATATCTCCCCAGAACGTATTGGTTCAGAACTCTTCCAGCACAAGGTCAGGGGGATGAAGGTGTGTTTCATTACCGTGGATGAGGCACACTGCATCTCGCAGTGGGGGTATGACTTCCGCCCGTCGTATTTGAAGATTGCCGACCTGCGCAAAATAGTGCCCGACGTGCCCGTTCTGGCACTCACTGCTACGGCGACGCCACAGGTGGTGGACGATATTCAGGATATTTTGGGATTTTCAGAGAAGAACGTCTTCCGCATGAGTTTTGAGCGCAAGAACCTGCGCTACATCGTGCGCACGACGGAGAATAAGTTTAACGAACTCGTCCATATCCTCCGCTCGGTAGTGGGTCCCGCGATTGTCTACACCCGCAGTCGTCAGGGTACGGTTGATGTAGCGCAAGCGCTCGTGGCAGAAGGGTTTACTGCACTGCATTACCATGCAGGACTCTCGAATGTGGAAAAAGACGTGCGCCAGCGCTCGTGGCAGGAGGATGATACGCGTATCATGGTGGCAACAAATGCCTTCGGGATGGGGATAGATAAACCCGATGTGCGCCTGGTGATTCACATGGAGGCGCCTGACTCTATTGAGGCTTATTTCCAAGAGGCTGGGCGTGCAGGGCGTGACGGTAAATGCTCCTATGCCGTGCTCTTACGCGACAGTGGGGATACTGCCCGTATGTTGCGTACTGTGGGAGAAAACTTTCCCGAATTGGATTACGTGCGTAAGGTTTACGATGACTTGGCAAACTTCTTTCAAATGGCAGAAGGGGAGGGTGAGGGCGTGACGCGTGAGTTCTTGATGGATCGCTTTTGCATCAACTTCCGCCACTTTCCCGTGCGTGTGGAGAGTGCCTTGCGCATCCTTGAACTGGCGGGCTACCTGCATTACCGTGAGGCGGAAGAAAACGTTTCTCGTGTCATCTTCCTGGTGAATCGTGACGACCTCTACCGTCAAAAGGGGCTCTCCTCAATGCTCGACCGCGTGCTCAACGCACTTTTGCGTCATTATTGCGGACTTTTTGCAGACTATGTGTATGTTGATGAAGAACTGCTGGCGAAGTCCTGCGGATGTACTCCGCGTGAGGTGTACGAGCAGTTGAAGGCGCTCACGCACATGCGCATCTTGAACTACATCCCCAAGAAGTGTGCCTCTTACATCACCTATCTGACGCGCCGCCTTGAGGGGCGTCTCTTGATGTTCCCAACTATTGTGTATGCCCAGCGCAAGGAGCATTACATAGAGCGCATCAACAGCGTTATTGATTATGCTACCCGTACGGATGTTTGTCGCAGTGTTTACCTGCTTGACTATTTTGGCGAGAAGGAGGCTGCGCCTTGTGGTGGGTGTGATGTGTGTCTGGAAGAAGAACGGGCAACGATTGATCCGCAGGAAGTGGCAGAACGCATTTTGCAGCACCTTGCCGATGGACAACCCCACCTTGCAGGCGAACTTACCAAACTTTGTGCCGATGTGCCTACGGCGGTAAAGCGACAAGCGTGGGAATGGCTCGTTGCTCAAGAATGTGTGACCCTCAAAGATGGTATGATTGCGAAGAGGGAGTGAGGGGGAGAGAGTAGTGAGTAGAGAGTAGTGAGTAATGCCATGCGGGACTATACTCGTTTATCTCGGTGCCTGCTTGTTTACTTGTACCTTGTTAACTTGTCAACTAAAGAGTGAGTAGTAAGTAATACCATGCGGGACTATACTCGTTTATCTCGGTGCCTGCTTGTCTACTTGTACCTTGTTAACTTGTCAACTAAAGAGTGAGTAGTAAGTAATGCCATGCGGGACTATACTTGTTTATCTCGGTGCCTGCTTGTTTACTTGTACCTTGTTTACTTGTCAACTTAAAAGAGTAAAGATAAAAGATACCATGCGGGACTATACTCGTTTATCTCGGCGCCTGCTTGTCTACTTGTACCTTGTCTACTCAAAAAACGCTACGTTTTTTTGAGTATTGGGTAATACCTTTCAGCATATATTCCCTCCAATTGTTTCTCGTTAACGTTTAATCCTTTCGGAACTTTACCTCCTTTCCTTTTTTTATTATGCCTATTCTTCTTCCCCACCGCGACCCTATGGGTGCTGCCATTCGTGAATACTTTCAGAAAGGCAGTGCCAAACCCTTGCGCGTGCTTTCAACCTTGTTTGATGATGATGTGTTGCCCGTGCCAACGCTCTTCCGCACGGTGGAAGAGATGAATCTTATGGAGCAAGCTGCGTTGCAACAAGCAAAAGGACATGTGCTTGATGTCGGCGCTGGTGCAGGGTGTCACACCCTTCCGCTTCAGGAGCGCGGACTCCATGTTACCGCCATTGATATTTCGCCGCTGTCTGTTGTGACGATGCAGCAACGTGGGGTGATAGATGCGCGCCAAGAGGATTTCTTTTCCTTTACGCCTGATGCAACTTTTGATACCATCCTCATGCTGATGAATGGCACGGGTATTGTGGGCACACTTGATAATCTTCCCCGACTCTTTGAACGCCTTGATGCGCTCTTGGCGCCAGGGGGGCAACTCTTGATTGACTCTTCAGACCTCCGCTATGTCTTTGAGGACGAAGAGGGTAACTTCTACCCCGAAGATTTTGATACCTATTACGGCGAGGTAGATTACCAAATGGTCTATGGAAAGGTGCGCGGTGAGTGTTTCAATTGGTTGTATGTTGACTTCCCCCGTTTCAAGGAATGCGCAGAAGTTATGGGCTATCGTGCAGAACTATTGTGCCAAGGTGACCATTACGACTATTTGGCATGTGTGCGAAAGGGGTAGTGAAGTTCGAAATCTTAGGATAACCTGGGAATCCGAGCGTTGGATGGATAGTCTTGATACTGTTCTTTTATAGATTTCCTCTGCTTATCCATAAAAAAGTTCGTTATAATTTTGCCAATCTAAAAATAATCCCTACCTTTGCACCGCAAATCTGAAACGAATAGTTTTAAGAGTATGCGCCCAGATGGCGGAATCGGTAGACGCGCTGGTCTCAAACACCAGTAGGGAAACCTGTGCCGGTTCGACCCCGGCTCTGGGTACACATCAAACAATGTAAAAGCACTGCAAATCAATAGTTTGCGGTGCTTTTGTTTTTAGGTTACATCAACAATGCATCAACATTAAATCACTTTCGTAATGCCCTCATAGGTAGGGTGTTCAAAATTCTAAAAATAAGTGAGACTGTTTTTGAGATGTATTTGGTATAGAAAATATACTAAATCCGGATGGTAAAGACGCCGAAGGTGTCTTCGCTCGGTAACACTAAGTTTGCAGAGTAATTGGCGAAGCCAAAAAAGACAAACAAAAAAACTCTAACAAGAGCAATGCCGAGATTGTTTTTTACTTTTGTTGTAGTAAAGAAAAAACAATCGTCCTACCAGGTAAAATATT
>JAZQXB010000020.1:0-5841 GCA_045632685.1 Alloprevotella sp.
GCGACCTTCGGTTTGAGTTATCATAACGCCCCGCATGGTGATTCGTTATTCGAATGCGATTAGCAAAACATATATTCCGCACGGTGATTGACTTGCGCGACCTGCGGTTCGTGTTATTCGTGAAATTGACTTGCGCGACCTTCGGTTCGTGTTCTCTTAAACATAGAAATTCTGTATTATTTCAGTTGAATCTCAATAAGGGACTTGTATGAGTGCAACAATCTATCGGACAAAGAATTATCTGTGTTTACCGGACACCAATAATTGTTTTTTTTGTCTCACGCAAAGGCGCAAAGGGTAGGGTGTTCAAAATTGATTTCAGAAACGTCCAAGATTTCTGTGGGTTAATCACCTCTCTTACATTCCCTTTCATTTTAAGAGAATGCGAATTTGGATAACCTATTCCAGTGGTATTGAGGATGGTCCATAGACTGAAGCTCACTAAATACAACAGGTTTTTTCAAAAGTTTAGAACACCCTATCATCCAACCCCAATATTTAGCAGTGCTTCTTACAAATGGTAACGAAGGGGATACTTTTTGTACTCAAGGAATATTTGTTAATTGAATCATCCACGCCTTTCCCGCCTATTTTTTTCTCCAAAATATAACCATGAAATTCTCTTCCCTTCATATTTTTTACATAAATTTGCAAATGATTCGCCAGCCCAAGGGTGGGTGAGTCAATACATAGATTTCCGCTCCATCACTGCGCATTGAGGTCGTGAACCTTATGGCACGGGGAGCAGAAAGGACGTTTCTAACGTTATCTTCTCATCCAAAACTTCGCAACTTTTGGTACTTCAGAAGATTTCGCAACGAGGCGTCCACGTGGGTGTATTATACCCGTATGCATGTCAGCCAGTATTGGCTGACAGCATACAGCGTTTATAATACCTTCGGCGTGGGCTGGCTAAGTTGCTTATCTTACGGTACGGGCAATGCGAAGGCCTTGGATGGAGATAAGCGCGAGAGTTTTCCCACGTCTTTTTTGTGTCCTTATGATTGAGTGGTTATTCATATTCAGTATTAACAGAAACTAATGTATAACCCTAAAAAACCAATTATGAAAAAGTTCAAATCTTTAGTGCTGGCAGTAATCGGTTTACTGTGCAGTGTGAGTGTGAGTGCCGAGGACTTTGAGGTTGATGGTATTTATTACAACATTACGTCGCAGGCGGATAATACGGTAGCGGTGACTTATCGAGGGGATGATTACTATGATTATTCCAATGAATATTCTGGAGAAGTCAAAATCCCCGAATCGGTCACTTATAGTGGAAATACTTATAGCGTGACCAGCATAGGAGAGAATGCTTTCTATGAATGCTGGAATTTGACTTCTGTAGAGATTGGTAACAGCGTGACCAGCATTGGAGAGCGTGGTTTCTCTAGTTGCCGGAGTTTGACTTCTGTAGAGCTTCCTAACAGCGTGACCAGCATAGGTAATGAAGCTTTCTCTGAATGCTCAAGTTTGACTTCTGTAGAGCTTCCTAACAGCGTGACCAGCATAGGTAATGAAGCTTTCTTTTATTGCACAATTTTGACTTCTGTAGAGATTGGTAACAGCGTGACCAGCATTGGGGAAAGTGCTTTCTATGGTTGCTCAAGTTTGACTTCTGTAGAGATTGGTAACAGCGTGACCCGCATCGGAGGGTCTGCTTTCTGTGGTTGCTCAAGTTTGACTTCTGTAGAGCTTCCTAACAGCGTGACAAGCATAGATATTTCTGCTTTCTATGGTTGCTCAAGTTTGACTTCTGTAGAGATTCCTAACAGCGTGACAAGCATAGGTTGGTCTGCTTTCAGTGAATGCTCAAGTTTGACTTCTGTAGAGATTGGTAACAGCGTAGAAACGATTGGCTGGTACGCATTCTCTGGCTGCGTAAACCTCAAGAAACTGATTAGTCATGCCGAAGTGCCTCCTGTTTGTGGCAGCGACGTATTTGATGGCGTTAATACACAGAAATGTACATTGCAAGTGCCTGAAAAAAGCATTTCAGCCTATCAGCAGGCAGACCAGTGGAAGGAGTTCTTCTTCATTGAGGGTGTGCCTACTGCCATAGGTGGTGTAACTGTTGATGGCGCAGTGCCCGCCACTGCTGATGTCTACAGCACCAACGGTATGCTCATTAAGCGCAATGCAGAATTGAAGAACTTGAAGCACGAACTTCCCGCTGGCGTTTATATCATCGGTGGCAAGAAGGTGTGGGTAAAGTAAACCTATAAAGACAACGGGCGGACCGCAATGAGGGTTCGCCCGTTGTTGCGTTAGGCGTAGAGACGTCATATTATGGCGTCTCTACGTTGTGCGTAATCTTTACGTGATGAGAATAGGTTCTTTTGTTCTGTCAAAAATATTATGTACCTTTGTACAAGTAGTCATGTAAAAAATATTCATAAGATGAAAAGATTTTTTGGAATGTTGTTTGCCATCCTCACTTTGATGGTTACAACGCAGTGTAATTCTGTTCGTGAAGAAAATTGGTACGAAAAGGGAGAGGCCTTGTACGATAAGGGGGATTACGAAGAGGCAATCGAACTTTTTAAAAAAGGTGCGGAGCAGGGTGACGCTGCTGCTCAATGTGCATTGGGGATATGTTATGTCAAAGGGCATGGGACAAATATAGAACCTGTGGAGGCTTTGAAATATTTTAGACTTGCAGAAAAACAAGGATTTGCCAAAGCTCAATATAACTTAGGGGTGTGCTTTACTAAAGGTGTCGGTGTGGAACAGAATTATGTGGAAGCTCTAAACTGGTATAGAAAGGCTGCTGAACAAGACTATATTCCAGCACTATATAATATATGGCAGTGCTACCATGTAGGGCAGGGTGTAGAGCAGGACAATGAAGAGGCTATAAAATGGTTAAGGAGAATTATTGAACAATGGGATAAAGGTAATTCTGCAGAAAGTCAAGACACAAAACTTAAACCTATTGTTGCCACAACTCAGTATAATTTAGGTTTTCATTATTACAATGGTTTGGGTGTGGAGCAAGATTATAGTGAGGCTGTAAAGTGGTACAGAAGTGTTGTAGAGCAAGGATACACCCCGATAGAATTTGATGAAACTCTGGATACTATATATAAAAAAGTCGTTGCTTCCGCTCAATCTAATTTAGGACGCTGCTATGTTGAAGGACAGGGGGTAACGCAAGACTATGAAACAGCTGTAAAACTATGGCGACAGGCGGCAGAATTAGGTGATAGTGGTGCTCAGTATAATTTAGCATGTTGCTATCGTTATGGGGCTGGTGTTACCAAGGATTTGTCGCAAGCTATTGACTGGTTTACAAAGGCGGCAGAACAAGGTGTCGCTAATGCTCAAAAGGCATTAGAAGAACTCGGAGTTTCTGATTTTAACAAATAGGATACGGCTAAATAAGTAACACTTTACATTGTAAATGGCAAGAAGGTGTGGGTGAAGTAAACCTATAAAGACAACGGGCGAACCGCAATGAGGGTTCGCCCGTTGTTGCGTTAGGCGTAGAGACGTCATATTATGGCGTCTCCCTCTACCGTACACCTTATCGGTTTTGACATAAGAACAAAAGAACATATTCTTTGCGTCTCTTTGCACCTTTGCGTGAGATGTCTTTTTGCGAGGACGGCGCGGACTTTCGTTGATATTTTTGTCTCACGCAAAGGCGCAAAGGGTCGCAAAGGGTCTGCGTGGTTAGCGTGAGGATGTTTACACACAGAATCTGCGGAACCCATAAAAGTTTTTCCACGAATCGGCACGTATCCTCTCCTATTTTTTTTGAGTCACTAATGTACACGAATTTACATGCTTATGCCGTGTGGGTAAGCGTTTTTTCTTGGTATTAGATTTTGATAAAAACAAAAGAGCGCGGTGTTATTGTTTCACGCTGCAAATTCGGCGTGAATTGGGAAACTATTAGAATGCACCTGCGAATATTTGCGCAATCTGTTTAATGAATTGAATAAAAACACCCGTTGTTTTGTTAACACGCTAAATAAAACGTATCTTTGCGCCCCTTTGCGTCTTTGCGTGAGATGTCTTTCTGCGGGGACGGCGCGGACTTTCGTTGATATTTTTGTTTCACGCAAAGGCGCAAAGTTTCGCAAAGAATCTGCGGGGAAAATTTCTGTTTGCTATGCGGGGTGGGGGAGACGCCATGATATGACGTCTCTACGTGTGCTGGAAATTCCGCTTGGCATTAGTTCTTGAATCCCTATTTCTGTGAATTCGGCGAATAGAAATCTTATTCACCGAATATTTTCGGCGAATAGGTGGGTGATTCCCCGAAAAGTGGTTACTTTTGTGTGTAATTAAATCTTAAATATCAGTCAGTAAAGATTATGAGAGTAGCAATATACGGTGCGGGTTCGCTCGGCACGATTCTTGGAGCATATATCAGTAAGGCGGGTGTGGCGATTGAGCTTATCAATCGCAATAAGGCGCATGTGGAGGCGCTACAAACGCAGGGCGCAAAGGTTGTGGGGACGGTTGATTTTACACAACCCGTTGTGGCTTATACGCTCACAGAGATGTCGGGCACGTACGACATTATTTTCCTCATGACGAAGCAGCAACACAATCCCGAGGTAGTTGCGCAGTTGCGCCCCTTCCTGGCGGAAGATGGGGTGTTGGTGACGTTCCAGAACGGACTCCCGGAGGTGCAAATCGCTGAAATCTTGGGTGAGGAGCGCGTGCTGGGTTGCACGGTGGCTTGGGGCGCTACGCTGCAGTCACCCGGAGTGTGCGAACTGACGAGTGCGCCCGATGCCCTCTCGTTCTCATTAGGCACCATTACGGAAAAGAAAAACAAACACTTTGACTATGTGAAGGAACTCTTGGAGAAGATGGGCACGGTAGATGTTGAGGAAAACTTCCTCGGTACGCGCTGGAGCAAACTCCTAATCAATGCCGCCTTCTCGGGGATGAGTGCTGTGTTGGGGTGCACCTTTGGCGAGGCAGCCGGACCGAAGGAGTCGCGACGCATTGTGCAGGCGCTGATTAAGGAATGTATCGACGTGTGTAAGGCAGGCGGCATTCGCATCGAACCCGTTCAGGGCAAGGATATCGTGAAGTTACTCGATTACTCCAATGCCCTAAAGCGCGCCTTCTCGTTCTTCATCATTCCCATCGCCATCCGCAAGCACGCCAAACTCAAGGCGAGCATGCTTCAGGACCTGGAGAAGGGCAAACTCACCGAGGTGGATGCCATCAACGGCGCCGTGTCGGCCACAGGGCGCAAGGTGGGATGCCCCACGCCGATGAACGACCGCGTAGTCGAGATTATTCACCGCATTGAGCAGGGCGAACTCCGCCCGTGTCGCGACAACCTGCGCTTGTTTTAGGGTGGGAGCGGCGAGAACAAAGAAGCAGCGTGTTGCCAACGGATTTCCGTGGTAACACGCTGCTTGTTTTAAAATGATTGCTTCTATATAACAAACTTATAAATAGTTGAAATACAGGCGTTTGAAAAATGTTATTTTTGCTCTCGTTTTGGAGGCGCCAATTCAATACTTCTGTCAAACACAAAATACTGTGTCATTCTGTGCTGTTTAATCTGTTGACAAAAAAATAGATAGAGTTGCGAAGCAAAAATTCTGTGTATTCCGTGAGTTCTGTGTGAAATTTTTTTTGACATAAGAACAAAAGGACATATTTTCTTCTCACGCAAAGGCGCAAAGTTCCGCAAAGCGTCTGCGTGCTTCTGCGTTATCTGCGTGCAATATTTTTGACATAAGAACAAAAGTACGTAACGCTTCGCGCCCTTTGCGCCTTTGCGTGAGATTTTTTCACACAGAACTGAAAGTCGCTGTCCGAACTTGTGAGGGGAAAGCAATCCACGGAAAACACAGAACCATACGG
>JAZQXB010000021.1:0-5456 GCA_045632685.1 Alloprevotella sp.
CCAAGGAAGGGGGAGGGGAGGATGGGGGCGGCACAAACGCCGCCCGCGGGGAGGAGCGACGCGCAGGGGAGGGCGGGGCAAGGAGCAGCGAGGTCTTTAGCGGCGGTCGCTTCGCTTCGGCTCCCTCGCTTTAAGAGAGAGCCGAAGCGAAGCGACCGCCGCTAAAAGGGGAGGGAAAAGAGGACAGAGGGGAGGAAGGAGGCAGGGAGGATATGAAGGGAGGAGGCGGCCGCGGAGGGTGGGAGCGACCCCGGGGGACAACAAGGACGACGGCAAGGCAGCGAGACGCGCCGCCCGCGGGACGGCCGCTTCTATGCGGCCGACTGCCCGCGCAGGACGCGGCACGCAACGAAGACGACGGCCGCGGAAGGACAACGGGGGAAGCGGGCAAGGCCGCCAAAAAGACCCAAATTCACAAAGCTGAATTCACAAAGCTGAATTCACATTCAACCCGCTCAAATTCGGTCACATACACGAACACACAGCGTAAATTTACAGCGGTGTTACAGAACACCGCTAAAGTAGAATTCAGAAATCTGAATTCAGAAATCTGAACATACCCGTTCACGACCCCGTTCACAAACCCGAATTCATAAAGGTGAACGGATTCATGGAACGAAATCCAAAAAGGTGAACGGATTCATGGAACGAAATCCAAAAAGCTGAACGGATTCATGGAACGAAATCCAAAAAGCTGAACGGATTCATGGAACGAAATTCGGGGATTCGTGGAGCGAAATTCGAGGAAACGACGGAGCGACAGCGGAGACCCTTTCCTCGAATTTCGCGGAGCGAATTCCCGAATTTTGTGGAATGAAGACGTTCAGCTTTTTGGATTTCGTGGAATGAAGACGTTCACCTTTTTGGATTTTGTGGAATGAATACGTTCACCTTTATGAATTCAACATGCAAAAGTAACTTCAAACACCGCGCCGTCAGCACACCGCGCCGTCAGCACACCGCGCCGTTAGCATACCGTTAGCACACTACACCGTCAGCATACTACACCGTCAGCACACCGCGCCGTCAGTACACCACACCCGTAGAAAGGGACGGCCAGAGGTAATAAAACGGTAGCCGCTCTCCCCCGCCCCCAAAATCACACCCGAAGAATAGATACGGTTTCAATACCGTAGAAACGGTTTCCAACCGTAGAACACTGAACACCGAACGCCAAATTAAAAGAGGCCGCTCTAAAGAGCGGCCGTTAAACGCCACACCCGGCCAAACCCGTGGTCATACAAAAGCCACCCGCGTCGTCGCGACGAAGGTGGCTACAGAAATGAAAAAACTGCTCCACGGCAAGCCGTGGGGTGAAAGCGGACTAAGACGCAGGCATGTCCCTTAACAACGATTCCCAATAGCTTTCGTCGCTGTCAGCTATAACATCAGTTGCATCGAAGAACCATTCCGGGAGCCCGTCACACATTTCCGACATCTTATCATATAGCATACTCAACCCGTCAGCAACATCGCCGTAGGACTTGACAAATGATTGGAAGCTGCTGTCCCGTGCTGCCAACAACATCTGCACATATCTATGCAGTTCCCGGTGTTTCTGCGTCTGCGACCTCCATAAGCTTGGCACACGCGCCGGGGATAATTGGCAGAAGAAATTGGCAAGCAAATCGTCAGCCGTGATTGTGCCGCGACCCTGCGCGTCTTTCATGTAGAAAATGTCGCATAACTTTGAGTAAGCTGCACGCAGTCCGGCCAATTCATTTGCATCACACTGGTGTTCGTCGATGATGTCCGCGAGCCTGCGCATCAATATCTTCTCTGTACGTCCCACTTTTCGAGTGTGGACGTAGCCGCGGACTTTGAATTTACCGGCACAGCTTGTATCAAAAAGTGTAACAAGCGGCAAGTCCTTCACTTTACGATTTGCGCGGCGTGCGGCCGCGGATAGTTCATGAAATTGGAAATAATCCGTGAGCAAGGACGCAAATAACTGCTCCAAGTTTTCTTGTGTTTCCACGTCACTTGACAGCAGCTCCCGGACTTGACCGCCCAGCCTGCTTTGCATGAAGATTCGCCCCGGGTTAATACTGAACTCGACGCGCCATACGTAACGCTTCACCGGGGGAGTCAAGTCTGACGGAAGCCCGTACGACTCCCACTTTTCTCTGATGTATGACTTGTCAACTTTCATTAACTCTGCTGTCTTGTTGTACAAATTCACTTGTACTGCACTTTCACGTGTGCCCCATGACAGCGTTTCAAATAGCAATTTGTCAAAAGCCTTTTGCCCGAACGCCCGAAACTTGTTAGACGACTTGCGTATAAACGTGGGACGGCTTGCAGTAGGCTTTGATAGATAATCCTGCACAAATCGCAGGGGCAGGCGTCCGTTCGCAAAATACTCAAAATCCGCGGCGACATCTACACGCACTATTCGAACAAATCTCCAACCGATAGCACGCAGGGCAGAACGAACGAGCGTTGGCCACTGCGACGAATACAAAGCAGAGTTAGCAACCTTAGCTTGACAAGACGTTTTTTGCACGTCGCACCGCTTTGGCTTGTATGACAGATGCAGTAGCGGCCGGCCTCGCCACGTCAAAAGCACGTTGCAACTATATGCAGGGTGAAACTCGTCCGACTTGACAACCTTGAAAACCTCGCCTCCATATTGATACGTTAGACCAATTTGGTCGCGTTCTTGCCACTGCTCGCTTAGTATGCCAAGGCAGTTTGTTTCGCACTCCGTGCGAGGTGTATCAGCGGACTTAGACGCAGGCATATCCTTGATTGCAGCGCGAGGGTGTAACACTTGGTCACACCCCCAATCCGACGTGCATTGGATAGCGAACCAATCGCACGAAACTACATAGACGTTGGACTTCATACTATACCTCTCTTTCTACAAAGTAGTGTGAACCATCGTCGATATTATCAAGCCATGAGCACACTAAAACGGGGGCATTTGCAAGTCGTGGGCACTCGATGTCTTTTCTACAACACACACATTTCTCACAAACAATAGGCTCCGTCGTAGAAACAATATCGTAAACTACGCCATTAATGATAACTAAAGAGCTCATTTAAACCTCCTTTCAAAATGATAGTGCATAGTTTCGTTATCTACATCTTCACAAGGCAAGTCGCAGCAATGGCCGAGGTCACGCGCCGCGCACTGCGAACATGTACTCCCCTTAGAAAAATCCGTTGGGACATAATCAAAATCCCCGAAAGGTGTTTCCACCCAAATTTTTGTAATCATTTGTCCTTCTTTGGTGAATTAAGCGATAACTTAAGACCGGAAGCCCTCAAAAAGAAGCGACGGGGCGTGCTCGCTTGCACTCTCCCCGCCGCCGCAAGAAGGACTTGCCTTTTGTCTGCTAACTTGTTGCTATGACCGGGCACCACCCCGGCCGTCCTCGTCCGTTAGCGAGTGCGAAATTACAAAGATTCCTACACATACGCAAGCGAACCCGACTAATAGAACAATTTTTGCGAACATTAGGACAATATTATATTGATTCTTCTAACAACTTATAGCCAAAGAGCGATTTATACATTGTATTAACTACAACTCCTGCACCCCATTCTATTGTTTTTAACCCTGCAAGGTTAATAATTTGACCTGCAACACCAGAGCTCGTTATTTCTTGCGTCACAAAATTACCGCTTTCTTCGTTGTAAACCCATACGGGACGTTGTACGATACCACTTCCACTACTTACTAAAACGTGCAACACGCCATCCGAAATGCTAATGCAAATGTTTTTGTAACCGTCAATTGTCCCGGTAAATATACCCCAACCGTCTGCGGTAACACCTTCGTTGTATATAGGTAAATTATTTAACCAATCCGTAGGGGGATTCACTCCCCCACTCCGAAAGGGGCGGCAACCGCATGACGAAGGTACAGCTTTTCGCCGACATCGATAGTTGCCACGCCGTCCATGTAAGTAGTATAGACAAGTGCTGCATTGTTGTAATCCAACTTGCCGTGTCCGGTCGTGTCAGAATCCAACATGCAAGTGCTATACTTGTACTTACCATCAACGAGCTTGCTTCGGATATATCCTGCAAGCTGCACCTCGTAGCCGTTTTCAATCACTGACGAATAATCAGCGGTGAGAGTTGTGCCGGTGCTGCTAAAATCGGGAGTGATACCCTCTGCGTCTTGAATGAGTGCGGGGTTAATTTGGTCTTCGTCGAGCAGCGTGCCGCTAAAGCCATCGGGAATTTCGGTCACGAAAGTAATGCGTGAGTAACGGACAATCTGCGCATAGTTGGCAACGGACTCGCCACCAAACTCGGCAGAGGCAACGGACACATTCGGATTAACACCCTGCATTACGAACGTGAGTTGGTCGCCGGGCTCAATACCAAGCTTGCGAAGTTCGGCAACGTACGCCTCCTGCGTGGTAAATGCAGTAGTAGCCAAAGCACTCTGCAAAACGATATTCAGAGTGTCGCCGGACTTTGAAAAAGCATTGTAGCCAAGTGAACCGCGTGAAATTTGCAGACCATCGAGGGCACCAATGCATGGAGCACCCTTGATGTCAAAATCGGCCTTGATGTAATCGCCACCCGGATTTGCCAAAGCATCAGCAGCAGCCGAGCGCAGAGCATACATCGCATACTTGCGAAATTCCTGCAAAGACTTTGCACCGACCTCGGTGTTTTCAAAGGAATGATTCACTAAAGGCTCGTAAGCGGAAGCCATCTTAGCAGCCGTGGCCAATACCATTCGCTGCACCGCCTGCTTTGCGGATTTTGGGTTTTTGGGGGTCACGCGCACACGAGAACGCTGCTCACCTCCCGAACGATAGAGAACGACGTCGCCAAGCTTTTTGCGAGCCGTTCCAAGGATTAAATTACCAGTTGCCATAAAGCATAAAGTGTTAATGACTCGGGTTAGTGGCCGGCTTCGTTACCGGGGTGCACCTTCCGAAAATCGCCGCAAAGATATATAAATTCTGCGAACGGACAAAACACGGAGAGGCCACAGAACTGACTCGGAGGGCAAAATCAGGTAACCCGGACAGCGAAATGTTAAAAGACGGCTAGCGCAGTGTCATTGAATTTCGTAAATTTGAAGCGGTGCGGGCATTTGCATAGTTTATGAAATTTTAACGAAAGGAGATGGCCGCGAAGCGGCTATCTCAAACCTGCGCCGTAAGCCACCACACCCGTAGGACGGCCAGAGGTAATAAAACGGAGGCCAACCGCCCCTTTCCCAGCACCCGAGCAACGCACCACAGCGAAGCGAGGAGCGGAGCGCAGGGCGCGGCGGCGCAGCCAACCGAGCCCCCGAAGGGGGACGGAGCAATAGGACACCAAAGTACTACAACATCCCAAGGAAGAGGGAGGCGAGGATAGGGGCGGCACAAAAGCCGCCCGCAGGGAGGAGCGACGCGCACGGGAGGGCGGGGCAAGGAGCAGCGAGGTCTGTAGCGGCGGGAGGGTGGTGGGGGGGGGGGCCCCCGCCGGAAGAAAGGGAG
>JAZQXB010000022.1:0-57293 GCA_045632685.1 Alloprevotella sp.
CCTTGGTCGGACTTTTCTTTGCCATCGACTTTTATTCCAGACCCGCCCTCACCGTTTACGAAGACACTTGCCAGAATGCGGAATCCGCCGAGGCTGAAGTCGAAAATGCCCTCCTCTTTGTGGCAAGCGCCCTCGCTTTTGACGACATGAATGACGAGTTGGGCGGACCTTGCGAGTAATTAGAAGAGTACAACAGCCATCCGGATGGCGCTCTCCCCCTGTTTATAGGGGGAGGGGACCGCTTTAGCGGTGAGGGGGTGCAAAATACACCCCGCATGGCATAACTACTAACTACTCACTATTAACTGCTAACTGCTAACTACTCACTGCTAACTACTCACTGCTTTCGCACCCCCTCACCACTACGTGGTCCCAATTGATTTCGCTTCGCTCATCTTTCTCCTTCTCGTAAGGCATAGTACAAACAAGTTTGTCCTCTGCGCTTACTTCGTGAGTCGGTTCCCTATAAACAGGGGGAGAGCGCCATCCGGTTCACTTTAACCTTCAACAATTCCCTACCTATGAATACCTTCTTCAAAATCCTCCTCTGCACTATCTGTTGCAGTCCCCTTATTTCCTCAGTTGCCGTGGCGCATACCTCAACCACCACGGCGAAAGTCCTTGCCCGTGCCGAAGCAAAACCTAAGGTGGGTTTCTCCTTCGACCATTTGGCGGGCAACAAGAAAGTGCAGCGCACGTTTGTCTCTGGCGAAATGCTTTCTATCGCTCGCGAGCAACTCCTGAAGAACGACCGCTGGGAATTTAAGCATGTTGTTGACCGCTTGACCAGTGTCTTGGCGTTGCACACGCATAGCCGTTCTACGACAGCCACTATCCGTAGCAACTACGAAGCTGTCTCTGCGTTGAAAGACTATGAATTGCTCATGCAACTCAGTGCTAACAACGTCGAAATCATGGTCTTTGGCATCCGTGGCAAAGGGCGCAAGTTGAAAGAGTTGCTCATTTTCCGCTTCCGCGATGATTATTGTTCGCGTGTCGTACAACTGACGGGCGAACTCACTACCGACGACATCGGCAACATTATTAAACTCAACAAAAAGCTATAATCTGCTATGCCTCTCTCATTCCGCACCCTTGGCATCACGCTTGTTTGCTGCCTCCTCTCACTTTCCGGTTCCGCTCAGAGCGTAGCGTTGAAATCAGGTGAGTGCTACGAAATCCGATGTGTCGAACTCCCCACAAGCGCAGTCATTCCCTCCCCGTCATCCCCCTTGGAGTTGTCACACAACGGCGCCCCCGGTCAAAAGTCTGCCCTTTGGCGCATCACGAAGTTGGACAACGGTAATTATACGATTCAGCACGCCGAGACGGGGCGCTACATGACCTACGACGGGATTCGCACCGCCACGCGCCGCTATATGACGCTTACGGACAAACCTAACGGAACGGCCTCTGAATGGAGCATTTACCCTGGTTCGTCTCACATCATCATCACCAACTGGAACAGCCAGCAGTTGCTGAACGTACGTATTGGCACGCATATCGTAGGCCTTTACAACAATACCTCAAAGAGCGCCACGAGCAACGAACGCTTTGCGCTTTACACCAAGAAGGGCGAGCAAGTTTCTTCCATTGACGGGCACCCCGTAGTGTTTAAACCCGTGGAACATCCCGTTCTGACCCGACAGCGCACCGCAAGTGGCAACCGCTATTACGTCTCCAACGTCCAAACCCTCCGCTTCACGCTCGACGGTAAGTCTCCCGTTTACGACAAGCGCACCAACACGTACCTCTTTCCCCTTCCCGAACGACTGATGGGCAAGGAAGTGACGCTACAATTCGCTTGCGCCACCTTCCCCGACGCCCGAATCTTCGTCAATGGGAAGCCCACTTCCAGCAAAGGCACCCTCGCGCTCGGCAAAGTGGACGGCACGCAGACCTATCGCCTTGCTTTCGCCACGGAGACGGACACCCTCGCCCGCGCAACCCTTCAATTCACCTATATGCCCATCCTGGAAATCACGGCAAGTGGATTTTCCAAACAGCAGTGGGGCACGGGCTCCATCATCGTTCACGACGCGACCCTCAAGACCGACTCCGCCTATGCCATGGAAGTAAGAAATCGTGGCGACTTCACTTCGCGTTACAACAAGCGCTCAATGGGCATCAAACTCAAGGGCACTGACAGCAAGAAAATCAATCGCTCGCTTCTGGGATTGCGCACGGACAATTATTGGGTGCTTAACGCCATGACCGTTGACCCATCCCGCATGCGCGGTCGCATAATTATGGACCTTTGGGCGGACTTTGCCGAGGCGCCTTACTATTCTAATTACGTGAAGGACGCACCCAGCGTTTCGCGAGGCAGACTCGTTGAAGTGTTCCTCAATGGCAGTTACCACGGTGTCTATGACCTCTGCGAGCGCATCGACCGCAAGCAGTGCGGACTCGCAAAGGGCAACGACATTGTCCCCGGCGGCATGCTTTACAAGGCAGACCAATGGAGCCATGCCACACAATTTGCTTCCGCTCTGGGTTCGTGGCACACCTCCTCCTCACCCTTTGAGCGCCAAGAGGAATGGAGCGGGTGGCAAATCAAGTACCCAGAGCCTTCGGCAAAGAAAAATGCCAAGTGGCAACCACTTGTTGATGCCATTCAGGCGGTGAGCAACACCTCCGACGCGGAATTCTGCCAACGCATCGGCACCTACTTCGACCTTCCCGCCGTGCGCGACTATTACTTGCTCATCGAACTCATTTTTGCTACCGACAATTCCGCAAAAAACATGTATTGGGCAATTCAGGATTACCAACGCGACGCGCGCCTTACGCCCATTCCCTGGGATATGGACGGCACGCTGGGGCGCAACTATGCAGGAAGCGACCACACGAGTAATGCCACACGGGATTACCGCGACTTCGTCCGCCGTGAAGGGCATCAAAACGCCCTCTTTGAGCGACTCTACAAACTCGACCCAAACGATTGGAACGCCCAAATGGCAAAGCGTTACCGCCAACTCCGTCGCACGCATTTCAATCCCCAACGCCTCAGCGAGCGCATCACTTCCCTTCTCCACCTCATGGAGCAAAGTGGCGCCCACCTCCGTGAATCCCAGCGCTGGAACAATGCCAACGGACTGCGCATCAACATCCCGCAAGAGGCGGAGTTCATCAAAGCCTGGATAACCCGACGCATTGCGTATTTGGATACACAATATAATATGTAACCCACTTCTTTGTCTCCCCATTTTGGGGTACTTCAAACGAATAATACAGAAGTGCTTTCTTTTTTTTCATCATACCCCCTCCCCGCCAAAGGCGGTACTCCCCCTATCTTAAGGGAAACTACGGTAATGCTGAGGGATTTTTAGAGAATGTCATCATACCCCCTCCCCGCCAAAGGCGGTACTCCCCCTATCTTAAGGGGAGAGCACCATGCGGAACACTCCTACACAATTTATACCAAGTGAAAGCAAGAGTGTTTACATCGGTTGAGTTGTTTTAACGGAAGTGTCAAACTACTCTCTCCCCTTAAGATAGGGGGAGTACCTCCGCAGGAGGGGAGGGGGTATGAAATGAACTTTGGAGCAATGCCTGTATAATTTCCTAAGACATACCCTGAATGGTCTTTATCGTAGAAATATCACAAAAGTTTACCCGACTGCAATAATTAGATTTTGTAAAAACAAGTCCTCACTTACGGCGTCGTAAGTGAGAAAGAATTCGCCTAAAGTGGCACTTTGTTTCAAGCATTTAGGACCCGCTCACAAGCAGGTCCTGGGGAAACTCATTCTAACCTCAAAATCAACACATTCCATGAAACACACATTCATCCTCCTATTCGCCCTGCTTTCGCTCACGGCGCAGGCGCAAGAATATAGCATAAAGGGCATCGTCGTTGACAAACAAACGCAGGAGCCTTTGCCCATGGCGATAGTCGAGTTACAAGCCTCCGACACCATAAAAGTGGTCAATGCTCAAACCAATAAGGAAATGAGCCTACCCATCGTGATTGAGCAAGTAACAACTAACGACAAAGGGGAATTTTCCATCAAGGCTGACGCTGGCAAGTTGGTGGTAAACATTGCGCTGACGGGATTCGACACGCTCATTCGCCGCATCGAATTGACGGAGCAATGCCCCACCGTAGATTTGGGTAAGTTGGAACTCACCTCCTCCGACTATCAATTAGACGAAGCACAAGTCACGGCGCTGGCACGAATGATGACCGTGAAAGAAGATACCTTGGTGTTTCACACAAAAGCCCTGCGCCTCCCTCCCGGTGCTTCGCTCGCCACATTGATGAGTCAATTGCCTGGCATTTCGATGGACAATAACGGCAACGTGACGTTCAATGGCAAGACAGTGAGTCAGGTGCTCGTAGATGGCAAACCCTTCTTCGGCGATGTGCAGACGGCGATGGCGAATATGCCTACGGATGCCGTGAAGGACGTGAAGTTGTACGAGAAGACGGATGAGGAGAAGCAGTTTCGCAGTGAACTGGACGCGAACAAGGCTACCGTGGTGGACCTCACGATTAAGGAGGAGTATAAATCCACGTGGATGGCGAACGTAAACTTGGGCGGTGGCACAAATGATACGTACGTGGGCAAGGTGTTCACTACGAACTTCACCGACCACCGACGCTTGGCGGCGTATGCGCAAGCCAACAACATCAGTGAGAACCAGAGTGTGGACCAAAACGGAAACTGGCGCCACTTCAACGCAGGCAATGGACTTTACACCTATCGCAAGGCGGGAAGCATGTTGCAATGGGACAACGGCAAGGGATACTCCGATGCGGGTTATTTGACCAGCAACGCCAATATCCACGTGACGCACAACGATAAGACCGCCATTAGTTACAACACCACAGAGTCGATTCTCGGAGCCGGCAGTGCGCTCTACACTTACGGAAAGGGCATACGAAAGGAGCATGACGTGAAGGTGGATGCCGACGGCAGACTCACCTATAACTGGAACGCCAGCAACCGCCTCAACCTATCGACACGCCTTAACTATGGCGGGATCGACAGCAAGTATCAGGGCATTGCATCCACCTATCATGAGCGTCCCGAATACACAGACAATCTTGCCGAAAGCCTTTGGGCGGACAACCTTACCGACGCTACGCGCCAGCAGGCTACGAATGCCGTTCGCTCTCGTTACACCTCGGATGCAGAAGTGTATTCGGCATCGCTCAATGTGAAATACACGCATCTGTTTAAGAAAGAAGGGCGCACGTTCGACGCTTCTGTTGATGCTTCGTTCCATGACAAACCAGGTGAGTCGCACGGCACGGTCAACTATCGCTACTTCAACGCGGCAGCTCCGAAACCTTATGCCGACTACCGCCAATTTAAGGACGATCCAGGCAGTGGTTATACCGTCTATACCTCTATAGAATATGGCGAAAAACTCTCGAAGCCCCTCAAGTTGTCGGCATACTATTTTGCCTCGTACAGTAAGAACGACAATCGCTCCACACTCTACGACATCTATGACGTCCCTTTGAGTTTGCGCCCCACATTGGGCGACTCATTAGAGTTTGTGCGCAACGTTGAAAACTCTTACCATTCCAACCATTACACCCTCAAAAACAGCCTTACCTTGCGCCTCTCAGGATGGTGGAACAAGGTGGAATTAGAACTCCAGCCCGCCCTCGGCATACACAATGAGCGATTGGAATATGAGCGTGGCGACAAGCGCTTTGAGCCTCAGCGCAACCGACCGTATGCTTCGTTGCACACCTATCTGAAGTATAAGTTTACGAAGCAGAACTACATTCAATTCTCCTACGGCGGAACGACCCGTCGCCCCTACCTCATGCTTTTGCTACCCGTTACATACACGGGAAACCCCATGGAAGAAGTCGTTAATAATCCCGGACTGAAGACGGGATGGGACAACCGCTTCGACCTCCGCGCCTATCGTTTCAACACCAAGCGGGGCGATAGTTACAACGGGTATCTATATTTCAACCACACCACGAAGAATTGGATTTCTACCGTAGAGCGCGACCCTGCAACGGGTTACACCCGCCGCAGCATGACGAACGTTTCGGGCAATTATGATTGCGGTTTCTCTTTCAGCACCAGCCAACCGCTCGACACGGCACAAGCGTTTACGCTCTCGGCTTATACCAACCTTGCCTACATACACATGAAGGGGCAAGTGGGAGAATTGGGCGATGCGCTCGGACTTTCCACCATCAATCTGTTGAAGCCCACCGTCAATCTCTCTCTGCGTTGGCGCCAAGACATTTGGAGCGTATTCTTAAGCACTAAGTACTGGGGCGAATATGCCACTTACAAACAGGCGCCTCAGTTCAGCCAGCGTGGACATACCTACGAGGTGAACCTCTCTCCGCAAGTCAACCTCCCCTTCGGCATGAGCATCCACTCGAACTTCATTTACTACACGCGAACGGGCTATGACGATGCCCTGCTCAACCACGACCAGTGGCTCATCAACGCCACCATCTCGCAATCCTTCCTAAAGGACAAAGCGCTCACCTTGCAATTAGAAGCCGTTGACTTGCTCCGCCAAAAGACATCCGAAAGCAGCAACGTAGGTACCGGCACCCGCCAATTTGGTCGCACCGAAACCTTCCACAGCTACGTCATGCTCCACGCCATTTACAAGTTTAAGTTGTAAGGTCAGGATACTAAAAAATCAGGAGGAAAACCCGCAAGTTTTCCTCCTGATTTTTATGGGTTAAAGTACAACCTTCTTCACAACCACATCGTTGCCGTTTTCCACTCTGACGATGACGGTGCCGCTCCAGCCGTTTGTGGGGATGGTGGCAGTGCCGTTCACACTTTGTGTAGCAAGCAACTTGCCGTCGAGGCTGTAAATCTGCGCTGTTGCATGCGTTGCGCTAACAATTACAGCGCCTTCAGTTGCAGAGATGCTGGCATTCATTTCGCTCTTTGCGACTGTGTCTATAGCAGTGAGTTTCTCTTCGCCTACTTTTGCCTTTTCAGCAGCGATAATTTCTCCTGTGTAAATGTCCATAAGGAGGACTACGATGGAAAGGTTTTCCTTTTTCTTCACCGTACTGGGTACAGTGATGGTATAAGTGTGTGCCTTTGCCTTTCCCTTCTGAATCGCCCCACTCATACTGCCTTGGATACCCCAGGGGTCGTAGATACCACGTGCCACGTCATTATAAGTGGCGATGAAGCGGTCGCTCTTGTTGTAATAGGTGAGCAATTCTTCGGTGAGATCGGCTTCGGTGATACCCGTTTGACTGGACATGGACTTCGCGTAATAGTTAGTCTGCGAACCTACGAGTTTGTCTTCGAGCAACACATAACTCAACATATACGCCGAAGCATCGGGGATGGCGATATTGAACTTTGAGTAAGAGGTGACTTCAATTTCGGTGTTGTCTGCCGAGAGTTTACTGCTCAACCCAATTTGCGCTTCTGTAGGCAGGGCATTAACTGCCTCCACCAAATCTTTGATACCATAATTAGCATCTGTCAATCCATAGTAGGGATCGGCTTCTACCACACGATTGATGAGGGCTGAAGGGAAACCAGAAACACTGTTTAAGATAGGGGTATAAGTTTCGGGTTCGAAAGTGTCGCCACCATGTACAGCAATCGCGATGAAGTCGTTGGGGTAGTCACGCTGGAGGCACTCAATACCCGCCATGCCACGAGGGCACCAACCGCACCATGTTCCAGTAAATTCTTCCATCACTACCTTGCGGGGATAACTTTCCGCAAGGGCAAGAAGTTGTGTAGTGATTGCATTGTCTGCAGGGTAGCCGTCAGTAGCACCGTTTACCTCAATAACCTGAATATCGTTGTAGTAACAACCTGCATGAGCGGGAGCAGTTGTGGGGATGGCGAAGTCTATGGTTCCCTTGTGGAGCACCGTGTCAACTTCGTGTTCGTTTACGATTTCTTGACCATTAACAATGGCCTTTGTCTTGAACGAAGTGACGGGATATGCACCAAAGTTGGTGAGTTGACCCACGATGTTGAAGGCTTCGCCTGCCATAGCACGATCGGAGATGGAGATGTTGGTAATAGCGAGGTCGTTTTGCACCAAACCTGCGTCACCTTCGGTTTCACAAACGAAGAAGGCGGTTCCATTGCCAGAGTAGTCCATCCATTTATCATTAGCATCAGCGACAATCAAGGATAAACTTGAACTGTTTTCTGTATAGAAAATAGAACCACTCGTAAAGTCACCCGTTGCGGTATATCCGAGATAGAGAGATGTTCCTTCAATCACGTAGTCGCAATCAACTGTGAGAATAGTATTGGGTGTAAACTCCGTAACTGTTGTTTCCCAAAGATTTTCGCCATTGATTTGCTTTCTAATCCAGAACGTAGCACTCTTCACTCCCTGTCCAAGAGCCGAGTAAATAGTTTTAATCTTATTGCCAGAGAAGCGTGTTGTCAAGTCTTCAGAGAAGGTTGTTGCGATACTGATCTTACGTGCAACATCCACTCCTCCATAATAGATATTCAACGAAAGGTCATTATTGGTCAACTGCTTGGAATCAACAGCATACTCGTCGAGGCTGGCACGCGTCTTCTTACCACGCAGTTGCAACGAAGCCTGCTGAACATCCACTAAGGGACGCTGTGCTTTCTGAACAACTTCTGTAGTGGCTGATGTACCAAATTTCTGAAGTTTGCTAAGGGGCTGGGCATTCATAACCAATGCGCCACAAAGCATAAGGGGGATAAGTAAAAATTTCTTCATAGGAATCATTAGTATTTTTTTAGTAGACGAGTTAACGAGGTACGAGTAGACGAGATGGGCTACGAGGGAAATCCTTATAGTTGACAAGTAGACGAGGTACGAGTAGACGAGATGGTTACCGAGGTAAACGAGTAGTGTCCCGCATGGTATTACTACCTACTACTTGCTCTCTCGTCCCGCATGGTATTTCTCCTTTCTCATTTCTCCTTTTAAAAGGGGTGATCCTCACGGAACGCCTTCATGCGCTCTTCGAGTACGGGATAGAGTTCGTCACGCATGCGGCTGGTGCAAGCACGTACGCCAGGTTGGAGCGAACCTGTGGTATCAAGGTTGATGCTGGATACGCCGTAGGCAATGAGTTCCTTGGCGAGTTCGCCACCCGTGAGTCCGGGGTAAGAGAGCGAGAAGAAGAAGCCGTCGGCGATGTCTTCGGTCACGTCCGTGGGGTAAGTGATGGTGAAGCCGTTGTCAGTAAAGATTTTCTTCATCTTGCGAGCACGCTCGGCGTAGGCCTTCGTGTCGTCCACAAAGTTAATCACGCCCTCTGTGGAGAGGCGGAGCATTTCGGCATAAGCATACTGCGTGCTGGCGGTGCACCCCGAGGTAATCATATACTGAATGCTGGCGGTGAAGGTGGCGCCAAAGACACCGCTGTCGTTATAGCGACGGGCGAGCGCGGGAAACTGGCGGTCGAAGAGTTTGTCACTGATGCACACTAAGGCGATGCGACCTCCGGCATAGGAGAAGATTTTCGACGCCGAGAGCATGAGGATGTAATTGTCCGTATAGCGGGCTACGGTGCGCACGAAGGGTGCCTCAAAGGGTTTTGACAAGTCGCGACGGCTGTCCATGGCGAAGTACGCCAAGTCCTCAAGGATAATAATATCGTGCTTCGTAGCAATGTCGCCAATGATTTGGAGTTCGTCTTCTTCAAGGGAAATCCACGCTGGGTTATTGGGGTTGGAATAGATGATGGCAGCGATGTCGCCGTCCTTCACTTCCTCCTCCAACTTTTGGCGAAGCGCCTCGCCGCGGTAAGGATAGATGTCGAAGTTCTTCCATTCGATGCCCAAGATGCGGAGTTGCGATTTCTGAATGGGGAAACCAGGGTCGATGAAGAGCACCTTGTTTTTCTTCTCGTCGCGTTGGCAACAAGCAATAAAGGCGCCGAAACTTCCGGCTACGCTACCTACCGTGGGGATGCAGGCACACGCCGAAACGTCGATGTCCATAAATGCCTTGACAAAGCGACTGGCTTCGTGCTTCAACTCAGGCACGCCTGCGGCTGCTGGATATTGATTGTTTGCGCCGCGGTCGAGCGCCGCCTTTTCGGCTTCCGTGCCGTAAGCATTCACAGGGAGTCCCGGGCTTCCCTGGTCCATGCGGATAAAGGGTTGTCCCGTCTTCTGCTCTAAATATTGCGCCACCAAGAGGGTCTCACCAATGGTAGCGTGAGAGAGGTCTGCCACGTGGTTAATGCGTGCAGCCTCGTTGACAAGTTCGTCTGAGAAAAGTTTCATGTCATTTCATTTTAGAGTACAGATAACAGATAACAGAGTACAACTCCGTGCGGAGTGTAAACCTATTGTTTTTTTAGAGTACAAAGTACAGAGTACAGAGTACAGAGTACAACTCCATGCGGAGTGTAACCCTATTGTTTTTTGGGGGGGATTTCAGTTGTACTTTGTACTCTGTCAGTTGTACTCTGTACTCTATTATTTGTACTCTGAAAAGAGTTGTACTCTGTACTCTGAACTCTGTACTCTATTTTACTTTCCCTTCTCCCAATCCGAGAAGTCGCGCTTATCGAGTACGTGCTTTGCCTTACCCATAGAGCGCTGGATGGTTCCGGGAGGTTGGATGTGGATATTGGGTTTGATACCCGTAACTGACACGAGGCGGTCGTAGAGGTACTTAATGAAGGGCATCTGCTTGGCGGGGTTGGGCGAGAAGAGGTCTTCGCGGAGTTCTACGTCAAGGTCGAAGGTATCTTCATTGTGCTTACGGTCCACGGTGATAAAGTACTGCGGTGTGAAGGCAGGGAATTCGGTAAGAATAGCTTCAATCTGGCTGGGGAAGACATTGACACCGCGGATGATAAGCATGTCGTCGCTACGTCCGAGAATCTTACCCATGCGCACGGCAGTACGTCCGCAACGGCACTTTTCATAAATGAGGTGCGTAAGGTCACGGGTGCGGTAGCGGATGATAGGCATGGCTTCCTTACAGAGTGATGTGAAGACAAGTTCTCCGCGTTCGCCGGGCGCTACGGGTTCGAGCGTGTCGGGATTTACGATTTCGGGATAGAACATGTCTTCCCAAACGTGCGTACCGTCTTGGTATTGGCATTCTCCGCCCACACCAGGACCCGACATTTCCGTAAGTCCGTAAATATCGATGGCCTTAATGCCGAGCTTATCTTCCAACTCACGACGGATACCCCATGTCCAGGGTTCTGCACCGAAGAAACCGACGCGCAACTTGAGGTCTTCCTTCTTGATGTCGCACTTCTTCATGACTTCCGTCAAGTGAAGGGCGTAAGAGGGCGTACAGCAAAGGGCGGTGGTGCCAAAGTCCTTCATGAGCATTACTTGTTTTTCGGAATTACCCGCAGAAGTGGGCAACTGGATGGCACCTAATTTATTCGCACCCTGATGCGCACCGAGTCCACCGGTGAAAAGACCGTAGCCGTAAGACACCTGTACAACATCACCAGGACCTACGTCGCCCACGGCTAAGACACGCGCTACACCTTCTGCCCAATTATCGAGGTCGTTTTGCGTATAAGTAGCCACAACGGGTTTACCTGTAGTACCTGAAGAGGCATGCACACGCACTACCTGCTCCATGGGTACTGCCTGAAGTCCAAAGGGATATTCATCGCGGAGGTCGTGCTTCGTAGTAAAGGGAAGTTTGGTGATATCGTCGATAGACTTGATGTCCTCGGGGCGAATGCCCTTCTGGTCCATCTTCTTTTTGTAAAAGGGAACGTTTTCGTAGCAACGCTTCACCGTTTCAATGAGGCGTTCAGTCTGTAAGCGGCGCATGTCTTCACGAGACATGCACTCCATTTCTGGATTGTATATCATGAGTTAGAGCAGAAATTCGTTTTCGTTCAAGAGTTGAATATTGTTGTTCTTGATAACCTCTTCCGCAAGAGCAACTTCGTCGGTGCGCATGGTCAAAACGCCCTTACCTTTCCAAAGGAAGGAGTACATGTAAAGAATGTTTACGCCTGCATCTGAAAGCGCCTTCACGGCATGTGCCGCACGACCGGGTTCGTCATCAATAGTGATGGCCATAACGTCGGCAAGTTGCACGTTAATACCGTTGTCCTTCAGAATGAGGTAAGCCTCGCCAGGGGCAGAACAGAGCACGCGGTAAATACCGTAGTCCTGCGTGTCGGCAATAGTCGAAGCGATGATTTGAATATTCGCACGGCTGAGCAAGTCAAGCACACGGATGAGCGTGCCACTCTTGTTCTCAATAAATATAGATAGTTGTTTGATGGTCATAACTTTTAGATTAGAGTACAGAGTACAGATAACAGAGTACAACTCCATGCGGAGTGTAAACTTATTTTTATTAGAGTACAAAGTACAGATAACAGAGTACAACTCCATGCGGAGTGTAACCTATTTTTATTAGAGTACAAAGTACAGATAACAGAGTACAACTCCATGCGGAGTGTAAACCTATTGTTTTTTTAGAGTACAAAGTACAGAGTACAGAGTACAACTCCATGCGGAGTGTAAACCTATTGTTTTTTTAGAGTACAAAGTACAGAGTACAGAGTACAGAGTACAACTCCATGCGGAGTGTAAACCTATTTTTATTAGAGTACAAAGTACAGAGTACAACTCCATGCGGAGTGTAAACCTATTGTTTTTAGAGTACAAAGTACAGAGTACAGAGTACAACTCCATGCGGAGTGTAAACCTATTGTTTTTTAGAGTACAAAGTACAGATAACAGAGTACAACTCCATGCGGAGTGTAAACCTATTGTTTTTTGGGGGGGGATTTCAGTTGTACTTTGTACTCTGTCAATTGTACTCTGTACTCTATTATTTGTACTCTAAAAAGAGTTGTACTCTGTACTCTGTTATTTGTACTCTGAAAAGAGTTGTACTCTGTACTCTGTTATCTGTACTCTAATAATTATTGGTACACCTTACGCTTGTCAACCACACGAACGGCCTTGCCTTCCGATACGGGGAGTGTGCCCTTCGGGAGCAACTTGACGTGGGGCGTGAGCAAGATTTCGTCCTTCAACGCGCGCTGTATGCGGTTGGTAAGTTCCTGCAAGCGGCGGAAGTCATCGGTGAAGAGTTCCTCCAATTCCACTTCAACGGTCATGTTGTCGTTATCGGCATCCGTAGTGAGCGTAATGAGGTAATTGTTCGCCAGTTCGGGGAAAGTCATGAGGATCTTCTCAATCTGAATCGGGAAGATGTTCACCCCGCGAAGCACCATCATGTCGTCACTTCTACCTCTCATGCGGTCAATACGCACATGGTTGCGACCGCAAGGACACGTACGACCGAGCACACGGGTTAAGTCGCGGGTGCGGTAACGAAGCAAGGGCATGGCTTCACGACAGAGGGACGTCAATACGAGTTCGCCAATTTCGCCATCAGCAACGGGTTCCAAGGTTTCGGGATCAACGATTTCTACAATGTAATAGTCTTCCCAGAAGTGGAGACCGTTTTGTTCTTGACACTCAAAACCGACGCCAGGACCGCACATTTCGCTCATGCCGAAAGAGTTGTAGGCCTTCACGCCCATCATTTCCTCAATGCGGCGACGCTGTTCCTCCGAATGGGGTTCGGCACCGATGGCAAGAACTTTCAATTTGGTATCCTTACGAGGGTCAACCCCCGCACTCTGCATCACTTCGTAAAGACGCGTTACGTAAGAGGGCACCGCATGAAGGGCAGTCGTACCGAAGTCCGTCATGAATTTAATCTGACGCAAGGAATTTCCGGCAGCAGCAGGGATGGTCAACATGCCCATACGCTCTGCGCCGTACTGAAAACCGAGTCCGCCGGTAAACATTCCGTAACCGCTGGAATTTTGGAAGACATCGTCGGGGCGAAGTCCCACCATCCACAGGTTGCGTGCCACTTGATTCGCCCACTCTTCCAAGTCCTTCTTCGTGTGAAGGATTACCGTAGGCGTACCTGTCGTACCGCTTGAAGAGTGCAAGCGTGTGCATTCACGAAGGGGCACACTCGCCATGCCGAAGGGATAGGTGTCGCGCAAATCTGCCTTTGTGGTGAAAGGAATTTTGCGAATGTCGTCAAGGCTCTTGATGTCCTCGGGTTTGAGTCCGATTTCCTCAAAGCGCTGCTTGTAGAAGGGTGAATTCATGCAGTGGCGCACGGTAGCCTGTAAGCGTTCCAACTGAAGCGCAGAGATTTGCTCGCGCGTCAGGGTCTCCATCTCCTCATGGAGGTAGGGACAGGTGTCAGGGGGAAAGTTTCTGCTCATAACACCACCGTTTTATTCACCATAACCAGCCTGGAAGGCCTTAATATTTGCCTCAACAACCGCCTCACCCTTGCGCGCAAAAATTGTGCGAATAGCATCGCAGAGTTGGTCGGGCGTAAGAATCTGAAGATAGCGTGCTGCCATGCCAAGAAGTACCATGTTTGCACCGCGTGCATTACCAGCAGTCTTTGCTACTTCCTCAATATCCATCGCCACCGAAGGTAGACTTTCAAGCGCTGCCGTTACGTCGGCCATTTCGGGATAGTTGGGGATGTTCACAAAGGGTTTGTTGCTCGTCACGATTTTACCATCGGCAGCAAGGTAAGGAAGATAACGCAGACTTTCCATGGGTTCCATGCTGATAATCATGTCTGCGCTGCCTTCGGCAATAAGGTCGCTATAAATTTCTGCGTCAGAAAGGCGCAAGTGACTCTGCACGTCACCGCCGCGCTGACTCATGCCGTGCACTTCAGCCTGCTTGAGGTTCAAACCTGCCTTTGTTGCCGCTTCGCCTATAATAGTTGCGATGGAGAGAATACCTTGTCCGCCCACACCGCAAAGGATAATATCTTTCTTCATGATCTTACTTGTTAGAACGGGCTGCGCGCGCCTTACGAGCAGCTGTTTGAATACATTCACGGCGAGGAATGATAACCGACACTCCGGGGTAATCAATTTCTTCCTTCAAGATGCGCGTAATTTCTTCCATATTCTTGGGAAGGGGTACTACGACACGCACGTGTTCGGGTGCTACGCCGAGGGCTATACAAATCGCCTCAAACTTATTTGTTCCTGCAGAATCTTGACCGCCAGTCATACCCGTTGTAAGGTTGTCGGAAATCACTACGGTAATGTTGCTCTTATCGTTCACGGCATCGAGGAGTCCGGTCATACCACTGTGCGTAAACGTAGAGTCACCAATAATCGCTACTGCGGGGAAGAAGCCTGCATCGGCAGCACCCTTTGCCATCGTGATTGAGGCACCCATGTCCACACAACTTGCAAGCGCGCGGAAGGGAGGGAGTGCACCGAGTGTGTAACAACCTATGTCACCAAACACACGGTAATCGGGATATGTTGCCAACACTTGATTGAGCGCCGCATAGACATCTCTGTGACCACAACCCTGACACAACTGCGGAGGACGGGGTGCCACGATTTCAGAAGCGGGAAGCGTCTGCTTGGGAGTCACTCCGAGCGCCTTGGCTACGTTATCGGGCGTCAATTCTCCCGTGCGGGGAAGTGCGCCTGTCAAACGGCCCTTCACGTCATACGCTCCGCCAAGAATTGCCTTCACTTGCTGTTCTACAACGGGTTGACCGTCTTCCACAACAAGCACAGCGTCATTTTCCTGCGCCAAAGCGCGAACGGCATCTTCGGGGAGGGGATACTGACTGACCTTCAACACGTTTGCACCGTTGCCAACCACTTCCTTAACATAGTTGTAAGCAATACCGCAAGCAATAATGCCGAGTTTGCCACTACCACCTTTCTCTACTTTATTATATAATGAGTCGGCAGATGCTTTAAGCATGTCGTCTTGCTTGGCGATAAGCGCCGCATAGCGTTGACGTGCAATGCCGGGAAGAAGCACCCAGCGCTCTTCACAAATTCCGAGGTTTTGCAACTCACGCGCTTCGCGCACTTCTACCGCCGCACGGCTGTGGGCAAGGCGTGTTACGACGCGCAACACTACGGGTTCCTTCAATGTTTCAGACAACGTGAAGGCACTCTCCATCATGTCGTACGCCTCTTGCTGATTCGAGGGTTCGAAGGTGGGAACGAGGGCGAAGGATGCGTAGAAACGGCTGTCCTGCTCATTCTGACTGGAGTGCATAGAGGGGTCATCTGCCGCCACAACTACGATACCGCCGTGAACACCCGTAATGGCGGAGTTCACAAAAGCATCTGCCGCAACATTCATACCCACGTGCTTCATGCACACCAACGCACGCTTACCGGCATACGACATACCGAGCGCTGCTTCCATAGCAGTCTTTTCATTCGTACACCAACGGCTGTGCACACCGCGCTCTGTAGCGAGGGCATCACCCTGAATAAATTCTGTTATTTCTGTGGAGGGCGTTCCAGGATAAGCATAAACGCCACCAATGCCAGCATGTACGGCGCCAAGAGCAATGGCTTCGTCTCCGAGGAGTAATCTTTTCATATAGTTAGTTTTTATTTTTTTAGTAAACGAGTAAACGAGGTACGAGTAAACAAGCAGTCGCCAAGATCAACGCATATAAGTCCCGCACGGCAGTTGTACAAGAAAAAAGTCCCGCAGGTAGTTGTACTCTGTGCTCTGTACTCTGTACTCTAAAAGTTGTACTCTTAAAACTTGTCCGCATCATGCAGCACAGGGAACTTTTCACGAAAGGCTTCAAGCATATTTTTATCTAATATTCCTGAAACGCTTGTCGCCTCTCCCATGGGGCACTCTGCAACCACCTTCCCATAGGGGTCAATCAACTGCGTGCCGCCTGAATAGTGGCAATAGGGATCCGTACCTACGCGATTCACAGCGCAAACATAGCATTGATTTTCAATGGCTCTTGCTTTGAGCAAAGACAACCAGGCTTCCACACGAGGCGTGGGCCAACTCGCCACATAGATGGCGGCATCGTAAGCCTCATCTGCCTTATTGCGTGCAAAGACGGGGAAGCGGAGGTCATAACAAATCTGAAGCAGGAAGCGGAATCCGCGAAACTCTGCCACCACACGCTCCTGCCCCGCCGTATAGCGCAAGTGCTCGCCGCCGAACGTAAAGAGGTGATGCTTATCATAGAGTGTGGTTTCACCATCGGGGCGAACGAAGCAAAGACGATTGAAGTAGCGCCCGTCTTGTTCGCGAACGGCGATACTACCTACCACTGCCGCGTCCAACTCCCTTGCCATCGCAAGCATCCATTGGTGAGAAGGGCACGTATCATTCTGCCACTCCTCGGCAATACCCTCGGGCACGGTAGCGAAACCCGTAGAAAACATTTCGGGAAGTATATACACATCTGCTGCGTCCATCTCACGCATCTTGCGAGCCGCCTCCGCACAATTCGCCTTCGGATCAGCCCACAATAAGTCCATTTGCAGGAGATTTATTTTCATTGTGAAAGCAAAAACAAGTATTTAGTTACAATATGTTTGTTAAGTCTAGGTTGCAAAGTTATTTTATTTTATTTACACCACACACATAATAGCATTTTTTTTCGCTTTTATATATAAAAAATGTGTACTACCAACAGATATACCCGCCTCTTCAGTCAGGAAATCCTTACATTTTGTCACATGTTGCAAATCACAGGAGGACAAATCCGCCTTTTTCTCAAACACATGCCGACACCCCAAAACAAATTGGGAGTTATTTTGAATTACCTCCGAGATAGTTCAAAATAACTCCCTATTTGTTTTTCCTAAATCCGTGCGCCTAAATTATTTCTTCAAGAAACAAGTTTTAAGTACGATGCCACTGCCATCAATCTTGCAATCCACCTCTTCGGGATTCTCCGTAAGGCGAATGCTCTTTACCTTCGTTCCGCGCTTGATGACCATTGACGAACCTTTTACTTTAAGGTCCTTAATTACAGTAACAGCATCGCCATCAAAAAGTTCTGCACCATTGCTATCACGGGGTACGAGCACCTCTTCAGCACCTTCTTGTTCTGCTTCATGAAACTCATGCGCACAATCAGGGCATACGTAAAGCGAACCGTCAAAATAAGTGTATTCACTGCCACACTTCGGGCAATTTGGAATGTCGTTCATTGGAATAATATTTTAGTCTGTTGATACTTCTCCACAAAGATACAACTTTTCAATGGAAAAACCCCTCCTTTCGACTTATAATGCGCACGCCACGCAGAAAGTCCCGTTGGATTGACAAAGGGGAACTTAACTACTTTTCTATGAATCCCTATTGATATTGATAGTAAAAATCATATAAAGTATCAGGGAATCCCCAGCCACATTTTTCTGACAATTTAAGCATATTCTCGATGCGTGGACGAAGTTCTTCCAGATAACCATTCTTACAAACAAATGCCATAGCCAAATTATTTTCTAAAGCAGTATAGTATTGCTCCCACATGTCACCATATTCAGCGGTGAAGTTTACCCCTGTTTCAATATAGAATAACATTAAGTCTGCTATGCAATATGGAGAAGGTTTCAACTTCTTGAAATCGCTTATTGCCTTCCTGCAAACACTAAAGCGGCATTTGGGTTCACCACGCTTGGGAAAGAATTCATTATAGATTATTTTCTTATACTCCTCCAATTTGGCGTCATCGTTAGGATTTAAGTAAAAGTCAAGATATTCTTTGGCTTCTTTACGAGCATCGTAAAGCGCCAAAACCACATCAATAACCTGCTCTTTTGTTAACGCCATCAGGTTCTTTTTCAACTGCGCTTTTGACATACTTGTTCTATTGTTTGATATATTGTTTGATATTATTATCTGTCTGTCCAAGACTCGACTGCGCCACTCTAATAGCGTCTAACCTTAATGCCTCTTCATCCTCTACGGCATCAAGGACTTTATCCGCAACCCAAAGGGTGAGAAGTTCGGTCTCGTCAACATTGAAATAATTGGCTATCTGAATTACTTGAGTGCGCTTCGCGCGTCTATCCCCTCTTTCGATTTTTGAAAACATCGGGGTGTCTATCTCAAGAAGAGAGGCTAATTGTCTTTGCAACACTCCATTCTCAAGTCTTAATTCTTTTATCTTTGGTCCTAACAACATCTTAAACTCTATTTTACTATTTATCTATAATTTTCCAATAACCAGACTTGTCTGATCCAATTCGCTTAACGATATCTTGTTCTTGAAGTCGTTTTATTGTCTGGGCAACCCATCTTCTTGAATAACCAGTTAGGTTTGCTATATCCGTCATGGTTGCTCGAGGGTTTTTACTTATTTGTTCTATAATTTTGAGTGCACTTTTCGGTGCAGTTTGCAGTGCACTTTCGAGTGCAGTTTGCAGTGCACTTTCTGGTGCACTTTGTAGTGCAGTTTTTAGGGTTCCTCGTTTTGATGCCTTTAATGAACCATCTTTATGTGCGATGTCTGCGATAATATTACCAGCAGCTTCATGGCAAGGGATCATTATTCTAAAGAAGGTGCGGTCTTCATCAGTCACGATAGTTGCTCGTGGCGAACCATTATTCTCCAAAACATTTTGAATTGTTGGGATACCTGTACTGCGACCCTCTGTCAAATCCAACTCCTTAAGGTATTCACCAAGTCTGCGATTTCGATAACGCTTAGATACTAAGATTTCACACCTTGAAATATCAGCAGCAGAAATGCTTCTATCGGGACCACCGACATTCTGTATGGTGATACCTTGAGGTTCTACGGTAATCACCACAGGTTCCCATTCACGATAATCTCTGTGATAGAGTGAATTCGTTACGCTCTCCTCCAATGCTTGGTATGGATAAGTAAAGAACTTCTGACTTCTACTGCTATCCTTGGGTTTTATAACCGTCTGCATAACGAGCATACGGTTCAAGTATTCCAATGTTCTGTCAATTATCTGGGTAATGGAACCCTTAATTACAGGACCTTCATATAAGTTGCTGGGATTATTCAGTCGTCCTTCAGGGAAATATACCACTTCAACTTGTGTACGCTTGAAGAATTTGCTTGGATCCTCACAGAACATCATCGCTGCCACATTTCTGAGCAAACGATTTTCTTTAGGACCGACATACAAATCCATTTGCTCCAATATACTTTCGAGAGGTTTTGTATATAACTCATTGGCAAGTTTGCTACCCACCTTAACCAAATATTCTCTCAGCAACAGCGTTGAAATATCCTCTATCTTAATATCAGGATTACCACGTTCGTCAAATGGCACACGACTTGCCAATTCGCGTAGTTCGTCAAGGACTTCACCCTTGGCTATAATACTACTCGTTCCACTACGAACATAGAAATATTCCTTTGTATTACTCTTGGCTGTTACGTTCTCATGAACAGAGTAGGGGCGGTTGATACCTGCTGGGCACCATATTACAAGTACTGATTTACCATCCACCTCCTCCACACTCGTGCGAGGCATATAATAAGGCGAAATCTTGTTATTGTAACCTACCATATCTTGAAGAATACCATCAATCTTTTCTGTTGGTATTCCTTCTACTGGACGAATAGCAACTCCTGTTTCTTCATCAGTATCCACACCCACCACGATGTAACCACCGCCAAGGTCGTCAAAGTCATTGGCGAACGCACATACACTATGGTATATGCTTGCAGGATTCCAACCCTTCTTGAATTCAATACGATTGGACTCTATTCCCGACTTGTAAAACTGGTCAATAATGTTTATTGCAAGCCCATATTAATTCTTATGTTCGGGTTGTTCTTCGGCTGATTCTTGAACGCTACATCTTGTTTCCCATATAGGATATCCGTTTTGATCGTAACCTATAAATTTAGCGTTAAAAGATTCCTTTTTTTTAAAATCCCTTTTATCCTTGAACAGATATTTGTTATGAATAACATATGAATTTCCTTGAATCTTTATGACGAGACCTATCTGAATAAATGTTTGTACTATTACATTATATTCTATGTCTTTTGACAATTCAAATACCTTAGAAGCTTTCTTATTTAGATTTTGTAATGATATTAACTTCTTTTCATCCTTTACATTTATTGAGGTTATATTTTGTTCATTATCAAAATCTGAGATTGAAGAATATTTGCATGGTAGGATTGTTCGCAATGTTTTATCAATTATACCATATTTTTTTTCTTTAATTGTATCTGAAGTGTAGTAAGTATACGGATTTCCTCTATAACCGTAACCAGTATGGCGTACTCTTTTCACTTTCGAAATAATTCGAGACACGACAAAATAACCATTTCCGATTGATCTCACTGATTCGTATTCCAACTCTGTCTTTTTGTTAGAATTCCATATAGCAACCTTATTTTTATTCCATAAAGCCAAAACACCCTCATTATCTAATATCTCTATTTTAGAATATCCTATTGGAATTATACTTTCCCCGGCATCATTTGTGACAAAATAATCTCCAAATGAAGTTTTTAAGCATCCTCCTTTGAAATATGTATCATCAGTTATTTCATTTCCATTTTCATCTAATACCCCCATAGAATGGTTGCGATAAGCTTGAATAGAACCATCCTCTCTACAAGAGATACTTAAATACTTAAATTCAGTTAATGGGACACCTTCAAAATTGAACAAAGCTACAAGAGAATCTTTTTTTATAACCAACAATCTTTTAGCCAAATATTTTATTGAAGAATATTCTGCAGGTATAATAATATTTCCAACAGCACTTCTTAAACCATATTTTTCCCTAAAAACAAAAATTGTAGTTCCGTCTTGAGCAATAGTATCTGAAGATGTTTCTATATAATTACCTTGTGAATCAATATATCCTTCAATGTTATCCTCGACCACTGCATATCTATTTGATGTTTCATAAGTGATTGACGAGAATTTATGTTCTGTAATTGGTATACCAGCTATGTTATATAACGCATATTTACTGTTTTTGCATGTCTTTAATAGATCATTCTCTATGAACTCTATAGAAGAAATTGTTCTTCTATAGAAATAATTACGTTTCCGTCTGCATCCTCTAATCCATTATCTGCAAAACAATGTGTTTGAACAAACCCGTTTGGACAAAGTTTTTTTTCTACAATAGCGTTACCATTAAAATCAACAAATCCTTCATAACCATCAATAGTGACCTTAAATGAAGTATCATTTGTTTCTATTATTGAGTCATATTCTTTCTCATTCAAAATTGAGCCATCATTCCTTTTAATTTTCCATTTTCTTTTTGTACTATAATCACTGACAATTGTTTTCTGTAAAGCTATATAACCATTGTTTAATAATGATATGGAGGAATAGCATTCAGACGAAATGAGTTCTGTTTTTTTATATAGCTGGAAAACATTCTGAAAATATTGCTGTTTTTCTGCAACAAACAGATCTCTATTTAAATGTGTAATACCAACAAAACAACTGTCGGTCTCTTTATTTTCCTCTAATGAATATAATTTGAACCCATTTGTACCTCTCTTTTTTACGGTAAAAAACAATTCAAAAAGATTTTCAACACATTGGTATTCCTCACTTATGAAACCTGTTTCATTATTGCGGAAATAATAATATTCAAACTTTGCACATAGTAAATATTCTCCATATTTATCAACAACCTCCTCCTGCATTATTCCAACTACATCAATGATGCCTTTGCGTCCTTGGAAGACTGCGGTGGCTAGTCCATCTTTAAATTTACCGATGTGACTAAATTCTTCAGACAAGACACTTCCTTTTTTATCTATAATCATATAACTGAGAGATTGTGACCAACCCCATTGGGACTTCTGAGATGCTATGTAATAATCTGAATCAATATTTTCGATATCACAATAAATAAAATCGCTTATAGGACCTGTATATCCCCCTATTGCAACGTTACCATAAACATTCTCAAATTTAAACGAGTCTTCACTCAACCATTCAATATTTTTACATTCTTTAAAGAAAACACACTCATCATCTATAAAAAAGCCTGGAACACCTTCAGAATCCTTTATCAAAGCTGTTTTCTTATCAATAAACTTAACATACGAAAGAGTATAAGTAACTATTTCTCTTTTATCCTTTGATAATATAGAAAATAAGTCGCCCGAATGTCTAACATAATATAGTCCCATATCCTGCTCTGTAAAAGCAATGTTTCCTTTCTCATTCACTAAACAGAGTTTTATGTTTTCTTCGATATAGTATGGAATATTATCATTAACAGTCCATTTTGTTAAGTACGATTCTAAAATTGAGACCATGATACTACCCGAAGACACTCCTTTAATATAGGTGTATTCAGCCTCATGAATTATATTCCCCACACGATCACAAATACCCCACAAATGGTCTTCACGAAACGCAAAACGTTCCGAATTAAGATAGATTAAATTTTTAAATTTGGGTGTTATAAATTCTCTTCCTTGATAATCTATTAATCCGAATAAATTTGAATTATCATTTCGTGCAATTAAATATTCCGAATTTGTAGGAATAAGTAAAGAGTATTTAAAATCAGCAAAAATATGTTCTTGTAAATCGATAACGCCCCATAATTGTGTATTGTAATCCTTTACAATGAAAACTTGTTCTATTCCTATCGGTTTAATGTCTGAATATTGTCCTTTGATAATGACATCTCCATTCTTTGACATTATGTAAACTTTATTTCCGACCCACAAAGTACAATATTCCTTTTCTTTTAGGAACGTAAACAAAGTAAAACATTCATAACCATCATGACTTTTGCGACGGATAGGATAACAATCATAATAACGCCCTGTGTGGTAGTAACTATATTTCTTTGAACGATGAATATATTCTATTTTATCACCGTCTTGCTTTGTTATTATGTCTTGTTCTTTATCGTTATGTTCGTAAAGAAAATCTATCATTTCATCCCCAAACCAAAGATGTATCTTTTTATATAAGCCCAATAGAACACCAAATTCTTCATCAACTACTTTTACTGTTTTATACTCTACTGGAACAACTTCCTTTCCATCTTTTCTTACAAATCCAACTTTCTTGTTAAAACCTACTTGAGCAAATTTGTTACCATGAAAGTCTTCCGCACTTGTATATTTTGCGGGAAGAATTATTGTACCTTCATATTGATAACCATATTTTGTACCACTACGAAAACGTGAGACGCTTTTATCGTCATTTAATATTTCCAATTGAAGGCTTGAACGCTCTTCTATTTTTCTTTTTTCAAGTTCTTCTTCATATTTCTGACGTTCCATCAATCTAGTCAAAAGATACTCACGAGAATGTTCAAGTTGCTTTCTACGTACTACATACTCAGGATATTTCTCCAAATATGCTTTGTCCGCATCGACTATAAAAGGTTTACAATTTTCTTCATCATATTGAAGCATATCCAATGTTATATATTGATCGCTACTCCATTGTCCGTTTTCATCAAGCCAACGACATTTTAGAACAAGTTCACCTTTTTCTTCTGATTGTTTCTCTGCATCAGCATCAAATATAAAAACATTGCGTTTATTGGCATAATAGATGTCCTTGCACATCAAATTATGCAAGTTAACATATTCTGTATTATCTTCAAAGTTAAATATCCAAATGATATTATAATCGTTTAATCGATAGAAGATATCACGATCTACTACAACACTAACAAATGTCGTAGATAATTGAAAATCAATTATTGTTAAATAGCGGTTTAATCCGTAGTAATCAGTATGTTATAAAGATTGTTACTGATGTCGGGTAACAAACCAGCAACAAAAAAAAGAGAAAACCCGTAAACGCTTTTAGTAGTAACAAAGAGCTGTAACAAACCTTGTTTTACAAGCGTTCCGGGTTTTCGGTGCAAAGATAACGAATAAACCTATTTAGGCAATAGAAAACAGCTACAAATTTAGAGTAACGGCGTTTTTGCCGCTTCTATTCTCTACCTGGGCCGCAGTTATATACGTTTAAGATCATCGGCGCCGGTTGCTGGCTTATCTCCAGGTAGGGATCTAAGAAGCTGGCGTTTGTAGTTTTTATCCTTTGCGGTGTCTATCTCTCTGCGGCGCATTGCGCGCGCTGCTGGTGTTAGCTCTCTGCTCTCTGTTTTTAGTCCTGGTTCGTTACCCATAGACGAAAAGCAAAGCACCTCTGGCGTCTCAGTTTTTGGTAAATTCTTCATATTTCCCTCACTTTTTAACCTTGTAATTTTCTCAAATTAGCCGATATTAGTACAGTATCGCCGCCCTCTACCTGCTGTCTATTTTCTTCCTTGCGCCACTCGTTTACGGTGTAGATACCGGCCGCTATTGTTTGCGCCTGGTACTTAACTTTGCTATCCAGGTCGCACGCATATAGGCTGCGTCGGTCAAACTGGATTTTTCGTTTGCCGTATAGCGCAAACGGCACTAATTTACGGAGTAGTTCTACTTCGATTTTGCGCAAAATCGGGTTTAGGGAATTGCTTAAAAACGCTACGTTTGCCATTTCTGCGGTTTTATAGTTTTCTGCCGTTGTGTCGTATACCAGCTGCGGCGGTACATTGAAAAAACGGCAGATCTCGCGTACCGTAAATTTACGCGTTTCCAAAAACTGCATATCCGTACTATTTATCGAAAGCGCGCTAAATTGTACCTGGCCAGGTAGTGATACGATACGCGCCCCAGTTCTAAACCTTTCGTCCAGATCTGTAGCTGTCTTTTTCAGTTCGTTGTCTTGGTACTCACCGAAGCCGCGTACGCTGGTATCGTTGCTTACTATACCGCGCACGTTACCGCCGTTAGCAAAGCGGTTTAACGTCTCGATGTCTCCGGTTTTTGCAATCTCTACAGCTGATCGGGCAAACGCCAGCGTAGAAAGTCCGTGTTTGCCGTCCCTGGTGTAGTTTTTGATATGTATTATTTCGTCCTCTGTATACGTACCCGTTATCCCGTTTACGGTATCAGTAACCGTGTAGGTATCGTTTAATGTATCGTGCGCCACAGATCCAGGACTACACAGTATTAGGCGCGAAATATCCATACTTGCTGCGTCGTACTGTGGCACGATATACGCGTTACCGTGCAGCAGCATATATCTAACTACCTGGGCCCAAAAGTCAAACGCGCCCATATTTTCGTTAGGCTGCACAGCTAACAGATAATGCAGGCGCGCGTCGGTATCTGTCCTAAATACGCCGTTACGCTCTTTAAGATATAGCAGCGGCAAAGTTGCTACGCTGTTACTTAGGACCTCTACGCAGCGATATACTGCGGCTATATTAAGCGGCGCAGCTCCATACTGGGGCAGCAGTGATACCGCCCCAGCGCGCGGATTATATCCCACTGCTGAACTAGTGTTAGTTTTTGAGTTTTCGCGCTTAATCGCTGTTATTAGCTTGTCAATTATACCCATTTTCTTTTATTCGTTATTACGTTTATACTCGTCTGGTCTAATCTCAACATATACGGCGTCGCTGCTTTCCAGTCTAACGTCCTGGACGTCCTCAACTGCCATAAACAGTTTGTCGCCCTGGTTAGCTTCCGTATAGGCTGCTATAGGTTCGTGCATTAGTTCAGCTTCGCCGCTTAGGGTTGTGCGACGCTGTGCAAACTGACTATAAAGCGTACCTATTAGCAGATCTTCTACCTGGCTGGTACGTCCCGCCCTCGTTAGCTTTGTGATCTGCTTACCGTTGGCCGCGTTGAAATACGCGCCGCGTGCTGTCGGTACGCCCTCTGCACTGGTGCCGCAGATCGTGTCTATATCCATAGGCTCTTTTGCTCCGCTGTTCAGCTCGGCGCTATATTCTACGTCGCCGGTATCTATCGTTTTATCAAACTGGGCGCTGTTTACTATCTCGATTTCCGGCAATTTGAAAAGGATCCAGTTAATTTTATTCCATAGCTGCTTAGGATTATTGTAATTTACGTTTTGCAGCGTGGCGTTACCGTCGCTAATCTGCCAGTTACCGGCGCGTACTTCTACCCATAGTTTACCACCAGCGCCGCCGTAGTTCGGATATGGTATGTACTGGCCCGCTTCCGCATTTGTCAAAATAGAATAAGTTTCCGCCGTATGCGGGTTAATCGCTGGTCGGTTCATTTTCCAGCCTAATACGCCGCTGGTTTCTTTTCTGTCCTTTGCATCATAGTAGGCCAGCCAGCCCCAGGCGTTAGGTGCGCTGTCGCTTGTGAGCTTTACCCAGCTGCCGTATGTTTCGTTAATGCTTCTTGCTGGGCTACCTACAGCGGCTTGTACGATACTGCGGTTATCCCAAACGTATACTGTATCGCTGCCCTCTGGCTGGAATTTGATAGTAACGGGGACGTAAATAAAATTACCGTAGGCGTTAAACTGTGTATACCAGTCTTTCTGCTCGTTCCACTTCATAAAATTAACCGCGCTTTCAAACGGGTTAAATCTCGGATCCAGCAGCATATCGAAAGCTACGCGTAAACTGAGGCTGCCCGTATCTTCTACTGGCGGGATCCATACCGCGTTACTCTTAAAAAGTGCTGCGCCTATATCTGTAAGAAATCCGGTTAATTCACTTGTAGCGACGCCGTATAAAAGAGTGCTAAGCCCCATATCATAGCCGCCGGTATATGTGATTTTATAACCTTGCACAGCTGGCCACCTTAACGCTATACCCTCGCACTCTGTACCGTCATACTGCGGCACGATCTTAAAAAAGCGCGTATCACTATGTACCAGCTCTGCGTTATTACCCTGCTTAGCCAGCCAGATAGTAAAACCGTAGTCTGTTCTGTCTACCCAGTCTACTAAATCGCTGCTGTAGTGATAAGAAAAATACTGCGCACCGTTTTTGCTACCGCCGGATAGATTGTTCATAGACGCCGTATTTGCTGGCGTTTTTATGCTCTCTGGCCAGCAGCTTTCAGGCGTTAAATTGCCGCTTTGCGCGTATGTGCTCCAGGTTATTTTAGCGTTATTGTATACAGTATCTACGCCCATAGTTTGGCTGGATCCGTCCCAGGCGATCTGCTTTTTATTCGCTTTGGTGTACAGTCCGTTTATATCGTATACGTAAATTTTGCCTGCACGCTGCACCATACGCAGGGCCAGCGGCTGTAATACGCCCGTAATCACTTCTGCGAGTTTTAGGGCGTCGCCGTCCTCGTCGTAGAAATTGTCGCTGCGTACTTTAATATCTTTGAGCTTTAAGGCGCTGCCGGTCGGTGTTAGCTGCGTACTAATTAGGCTATCGTCTACGCCGCTACAGATAATACCGCAGCGGTTAATAGCGTAGGCCACAAGGTCGGCCAGTGTTTGCATACCGGCGCGGTCATACTTCAAGCGACCCAATACGCCCAGATCCGTAAACGTAAGCAAAACGGCGTACCCGTTGGCCAGCTCGTACGGTTCTTCGTAAAACTCTGTATCTATACAGCCACTCCAGTACAGCGCGTTATTACGGTATACGTCCAAACGAACACGGCCCACGTCGATACTGTATAAATCTTCGTAGGTTCTATCGCCTGGGCTAATAATTTTAAGCGTTGCTTCACTGCCGCAAATTACCTCTTCTTTGCTTTTATTTGGCCACTCGATAACCAGCGGCTGGTCTGCGTCAAACTCTAATACTCCCACAGTGTCAAACGCTGCGTCGGCTTCCTGCATAATCTCAGCGCGCCAGACTGTGCCGGCCACGCTGAGAAATTCGCCCATATATCGTAAATACTTCATACGGTTAGCTTTTTATCGTTGTGGTTTGTAGGTTGCTACTAAACGGACCCTGGCCGGATTTTCAAATACTGTACTTTCGCTACCGTCGCGCATAAGTACGCGGCTGTATTTGCCGGTTTCTGGATCCTGCGCCCAGTACCTGGATAGTTTCACGCTGTCGCCCACGCTTGCCAGGGCGTCTGCAACCTTTCGGCGGTTCCTGCGTATCAGTCGCAGATCGGCGGCCGTTGGCAGTCTCCATACTAAATTATTTTCGTCTGCCTGCCCGTCGGTGCAATACTGTACGGTTGCAATAGTGCGCGGCTTTTGCTCTGTCGGTGCAATTAGCACAGCTTCGCTATCGGTTTCGATAAGTACGCCGCGGCAGATCTTACCCTGGGGCGCGTTGTCCCATTCTTTAACAGTTCCGGCTATTTCCTGGCCGGTATTTGGTTCATAAAACAAAATCTTTACTTGTGCCATATCGTTTGCTTATTATTAAATAAAAAAACCGCAGGCCGTCTGGCAGATTTGCGGCCCGCGGCGTGCGACGCCGTTAAATAATTTTTAGGAAGGCTGGCATTTTGGCGCCTTTGTTTAGCTTTATCTGTAAAATACGGGGTTTTACGCTACGTTATAGCCCGTATTTTGCCTTTTTTCTCATTTCTGCTACTTGAAAATCCGCAGTTTTTCGCCTATTTCTGCACTTAATTTCGATAGTTTTGCCCATTATAGGCGTATTAGCAGCCTGGCGCATTTCCTCTACAGCTCTCATTACTCGTGCTTCGTTGGCCGCTTCTTGCGCTCGCGCATTACAGTTAGTATCTGGGTACGCAGGATCCGCAGCCAGGGTAAAATCATAGATACCGGTAATAACTTTTACGGTGTAGGTAACTATCGTTTTGCCCTTTACAATTTTCACGCTGCGCGAGACAAAAGCATTATCGTAATAATGAGTAGTAAACATAAAACTACAGCCGGCAATATCGCCACGTCTTACCAGCTCTAACGCTTTGTCGCCGTCTACAGTCTTAGGCGCTTCAAACTCAAAGTATACGCCCTTATCGTCCACGCTGTAAGTTAGTGTACCTTTCCCGTTCTTGCTGCGTGCTAAAATCAAATGTCTATCGTGAAACATCGTCATTTTAATATCGCAGCTATCCAGGAGCTTTTTAGTAACCGCGCCGCGGGCTATAACCTCGTACGCTTCTTCGTTACCGTCGCTATAAAGTTTTGCAGACGGGGTATTAAACAAAATAGCGTAACCGGTAATAGTACGGCTTTCAGCCTGGCCGTTTTCATTCTCACGTATTCGCAGATCCGTTACGGTGTGCAATACTCTTTTTATCGGTTCTTCTTTCTTCATATTCTCAGCAGGGTTATATTTACCTATTTCCGTTTATAACTTGCTTTATTATTCTACGGCTGCTTCTGCTTGTTCGGGTTGTACCGGATCCGCTTCTACTGGTTCCGACTTAGCGGGGCCGTCGTCCGTTTCTTCTACTGCGCCGTTAATCATATTAACAGTGCAACCGCTAAGGGCCTTAACTGTTACCAAACCGCACGAAATTTCGGTTAGCGCTTCTTTATTTCGCATAGCTTCGGTTAAACCGTTAATCGCGTCCTTTGCTGCGTTTTCAGTCTCAAAAGTTAATCGAAGCCTATCAAAATACAGCCTATTACCTATTACGTGGATTGATTTTACCGCGTTAATGTTTAGGAATAATTCGCGATTACGTTCTATGTGGTCGTTAATACTTAGCCCTTCTCTTTTATATTCGCCGTCTGGCGCAATTATTTTTACAAACATTGTTATTCGTTTTACTGGGTTATACTTCTTTAGTTTTTAACTGCTTCTGTGTACAAAGCTGCTATTTCGTCCCAGGGGATAGCTGCGGCGTATTGTTTAGTACTGATTACTAAACCCGCGGCGTGTGCTTCAAAAACTTCATTAGTAGTACAGCCGCTATCTGGTTTATAGCGTATTACTGCGATTTTGTAGCTGTCGCCGTGTTTGGTTTTTACTAATATCGCCTGGGCGTTGTCGGTAGTGTGTCTATACTCCAGACTCACAACTGAATTTATTTTCACGGCTGCAAAAAGATCCTCAAATACTATTTTGTTCATTTTTCAAAATCTTTATCCGTTTATACTCAATTTTGCCAAAAGTTCCGCAAATCCAAAAAATTGCTCGCGTTCTCGCGAGGGTTGGGGCGAGGTTTAACGGGGTATACCCCCATTAAAAAAACACCCCCCTGTTTACGTTTCGGATCTCGTCCAGTGCACGCGGGTCTATATTATCTTTAATATGCAGCTGCCCGTCGTCGCCAAAGTAAAACAAGTGATTGAAAACAGCGCGCGTTAAAAAACCTTTGCAGGCTGCGTTAAGGTTTTTAACCGCCTTTTCTATCTCTCTGTATAGTTTTGCGTTTTCTCCGGTTGCGTATTTCTTTTGGCTTTCCTCGAATTTTTGGTCGTCAATTTCCAACAAACCGGAAGCGTTAAACCTGCAAATCTTTTTAATTCCTGCTATTTCGTCTACCTCGTTGCTTGACAATCCGCCAAACTTGTACTGCTCACAAACAGCGTCTAACGTCAAACGGATATTGTTTTCTGCAAAAGTCTTAAGAACCTCGTTACGGCCTGCTTCCGGGTGCGCTTCGTAATAACGTTCTGTATACACTTCCTTTAATTTGTCGTAGCCACCTACGGCAATATCCGCAACTGTTTCCACGTCTGCCGACAATCCCAAAGCAAAAAGCGTAGGCATCGTAGAATTATTTATACGTCGGATCTTCTCGTACATAGATAGACGGACTATAAAACCGTCGCTTTGTCCAATTAAAATTTTTTCTTCTTTCATTGTATTGTCTGTTAATAGTTACTGTTCTAAAAGATATTTGCAAAGTTTTTCGTTCTGCTTTCCCTCGTCTGTTTCTGCGTACCAGTTTAGAAATACTTTATCAGCGAAGAATACGCGGCGGCCGGAATAGCTTATATAATCCGCGGTCTTAATTTCGCGCGGACAAAAGCCGCATTTCAACATATCGCCCAATCGGGCAAAATTGACAATCTCCCCGATAGTCATACTTTTAATGCCAGCTTTGCGCATTTCCGGTATAACACATTCATTCAAATACTGAATGTCTGCGGCTATTTCGCAAAGTTTCTCAGCTCCATTTTCGCAACCTGGACGCGCAAAAACTATCATTAAGTGGTCTAATTTATTCATACGTTTTTATCTATAATGTTTAACAGTCTCTACTATACGGTTAAAACCTTGTTTTGGGTACCAGCATAAAAAGGTAATAACCATTTTAACCCTCAAAATCGTATAGGCTAATACCTATATCGTCGCTGTTTTCGACCGGATCCTCCGCGTCGTCGCTTGCATCTTCCAGGCTGTCGGCATTGTCGCCAGCTGCTGGCCTGGGCTTGCGCTGCTGTACGTTGTCCGGATTTCGTCGCTGGTGTCGTCGGTATATTATATCCGGCTGGGGCGTTGGCTCCCAGTTTTCAAACTCGGCGAACATTTGTTTTATTAAATCCTCATTCCGTTCTAAGCGTCGGCCCTTGTTTTGTTCGGCGTTGTTTACTCGCTCCACAAATACACTGAGTAGGGCCGTACATATTTCGCACAGATTAACAAACCCGTAGTCCTTGCAGATACGCTGTAACTCGTCGTGGAATACCGGCGTTATTGATACGTTTATACGGTGGCGCATACGATTACTATTTTGCTGTTTGTAAACTAAAACTGTGTAAACTCTATTTCCCTACATTACTATACTGTTACGCGTATGTATGCTTTTTGTACACTGTAATACTGTATTTTTATATATTACGATAAAACTATATAGCTATATAGCTATTTTAAGTTTACATAGTTTACATATATATAATTATCTATAGATCAGTTTTTTAGCCGTAAACTTATTTGTAAACTTACTTGTAAACGTTTACGGCTTGGTTTACATTTGCTTTTTTTCTTGGTTCGTTCGTTGGTTGGTTGCTTGTAAACTCAGCCGTTTTTTGGGTTTACATTCCAGATTACGTTTACGGCTCTTTTTATATCTTTTCGTCGGTGTCCGCGTCTCGGATCCTACGCTGGTAGCCGCGCTGCGAACCGTACAATTTTTCCGCGTGCCTTGTACTGGTCAGTGGCTGCCAGTCCGGAAAATCGGCCATTAGCTTTGCAATCTTTCGGGCCCGGTATCGGTAGTCCTTGTCGGCCATATTCGCGCCCATTCTCTCGCAAAGAAACTCAGCAATACAGAAGCGGTCGCGCTGTACTATTCCCTCGGCGTCCAGCGGATCGCCGGCGTTGAGGTAGGCGCGGCGGCGTTGCAAATCCCAGATTACCCAGTCGGGCGGCAGCTTCATATACAGAAACTGGCGAAGCAGCGGTTTTGTCGGGTCGTCGCTTTCGTCGCTAAATTCTTGCTGGGTATTTCGCAGTGCGTCTGCCTGCTCTTTATCCAGGTATAGTTTTTCGCCCGCTTTGTAGTAGTGTACCGCTTCGGCCCAAAGCTGATCGCGCCAGGTTTCCAAACGTACCAGACGATCTGCCAGCGGTTCGCCCGAGCAAAGCTCCGGCATAATCTGTATTACCCAGAAGCGGCGGTTACCGGTGTCGCCTTTTAGGAATTTATCTTCGTTGGTCGTTCCGCAAAAAACACACTGTCGCGGGTACGGCGTTACGCGTCTGTCGTACGCGGCCCTATAGCTGTCTGCCTGATTGGATAGGAAATTTTTAACGGCTGCTACTTCGCTGCGCTTTATACTGTTAAGCTCGGCCAGCTCTATAATCCATTTACCGCGCAGGCTTTCGCGTCCCTCTTTGCCCTCGATCGTCGTAATACTGTCATCAAACCAGGGGCCGCCCATTATTCTAAACAGACTGGATTTGCCCGTTTCTTCGGGTCCGGTCAGCGTTAGGCAGGTGTCGTACTTTATACCTGGTTCGTAGATCCTGGCTACAGCTGCTACAAAGTGTTTGCGGGTTATCGTCCTATTTAGGGGCGTGTCTTTGGCGCCCAGCAGTGAAATAATAACTTTATCCAGGCGGGCGCGTCCGTCCCATTGTAGGGCCTGCAAGTAGTCGCGTACGGGGTGCTGCTTATTCTTCAGCGCTACGATCGTAAACGCGTCGGCCAGTTTGTCTTTTCCGGATAGCTGGTAATGTTCTTCCAGGTAGCCGCGTAGGTTCGCGTCGTCGGCGTCTACCCACTGGCCCGGCTGTTTGCGCCAGGGTAGCTGCCCGGCTTCGATATATTGCGACAATTCGTTTACCCAGAAGCGGCCACGTAACGCGGGGTCGTTCTCAAGGATCAAACGGAAATTTAATACGGTCGGCTTTAACTCGTTTTTCTTGCCAAACTCTAAACCCGTTTTCCACTGTTGCGCGTCGGTTAGATCTACTTCTGTAAAATCTTCGCCCGCGTTTTGCAGCAGCGCTACTTTTACCCTGCCGTCGGCAGCTGCAAAATCCCTCATAGCCTTGTACGACGGTAGGCGTGTAACGTCGTCTGCCTTGCTTCCGATATCCAGGCTGCCGTACTTGTGTATACGTACCAGGTCGAAAGCGTTGCACAGCTTACCGCCTGCCGGGTCTGTGCAGTGGTGGCTATAGGCAAACAGCCCGTCGTAGCATACTACGCCGTTGGTGCTTTCGCCCAGCTTGTAGCTGTAGCGTCCCTTTGCGCCAGGCTTGTATACGTCGTCTAAAAACGTTTCTATAGCGTCCTCGATACTGTAAGCCCTACAAAATGCGCCTATAATCTTGCCGTCGCCCTCGAATTTTTCGCGCGGGTCGCCTGCTTTCTTAATTTCTCGGCGTGCTACTGTGTCGCCCTCGCGTATGCTGCGCGGCCAGCTGGCCACGTCGTGCCAGTCGTCGTACTGGTTTAATACTTCGTCCGGATCTAACAGCTTACCGTCTTTGTGGTTGCAGTAAAACTCGGCGTCGCTGGACGTGCTGGGCCAGTACATTAAACGGGCTGTCTCGTAGGTCGTGTCGTCGAATTGATTTATACCTATTTCCCCGGCGATCTTGCGCGCGATCGGTTCGTATTCATTCGGGGCCATATCTCGGCTGGTCGGTATGATCAGTCGCAGGCGCGGTTTTTCCGGTGTATGTGAGTGCGACGAATAAACCAGCGCCGTATACTCCAGGCTTGTATCTATTTCGTCCCACAGATCCGCTGCCGGTATTGTTACAAAATCCAGATCCAGCGTTAGCATAGATCGCGATATTACGTTTTCTTTCTTTCGTCTCTCGCCGTTTAAGGATCCGGCCACAAACCCGCCTACGTCCTTTATCGCGCCCTGGGCGTCCTTGCTCATACTTACGTACTGCTCTGCTGTTTCTTGCGTGCGTTGTGTCTCCGTGCAGCGTTGCACAAATTCGGCCCAGGTATAGTTAGCGCGTTTCCATTTCTTGCTCTCTCGGCTTTTGCCTACTGAGACTACAAAATTACGCTCTTTCATACGGTCCGGTTATTTGCTTAGTACGTGTACGACGGCCTGGCGCTGTGTCTCCTCAACAGTCGCGATACGGTTACTTTGTAATATCTGGGCTAATTCGTCGCGCTTGAAATAGCAGCGATTACCAAACGGTTTGTAATAGGGTATTTTCTTCCGCATAGTGAGTTTGTACAGATACCCCACGGTAAGGCCTAAAAACGCGGCGGCCTCTTGTGTTGTAAGCATTTCATTTGCTCCCATAGCTGTAACTTTTAGTGGTTCGATAAAATCCGCTTCGCGCGGGCTCTTGCATATCAAAAGCACAGCAAAGGAATATAAAAGAAAAACAGATTATAGCACCCATAAATAGCTATAATTCAACACTATAAATAACTATAATATCTATAAATATTCTATGCTTATACGTACTGCATACTGGGGCAGTTTGTCTATTATTTAGGCAGCTGCGCAGTAGGGCAAAATAAGCCCGTACGGCCGTCGTTTGTTGCGCGCAGGGGTTTTATCGTTTCGGCGCTCAAAATTAAAAATAGGCCGGTTTCTGGCACAGCTGGGGTATAAAATGAATACCCCGGCACTGTTATAGCGTCGGGGTACTGTTATAGCGTCGGGGTACTGTTTCCTTTATGGTGTAGCCTATTTTGCAGCCTCGTCTTTTAGCTGTCCTACCAGGGCTAAAAGCGTTTCTATCTGTCTATCCTTAGCGGCCAAAAGCTCGCGTACAAATTCGCTGCTTAATCCTATTGTCTGCTGGCCTATTACTGTGGCACGTTCGCCGGTTACTTCTGTCGCTCCAGTAATACCGGCTGGGACTTCTGGCAGATCTTCTGCGCCCGCGTTAATATATTCGCCCTCTACGCCGTTAAGCTCGCGGAAATAGGCTAAAATAGCCTGGGCCTTACCGTTTCCACCTTTGGCAAAAAGACGCGACAAATTAGGCACGCCCCAGAAATCGGCAAAAACTTTCGCCCAGTGATCCACGCCCAGCAGCTGGTTAAGCGTTCCAGCCATATACGCGCAAATTACATTTTTTGCAGCGCTGGCCGTTGCTTGTATTCGCTATCCAAATATCCGGCTATTACCAGGCTGACGAAAGCGGCGCGCGCTCCTGGTGTGTCCTTAACGCCTGCTGGCAGGTTCGGACGTGTGGCGCTGGTACATTTTGTTACTCGGCTTTGCTCATTCGTTACCTGGTTCTGTCCCGGTGTGATCTGCGCCGGCTGCTGTGCTTCCAGTTCTTCCAGGATCTGCGGGCAGTATGTTAATGCCAGGGCGCGTACGGCTATCGTAGCCATAGCCAGGGCGTCTATAATATCTATAAATAAAAAGTCCGTTACCTTAATTGTTACCAGGTTATCCAGTAGCTGTACAGCCGTAATAGGATCCAGGCGCTGCGGCCAGTTTGTAACCTCAACGGATAGGGCTATTTTAGGCCCGTACAACCGTCGTAAATCACAGCTGTATAATTTATCGCCCTTTTGTTAAAAAGTGAAAATAGCCCCGTTTCTGTGCCAGTCTGGAAGCATTAAAAAGAAATACCCCAGCGCCGTAATAGCGTCGGGGTATCGTTCTGTAAAATGTTGTGTTATTATTCGGCAGCCTGGCCGTTTGTTTTTGCCAGTATATCCAGCAGCATATTTATCTGTTTATCTTTAGTCGCTAACAGATCCTGCACAAATTCGGCGTTTAGCCCTACGTTTTGCTGGCCTATTACAGTAGCATTTTCGCCCGTTACGTTATAGGCTCCAGCCGTGGCAGCTTCGCTGTGATCTGTCGGCTGTTCTTCTTCATCCACGCCGTACAGCTCGCGGAAATAGGCTAAAATAGCCCGCGTTTTGCCGTCCTCTCTAACAAATAGACGCTCGAAAAAATCGGCTAACGTATCGTAGTTTTCTTCGTCATTGTGCAGCCACTCTGTTACTACTTTCTTGCGGTCTGCAAAATTTTCTAATCTCTGGATCTCGGCCATATACTTTTGGCCCTCTTTGTTAATTGTTACCATTGTTACTAAAATTTATATAGGTTTGTTACAGTTTCTATTTATGATTTTTTGCCTATTAGCTCTTTGCCTTTTTTGGTCTGCGCCAGTTGCTCGCAATTTCTGGCAGCTGCCGCCAGGGCCTTATCTATATCGGCTATAAATTGTTTGCCGCCTGGGTTAAGCTGGTTATATGACTGCGATAAAATAGGCTTTACGCGCCAAAAATCGGCAAATACTTTCGCCCAGTGATCTACGCCCAGTAGCTGGCTAAGCGTCGCTGCCATATACGCGCAAACTACGTTTTTTGACGCGCTGGCTGTTGGCTTGTACTCGCGGTCAAGATAGCCGGCAGTTACCAGGCTGTCGAAAGCTGTGCGCGCTCCTGGTGTGTCTTTTATGCCTGCTGGCAGTTCCGGACGTGGGGCGTTAGTACATTTTGTTACTCGGTTTGTTACCGGTTCTGGTATATTTGTTACTGGCTGCTGTGCTTCCAGTTCTTCCAGGATCTGCGGGCAGTATGTTAATGCCAGGGCGCGTACGGCTATCGTAGCCATAGCCAGGGCGTCTATAATATCCGGGGTATCTATTCTGTTTATATAGCTTTTGATCGTAGCCCAGGCGTTACGAAATTCTGGCGCCCACAGCTGGCCCGGCAAACTCTTTACATACGCTTCAAATTCTAACGGATCCACGTATTTACGGTCGCTACTATCTATTAGCGCAGGATCGTAGCCCTGGGGCTCAAATAGGCCGGCTACAGCTCCGCTTACAGTCTCTAAATAAAATCTATCTACGCTATCCATATTCTACTAATACGGTTAAGTTCTACAATACTAAAAACGGATCCAGGCTAAAAAACGCTGTCGAATAAGTCTACGGCTTCGTTTTTCTTTTCGTTTACGATCTTCGCGTATACCTGGGTAATACTTATATTCGTGTGGCCTAACAGCTTCGACGTGGTGTATAGATCTGCGCCCAGGGTTAGCGACGTTGTGGCGAATGTGTGGCGCGCTACGTGAAACGTTACCGGCTTAGTAATGCCCGCAGCTTCGGCCCATCTCTTTAGATACTTATTTACTACACAGTTTAGGCGTATATCGTTGTTAAATATAGGCGCGTTCATACTGTCGCTCTTTTTGCGCTCTGGAAGAAACGATAACGCCTGCTGGCCCAGTGGCAAATATAGCGGCTCTTTCGTTTTTTGCATAACGATATTTGCATAAAAGCGGCCGTTATTTTCTTCGATATTCTCCCAGGTTAGCTGCTTTACGTCGCTAAAGCGCAAACCGCAGAAGCACGAAAACAGAAACGCCCTTTTTATATGATCCTTTTCGGCCGGCGTCTCGATCAGCTTTTTAACTTCGTCGATTGTTAGGAATGTACGCGTACTTTCTGGACGGTGTGTTTTTTCTGTCTTGTCGATTTTCTTAATAGGGTTTACGCCTATAATTTCTTCGCGTACGGCAGCGTTTAATACAGCGGTCAGCAGCTCAAAGCGGGCGTTAATAGTAAACGCGCTTAGCGGCTTACATAGGCGCTCTTTGCCGGTCTTTGGATCCGGTTTTAACTCTACGCGGTAATTACGTAGGTACTCGATAAATCCCAGGCAGTAATCCTTATCTACGTTACGCATTGGTAAACGGTCGCCGTATTCTTCCAGATTGTTAATAAGCGCCTGCATATTGCTAACAGTGCCAGCCGTAAATTTTTTACGCCTTTGCTCTTTGCAGATCTGTAACCAGTCGTGTAGTAGGATTTTCGATTTTGTGGGGTCTACCTTGATACCGGCCGTATTATTGCTAAGCTCGATAATACGCTGCGATTTGATCGCGTTTGCCGCGGCCATTACTTGCTCGTTCTGTATTTTCGCTACTGGGGATTTTTCGGGCACCAGGTACAGTTTAAGAAATTCGTAACTGCGTTTGCCCTCGCGGTATATATCCAGATAGATAGATTTGTTTCCGTTGCTCAATTCCTTGAAACGGATACGTACGGGCTCTTTGGCCCTTGTTTGTTTCTTGGGTCTTGCCATTTTATTACTACTATTAAAGGTTTGTTACGTCGGCAAAGGTATAAAATGTATTTGTTACTTCCAAGCATTTGCGCCACAAAGTAACAAACCAGTAACAAAAAAATAGCATTTACAGCAATAGCAAAGGAAGATAAAAGAAAATACCACGCTTTTTTAACTACGTGGTATTCAAGATAATATAAAACATTTACCCAACAAAATAAAACAAAGGAAAATACCGCCTATAATTGAAGTTCAAATACATATTTGCGACCATTATATTCAGCGTAAATATCCGGTCTTCTCCAATTCAGATATGGTATATCGCTATTTATACGTTTCTCACATTCAACATTCTCAATGCCCTTAGATCTACTCAGTTCGTCTTTTAACGCAGAAGCTATAGCTGCCTTAAGGCGTTTGTGTCTTTCACTTTCTTGTACTAAGGAATATTTTTGCCTTTCTATTTCTTCTTTAGTCCGATGGGTACCTGTTTTATATTGACAATCATCAGAGTCTTTAAAATGGGCAAAATAACAAACTCTACCCCTAGCTAATTTATGTCCACTGATTTTAACAGGTTGTTTACATTCAGGACAAATAAATCGAGTATGCCCCATTAAATACTCCTCCTGGAGACTACGGCGCCAAAGAATTAATTCATTCTCATTTTGTCTAAAAAACTCCCTAGAATTAATAGTCTTCCCCTCTTTGACATCATAAACTTCTGGAATAGACAATTTATCTGCTGGAACAAGACTGTCATCATAGAAGTAGGGGAGTCCATCATCTTCTTGTTCGTCATCCTTGTCTTCTACATCCATGTCTGCAGAAACCTGAACGGTTGATGGTTCCGGAAAATCTTCATCTTCTGGACCTTCGACAGAATCACCTTCAACTTGTTCTTTTCTAAATGCGGAAGGAATAGTTTCTTCTTCGTTAGGGGGGATGGTATTTACACTCGTTTCTTCAGATTTATCCTTCACGCTATCTGTCCCCTTTTCTGAAAGATCTTGACCTGTAGATTCTGGCACTTCTGAAACCACTTCTGCCGAAAAGTTTACATCTTCTTTGACAGAATCACCGTCAACTTGTTCTTTTCTAATTGCAGAAGGTATAGTTTCTTCTTCGTTAGGAGTGATGATATTTATACTCGTTCCTTCAGATTTATCCTTCACGCTATCTGTCCCCTTTTCTGAAAGATCTTGACCTGTAGATTCAGGCACTTCTGAAACCACTTCTGCTACAACATGAGTAGTTGAGCCCTCTGAAATAACTCCAACTTCTGACTCTTCAACAAAAGTTCCTTCTACTTGTTCTTTACTATAAACCTCTTGCAACGAGGCATAATTAGTCCTTAATGTTTCGTTAGAGTCTGAAAGTTTTAAGTTTTCTTCCTCTAACGTTTCTATTTTACTCAGATAATCAGTTATGTTGTTTTGCAACATGCCTACTTGAGACAATAAGGTCCCATTTTCCAAGGATAACGAGTCTATAGTTTTTTGGTGTTGTTCTTGCTGCTGTTTATTTATAGCCCTCTCTTCTTCAAGCTTTTGCAAAACAGAATTCTTTTCTGTGCGAATAGTTAAAATATCTTCATACAGATGAGTTCGTTCACGCAATAATTCTTCGTTTCTAGCAGATGCTTGGTTATCCTTTTCTTTTAAGTTTTCTATTTCACGATTACAGTTGATTAATTGATGTTTTAATTCTGCAATATTGTTCAAGAGTATATCTTTTTCATCAGAAATTCTCAGCATATTACGTTCCAAATCCGAGCATTTGGTACGCATCTGATCTGTATATTCTTGTAGTCTCGTGTATTCTTTACAAGAATCTTGCAACGTTGATTTGGTTTGATGAAGTTGTTCTTGCAAAGTTGTGTTTTGCAAATTAAGTTCGTTTATTTTTTGAAGGTTGTTTGCAATATCTGAAGAAAGATGACTTTTTTCGTCTTGAAGTGAAACTATCTTCGCTCTATTAGATTCAAGTGACGATGAAAGTTCAATGTTCAGATTTTGCAAGGTATATAACTTATCTTTTTGACTGCTAATTTCAGTCTCCAAGAGACCTATTTGATTAGCTCTTTCATCATTTACGTTCCTTAACTTAATAATTTTATCTTTTAAACTGATAGTTGTTTGTTTCTCTTCCGACAAATCTATAATCAGTTGATTAATATCAATTTTACAAATTGATTTAATAGCCTTATTAAGATATTCATTAATCATAAATTATGCATATTTTATGTAAATAACTAACATTTAATGATTCCCCATAAAGATGTTTTTAACATATTTCTTGTCACATTTTTGAATTGCCAATATTTGAGCACAAATATATAAAAGGATTTGCAGATTCACGAATAAATCCCTGGGAATCTGGAACTCCCATTTGACAAAGGTTGTTATTATCTCTATTCTCCACCAATTATTACCGCTCACCAATTCAAAGAAGATTTTGGGGTAATTGACAGGAATTTGAGGTGTCTGCTCAAGGTTATTTATGTTACTTATAAACGCATATAGACTTACGTTTCAAAAAAAAATGTATCCACCCCACCATATATACAAGAGAGATGGATACATAACGTCTATAGTTTCAAAGTTACCGATCAACAATATATAGAATACGTATTAACAGAATCTCCTTCAACTTAGAAGTACTTCAATCAAGTCGTTTGCTAAATTATTATCGGTCACTTTTATTGCATTATCGTCTTCAGACATATAACCAAGCGCATTTATTGCTCCATACCAGACGATGGATTTATCGATAATAGTGGTGCAGATTGATAAATCGGGCTTAATTTTCACAGACAGTCCTCTTGAGAGGAGAACTTCTGTTTGTTCATTGCTTTGGGAGGTCAAAATCAAGACTTCATGCCCCCTACAAAGCAATTCGCATAGTTGATTAACCACAACACTACGTTCTACTTTATACAACTTTGGGGAGGATATTAAAATAGAACGTTTTGAATTTTCAAGATCAGAGGCGTAGATAGTTAAAAAAGTTTTGCCATTAAAAATTTTGCCTTCCTTCATATCTGGAACCATATCGATGATATCGCCAAACAAAGTAGTAGTTTCCTTGTTAATAATCCTGTATCCAATAGACGCGTAACCCTTCAGTCGCTTTCTGTACATACTATCACAAACAGGTTCATGAATGTCTATATAGTCATAAATTCTTACATCCTTTTTCCCTTCATTCTCACGATGTAGTCGTCCTGCATACTGAGCGACAAGTCCTTTCCATGAAATAGGTAAAGCAAGAAATAATGTATCTAAACGAGGATAGTCAAATCCTTCTCCAACATACTTTCCTGTAGCGACTATAACCAATTGTTCCCAAGAAGGAATGACTTGCAAACGCTGCAACTCCTCACGTTTCTCTTTCGCGGTACCAGTTCCCGTCAAGACCACGACATTCTTAGTAATCAAAGACAATTTCTCTGCCAGAACCTGCACATGCGAGGTCCTATTTGTCAATATAATAGGAGTACGCCCATCTGTTATTGCCTTATGTACATCTTCCACTATGAGATTATTACGAACCTCGTCCTCCGATAGCGACTGGTAAATAGTTGCTATTGACTGCCTATCTTCCGAAATGGATCTATATGAGGTAAACCTTGGAATGAGATATCTATCAAAACTTTGTTTGGCAATCTGACTTTTTGCGTCTGCAGAAAAACGTATAGGACCACACTGCATAAAGATAATAGGTTGAAGACCATCCTTACGGATAGGCGTAGCGGTCAATCCATATACAGTTTTTGCTTTAATATTACTTAGTACACGTTCAAAGGTTACCGAGGATACATGATGACACTCATCCACAATAACCATACCATAATCTTGCACTAAAGGTTTTAGCCCATCTTCATCTATACATGATTGAATAAGTGCTATATCCACTATTCCATGCAAAGAACTACCTGTAGAGTCAAGGGTTCCAATTGGAGAGAAAGCTTTACGTCTGCCACGTCTCTTCGGTTGCTCTGATTCTTTATAATCTATGTTTAGGAACTCTCCCAAACGCTCTTGCCATTGGGTGAGCAATGCCTTTGAGTGCACAAGAACCAACGTATTCACCTTCTTTCTTGCAATTATAGCAGCAGCTGTGACTGTTTTTCCAAACGCCGTGGTAGCATGAAGTACTCCATTATCATGCGGTAATAAAGCATCAATTGCAGATAATTGCTCTTCTCTTTCCTTACCTAAAAACGAGACTGAAATCTGTGTGCCTTGATGGGTTGAATCAACTATGTTATACCCAACACAATTCTCTTTAAGGAAAGAAACAATAGCATCTTCACACCCACGTGGCATCACAAGATATTCGTCTGAGATTTCAAAACATGAAATAACCCGCGGTACGGAGTGAGTTGAAAGACGCAATGCCTGCTTGCTATAGAACTCAGGATTTTTAAAGGCCGCCACACGCTTTAGATGATTCAATACCTTTGAGGACACAGCATTCAAAGGTATATATATCTTGTCAGCTTTGGTTTTTTCTACTATAGAACAGAAATCTTCCTTTGTAATGTTTTGTGCTACCGGAGTTGTCCAAGGTTTACTTTCACTTGAAGTTGTGAGTGCACCAAGGTTGTCATAAACATGTTTGTTTAACAATCCATCAATGGTATTTTCATTCACCTTATTTATACTATATAGGAATGCCCATTGATCTTTGTAAGCAAGGAAATTGTCGTCCACAAAGACACTATTCAAATTCTTACGAGCCTTTCCTTGTAAAGGCAACGCAACAAGATTTCCAAAACCTCCTTCAGGTATTCTATCTTGGTTAGGAAAGTATCTGTCATATGAATTGAAAGACATGCGTCCATTGCGAGTCATTGATTCGGTAAGTATAGCATTTCCCAGACGCCTAGCCTTAAAAGCAGGAATTGGTTCCACAAAGAATATCCATACATGAGCACCATTACCAGAGCGGGAACGTTCAATGGCATATGGAATCTGCCAATCTTTACATACGCCTACAAAAGCCAGAACATCTTCCTTGTAACCATGTTTACAACTCTTATCATCAAAGTCAGCGCACAAGAAGGAACAAGTATTATCTGTTAAGATGGCATAGAGACCTATCACGTCGCAACAACTTTCATGTTTCCCTTCCAGATGACGATATATATCCTGTGGGGTTAATGGAGCAAAACTTCTATTAGGGCATTCTATGCACTTGAACTTTTTCTTATCGCAGACTCCACGTCTCCATTCATTGACACAAACGGGTTGATATCCCCCTTTCATTGTTGTCTGACTAAACCATCTTCTTGCAAACACATCTTCTCGACCTTTAAACAATGATTGAAAGAGGGCAACTCTTTCATCTAAAGAAAGTTTGACTTCTGGAAAAGAAACTGCAGAATAGACAGAGTTTGTAACCTCCTTATGTTTAGGATTATACTCTATGCCATGAGTATTAAGAAGAGTCTTCAGTTCTGCATTTTCCTTACGAAGTTCCTCGTTCTGTGCAAGAAGCAGATAATATTTATTTTGAAAATCATCCATATATTGACGAATTGTGCACCTACATTTGAATGCTGATTAGTTTTATCCTATAAATATAAAAATCAACAATTTATAGATCTTGCCAATTTCCCGTCTTAACACTACTTATCACTCCTTTGAAAGCGGTGTAAACGCTCCTGGTAGGATTGTTTATACATGCGTTTTACCTTTTCTTCCAAGAATGAGTTTTCGATAAGTTCGTAGACTTTGGGTTGCTCGGTTGCAAACATCTCAATGATTGCGTGCAACTTCTTGGGATGTACGCCAATGCGGGTGCCGAATGTGATAAAGTCGTCTTTACATGGATGTGAGGTCTTGGTATATACCTCTGAATATTCTCGAATGGGAATCAACCCATCTTGTAAAGCGAAATCACCATCGTTGATATGTATGGCGGTGTTCATAAGGTCGTACGCTGGAGTCAGCACATAGTCCCCATCATCTGTTTCCTGAAGCGAGAAGTTTTTCAGGTGTGCATCGCCATTACCAAATAAATAATTGAACACAACGAGCGTGAAGAATTTCTCCATCTCCACCCGCCAAGCAGCAACATTCTGTTGCAAGAGTTTTGCAACATCTTCATAACTCCCTGAATACTTAAAATCTCTACCACTATTCTTTTCTGTTTTACCTGCGATAGAGGCAAAGTCGTCCTGCTTTATCTTTGAACCATCAGCCTTATAATCAAATCTTTTGGTCATATAAACAGGACTGCCATCGGCAAAAAACGCCAAAGCACAGACTGCTGTATTTATCTTATACACTTGACTGGCAATCTGCATCGTAAGGTGTTCGTTAGCAGGAATATTCTGCCGAAAACGCAAGTGCTTGTAATCAGGAATGGGTTTGATAATGTAGCGACCAGACTCCCCTTGAGGAGTTAGCATAATCTTACCGTTTCTAACTACTGCAGACATTTTCTCTTGCACACCCGATATGGAGATTCTATTTACAGAAGTTGCTAATTCTGTGGAGACTTCATCAAGAGAGTAATCCATCACGTGATTCACCTTCTTACCTTCAAACATTTTTCGGAGGCAAAGAGGACTATAGGTGGTAAACCCTAAAGCAAGTGTACCTGGGCAAACATTTATAGGTTTCATAATGCTTCTATTGTAATAGCACCAATGGTGTCGTGCTTTGCAGTGGCTAACAATAAACCGAAGGAATCGGTTTCGTCAATCTTTAGCGACGCACATTGCAAGGCTTTGTTGGCGCCTTCGGAAAGCATGTTGTAGAAGAAGGGGAATAATTCGTCAGCAACATACGCCTCCTTACGCTTGGGAAATGCCAAGGCAATTGCTCGCTGATTGGGTTGCATCAAGAAGTCTGCATCATACTGAAAGGTATAATGCAAGTCGTCTGTCTCTGTCAAAATCCCAGCGATAACTTTATTGGTTAATACTAACGCACGTCTCATGATTCATTCAAGATTTTTACTTTCATGATGAGTTCCAAACCTAAAACCTCGGCAATTTTCTCCAAGGTATTTAAGGAAGGATTACCCTTTTCCGACTCCACACTTTTAATGATGCGCAGACTGAGACCTGAATAATCCGCCAAATCTTGTTGGGTCAACCCCAACACTGCTCTGCGCTCCTTTATTAATTTACCATATTCCATAGTGCAATATATTTCACTTATTGTGCAAAAGTAGGAAATATCTCCATAAGGAACAAAAGATTGTGCACTTTATTGCACTTTTCAAATAAAATAGGTGCATTATCTATCAACAGATTGATTATTTCTAGACTTCATCAATTCTATTTTATGGAGGTTGGTTCTTATCGTGATAAATGTATTTTGTCTAGTTCTGACATGCAACACGATATAGTGGTTACTACACCACGAACCATGATACCATTGTTAAAAATCGTGCACCGCATGGACTTTCTCATTTCTCAATTCCCATTTCTCATTTCTTTATTGTACCTTTGCCCACAAACCTAAAAATTATTCCTATACCGATATGAAGAAAATCGCTTTACTCCTCTTGATGTTACTCCCCCTTGGTGTTGCCGCTCAAAAGCAACAGGACATGAGTAAATACCTCGCTGGTGCTGTGACCGAGCAAAATGGCATTGTCGTGTTTGAAAAATCATACAATGTGCCGGGCAAGACAAGAGCAGAAATTCACGAGGGACTTAAAACATACTTAACTGAAGTCATCTTGAACAACGAAAATGCGCTTCCTCAAACACGCATACAAGACGACCAGCCCGAAGCAGGAACATTGGCGATTGCCGTTGAAGAGTTCCTTTACTTCAAGCGCAAAGCCCTTGTGACCGACGGCACACGTTTCTATTACCAACTTGTAACGCAGGCGGAAGACGGCAAGTTTACCATCACCATGCGCCGTATACGTTATATCTACGATTTGACCGAAACGCCCTCAACGGAAGTAACTCCCGACGTGTGCTTTACCGCAGAGAAATGGATTACCGACACAGAAGCACTCAACAAGGCGCAGACGAAACTCCTCAAAATCCCAGGAAAGTTCCGCCGCTTCACCATCGACCGCAAGGACGAAATCTTTAACGGTGCCGCCAAGGCTGTCGGCGCTGAACGCAAGGTGAAAATGGTTGAAGTGTACGAATAGCACATATATTATATAAGGTATGTCAAGGCACACGTCTTGACGTACCTTTTTTGGTTTGCGGTCTCACGCAGACTTCAGCATTTGTTCTCGACATAAGAACATAAACACAAAAGTTTTAGCCGCCACCATTTCCCCAAGAAGCACATATAAAATCTGTTCTTATGTTCTTATGTCTTAAAAAAACGCCCTACCATGAAAGAAGAAACACTCTGTCTGCACTACAAGACATACGACTACGACGAACTCCCCGCCCTTGACCGTCAACTCATCGATAGCGCTAAAGCGGTATGCGCTTCGGCATACGCCCCCTACTCTAAATTTCAGGTGGGCGCCGCCGCATGGTTAGACAATGGCGAAATCGTCTGCGGAAGCAATCAGGAGAACGCCGCCTACCCCAGTGGCACCTGCGCCGAGCGTTGCACCGTTTTCTATGCCAACGCTCGCTACCCCGAAAGTGCCGTACTCATCCTCGCCATTGCTGCCTCCAACACACCCGGAGAATTTCTCTCCTCCCCCATCACGCCCTGCGGCGCCTGCCGTCAAGTATTGCTCGAAACGCAGCGCCGCTTCAACACACCTATGCGTATCCTGCTCTACGGTACCTCGAAAGTTCTTGCCTTCGACTCTATCGATGCCCTCCTTCCCTTCCAATTTACAGGAGAGGATATAAAGTTGTAGTGTATAGTTTGTCATTTTGCCAACCATACATAGCATTAGAGCAGCAAAATCGCTTACTCCCCAAGAAAAATATTATTTTTTTCAAAAAAATATCCGCTTACCCCTTGCAGGTATAAAAAAAACACGTACCTTTGCACTCGTTAAAAGAAACCAACTCACGAAGGTCTCTTGGAGAGATGGTAGAGTGGTCGATTACAGCAGTCTTGAAAACTGCCGTACCGAGAGGTACCGGGGGTTCGAATCCCTCTCTCTCCGCTTAAAAGGTGTGAATCTTCAAACAATGAGGTTCACACCTTTTTCTTTTCCCTTCGTGCAAACCTTCATAGCATGATTACGACAAAGCAAATTCAAATAAAGGATTATAATTACAACCTCCCCGACGAGCGCATTGCGAAGTACCCCAAGGCGGAGCGCGACACTTCCAAACTGTTGGTATATCGCGGGGGCGAAATCTCTGAACATTCCTTCAAATCGCTTCCCAAACACCTTCCCGAGGGAACGCTGATGGTTTTTAACAATACAAAGGTCATTCAAGCGCGACTCCATTTTCAGAAATCTACGGGGGCACACATCGAAATCTTTTGTCTGGAGCCCCATACGCCTCTTGATTACCAGCAATCGTTTGCGCAGACACGCCGTGTCACTTGGACGTGCCTTGTGGGCAATTTGAAGAAGTGGAAGGAAGGACGCTTGGAACGCCAAATCCAAGTGGGCGAAACCGAGATTACACTTACCGCCGAGCGCATCGGCGAAAGCGGTACAGGATTTGAGATTGCCTTTGACTGGGATAACGACCGCATCACCTTCGCCGAGGTGCTCGACGCCATAGGTGAACTCCCCATCCCCCCATACCTCAACCGCGCGACCGAAGAAAGCGACCTCAAGACTTACCAAACGGTGTACTCCAAAATCAAAGGGTCGGTGGCGGCGCCAACTGCCGGACTGCACTTCACACCTGCCGTACTCGCGGAATTAGACGCGCGCGGCATCGAACGCAATGAGGTGACGCTTCACGTCGGTGCGGGAACCTTCAAACCCGTAAAGAGTGAGCACATCGAAGGTCACACCATGCACGCCGAATGGATTGCTGTGGAGCGACGCACCCTGGAGCGCTTGCTCGCACACGGTGCTTCGTGCATCGCCGTAGGTACCACATCAGTACGCACTCTGGAAAGTCTCTACTACATCGGCGTGATGATTCACAAGAATCCCAATGTCGCACTCGAAGATCTCCACGTACCTCAATGGATGCCCTATGAATACGCCGCCGAAGCGGGCGTAAAACTCACCGCTACCGAATCGCTTCAGGCAATTCTCAATTACATGGACCGCAACGGCATGCAGGTGCTCCACACCGCCACACAAATCATCATCGCTCCAGGGTATAACTATAATATTGTGCGTGCCATCGTCACTAATTTCCACCAACCGCAAAGCACGCTACTCCTGCTCGTCTCCGCCCTCATTGGCGACAACTGGAAACGCGTTTACGACTACGCCCTTCAGCACGACTTCCGCTTCCTCAGCTACGGAGACAGTTCTTTACTCATTCCGTAAGGAGAAGATTTAACCCGGATGGCGCTCTCCCCCTGTTTATAGGGGGAGGGGACCGCCTTGGCGGTGAGGGGGTGCTTGAAAGGAGTGAGTGTAGCACCAAAATAATTCATAGGAAGTTGTGTGTTCTGCACCCCCTCACCACTACGTGGTCCCCTCCCCCTATAAACAGGGGGAGAGCGCCATCCGGAGGTAACTCCTACCATTCCTTTTGCAAAAAATCAACTATGCTCGACAACCAAAACGAACTCCTCCCCCTCGTTGATGAGGAAGGCAACATCATAGGTAGCGCCACGCGCCGCGAATGTCACGACGGAAGTCACCTGCTTCACCCCGTCGTACACCTTCATGTATTTAACACGAAGGGAGAACTTTATCTGCAACACCGCCCTGCGTGGAAGGACATCCAGCCCGATAAGTGGGACACGGCGGTGGGCGGACACGTGGATTTAGGAGAATGTGTGGGCGACGCCCTCCGCCGTGAGGTGCGCGAAGAAATCGGACTGACGGATTTCACTCCCGAACACATCTGCACCTATGTCTTTGAGAGTGCACGCGACCGCGAACTCGTCTATGTATTTAAGACAACAACCGACCAAACTCCCACTCCCTCTGCAGAACTTGCCGGTGGTGCCTTTTTCTCTGCCGAAGAAATCAAAAACCGCATCGGTACGGACTTCTTCACCCCCAATTTTGAGAGCGAATACCAGCGTTGCTTCGGAAAGTAGTCTTCTTAACACAATATTTTTATAAAAAATCCGCCAAACCCTTTGCAGATTCAAAATATATTTCTAATTTTGCACTCGCAAACAAGGAACAACACTTGAATGCGGAACGGCGAGATAGCTCAGTTGGTTAGAGCGTCGGATTCATAATCCGGAGGTCGTGGGATCATGCCCCACTCTCGCTACCTAATGAACACCTGCACAACATGCAGGTGTTTTTTGTATCCATTACCTACAAACCAATTAACCTAACTGGTCCTACATTCTGAAAAGGCGGAAGGCGTTGTGTCATAATGAGCAAACTGCTGCGTTGCCTCTCAATTTCGGATTTGGTCATGTACGTCAGTACACTCCCTTCATCCTCAATTTCAGCGCCTCGCATTTTACTCACTCTTACACAATTTAAGAGGGTGTGCCGAAATTTTGCATTTCGACACACCCTCTCGAATTTACATAAAAGCAGTTTCACAGCTCGCCCCAACCCAGGGAAAGGGGCACCGTGGAAATCTTTAGTCGAATAGAAGAGCAAATAGGTTACCTCATAATAACCTTCTTACCATTTCGGATATAAACTCCACCATTCACAACATTCTTAACGCGGCGCCCATAAAGGTCGTAAACAGGAGCGTTAACATCTACACTATTGTTAAGAACAGATTCAACCGCAGTGGTTTCACCGAAGTTTAAGCGGAGCACAAGTGAAGCACCAGGTGGCGCAGGCAAGTAGGCCTTGTTCGCATTGTTAAGGAAGTGAGTGTTTCCCGGTTCACCATTCGCTCCCTTGTTCAAAACCACTCTATTGAAACCAACTTCGCCATCAAGATAAGACAACACGTAGGCATCACCTTCAATATAATCGTCTTCAACAGAACCGAGGAGCAAATTTCCCTGCACAACACTCATACTTGCTGCAGCCTTGAACGTATAGACACCTTCTTTACTCAAGACAACACCAGTATATGCAGGAAGCACATCTTCCACAGGCGTCATAATACAACGTCCATCTTCAATGCTATTCACAGTATAAACACGAACCCCTTCGGGTATATAGGCGGTATAATCAAGATAGAGCGTTCCGTAACCTGCTGGACTTACAAAGACTTCTGTTTCTTTATATGCTGTAAGGAACATGGTAGAAGCTGCGTCCGTCGTAGACCAATGAGATAGCTTTCCCGCACCATAATTCGCATGAACATACTGGTTGGAACCCTTTCTGTGCAGACAAAAACCATCCGTTGCATTTAAACTTGTCTCCACCGTGGGCGCTATAAAGAAATCCGTACCATCGTCTGTAAGCGTTACATCCCCAAATCCAGTAGAAGTAAGTTGCTTGCCCGTCCCCTTATTCACCACAATGATTCCATCAAACACATTACCCACAAATCCCCAGAGGAAATTTTCATTGTATTCTTTAGATTCAGCACCCCAATAGACATTAATCGTATTATCTTCCGCAATATCACCGAGGTAACAAGGTTGATTCGTATGCATACGTGCATAATACCAAGTATCAATACTTTCGACATCCACCGCAGTCTTGAAGGGCAGTTCTATCGTCAGTTCATACTCAAAAGTCTTTGATTCTGTAACAAACCCTTCAGGAGTTGACACTTCACCTACAACCTCTACCCCATAGGGGAAGGATGGAACCTCAAGTTCTGGATAAGGAAGACCTTCAAAAACAGAAGTTGTGGTTGTATACTTTACTTCACCGTTATATACAAAGTTGTAAGTGATGTCGTGTAATTCAACAGGAACAATATACCATGAAGAAGGTGAGTTCTTGGAGTCGGTATTCCAGCTCACAATATAGGAACCTTCTCCTTCTCCATCCCCATATTCGTAGCAGTGCATCTGCCAGATGCCCAATACGATACCGTATTCGTACCCCTTTTCGTGTTCAGCCTTGTTAAAAATTGTAAGTCCCACATTAGATGTCACATCGGGGGAATCCGTCATTGTCCATACCCCCACTTGGCTTTCATGCCCCTCCAAATATTTCCCGTCGGCAAAGTTTTGGAAGACCACATTACCATCTCCTGCATCTACAGCTTTCCAATAAAAACTGGCGTCACTGTTTTGCAACGTCTTCCAACCGGGTTCTGTACCATCGCTATACACTGCTTTTGTCTCTGGGAATGCCGTATACGCACTGTGTATCTGATAGTACTGACCAACAACTGGAAGATTTTCCCTCACATCATACATAGCCTCTTGTAGCGCAACAACATCATTTGCTCCAACAGTCTTCGCATCCGCCAAAGCTTTCGCAGTCGCGATTGCCGTAGCAAGAGTTTCAACGGTGGTTGGTGAATACTCACCCATCTTTGTTCCAACATTGGAGCTTATAGTTGCCAACAGAGTTTCAGCCTCAACAATGAGGGGTTCAAGCGTTTCTAAATGCTCATGACGTTCTACGACCATAAATGTAGAACTCACAGTTGCATCTTCAGCATCATCTACATAAACGACCTTACCATCCAGGTTATTTAAACGCTGGTTACATGCCCCATCCTCACTTGCCAAGAAGAAACCTCTTACACCATGAGCACTTGGTTCTGCCTTAAACTTATGGTCAGCCGTTCCTAATACCGCACCTTCAGGATTCGCATTAAGTTTCAAATTCGGATTCTGTGCATACGCCTTACGGTTATAGATAGTATATCCATCAAAGGGGTTACCCACAAAAGCCCAAGAGTAAGCATCCCGATCCTCTTCATCACAAGCAGTTTTGTCTGTCAAAAGAACCTCATCAAAAGTTTTAAAGTACAAATAATGCTTATCATCAGAATGGAATTGAAGGTAATACCACTTCATGTGCTCATCATCATAAGAAACAGTGGGTTCAAAAGGAAGAACCGTCGTATCGATTTCACAATTTATCGTAATTGTTTCATTATTTGACGGAGCACCAGACGGAACTAACGCTGTTACCCCCCAGGGAATCAAACCCTCGGCAATAGAAGGATACTGCTCGCCCGCAAGTACCTTTGTCGTTTGAGAAGCAACCTCCTTACCATTATACACAAAATTATAAGTAATTGTATACCTCCCCTCCAATATTGCAAGCGCCATAGCGGGGTCAAAATTTTCTACTTCATTCAGCGTGTATTGGTTTCCAGCATCCTTTGTATCCCAATCATCACAAAAAAGCTGCAGACTCCCTCCTACATTTAGGATGTGGGCATTGTCATACTTGAAAAAGAACTTACCACCCTCCACATTCTCCACCTTAATATCATCGATGGGAAGGGTTGCCGAAAGCGACAAATCCTTCTGAACAAACATCTCCGCCCAAACACTGTAGAGATAAACCTTATCATCATGCTGAACGAAAGCAAAATTCTTTTGCTCATCATCTGTAATCGTAGTCGCACCAAACGACACCATTCTGCTAACCGCGTCATTGATTGCCCAACCAACAGATCCACGTCCCTCCGCTATGACTGTATAAACCTTGTCTGCAGCTGGGAATTCCACCTGTGCCCAAACCGTTGCCAATGAGATTTGCCAAAGTATTAAAAGAGTAATAATTTTCTTCATAGATTATAAGATTAATATTTTCACTACGACAAGGAGCAACCAGAGGAGGTAAAACATACCTCCCTTCATGCCCTTTAGGATGCTAAAGTACACATTAAAAAAAGAATAGGCAAAATAAACAATAACATTTGTCTACCTTATTGTTTAGGAAGAGAAAACATGACAGACCAAATCTTTCAACTTCCTGAATGCTAATTAGGTGAGAGGTGAAAGTTTAGAGAGGAGAGGTGAGAGAGGAGGGTTTAGAGGAGAGAGAGGAGTGAGAGGAGTGTAGTTACCCAACAATACATTCCGCACAATTATTCCCTTATAACCTTATAACTTAAGAAATTGAGCACTTACAAAACTTGAATTATTGTCTAAAATTTGTGGACAACAGTTGCATTATCACCACCCGCCAAAACTTGACAAAAGATTTAAGTTTACTTCTATTAAAACGCGCGCACCCCCTGCACCTTTACATGAAACTCTAATCAAGTCATGCAAAGGTTCAGGGGGTACTATCTGTATATTGTAACCAGCCTGTACTACTTCTTTTGAACACTGTATAGTTCGCGATACTTCCCAGGAGTCATACCGTTTTTCTTGAGAAAGGCACGTCGGAAAGTACAGATGGAATTAAAACCTGATTTAGCTGCAATATCACTAAAGTTTTCATCAGTTTCAATAACCATCTTTTCTGCTGCAATTAGTCTGTACTCATTCACGAAGTCAAAAAACGACTTACCCAATACATCATTAAGATATACCGACACGTAAGTACGATTCGTTCCCAACAGGTTTGTCAAGTCAATAATTGAGAACTTTGGATTGAGGTAAAGTTTACGCTCCTCCATCAGACTCTGCAACCGCTCCAACAGGTTCAATTTCTTAACATCAAACTTTCGATTTATGGGTATTTTCATAGTTGGAGTTTGTTATTTTTGGCAAATATATCCCTTATAATCTAAAAGTCAAGTTCATGAAATAAAAATATAACTTTTCGTATCATTTTTTTCGTTTTGTTAAGAAAATTTACTATCATTCCGTAAAACTATCATAAAAATAGACTCTTTCTTAACAAAATGTCACTTAAAATAGGGGACAACCCAATATACTCTATACTATAAAGGATTGAAGTTGTGATTACAGTCGAGAATTTAGGCAGAATTTGTTCCTAAACTTATAAGCAGACGCTATAATTTCCACAGATTACTGATGAGGTGGTGAGCAATATCTTTTCGCAGTCTGCGTGCAACTTTTTTTGACAAAAGAACAGAAGAACATAACGCTTCGCGCCCTTTGCGACTTTGCGTGAGATAATGTTTCACACAGAATCCCTGCGGGGTGTTATAGTCTCACGCAGACGTCGCTGACTTTCACAGACAATGTTTTTAAAAAAAATTTAGGTTCCACGTATTTACACGTATCTACACGGAACATCTCTCACGCAAAGACGCAAAGGGACGCCGAGATTTATGGGCACACAGAACTGAAAGTCGCTGTCCGAACTTGTGAGGGGAAAGCAATACACGGAAGGACACAGATTTTTTTAGACAGAACGACATAAGGACATATATTTGTCGCAGAAACTTTGCGATACTTTGCGACTTTGCGTGAGACAACTACACTCCGCAAGGCATTAGTGTAAATTAGTGCCCATTCGTGGCTCAAAAAAATACGCGCAGATACGTGAAGATACGTGGAGACTTTTATGTGTATTCCGTGGATTGCTTTCCCCTCACAAGTTCGGACAGCGACTTTCAGTCCTGTGTGAGATTCCTCACGCAAAGGCGCAAAGTTCTGCGTAGTTCTGCGTAGTCTGCGTGCAACTTTTTTTTGACAAAAGAACAGAAGAACATCACGCTTCGCGCCCTTTGCGACTTTGCGTGAGATAATGTTTCACACAGAATCCCTGCGGGGTGTTATAGTCTCACGCAGACGTCGCTGACTTTCACAGACAATGTTTTTTAATCTAGGCAAGAATATGCTCTTATGTTCTTCTGCCTAAAAAAACGTTTGTGACCAAACTCCGTGTCTATCTGTGTTTTCTGCGTTCAATATTCTTGACATAAGAACAAAAGAACATAGCACTCCCCCTGATATGAGAGCGTGCATTGCCTTTGTCCCTCTGCATAGAGGACGAGCAAAAATTTGTGGAAGGGATAACTGCTATATTATTATATAAATTTTACCGGACTGTTCCCATTGCCTAAAGCAAACAAAAATAGGATATAACAGCAGAATGATGTTTTTGGCGTATAGAAAATAGTTTTATGTTTCTCACGCAGACTCCGCAGAAAACGCAGAGACCATGCGGATAGAAATAGTCTTATGTAGAGAATTACGCAGAGGCGCACGCTACGCTTGCGCTTCCTTCCGGATGGCAAGCACAAACAAAGTGTGTGCGCTTCTGTGAAAGTCTGCGCAGTCTGCGTGAGACAAATTATCAATCAATAGAGTTTACTCCCCTGAAACAAGCGTTTGTTATATAAGTAATAATATTATTACAAAAAATGCCACCGAAACAGGTTCGGTGGCATTACTGACACAATATATTGGTGCGTGTATTGTATATAAATCGTAAGCAGATTAACCGAGATACTTCACAAGGATGTTGATATTATCGGTTTCGCGGAGTCGGCGAAGAGCACGTTCCTTAATCTGACGCACACGTTCGCGTGTGAGACTCATGTTGTGTGCCACCTCTTCTGCTGTCATTTCATTACGACCGATACCGAAAAGCATCTTCAACACCATGCGCTCACGTCCATTGAGTACTGCGAGCGCTGCTTCGAGGTCTGACGAGAGCGATTCGCGCTCCATGGAATTATCAGTACCAGGAGCCGACTCATCTTGCATAATGTCAATGAGACTATTTGACTCATCATCTTGGAAGGGTGCATCAACACTGACCTTCTTACGGTTGGTATCAAGCGCATCTTGCACTTTCTCCAGGTCTGTTCCGAGAATTTCTGCCAACTCTTCTGCTGAAGGGCGACGCTCAAACTCCTGTTCAAAACTTACAATCGCCTTCGAAAGTTTGCTCTGGAAACCCACCTGATTCAAGGGCATACGCACGATACGACTCTGCTCGGAAATAGCCTGAAGGATGCTCTGACGGATCCACCATACGGCGTATGAGATGAACTTAAAACCGCGCGTTTCGTCAAACTTCTGCGCCGCCTTAATCAACCCCAAATTACCTTCGTTAATCAAGTCGTTAAGGGCAAGACCTTGGTTCTGGTACTGCTTTGCAACCGAAACCACAAAACGTAGATTCGCACGCGTCAAGCGATCAAGCGCTTCCTGGTCACCCTTATGAATGCGCTGAGCGAGTTCTACCTCTTCATCGGTAGAAATCAGTTCTTCACGTCCAATCTCAACGAGATACTTGTCCAACCCCGCCTCAACACGAGGCGTGAGTCTTTGGGTAATTTTAATTTGTCGCATAGTCTTTAGTTAAAAACGGGGCGCAAAATTACAAAGTTTTTTGAAATAGAACAAATATTTACGAGTTTTTTAATCAAGCAATAATAGTTTTGGTAATATTGCTGTCCGGTAAATACAGGTAACTCTTTGCCTGATAGATTGTTGCACTCATATAAGTCCCTTATAGAGATTCAACCGAAAAAACGAGAATTTCTATGTTTAAGAGAACACGAATTTCACGAATAACACGAATCTCCATGCGGGATGAATATTTCTTAATCAGAGGCGAATAACACGAATACCATCCGGACGGTATTCGCGCAAGTCAATAGCACGAATTTTTATCATCCGGATGGTATTCGT
>JAZQXB010000023.1:0-5135 GCA_045632685.1 Alloprevotella sp.
GTGCTATTGACTTGCGCGAATACCGTCTGGATGGTATTCGTGTTATTCGCCTCTGATTAAGAAATATTCATCCCGCATGGAGATTGACTTGCGCGACCTGCGGTTCGTGTTATTCGTGAAATTCGTGTTCTCTTAAACATAGAAATTCTCGTTTTTTTCGGTTGAATATCTATGAAGGGGCTAGTATGAGTACAACTATCCATCAAACAAAGAGTTATCTATATTTACCGGACAGCAATATTCAGCTATACAACATCTGAAGACTTCAAAAGTTACGTTTCCAGCAACTGAATGTAGAATTTAAGTGCCGCGTCCAACTCGGTCAGGCAGATAAATTCATCTGCCGTGTGTGAACGCGCCGAATCTCCAGGTCCCAACTTAAACGACGGGAAGGGCATCAGCGCCTGGTCGCTCAATGTGGGCGAGCCAAAGGGTTTGCCTCCAAGTGCTATGCAGCGCTGGATAAGCGGATGAGTTTCGGGAATAGAAGAGGAGTTCAGGCGGGTGCTGCGCGCCTTAACATCTGCAGAAAGGTGGGCGGTAATGGTGTCCAAGACCTGTTGGTTGGAGTAGCATTCGTTGGTGCGCACATCCACCACAAAGGTGCAGGTGTCGGGCACGACATTGTGTTGCGTGCCGGCGTTGATTTGCGTCACGCTCAACTTCACGGGACCAAGCAAGGGCGACTCCTTTTCAAACTGATGGTTTTTAAGCCATTCGATGTCAGGAAGCGCCTTGTATATCGCATTCACCCCTTCGTTGCGAGCGGCATGTCCCGACACACCGTGAGCAGTGCAGTCGAGCACCATCAGCCCCTTTTCCGCAATGGCGGGGTGCATGCCCGTAGGTTCACCGACTATCGCGACATCAATGGGAGGTAGCAGGGGCAAAGCGCGCTCTACACCGTTGCGCCCCGACACTTCTTCTTCCGCCGAGGCAAGATATACAAGATTGTAGGGCAGTTGTCCCTCGTCAATGCCATTGAGGTGCATGAAAGCGAAGAGGAGCGCCACGAGTCCGCCGCCACAATCGTTCGTACCGAGTCCATAAAGACGGTCGCCCTCAAGTGTGGGCACATGCGGGGGGCGTTGCCACCCACTGACGGGTTTTACGGTGTCGATATGGGCATTCAGAAGCACGGTAGGACGGGTGGGCAGGAACGTTTTTCCCACACACCATATATTATTAACCTCGCGCTGGGGCGCAAGTCCCTGCTCAAGCATATACTGCTCGAGGGCATCTGCCTTTTTCGTTTCTTCACGACTGATGGCAGGGATGCTGATAAGGGTGGAAAGGAGATTTTTCACGAACGTTGGGAATTTTTGAGAATGAAAGGAGGCATACCTAAAACTAACTCGGACTTCATTCAAAATCATCGGGAGACTGTTTCAAATATCTGGGAGTTCGTTTTTAGAAACTCGGATACCGTTGCTGCAAAGTTGCGTAAATTGCTCGGATTGTTAAAAAAAATATTCCACAAACTGCCCTCGGATGCAGAAAAACCTATAACTTTGTCCAAAATATCTCGTGCGCACTTTATAAAAAGTGGTTATTTTACTAACTTGTGCGCCCACAAATCCACGACTTATGCTGAACAATTCACACTTTGCCACCCTCATCCAAGAGCAAGCTGCCAAGTATGGCGAAACTCAAGTAATGTCGTATCGCGATTACGACTTGAACAAATGGATTCCCATCACATGGAACACCTTTCTTGAGAAGCAGGTATTGATGTCGCGTGCGTTGCTCGCACACGGTGTTGAGGTGCAAGAGCGTGTGGGTGTGTTCTCACAGAATAAGCCCGAATGTTTGTTTGTGGACTTCGGGGCATACGCGATTCGCGCCATAACAATCCCCTTCTTCGCTACCAGCAGTACGGCACAGGTGGCGTATATGATTAACGACGCTGAAGTGCGCTACGTCTTCGTAGGCGAACAGCAGCAGTACGACACGATGATGGCGCTGGGCAACTCTTGTCCCACACTCAAGAAGGTGATTATCTTCGACCCCAAGGTGGTGCGTGCAGAAGGCGATACCCTTTCGGTGTATTTGGATGAATTCCTTGCCAACACCGACCCCGCCTTTGACGCAGAACGTGAAAAGCGTCAGAAGGAAGCGCAGCCCAAGGATATGGCAAACATCCTTTACACCAGCGGTACGACAGGACAGAGCAAGGGCGTTATCCTCACGCATGAAATGTACATAGAAGCCCTTCGCGTGAACTCCAAGGCGGTGCCTATCCGCGAAGGCGACACGGCGATTAACTTCTTGCCCTTTGCCCATGTCTTTGAGCGCGCATTCTCTTACTGGTGTTTGGCAGAAGGTCTTAAGTTGGCCATTAACTTACGCCCCCTCGACATTCAGAAGTCGCTGACAGAGGTGCATCCTAACTGTATGTGCTCCGTACCCCGTTTCTGGGAGAAGGTGTACCAAGGCGTGTTGCAGAAGATGGAGACTGGGTCGTTCATCCAGCGCACCCTCATCAAGAATGCGCTTGCCGTAGGTTCAAAGTGCTGGTTGGAATACACATCAAAGTGCTTGCCCATCCCCTGGTTGCTCCGTCTGCGCTACAAGTTCTACGACCACACCATCATTCACTTGCTCCGAAAGACGTTGGGCTTGGAAAATGCCTACTTCTTCCCCACTGCGGGTGCGGCTGTTTCTCCTGAAGTGGAAACCTTCGTGCATGCTGCTGGTTTGAACATGCTTGTGGGCTACGGACTCACGGAATCTACCGCCACCGTCTCTTGCGACGTGATTGGCAAACCCTTCACGAGGGGCAGTGTGGGACGCCTTGTAGACGGACTCGAATGTAAGTTTGGCGAAAACAATGAAATTCTCCTCCGTGGTAAGACCATTACTCCGGGGTACTATAAGAAGCCTGAAGAAACGGCGGCGGCTATTGACAAGGACGGCTGGTTCCACACGGGTGATGCAGGTTATATGAAGGATGGCGAACTTTACCTTACCGAACGTATTAAGGATTTGTTCAAAACCTCAAACGGTAAGTACATTGCGCCACAGATGATTGAAACAAAGCTTGTTTTGACGCGCTACAACACTCAAGTGGTGGTCGTTGCCGACAAGCGTAAGTTTGTTTCTGCCCTCATCGTGCCCGACTACGCCCTCCTTCGCCAATATGCCGAAGAAAATGGGTTGAACTGTACGACTCACGAAGAACTTTGTCAGCATCCCGCGATCATCAAGATGATTCAGGAAAATATTGAAGAATTGCAGCAAGACTTTGCGCCCTACGAAAAGGTGAAGCGCTTCACCCTCTTGCCCCAACCCTTCACTATGGAAACGGGAGAACTGACCAATACATTAAAGGTTAAGCGTCGCGTGGTGTACGAAAAGTATGCCGACATTATTGACAGTATGTATGCTGAATAGAAAAGAGTAACGAGGAGATTTTTAGAGTAAAAAAAGACGACGATATCGGATTGACTGACGAACAAAGTTTTTCGCTATCCATCTCGTCTACTCGTACCTATCAACTCGTCTACTAATCGAAAGAAATGATAACGATTGAACAACTAAAAGAAACCACAGAGCGCGTAGAGGCGCTCAACCGCTACCTCGACATTGACGCCAAAATTATTGAGCACGAGGAAGAATTGCTCCGCACTCAAGACCCTGGATTTTGGGACGACGCCAAGCGTGCCGAGGAGCAGATGAAGAAGGTAAAGGGTCTGGAGAAGTGGATTAAAGGTTACCGTGAGGTAAAGACACTTGCCGACGAACTCGCCCTTGCCTTTGACTTCTACAAAGAAGAAATGGTGACGGAGGAAGAAGTAGATGAAGCTTATGCCAACACCCTCCGTGCTTTGGAAGAATTAGAACTCCGCAACATGCTCCGTCAGGAAGAAGACCCGATGGACTGCGTACTGAAAATTAACTCTGGCGCAGGTGGCACCGAAAGTCAGGACTGGGCATCGATGCTCATGCGTATGTATATGCGCTATGCCGAAGCCAATGGGTATAAAGTCACTATCGTGAACCTCCAAGACGGTGATGAAGCCGGTATTAAGACGGTGACGATGGAGATTGAGGGCGACTCTGCCTACGGTTACTTGAAGAGTGAAAACGGGGTACACCGCCTTGTCCGCGTAAGTCCTTACAATGCGCAGGGTAAGCGCATGACGAGTTTTGCTTCGGTATTCGTGACCCCCTTGGTGGACGACTCTATCGAGGTGTACGTAGATCCTGCCCGCATCAGTTGGGACACGTTCCGCTCGGGCGGTGCTGGTGGTCAGAATGTCAATAAGGTAGAAACGGGGGTACGACTCCGCTACCAATATCAGGACCCTGACACGGGCGAGGAGGAAGAAATCCTCATTGAAAATACGGAGAGCCGTAAGCAACTCGAGAACCGCGAAAACGCCATGCGACTCTTGCGCTCACAACTCTACGACCGCGCCTTGCAGAAGCGTAAGGCGGCACAGGCAAAGATTGAAGCGGGAAAGAAGAAGATTGAGTGGGGCAGTCAAATCCGCAGCTACGTCTTCGATGACCGACGCGTGAAAGACCACCGCACAGGTTATCAAACCAGTGACGTAGGTGGCGTGATGGACGGCAAGATTGACGGTTTCATCAAGGCCTACCTCATGGATGAAGGGGGTAGTGGGGCGGAGTAAATTTCAGAGTACAACTGACAGAGTACAGAGTACAGCTGCCCTCCAGATGGTCTCAAAACCTTAAGACCTAAAAACCTCATAACCTAAAAACCTCATAACTAAAAACCTAAAAACCTCATACACTATGTCTAAACAACATCAAAACAAGAAGGCGGCACGCCAGGCTAAAGAAGAAAAGAAGGCCATGAAGGTGCTCTTCGGAGTAGTTGCCGCACTCGTGGCCCTCGGTATCTTGGGCATCGCAACTGCAAGTTTGCTCTAAAAATTGTGCAGGAGCACACTATCAAAGAAACATGGGGAGATAGCGACCTCCAAGGCCGCTATGCTCCTTTTTGTGGTTTAAGGGAGGACTGACAGAGTACAATTGACAGAGTACAGAGTACAACTGACAGAGTGCAGAGTACAACTGACAGAGTACAGAGTACAACTGACAGAGTACAGAGTACAACTGACAGAGTACAGAGTACAACTGACAGAGTACAGAGTACAACTGACAGA
>JAZQXB010000024.1:0-12699 GCA_045632685.1 Alloprevotella sp.
GGGCGTGCGAGCGAGGCGAGTACCCCCGGTGAGGCGCACTCAAGAATCGCACCCTGAAAGGGTGCCCGAGCAACGAGGTATGCCGGATGTTGGGGCACTCTTCCAGAGTGCGACTACTCTCTGACACCCATCCGGGGGTATTCGCTTCGCTCAAACCACCCGGTTACCGAGCGGTGACGCCTTCAGCGTCATTTAGCGAGTGAAATTCTTTAAGTTACCGAGCGGTGACGCCTTCAGCGTCATTGAGCGAGTGAAATCCTTTAAGTTACCGAGCGGTGACGCCTTCAGCGTCATTGAGCGAGTGAAATTCTTAAATAATGGCTTAATCCCCTTTGCTTTATACTTCGGCCAGCGACAGTTGGTTCATGGGAATCATGCAAACTGTGGGGCTTATACTATTCAAACGAGTTTATATTCATAGAGTTAGAGTTGTTTACCGGACACCAATAAAAAAAATCCACATCGCCATTTATCGGGATGTGGATTTTTTAGTACTGGTTATGAGGGCTGTTGTGCGCCCCTAAAGGTCGTTACTTTGTATCTCGGAGTCCAACGGTGCGGTTAAACACGGGGCACTCGGGTGTAGAATCCTTATCTACATTGTAGTAACCGATGCGCTGGAACTGGAGGTATGAAAGTGCGGGAAGTGTTGCCGCCCACTCTTCGATAAACGCCTGCTTATTGACCTTCAGCGAATCGGGATTGAGGAAGGGGCGCATAGCATCGATACCTCTCACGCCATGTTCTTTTTCATACTGCTTGATGGCATCGCGAGGATTTTCGCAGGTCCAGAGGCAACTATAGTCGCGCACCTCACAGGGCACACAATGGTTGCAACTTACCCAGTGAAGCGTCTTACCCTTAATCTTACGGTCTGCCCCAGGCATACCGCTACGGCTTTCGGGGTCGTAAGTAGCATGAATACATACGATGCGACCATCAGCATCCTTCTCAATGCACTTTGCGGGGTCTTCGTCGCACTTGATGATATAACCATTCTTCAAGCGTACCTCCTTGCCAGGACCAAGGCGCATGAACTTCTTACCGCCATCTTCCATAAAGTCATCACGCTCAATGTAGAGTTCGCGAGAGAAGCGGATGATGTGCGTACCTGAATTTTCGTCTTCAGGATTATTGATGGCAGTCATTTCCTCAACGAGACCCTCGGGGTAATTATCAATAATGAGCTTGACAGGGTCAACAACCGCACTCACACGAAGGGCACGCTGGTTAAGGTCTTCACGGCAAGCAGCTTCCATCAATTTAATGTCGTTAAGCGCATCAAAAGTAGTGTAGCCAATCTTGTCGATAAAGTTCAAAATGGCCTGGGGACTATAACCACGGCGGCGAATACCGCAAATTGTCGGCATACGGGGGTCGTCCCAACCATTTACTACTCCCTCATTCGTCAGGATGAGCAGGTTGCGCTTTGACATGAGGGTATAGTTGAGGTTCAACTTGTTGAATTCAAACTGACGGGGACGATTGTCGTTGATATCGCCTTCGTCGCCCTTCCACTCCTTAATCCATGTCACAAAGAGATCGTAGAGGTCGCGGTGAGGCACAAACTCAAGGGTACAGATAGAGTGAGTAACCCCTTCGAGGTAGTCACTCTGACCGTGTGTGAAGTCATACATGGGGTAAGCATTCCACTTATTACCCGTGCGCCAGTGAGGGAGGTTGAGCACACGATACATGATGGGGTCGCGGAAGTGCATATTGGGACTCGCCATGTCGATTTTGGCACGAAGAATCATCTTACCAGGTGCCACATTCCCTGTATTCATTTCGCGGAAGAGTTGCAAACTTTCTTCAGCAGGTCGGTCACGATAAGGACTGTTTTGACCGGGTTCTGTAGGTGTGCCCTTCTGTGCGGCAATTTCTTCGGAAGTTTGTTCGTCAACATAGGCCTTACCCGTGGTGATACACCACTCTGCAAAGTCCCATAAGTCCTGGAAATAATCGCTGGCATAGCATACTTTTCCCCACTTATAACCCAACCATTGAATATCTTCCTCAATAGCACGTACGTATTCAAGATCTTCCTTTTGGGGGTTCGTATCATCCATGCGCAGGTAGCAAACGCCACCAAACTTTTCAGCAATGCCAAAGTCCATAGCAATGGCTTTAGCATGGCCAATATGAAGATAACCATTAGGTTCGGGCGGGAAGCGCGTCTGAAGGCGTCCACCGTTTTTGCCCTCTGCCAAGTCGTTCTGAACGATTTTCTCAATAAAATTGAGACTCTTTTTAGGTTCGATAATTTCCATAGTTATTGTGTTTTTACTTTTTTCGTTTTAAAAAGGGGGAATAAAGTTAGCAACTAAAAAAGAACAATGAGTAATAAGCAGCGAGTAATGAGAGAAAAACTAAACATTTAGTTGCGTCTCATTACTCATTGCCCACTACTCTCCTTTAAAATTAGTTTGCCATTTCAGATATAAACTTGATGCGCACGAGGCGAATTTCTTCTTCCGTATAATCGGCTCCAAGTTCGTCTACAGCGTCTTCTATATCATCAGTTTCTGACTCCTTGAAGTAATCGTAGATATCCATAATATGCTCATCATCAAGAATTTCCTCAATGAAATAATCAATATTGATTTTGGTTCCTGAATATACGATGGCTTCAATTTCATCAAGCAGTTCTTCGAAGTCTATACCCTTACTTTCGGCAAGGTCGTCAAGCATCACCTTGCGGTCAATAGCCTGAATGATACTTACTTTGAGTTTTGACTTGTTAGCAACCGTGCGAATACGGAGGTCCTCGGGTCGCTCAATCTCATTGTCTTCACAATGCTGCTTAATGAGTTTGCAGAACTCCTCGCCATAACGCTTCGCTTTGCCCGCACCTACTCCAGGAATATTTTCAAGTTCCTTAATCGTTTGGGGGTAAATCGTAGCCATGGCTTCAAGCGAGGCATCCTGGAAAATCACATAGGGAGGCACGTCAAGGTCCTTTGCCATGCGCTTACGCAAGTCTTTGATCATGTCGTAGAGAACGGGGTCAACCGCACACGAACCTCCACTCTGAAGGGGTTCTTCCTCTTCCATTTCATCAAATTCATTATCTTCAACAATCTGAAATGACTTGGGCGATTTCAAGAATGCCTTACCAGCTTTCGTTACCTTCAAGACACCAAAATTATCTACGTCTTTTTCAAAGTAGCCACTGATAACGGCTTGTTTCAACACGGGCGACAAGGTCTTTTCTTCTACATCCTCAAGCGATGCGAATACATCCAAATCTTCATGATGATGTGCCAAGACCTCATCAGTTTCGTTACCCTGTAATATGTCAATGATATACTCTTCTGTAAAATTTTCTTTTGTAGCTATTACGGCTTCAATAGCTCTACATAAAAAATCTTTTGCTTCCACTTTCTTTTTGGGATTTAGGCAATTGTCACAATTATGGCAATTATCCGGTTCGTAATTTTCTCCGAAATAATGCAATATAAGTTTACGTCTGCAAAGTGAGCTTTCCGCATAACTTGCTGTTTCTTTCAGCAATTGTTTTCCGATCTCTTGCTCTGCAACGGGTTTATCTATCATAAATTTCTCAAGCTTCTGAAGGTCTTTATACGAATAAAACGCAATACAAATACCTTCTCCGCCGTCTCTACCCGCACGTCCTGTTTCTTGATAATATCCTTCAAGACTCTTGGGTATTTCATAATGGATGACGAATCTCACATCGGGTTTGTCGATTCCCATCCCAAAGGCTATCGTAGCCACGATAACATCAATATCCTCCATGAGGAAGGCATCTTGCGTCTGACTACGGGTGGCGGCATCCATACCTGCATGGTAAGCTTGTGCCTTAATGTCGTTGGTGCGAAGGACTTCAGCTAATTCCTCAACCTTTTTGCGACTCAAGCAATACACAATGCCACTTCTTCCTGGATGTTGCTTAATAAAACGAATAATGTCCTTATCGATTTGATTCGTCTTGGGACGCACTTCGTAATAAAGGTTTGCACGATTAAAAGAACTGCTATACTCTACGACGTCGGTCATGGCAAGACTCTTCTTGATATCGCTACGCACCTTTTCAGTGGCAGTTGCGGTAAGAGCGATTACGGGAGCATTACCAATCTCATTAATAATGGGGCGAATCTTTCGGTATTCAGGGCGGAAATCGTGACCCCATTCTGAAATACAATGGGCCTCATCAATAGCATAAAAAGAGATTTTGATACCTTTCAGAAACGCTACATTTTCGTCTTTCGTCAATGTTTCTGGAGCGACATAAAGCAATTTGGTGACTCCACGCTGGATATCACTCTTTACTTTATCTACAGCAGCCTTATTCAGGGAAGAATTGATAAAATGCGCCACTCCATCGTCTTCTGAATTATGCCTCAAGGCATCAACCTGATTCTTCATCAAAGCGATAAGAGGCGATATCACAATGGCAGTACCCTCCATCAAAAGAGCTGGAAGTTGGTAGCACATAGACTTACCACCACCCGTCGGCATCAACACAAAAACATCACGCTTGTCAAGAAGACTACGAATAATGTCTTCTTGATTTTGTTTGAAGTTGTCAAAACCGAAATACCGTTTTAATGGCGTATGTAAGTCAATAGGCTTTTTCATAGCTAATTACGATGCGGGTGAATAATAAGCGACACACTTTACCATTCAATCTTAAAACAAAATTATAAACAAGATTTTATCCTCCAAACATTTTTGTTCTTTTTTTACATCTTACTACAAAATTATAGTGTCTATGCTTGCTCCACGCATACTATATTAAAAAAAAGATGTAACTTTGCTTATCATAAGTATTGAAACTACAAACTATGACAATAGACATTCTAATTTGCTCAATAAACAAGGGAATCGTAAAAGTTCCTGACGTACTACTTCAACCCATTGAAGGGGTAAGGTATGTTGTTTCTTACCAATATACCGATGAGCGCTATTTGGACTTAATCCCCAGTGAACTTACCGAGCGAAAAGATGTAGTTTTCCTCCAATATAAGGGCGAGGGGTTGTCGGCAAATCGCAACATGGCCATGGACAAGGCAAAGTCGGACCTCGTAATCTTTGCAGAAGACGACGCACGCTTCACGGAAGACTCCATTATATTGGCCCGTGAGACCTTTGAAAAAAATCCCGACCTGGATGTTGCCTTCTTTACCGCCACAACGTACATAGGGAAACAATTAAAATCCTATCCCACAACGGAGAGAGAGGTAAAGGAGATTCCTTCTGATTACTCTATCTCTGCGTTAGAAATGGTGTGCCGAAGAAGCAGAGTGCAAAGCGTGGTGCGTTTTGACGAAAGATTTGGATTGGGCACGAAATTCTTAACTTGTGGCGAGGACGACATCTGGCTTACCGATGCGTTGAGATTAAACTTGACGATGCGCTTCTTCCCCAAGAAATTGGTGGAAACGTCCACAATGCTCAAGAAGTCGCTGGTATATATCGATGCTGGAGTGCAACGCAGTAGAGGGGCGTTTGAATATTACAAACACGGCAACTATGCCTGGATTGTATGTTTCAACTTCGCGCTTAATGCGACATTGAAGGGATTATGCCACTTTGTCCCGATGTTTAGACATTTAGCAGAAGGGATTATATACATGCGCAGAAACGAGAAATAAACAACTGGCGATGGATTTGGCATCACCACCAAACGTTTCACCTCCCGACCTTTAACAACACCAACGTCTAAACCTCCCCTACTCCCTTGCAATTTACACACCCTGGAAAAATACTCAAAATTTTGGTAGGCACAATTTTATGTTCCTACCTTGTTTTGTTGGTGGTGTTAAACGCTCAACCACTGAAGAACATTTGGGTTGAGAAATTAGAGCAGGGTTTGTCGGAGGCAATGGGCACAAAGGTTGAACTCGCAGATGTTGAAATTGGTTTGTTCAACAGAGTGGTGCTCGACGGAGTCGCTATTTACGACCAATCGGGCGAACACCTCCTTGACGCAAAAAAGATTGCGGTAAAAATTCTGCTTCGAGACCTCATCAAAGACAGAATTACCTTGAGATCCGTGCTCATTATGGATGCGCAAATCAATCTCTATCAAGAGCATCAGAATGCAGCACCCAACTACAAGTTCATAACCGATTTATTCCAGAGTGACAACTCGACAGAAGAAGGAAGTAAATTTGGTATAGGTTCATTTACCATCACTAGAGCAAACATTAGTTATGACAACAAATGGGTGCCCAGGGTGGAAGGTATGTTCTCAACCGACCACATTCAAGTAAGTAATATCTGTACGAATTTTGCTCTAAATGAAATTGCTGATGATAGCATTAATGTTAGAGTACGCAATTTCTCATGTGAAGAGCAGTGCGGTTTGGCTATTGAGAAACTGAATTTTTCGCTTGAAGGAAACAATAAGACTTTTTTGCTTCATAACTTCCAGTTTAAAACTACCCACAGCGAATTAACGTGTGATGAACCTGTAACGTTTGACATCGAAAATTTCAAGCAAAAGAGTCCCTTCATCAACGGAAAAATAAGGGTTCAAAACTTCTCCACGAAAGATATCGAACCCTTCTTATCGCAAGCAAAACAGCTCAACCTTAACTTTTCAGGAAGCGCTCAAGCCTATCAAAGTGATGCTTCGCACACGGCGGTAGAGATAAACATTAAAGAAAAGAAGAATCATTTTGCGCTGAATGTCAATTCGCTCCTGAACTTTACAGATCATAACCGCATTAACATTGAACGCCTTTTTGCTGACTCTACCCTATTGGTGGGTTTGTCGCATAGAGTACTGAATACGCAAGAGGGTAAAATTATTAGCAACCTCAAGCAATGCGCCATTAAGGGATATGCAGAGATTGACCTCAATAAAAAAGAGGGGGAGGCGCAATTTAAAATAAACTCACCCATCACAAACGGCATTGAGGTAAGCGCACAGAAAGATAACGATAAAATTAACGTAAGCATTTCGGCTGCTGAACTTGATATTCAATCGTGGTTGGATAACAACGAATTACCCAACACACTTACATTCTCGGCAAATGCCATTGCTTCGCAGAAAGATTCGCTCATTTTACCGGAAACGTTAAAATTAGTCGTTGATAACGTTGCCAAAACTGGTGCATATCAATTCGGGAACATTGAAGCAAACATTAATACAAGAGGCAATAAATACACGTGCCACGTAGTGGGTGATGCTCCTGAATTAGCGTTCAACCTAAATGCTGCCTGCCAATACAAAGATAATAGATTTTCAAATATCTCTTTGGATAGCAGAGTGGCACATGCTGACTTTAAGAGCATCGGCATTAATGACACGATTCTACACGGAATTTGGAAGGGTAATGTTTCGCTGAACATTCCACAAATCACCAAGAAAAAGTTAAAGGCGGAATTAAACCTTGACTCTGTTTCCGTGACTCGCGAAACTAATCCTTTTGAAATCAACAAACTTTCAGCTACAGTAAATTACGCACAAAACAAACCGTCGCAATTTAATCTATTTAGCGACCTTGTCTCCGTTGGAGCAGAGGGGGTAATTGATGTTGAGACCATTCTGAATGCTTGGAAGACAACGATTGCACAACACGTCCCCGCACTTTCGAATGACTCAATAACTGAAGAAAGTCATAACTCTTCGATGAGTTTCTCTGTAAATGTACATCAGGGAGACTTGCTTAAAAAATTATTCCTCATCCCCCTTGAATTAACAGATGGCAGTTCCATTCAAGGGAAACTGAATAAGGGCAACACGTACGCCGAAATTAGCGCACATGCCACAAAAATCAATTACGAAAATACAGAACTTGAGAATGTGTCCTTACACCTTAAATCTCAAGAAATGGGAGCCGGGTTGCTTCTGCAAGCGAAAAAGCAACTGTTTAATGACCATGTGCAGTTTGTAGTAGGGACACAAATACACGACAACATTCTTGAGAATAACATAGAATGGGAAGGCATTAACAATCATGAATTTTCAGGGAATCTTAACACGATTACCAGTTTCGTAAGCCCTAAAAAGATTGTGTCGTCCGTATTGCCTACAAGCATCCATATCGGTGATTCCATCTGGAATGTTTCGACTGGAGAACTACTTGTCGAGGATGATAAATATAAAATCAAAAACTTGACGGTTAATACGGAGCATCAAAAATTAACGCTTAATGGTGGGGTGTCATCCGAGAATAACGACTCTCTTCATATCGCTTTAGAGCATATCAATGTGGGTTACATTCTTGACAAGATCAATTTCAGGAGTGTGCTTTTTGATGGAAGCGCAAGCGGTGATGCTTACTTGAGTTTGTCGCCCAACAATCCCCTATTGCGTGCTAATTTAAGTGTAAAATCATTCTTGTTCAACAATGCCCTCTTCGGCGATGCCTCCATCCAAGCTGAATGGAAGTCACCCAAAGACCGTATAAATATAGATGCAGATTTTGTAGAGCAAGGTGTGGGGTGGACAAAGGCAAGGGGGTATGTTTCACCGGCTGAAAACGGTCTTGATTTACACGTCACTTCAAACAAGACAAATATTGCCTTTTTACGCTATTGGGTAAATAACATTACAAAAGACATTAGCGGGAACACTACCGGTCATTGCCGCGTGTATGGGCCCTTCAACAAACTCGATTTTGAGGGGGTGATGAATGTCAATGCCCAGTTGGAAGTACCTGCAAACGGAGTTACCTATGCATTAGAAAATGCCAAAGTCAACATTGATTCGGGATTGTTCCAATTAGAAAATAGTAAAATAACAGCTCCATTAGGGGGTAAGGGAATCATATCGGCTTCCTTACGCCATACGAACTTGAAGCGCTTTTCATACGATCTAAACCTTGAGGCAGAACGACTTCTCCTCTACGACAAACCGAGATCGATGGATATGCCGTTTTATGCAACCACATTTGCCTCGGGAAATGTAAAGATTAAGGGGTTGCCCAACTCTTTAACATTGGATGTCAATGCGTCACCAACAGGTAATTCGCTCATTGTATACACTGATACTAAAACGGTTAACACCAATAACCCTGACGACGGGTTTATAACCTATCGCGACCTAACTACCGACTCCGTAAGTACCTCTCATATTACCGCAATGCCCATGATGCATGCTCCCACGATGGATATGCACATGCGCTTCAATATCAATATGAACCCTGCCATTACGCTCCGTATACTTATGGACGAAGTAACGGGCGACCATTTGAACTTGAGAGGCAACGGCACACTTACCGCCGACTATTATAATAAGGGCGCCTTCCAACTCTATGGTAAATTCGACATCAACGATGGTAATTATCAAATGAGTATTCAAGATGTGCTGAAAAAGAATTTTGATATTCAATCGGGTAGCGCTATCATTTTCGGAGGAGACCCCGATTATGCACAATTAGCATTGAAGGCGGTCTACACGGTTCCATCAGCATCGTTAGCAGACCTCAACATCGGAGATAGTTTTTCTGAACGCACCATTAAAGCCGATTGCATTCTTAATATCGGCGGAACGGCAGCAAGTCCGAATGTAAGTTTTGACCTTGATTTGCCCAATATTAATGACGACGAAAAACAAATGGTAAGAAAGTTGATTGCTACCGAAGAAGACTTAAATATGCAGGTCATCCACCTCCTGGGGTTGGGAAGATTCTACACTTATGATTCAGGAGTGTCGGATAACTATACGAAGCAAAACCAATCTGCCATAGCGGCCAACTCGTTCATCTCATCCACGATTAGTTCGCAAATCAACGAGGTTATTACCAGCGCTATTGGTTCTAATGACTGGACTTTTGGCACCAATATCTCCACAGGGAAATCAGGATGGACTGACATGGGGGTTGACGGAGTCGTAAGCGGTAAACTGCTAAACAACCGACTCATCCTTAACGGTAATTTGGGATACCACGAGAACCAATACAATGCTGCACGTGGAAGCAATTTTGTGGGCGACTTTGACGTGAAGTACCTGCTCACTCCGAGTGGAAATATTTTGCTGAAGGCGTACAGCCAAACGAATGACAAATATTTCACCAAATCAGCGCTTACCACACAAGGCATTGGCATACAGTTCAAAAAGGACTTTACGAAATTAAAAGAATTGTTTCAGAAAAAATAAGGGGATACCCCTACCGTCCGTATCCCCCTATAACGCATAATATACTACAAGACGCTATAAACTTATGGAATACATCAAGACCGATATCGAGGGGGTTTACATCCTCAAACCTCGATTATTCAACGACGCCAGAGGATATTTTACAGAAACCTACAAGAAGGAAGATTTTGACCTCAACGTGGGTCGCCCTGTTGAGTTTGTTCAAGACAACCAATCCATGTCATCTCGTGGAGTTTTAAGAGGTCTACATTACCAGGAAGGCAAGGATTCGCAAGCTAAACTGGTGAGAGTCATTCAAGGTTCCGTACTTGATGTTGCGGTTGATTTACGTAAGGGTTCTCCCACCTTTGGTAAGTATGTAATGGTAGAACTCTCTGCTGAAAATATGCAACAATTGTTCGTACCCCGAGGTTTCGCACATGGATTTTACGTCTTGTCCGAACAAGCGACTTTTATCTACAAGGTTGACAATCACTATGCGCCTCAATCCGAACGCACTTTAGCCTACAACGACCCCACAGTAAACATCAACTGGCCCATTTCGGATAGCAACCCTCCCCTCTTGTCTGATAAGGACTTAAACAAAGCGCTTTCGCTTGATGAAGTGATACCTTTTGAAGAATTTTAAACACTATAGATATTGATGGAACACATCAGAAACTTTTGCATTATTGCGCATATCGACCACGGCAAGAGCACACTTGCCGACCGTCTGCTGGAACGCACAAAAACAATACAAATCACAGAAGGTCAAATGTTGGACGACATGGACCTTGAAAAGGAAAGAGGCATCACCATCAAAAGTCATGCCATACAGATGGAACATGAAATTGATGGCAAGAAATACACCCTCAACCTCATTGACACTCCGGGACACGTTGACTTCTCTTACGAGGTGAGTAGAAGTATTGCGGCGTGTGAAGGGTGCCTCTTGATTGTTGACTCTACGCAGGGCGTACAGGCGCAAACCATCTCCAACCTTTATATGGCAATTGAGCACGATTTGGAGATCATTCCCGTCTTGAATAAGTGTGACATGCCTAACTCTATGCCCGAAGAGGTGTCTGATGAAATCATCGAACTCCTGGGGTGTAAGGAGGAAGACATCATCCACGCTTCAGGTAAGACGGGGCAAGGCATTGACGACATCCTCCGTGCCGTCGTAGAGCGTATTCCCGCTCCCAAGGGCGACCCCAACGCTCCCCTCCAAGCGCTTATCTTCGACTCCGTGTTCAACTCCTTCCGTGGCATCATCGCCTATTTCAAAATCGTCAATGGTAGCATCAGTAAGGGGGAAGATGTGCTCTTCGTGAATACCCAAAAGCACTATGATGCTGACGAAATCGGGGTGTTGAAAATGGACCTCTCCCCCCGTCAGAAACTCACTTGCGGAGACGTAGGTTACATCGTGTCGGGGATTAAGACTGCCACCGAAGTTAAAGTGGGTGACACCATCACCTCCGTGGCAAATCCCTGCGCCCAAGCGATTGATGGGTTTGAAGAAGTCAAGCCCATGGTCTTCGCGGGTATCTACCCCATCGAAACGGAAGATTTTGAGATGCTCCGCGCTTCGCTCGAAAAGCTCCAACTCAATGATGCCTCACTCACGTTCTCTCCAGAGTCGTCCGTAGCGCTCGGTTTCGGGTTCCGTTGTGGGTTCTTGGGCATGCTCCACATGGAAATTGTGCAAGAGCGCCTCGACCGCGAGTTCAATATGAATGTCATCACTACCGTCCCCAACGTGTCCTACCGTGTGTTTGACAAACACGGTGACATGAAAGAGGTGCACAACCCCGCAGGAATGCCCGACGTCTTGGAAATTGAGCATATCGAAGAACCCTACATTCGTGCTTCTATCATCACCCGCACCGACTATATTGGCAACATCATGACCCTCTGCCTCTCAAAGCGCGGCGAACTCATCAAGCAAGAGTATGTAAGCGGTAATCGTGTGGAGCTCCATTATGATATGCCCTTGGCGGAAATCGTAATTGATTTCTATGATAAACTCAAATCAATATCAAAGGGGTATGCATCTTTTGACTACCACCCCATCGGATTCCGCCCCTCACGCCTGGTGAAATTAGACATCCTGCTGAATGGCGAACCCGTCGACGCACTCTCTACGCTTACGCATGTTGACAACTCCGTATTCTTCGGACGCCGCATGTGCGAAAAACTGAAGGAACTCCTTCCTCGCCAACAATTTGATATCGCCATCCAGGCGGCCATCGGTGCTAAAATCATTGCACGCGAAACCGTAAAGCAAGTGAGAAAGGACGTAACCGCCAAGTGTTACGGTGGCGACGTGTCACGTAAGCGCAAACTCCTTGAAAAGCAAAAGCGCGGTAAAAAGCGCATGAAGGAAATCGGCAACGTACAGGTGCCTCAAAAGGCCTTCCTCGCTGTGCTGAAGCTTGATTAAAAGAGTTTTTTTTTAGTTAACAAGTTGACAAGGTACGAGTAGACGAGATAAAGTGAGTAGTGAGTAGTGAGTAGTGAGTAGTGAGTAACGCCATGCGGAATGATGCTCGTTTATCTCGGCTACCTTCTTGTCTACTCGTACCTCGTCAACTTGTCAACTAAAGTAGTGATTTCTCCGCATGGACTACTCACTACTACTT
>JAZQXB010000025.1:0-27562 GCA_045632685.1 Alloprevotella sp.
TTTCTGTGCTTTCCGTGTGAAAATTTTATTTTGACATAAGAACAAAAGGACATAACGCTCCGCGCCCTTTGCGCCTTTGCGTGAGAATTTTTCCGTGTAGATACGTGTAAATCCGTGGAGCAAATTCTGTGTATTCCGTGGGTTCTGTGTGAAAATAAAATATGTTCTTATGTTCTTATGTCTAAAAGTAGCGAAGCTAAAATTCTGTGTATTCCGTGAGTTCTGTGTGAGAATAAAATATGTTCTTTTGTTATAAGCAATAATAAAAAATCTGCGTAACTCGCTGAGAGTTACGCAGATTTTTTGTTGAGGTCAATTCATAAGTCTCTTATGAACACCTTGTATTACTGTTTCAACGTTGCGGGAAGCATGATAATCGTTGATGTGTTGGGCTTCTTGAGAAGTGTCTTGTTGACAAACTTCTGGATGTCTTTAGAGTTAAGACCGTTGATGATCTTCTCGTAGTCCTTCTGACCGTCCTTACACCATTCAACCTTTTCAACGATGAGGTTCTGCCAGTAATAGTTGTCGCGCTGGTTGTCAGCGTATTGCTTGAGCTCAAACTTTTTAATCTTGTCGAGTTCTTCGTCAGTCACGCCCTTTTTTGCGATGTCCTGAATACCGATTTGCATGAGGAGGAGCACAGAGTCGCACTTTTCGGGAGTGAAGGGGCACACAATCTGAAGTGTGTACTCGTCATCAATGCCGTAAGAAAGGTCTGCCTGTGCCTGAACGGAATAAGAGAGTCCGCCGTCTTCACGAATGCTCTTCAAATAGCGCTGTGAAAGCACGTCACCGAAGGCGCCGATTGTGAGGGCGTCCTTGAGGGTGTACTTCTTCTCACCGTGCCAAATCTGAGCGAGGAATGCCTGGGGTGTTTCCATTTCGCGGAAGAAACGGTTCTCAACTACGCCCTTGCGCGCGTCAATGCCGAGGTCAACATACTTTTCGCGCTTTGCCACACCGGGAAGTGAAGCCACGTAAGTCTCAACCATCAACTTGAGCGAGTCAACGTTGAACGCACCAGTTACATAGAAATTGAAGTCACCCGCAGAAGCGAAGCGTTCAGAGTAGATGCGCTTGATTTCTTCGTAGCTCATCTTGTCGAGGTCCTCAAGTGTGAGGGCGCGCTGACGTTCTACACCGGGATAGAGTGTGCTTGTGATAGAGTCGCTCCAAGCCTTTTGGGGCAACTTTGAGGCATTCGCGAGCTGGAGACGCTGATAGTCCATGAAGTTCTTGTAAGCGTCGGGGTCATCAGCAGGCTTCTGGAAGCGGAGGTAGAGGAGTTCGAAGAGCGTACGGAGGTCCTTGGGAGTAGCGTTACCAGAAACGTGCTCCATCGTTTCACCGAGTGAAACCGTAGTGCTTACCTGCTTACCAGCAAGCTTCTTCTGAAGTTCAACAGCGGTGAAGTTGCCAAGACCTGTGCTGTTCATTACCTGACGAAGGATGCGTGCGTTCATAACGTCGGCTTCCTTCACCAAAGACATACCACCGAAACTTTCAGCATTGACCAATACCTGAGCGTCGTTGAAATCCGTCTGACGGAAGAAGACATTTGCGCCGTTAGAGAGCGTCCACTTTGTATAGCCAAAGTCAGCCTTTTCTTCCTTCACGATACTGCCCTTAGCGGGAAGTTCGGGAACAAGAGGTTCGTTCTTTACGTTGTCCACATAAGGAGCAAGGTCAGCATCGAGTGCAGCCTTTACCGCAGCCTTCATGGCATCAACGGTGGGGACTACAACGTCGTCCTTTTCAGGATACATGGCGAAGAACACGAAGTTCGTATCGGTGCTTGCAGCAAGTTCCTTGACGAGCTGAGAGTACACTTCGAGAGGAAGCGCATCGGCAATCTGCTTGTAAACCTGGAATGTGGTAGCAATATCCATGGCAGGCTCGTTATCCAAGAAGTGACGCACGAACTGATTTACGTAAGTTTCGTTCTTCTGCTTGTCACGGTTCTGATTCATGCGCTCGAGTGAGCTGATGATGTTCTCCTGCGCACGGAACTTTTCTGAACCTGTGAAGCCATGAAGCACGGCGCGCTGTACTTCCTGCATTACTTCCTGCACCGCTTCGGCATCCTTGCCAGGCTTAGGCATAATGCCCACGGTGAAGGCGTTGACGGTCTTTGCAACAATCATGTTAGAATAGTAAGCGCTGGCACCGATGAAGTTGCAAGTGGGCTTCTGCGCCAATTCTTCGAGACGCGCGTTAAGCATTGAGCAAACCATAGAAGTACCGAGGTCCATAACAACACCTACCTGCGTATTGCGCATTTCAAGGGGGAGAGGATCGTGCTTGAAGTAGAGAGAGATGCTTGCACGGTTGAGTTCCTTATCCTTGTCAATGACATAGATGGGCTCATTGTTGTTGGGCACGGGGTAGAATTCGTAAGGCGCAGCGTTTTCGGGCATCTTAATTTTGCCAAATACGTCCTTCACCTTAGTTTCGAGTTCATCCACATTCACGTCACCCACGATGATGATACCCTGAAGGTCGGGGCGGTACCACTTGTGGTAGTAGTCGCGAAGTTCCTTGTGTTCGAAGTTTTCAACTACCTCCATCGTACCGATAGGAAGGCGATACGCATAGCGGCTGCCGGGCATGAGGAGGGGGAAAGCGCGTTCGTAGATACGCATTGCGCCAGAGTTGCGCATACGCCATTCTTCCTTGATCACACCACGCTCCTTGTCGATTTCTTCACCGGGAAGGGTAAGACCAGCTGCCCAGTCGTAGAGAATGTTGAACATACCCTGAACGTTTTCGGGCGTAACGGGCACGTCGCTGATGTTGTAAACGGTTTCGTCACACGCTGTGTAAGCGTTGAGGTTGTAGCCAAACTTCACACCGATGCTTTCGCAATACTTTACGAGGTCATCGCTGCCGGGGAAGTGCTCAGAACCGTTAAAACACATGTGTTCGAGGAAGTGAGCAAGCCCGCGCTGGCTGTCTTCTTCCTGAACGGCACCCACCTTCTGCGCAATGTAGAAGTCGGCGAGGCCCTTCTGTTCCGCATTGTGGCGGATGTAGTAAGTCAGACCGTTTTCCAACTTACCGTAGCGCACTGCAGGGTCCAAGGGAAGCTCGGGCATCTGCTGCGCCATACTGTTTGCCGAGAACATTGCGGCAAACAAAAGGCTGAAAAGCTTGAAAATGTTTTTCATTTCAAAGTTGTTTAGTTAAAATTGGTGTTCTATTTTCTGAAAATTTGGCGCAAAGGTACATATATTTATATAAAATAAGGACTGTCGCCCTGATTTTTAACAAAAATTCAAGAAACAACCCTGATTATGCGCTTCGTTTGCTTGAAATTTTGTATGTTTGCAAAAATTAGGGTGGTTATTTTTTTAGTAATGATATAGCAGTTGCCCAAATATTAAAATCATCATACCCCCTCCCCTCTGCGGAGGTACTCCACCTATTGAATATTTGATTATTAACTACTTCACACAATAAGACAACGGTATGTCAGTAACAGCACGCGTGGCGCAGATTCGCCATTGGCTCAACCTTGAAAATCTTGATGCCCTCATTATCCCTTCTACCGACCCCCACAACAGTGAATACACTCCCGCCCGCTGGAAGGTGCGTGAGTGGGCTACAGGTTTTAACGGTTCGGCTGGCACGGCGGTAATTACGAAAAACTCGGCAGCTCTCTGGACCGACTCGCGCTACTTCATTCAGGCGGCAAAGCAACTTGAAGGAACTCCTTACAAATTGATGAAGGACGGCGTAGAAGGTACTCCCACCATCATGGAGTGGTTGGAGGGTGAACTGGAAGCCGAAGACACCGTTGTGTTTGTGGGCGAAATGGTAAGCATTTCGCAGTTTGAAGAGTGGGCCACTTCTGAAAAACTCAACATTGAGGCTATTGAAGACCCCTTCGACTACCTTTGGAGTGAGCGCCCCGCTTTGGCTAATGCCCCCATGCGCATCCATTACGAACATTTGGCAGGTGAAAGCGTTGCCAGCAAGTTGGAGCGCATCCGTCAGGCTATCGACCTTTCGGAAGGCAATTACCTCATCATGAACGACCTTTCGGAAATCGCCTGGGCGCTTAACTTGCGCGGTGCCGACGTGGAATATAATCCCGTGTTCCTTTCTTATCTCCTGGTCTACGACAAGGGGGCCATCCTTTTTGTTGATAAGAGAAAATTAACGCCCGAGGTCAACGAATACCTCCAAAAGACGGGTGTGAAGGTGCGCGATTATAGCGGGTTGAAGTATTTCATTGCCGACCACAACGACAATGGACAATACTACATGTTCCCCCAGACCATCAGTTACGACATTGTACATTACGCAGAGCGCCTTGGTGTAGATTACGACGTTATAGAGTGCCCCGTTGAGGCGATTCGCATGATTAAAAACCCAGCAGAGCAAGAGGGGTTCCGCCGTGCGATGACAAATGACGGCGTTGCGATGGTGAAGTTCTTGCGTTGGTTGGACGAAAACGTAGCCAGCGGAACGATTACGGAACTCGCTGCGGAGGAAAAACTCAATGCTTTGCGCATGGAGCACCCCGAATTCCGTGGATTCTCCTTTGCTCCCATCTTGGGCTATGCAGCAAACGGCGCGATCGTTCACCGTGAAGCGACTCCCGAAGATAATAGTACGTTGCTCCCCAAGGGACTGCTCCTTTGCGACAGCGGTGCGCACTACCGTAGTGGTACGACCGACATTACGCGCACTATAGCCCTCGGACCAACGACTGCTGAAGAGCGTAAGGCATATACCCTCGTGTTGAAGGGAAATATTGCCCTCTCACGTTGTGTCTTCCCTGAAGGAACGACAGGGCTTCAGCTTGACCTCGCAGCGCGCTATGCAATGTGGCAAGAAGGGTATGACTTCGGACACGGTACGGGTCACGGTGTAGGAGCTCGCCTCTGCGTACATGAAGGTCCTCACCAAATTCGCAAGAATGTGCGTCCCTGCACGCTGGTGCCTTTCAAGGCTGGTATGACCATTACCAACGAACCAGGTATCTACGTGGAAGGTAAGTTTGGTATCCGCATCGAAAACCTCCTTATGGCGGTTGAAAAGGAAAAGACGCCCTACGGTCACTTCCTTCGTTTTGAAACACTTACGCTCTGTCCTATTGACGTGCGCCCCATTGAAATCAGCATGCTCAACGAGCAGGAAAAGACGTGGCTCAATGACTATCATGCCCACGTGCGCCATCAGTTGATGCCACTTCTTGAAGATGCTGCCGACCAAAAGTGGTTGGAAAAGGCTACGGCAAAGATTTAAGGTGGAGGTTATAAAATTCCACGGCTTGTTATTATGGGTGAACACTTAAACCTTTAGATTCGCCAGTTAAGTGTGACACCGCAAACAAAAAAGCAGGGTATGCTCCTAATGGTAGCATACCCTGCTTTTTTGTAACTGGTAGTTAAAGGCTGTTTATGAACCGTTCATCCTCATTATACCTTCACCGCAGTACCAGAGCATACCACCATCAGCATAGAACCGCTTTGCCCTACGGTTTCATAGCTAAAGTCTACGCCTACTACGGCATTTGCGCCCATTGCTGCGGCGCGTTCTGAAAGTTCACGAAGCGCTTCTTCCTTTGCGCGGAGTAACACTTCTTCATACGAGCGACTGCGTCCGCCTACAAAGTCGCGGATAGAGGCAAAGATGTCACGGAATACGTTGGTGCCGAAGATGGTTTCAGCGGTAACGATGCCCAGGTACTGCTGTACGGGGCGTCCTTCTATTGTTGGGGTTGTGGTAAGTAACATAATAAAGGAGAAATCAGAAAGGAGAAAGGAGAAAGACCATGCGGTCATTGCCTGTTGGTCTCTCACCCCTGCTGCTGGTTAATTAAAACTTAAAGGTCAAACCCACGTAGGCACCGTTAAAGTTCTTGATGGCATTGTTGTGGAAATTGTTGTGGCGATAACCCAAGTTGAGGCCCATCCAGTCAAGATTTTTTGTAGGCATGATGGTTATGCCTGCGTCATAGTAAGTGTAGTTATACGCAGCATTACCGACGGTGCTACCCATTGTTGCTGTAATCTTGAAACGTAGGTATTGCTTGGTGTCGGCATCCAAAAGAAGGTCGCCCAAGCGGAAGGTAAGACCGCCACCAAGAGTTAAAGCATCGTCCCAATCTTTATTGCCATTCACGTCGCTTAACATAAGGTTGCTTCCAACTTCTCCGACAACGCCCAAGCGCCATGCAGGAGTGTAAGAAAGGCGAACGGATGAATTTAAAAATTGCTTGCCTTTGTTTTCGGTAGTTCCGTTGAAGGAGAAGTCTAAGGCAAAGGGGCACGACTTCTTTACAGTCGTTTTTTCTACTGAGTTTTGAGCAAATACACTGGGTGCAACCATGCACATGAGTGCGAGAATCATTTTCTTCATAGTCGTAGATATATTCTAAGTTGTTAGGTTTTAATGGGAAAGGGGGATGCGGCGTGGCGTAAGGCTAAAACATTGAATCAACCATCTCTTCCGCACGCTTCAAAAAGTTTGCGTCTATCTTAGGTACCTTAGTGAGGTCACCCTTCAAGTTTTCATAACTCATCTTCCCCTTCAGCGTAATAATCATCGGGGAAACGTCTTCACCAACTAACTGATAAACAATTTCGTAAGCGTATTTCTCATCGCCAAGAATGTAACTACGCATGGTCAAACCGTCTTGCGCGGGCTTTTCTTGCAGTTTGAAACCATTGTCTAAGAGTTTCTGAAGCTCAACGTCTAATTGTTTCAAAAATTCTTGGGGATTCGTTTCATTAGCAATCATTGTTTGCTGCTCAATTTTCGATTTGCCCTTCATACCTTTGTTCATCATCTTCACAAGAAACGAGGGGAATTTCACAACGTCTACTCCCTCTACCTTGTCAAGCGCCTTGTGCATATCGTCAAGCGTTTGCGCAACAGAGATTTGGGAAACGAGCAATAGGGCAAGGGTAATAATGAGATTTTTCATATACTTAGATACTTTAGGTTTAACGTTAAGCGTTCGGATTAAGGTGATTGTTGAGCAACTCCGCGACTTCATCCACCGAGATTCCTAATTGTTGCAACTTCAAAGCAATGCGGGGCACTTCTGTCTCAAAGAAGTGGCGGCGGCGGTTGTCAAGGATAATCTGTTGCGCCTCGGGGGCAACGAAATATCCCAATCCGCGCTTGCTGTACAGCACCCCACGCTGCGCCAAGAGGTCGTAGGCCTTAACCGTAGTGTTTACATTGACCTCTAAAAGCACGGAATAATCGCGCACTCCAGGCACACGGCTGTCGGCAAGGTAGATGCCCGCCAGGATTTCATCACTCAATCGCTCGGCTATCTGAATAAATATGGGTTGTCCGTCAATAAAATTCATAGCATTCGGATGGAGGGGTGAATATTAAAGAACCTGGATGCGGCAATAGCGACGGTAGGCAAAGTAGACGACTCCTACCGCGAGCGCAAGGATAAAGAGGCTGTAGGGCACGAGGATTGCGGGGTGCGACAAGAAGAAATTGTCGAAGAATGCCAGGATATTGAGAAAAACACCAGGGTTCACGAAGAGCATAACGACGGTTACTTTCAAGAATGCCTTTTTTCGGAAAAACGCACTGCCCAAGATATACAAACTGCAGGCGAGCAAGTGGCACGCAAGTATGAGGTAGGGCGCAGCGGGGAGTATTTCTTCGAGTTCAGCGTAGAAGGTGAAGAGTTTACAAACCTCACCCAGTTGCAACAACAAGCTATTCTGCACCACAACTCCCGCTCCGTGGGCAACCAATGTATAAAGGGCGTTGATCAGTTCGGAGCAGAGGTAACTCATTAGGAACATGAGTTGAAAACCTAAGATGGCGAGCAGATGGCGCACGACAGTCTTCTCCAAGTTTGAGGCGGGGAGCATAAAGTTTGAGATGCGGCGTTCCTTCGTGTCAATGTCGGCGTAAACAAGACTCAGGGCGTAGCACGAACCTATGACTTGTATAGCAACCACACAGAATAATTGCACAAAAAAGCGGATGGGCAGTTCCTCAATAGCGTTGCCGAGGAAATGAGTCAAGGTGTTGGCGATAAAGAGTACGGCAAAAAATGCCACGTATGTGCGGCGGTGCTCCACAAGGTCGCGACGGAGCACACTGCAAAAGCGGGAGTATGAAAAGTTCAGCATAGCGAGAGGTTAATGAGGGTAATAGGCAGCATTTTTCTTCGCCTGGCGCGCCGTCTCAAGGAGGTTGGGCACAGCATGTACGGCATTGAAGAGCAGTTCGAGGTTGAGCGGAGTTTCCTGTCCCTCGGTGTTGGCACACACTACGAGGTGGCCGCCAATATAGGGGTAAGCAAAGAGGGTATCCTCCGTAGGCGCACCCATAGGTCGCTGCTCAAAACTGAGAAGTTCGGAGAGTTCGGCTGTAGAGCAGTCGGCAAGCAAACGGCTACGGTCTACAATCATCACATGATCGAGTAGCACGTTTACGTCGCCCACCTGGTGGGTAGAAATTAGGATAGTACGCTCATCGTTCATGCTTGAAGAAATCACCTTTCGGAATTGCCCCTTCGCAGGTATGTCAAGTCCGTTGGTAGGTTCGTCCATGAGGAGCAATTTCGTGTTGGTGGCGAGCGCAAAGCTCATATACACCTTCTTCTTCTGCCCCATAGAGAGCGCGCCAAGGTTGAGCGTGGTGGGCAATTCAAAGTCGCGCAGGTTTCGTTCCAAGTCGTCCCAACTGAAACGGGGATAGAAGGGGGCGTTGATACGCACGTAATTTTCTAAGGTCATCTTGGGGAGTTCAAACTCCTCGGGCACAATAAATATGTCTTGCAATGTCTCGGGCAATCGGCGTTGTGGTTCCACACCATCTACCGTAACCAACCCCTTTACGGGGCGGAGCAATCCGGCGATGAGGTAAAGCAGGGTGGACTTCCCCGTGCCATTCTTACCTAAAAGGCCGTATATTTTGCCAGGCGCAATGGAGAGCGAAAAGTCCTTAAACACAGCGTTTAACTTGCCTCCATAACCAAACGAAATGTCTTTTACTTCAATCATAATCGTTGTTGTGTTTGGGTGTAATAGTTTAATATGACACTGCAAATGTATTTCTTTTTTCTATACCTCAAAAATTTTTCAGATAAAATTTAGAAAAAAATTGTAATTTTGTCTCTGCGAAGCATGTAAGGAAGTTTCGTAAACGCATAACAAACATAGAAACCTCCCCTCGGTATGCCGTAAAAACTAATTGGGAGATAAATTAAGGCAATTAATATAGCAGTTGACCTAAATTGGGGAGCTGCCTCACTTTTATAACACCTTCAGCGTTTAAAACCCGCTTGAATCTACAGTTATATTATTGCCATTTCATTTCCAACCCTGGTAATTTTATTTCCAAGGCATGGAAATAAATTTTCTCGGCATGAAAAATTTTTTTCTCGGCATGAAAAAAAATGGAGACCTAACCTGTACTGAATTTAGTTGAGTGTTTGGGTTGTTAAAACTGTTGGGGTTTACATTCTTTCATGTTATTCCTAATTAGGTGAACACGTCCTAAATTTATTCCTATTTAGGTTGACCCGAGCGTATTCAGACACTGAAGGCGTCTCCGCTCGGTAATCGCTGGGGACGCTGGACGCGCACCCCTGAATCTAATGGTCGTATGAAGCGTCGGTTCAACGTTCACCCTTTACCATCACCCTTACTCCATCCCCGTTCATCATGGCTATCAACAAAAAACTTTGGCTGATTCGCCTGTTGCGTCAGCGTCCGCAGGGACTTTCGCGACAAGAGATTCTCAACGCTTGGGCGGATGAGGACGACCGTGGTCGACCGATGCCTCCGTCTACGTTTCACGACCAATGTAATGAGATGATGCGTGTTTACGGAGTGAAAGCCGTGCTTCGCAACGGGCGATACACGTTGGAGCACACCGAAAAAGACGAGGCGGATTTCTTTAATTACCTGCTGGAGCGCAATGAGGATTTCAGCGTAGCGGGTAGTCTGTTTCTGCCCGACTTGCATGAAGCCATCGAGCGCCGACGGGTGGTTAAGATGGAGTATCATCCGCTCACGAAGGCAGCCTATACGTGTATGCTCTCGCCTTACTGTCTGCGCTTTACGCAGGGCAATGCCTACGTTGTGGGGTTCTCTTCCCACCACAGCCAGGTGCGCACCTTCGCACTCGACCGCATTCGCTACGTACAGCAACTGCCACAGCGCTTCACGCGCCCTGCTGATTTTAATGCTGCCATCTATTTCCAACACAGTTATGGTGCTTTTGGCGGTGACGACATTGCACCCGAAACGATTGAACTTCGCTGCAACGAATGGCTCACCTCCTACCTGCGCCAACGCCCTTTACACCCCTCACAACGGGAGTCGTCGCCCGGAACATTTACCCTCAACGTAGCACTTACCAAGGATTTCGTCTCCGCCCTGCTTTCGTTTGGTCCAGCAGTGGAAGTCATCACCCCAACCGCCCTGTGCGAACGCCTCAAGGCATTGGCTACAGAGATTGCAGCAAAATACTGATTGGGGGAAAGAGAAACGAGGAAGGGGGCGGTAATCAACAAAAACGCTAACTATGGAAAAATACATACTTCGCTGTATACAACTTGCTCGTCAAGGCGAACAAACAGCCCCTCCCAATCCCATGGTAGGTGCTGTGATTGTGCATAACGACCGCATTATTGGCGAAGGTTACCACGTGCGTTGTGGTGAAGCACACGCCGAGGTGAATGCGGTGTGCTCCGTACAGCCAGAAGACCGTCCGTTGCTCAAAGAAAGTACGATATACGTCAGTCTTGAACCTTGTGCGCACTATGGAAAGACGCCTCCCTGCGCAGAGTTGATTATCCGCGAGGGCATTCCCCGTGTGGTGGTGGGTTGTGTTGATCCTTTTGCTAAAGTGAAGGGCAAGGGCATCCAAATGCTCCGCGATGCGGGATGTGAAGTGATTGTGGGGGTGTGTGAACAAGAATGTCAAGCACTCAACAAGCACTTCTTCACCTTTCACACGCATAAGCGCCCCTTTATCACTTTGAAATGGGCACGCACCGCGGATGGATTTATTGATGCTTTCCGAGAAGACGCAACACAAAAGCCACTGCTGATTTCTACACCAGAGACACAACTCCGCAGTCACCGCTTGCGCACCACGCACCAAGCTATTCTCGTAGGTCATCGCACCTTGCTGCTCGACAACCCCTCACTGACCCCCCGCACCTGGGACGGACCAGCACCGCTGCGCTGCGTGCTCGGCAGTGTTCCCCAAGAGGAACTTCCCGAGGGGTTTGAAGCCTTTGCAGATATTGAAACCCTGCTTTCCACACTCCACCAGCGCAACGTTCAAGCCCTACTCGTAGAGGGCGGAAGACAGGTGTTGCAAAGTTTTATCGACCGCGGACTTTGGGATGAGGCCTGGGAAGAAATCGGCACTGAACAGTTATCCGCAGAAGGAATTCACGCACCCACCATAACTAACGCAACGGTAACTACCGAGAACTTTGGCGGACATACATTCGTTCATTACGTCAACCACTGAACCCCCAATTGCTACACAGCATCTGAACGCCCCCAAAATAGTGCTCACAGAGCACCGTCAAAAAAAACATAAATATCCATACACCTTGAGAAATCCCTTCCACATCTTTCGCCCGCTCCGTTGGTTCCGCCGTTTTCGCAAACGTTGTGGGTACAATATCCATTCCCCCTTTGCCTTCAACTTCGTAACCAGTGTGATTTACGAAGCGGGGACTTATTATGCTTACGCTGACCTGGAAAGCAAGGGGGTAAACATTTCCGGAAGGGCGCGACTCAAAGACGACCGCCTCGTATTTCGAGTGGTAAATTTTGCCCGACCGCGGAGCATTGCCGCCTATGGTCCTGAAACGGAAGCCTTTCGCCACACCTGCGACTATATCCGTGCAGCACGCAACTGCCCTCTGCATTTAGGATCAGAAAAGGTATTAGGCGATGTTGACGCCCCAGACTTCCTCTACATTGATCTTGAATCCTGGGAAGGTCTCGTTACCCCATTCCTTGATCATGTTCACGATGGTTCTGCCCTACTCATAAAAGGAATCCACCGTTCAAAAGATGCGAGCAAGGTGTGGAAACAACTGATTGCCCAACCACAGGTGCGCGTCAGTTTCGACCTTTACGACTTCGGCATTTGCCTCTTCGAAAAGCGATTGAACAAAGAGAACTTCGTAATTAATTATTATTGAGTTAAGGTTGTGAGGTTTTGAGGTTATAAGGTTGGGAGGTTATAAGGTTGCCATCCGGAACGCTATTCCCGTTATCCCTTCACCGTTAACCATTACCATTGACCCTTCCCCGTTGACCGTTGACCGTTGTCCGTTAACCATTGACCGTTAATCCCACTTCGTGGTCTTTTCCTCCTTCGCACCTCGGCAATTCAAGTAAACTTAAGCAAGTTTTCTTCCTTGTCGCTCGGCAAAGATTAAGTAAACTTATCTTTACACTCACTCCTGCGTCAGTTGATTGCGCTCGGTTTGGTGTCGGTTGTCCGTTGTCTGTTGTCCGTTGTCTGTTGTCCGTAGTCCGTAGTCCGTTGTCCAATAATCGTTTCCCCTTAAATTTCCTTTTTCCAAAATAATCCCTAACTTTGTAACCCCATCGGGAAATGCCCTACATTTATAGAACCCACCTTAATATATATGTGTATTAGAATAGCAACCCTTCTTCAGATGGTATGCCTTATGGTGCTGTTGGGGGTGTCCTCTTGTGCAGACGATATGAACAGCGAATATGCGAGGGTACCCGCATTTTTGCGTGTGCAACCCGTGAGTGCGGTGCAACCCCTGAATGCAGCGTTAAATAGTCCTGGTGTGTTTTGCAAGGTGACCTTCTCTGCAAATTATTATCATTTTGAGAATAATCATGGGCAGTCTGCTCAAACCAACCGCACGGCACTTGATGCTTATGGCAAACCTGACTGTCTTAACGGTTTCATCATTGGTACGCCCAATATTCCAGATCTTTCGGGGGTGATGCAACCCGTGGCATTTGATCTTGCCTGTCCCACTTGCTACAACGAGACGCTTATTCAGCGCTCACTCACTATGAACGAGCGTGGTGAAGCCCATTGTTCACGTTGCGCTACCACTTATGACCTCAATAACATGGGGTTCCCTAAAGATGGTCCAGGTACGCATGTCATGCTTCGCTACCATCTGCAGTATGGTAATGATGCTTTGGTGGTGAGAAATTGAGTACTTTCAGCGTATAGGTTATAGCGTACAAAGTACAACTGCCCTTCAGATGGTTAACTCCCTTCATCCATCCCCGTTAACCTTTAATCGTTAACCATTCACCGTTCCCTCCCCTTGAAACTCCACAACATCTCAATAGGTTACCCCCACAAAGTGATTGCGCAACATATTTCGGCGCAATTATCGGAAGCATCGCTCACGGCGCTCGTCGGTGTGAACGGTGCGGGAAAAAGCACCTTGTTGCGAACGCTCACGGGAGCGCACCAAGCGCTTAAAGGTGAGATATGGTTGAATGGAAAACCGTTTGACACTTATTCGCGAGATGAACGCGCCCGACAGATTGCCGTTGTATTGACACAAAAAGTGGAGGCGCAGCAACTTTATGCTGAAGAGGTGGTAGCCCTCGGCAGATTACCCTACACTAATCTAATGGGAAGTTTGAAAACTACCGACCGAGAGGTGGTAAATCGGGCTATCGCACTTGCTGGTATTGAGCATTTGCGCCAGCGTCGGATAGGGTCGCTCTCCGACGGCGAACGCCAGCGCGTCATGCTCGCCAAGGCGCTCGCACAAGAGACTCCCTTCATCCTCATGGACGAACCCACCGCCTTCCTTGACTACCCTTCGCGCACAGAAACCTTCATGCTCCTGCGCAAGTTGGCACACGAGGAGCGGAAGTCCATCCTGCTCTCCACGCACGACCTGGACTTGGCGCTAAAGTGTTGCGACCACATTTGGTTGTTAGACAAGGGCATGCTTACCATAGGTGCTCCTCAAGATTTTTCTCAAAACAAGGCACTTGACCGTGCCTTTTCCACCCCTAATTTTCAATTTGACACTACTAAATTCCTTTCTCTATGACCGTTTGTATTGCTGAAAAACCCTCTGTGGCGAAAGATATCGCCCGCATTCTTGGAGCCACCGCCCAGCGCGACGGTTACTACGAAGGGAATGGATATCAAGTGACCTGGACTTTCGGTCACCTTTGTGAACTCAAGAATCCCGAAGACTATACGCCGATGTGGAAAACCTGGAGCCTCGGTGCGCTCCCCATGGTGCCCGAACGCTTCGGCATACGCCTCAAAAATGACAAGGGCATTGAGCGCCAGTTTGCCACCATCGCCAACCTCTTCTCACAAGCTGACTGTATCATCAACTGCGGTGACGCCGGGCAAGAGGGGGAACTCATTCAGCGCTGGGTGATGCAGAAAGCCAGCGTGAAATGTCCCGTCAAGCGCCTTTGGATATCCTCAATGACCGACGAAGCGATCCGCGAGGGATTTGCAAACCTCAAGGCGGCGGAAGAATATAAGTCGCTCTACGAAGCAGGGCTCTGTCGCGCCATCGGCGATTGGCTTTTGGGGATGAATGCCACGCGTCTCTACACCATGAAGTACCTTTCCAATCGCGCGAAAGGGCAACCCGTGCTTTCCATAGGGCGTGTGCAAACTCCGACTTTGGCACTCATTGTGAAGCGTCAGGAGGAGATTGAAAACTTTAAACCCGAACCTTACTGGGTGCTCACGACGAATTACCGCGACACGACGTTTACCGCCGTGCTTCAGTCGGAAGAAGAAGAGGCTGCCGAAGCGGCGAAGCAGGGAAATTCAAATGCGAATGCCGTAGCCGCCCGTCGTGGTTTTACCACAGAGGAAGAAGGGCGCGAGGCATTGGAGAAGATTCGCGACGCAGAGTTTTTTGTGACCTCCGTAACGAAGAAGAATGGCACGGAAGCCCCTCCCCACCTTTACGACCTCACTTCCCTTCAGGTGGATTGCAATAAGAAGTTTGGCTATTCCTCCGACCTCACCCTGCAACTCATTCAGAGCCTTTACGAAAAGAAACTTACTACCTACCCCCGTGTAGATACGCGCTTCTTGCCCGATGATGTGTACCCCAAGTGCGGACAAATCATGAACGGCATCTATGCTTATTACAAGGAACAGATTGATCCCCTACGCGGTGCGGCACTCCGTAAGTCGAAGAAGGTGTTTGACAACAGCAAAATCACGGACCACCACGCCATTATCCCAACGGGCGAGGCGCCACGCACCATGACCGACACCGAGCGCAATGTCTTTAACCTCATAGCCCTACGCTTTATCAGCGTCTTCCATCCCGATTGTAAATTCCAAACGACCACCGTGCTCGGAGAGGCAGCTGAAGTGCCCTTTAAGGTAACGGGTAAGGTGATTGTCGAACCCGGTTGGCGCACGGTCTATGCCACAGACAAGGATAAGGAAACCGAAAAGTCGCAGGAGGAAACTGCCGACGAGGAACGCACACTCCCCGTTTTCACAAAGGGAGAACACGGTCCGCACGTCCCCGACTTGGCGCAGAAACAAACGCAACCGCCCAAGCCTTACACGGAAGCCACGCTCTTACGTGCTATGGAAACGGCGGGTAAGTTGGTCGATGACGTCGAACTCCGCGAGGCGATGAAGGAAAACGGCATTGGGCGCCCCTCCACCCGAGCAGCGATTATCAAAACCCTCTTCTCGCGCGAATACATCCGCCTCCAGCGCAAGTCGATCTTTGCCACAGAGCGCGGTGTGCAACTCATCGGACTCATTAAGGAAGAACTCCTCAAAAGTGCCGAACTCACGGGCCGCTGGGAGAAGAAGTTGCGCGAAATTGAGCGTCAGGAGTACGACGCCAAGCAGTTTATTGACGAACTCAAGGCGATGGTGACCGACATTGTCCGTCAGGTGCTCTCCGACAATACCAACCGCCTCACCGCCATGGCGACTCCCGCCCCCGATGCCCTTACCCACCTCAAGGCAAAGGCAGATAAGAAGGAGCAACAGGAGCGCGCCGCCCAGCAACCCACGGAGAAGAAGCGCAAAATCATTCGCGAGGGTTCCGTGTGCCCCGTTTGTGGCGAGGGCAAGGTGATTAAGGGCAAAACTGCCTATGGTTGCTCGCGCTGGAAGGAAGGTTGCGAATTCCGAAAACCGTTTAAGTAGTCATGATTGACGCTCCTGAATCTCTCTATGGGATTTGTAGAAGGGCACGTGGTGTCAATATGCAAAATGAGGGAAGTGTAGTTCGAGCTACACTTCCCTCATTTTCTATGTTCGAACTTGCAAAACGAAAACGCACTTAAATTTTACATTTTACATTTTACATTTTTTACATTTTTGAGAAGGTACAAAAAAGGCAGTGAGAGCGGGAGCTCTTACTGCCTTCACCTTTTTTAACCAATACTAAACACAAATGACAACATGGAGAGAGAGAGGGTGAGTTACGGATTGCTTTCGGGCGTTGCGCCCTCTTGCGGGTCCTTCTTCTTTTTCTCCTTCTTTTGCTTTTCTTTATTTAAAAAGAAGCAAAGAACGCGGGCGACGACTTTTATAATGTCGACGATATATTGTTTGCTCGCCATAATGCATAACTTTCTTTAACGTTGTAACAGGGGCACGCCTTGTGCGGATTAAGTTCGCAATGCCCCATGAGTTTCGCGGCGGGGTATTTTACCAGCAAATCGTGGATAGTGCGGTTGATGGAATTCGCTTGCTCTGCCGTGCGCGTGTCCGAGGGTTTGGCGCCTATGAAGGTTTTCCCCCCGATGTAAGCGATGTGGATTGCGTCCGTGTTGTGCCCTCGCACGCCGTTTGCAATCTGCTCATCGTCGAGCAAGGAGACCACGCTACCTTGAGCGTTGACTACGCGATGGTACCCGGGGTTCTTCCACCCGTTGCGACGGAAGATTTCCATAAGGTCGGCAACCGTGGCGGTGGGGAGCGTGTCAGTGCAATGCACGATTATCTTTTTGATATTTCTCATGGATGACGTAATCAATGTAAGACTTTAATCCGAAGACCGACCCTGCGTAAATCAAGCACTGCGCAAAATACCACAGCACCGAATCGCTGATTTCTCCGCTTTCGGAGGTGAAGAAGGACAAGAATGCCAACACCACCCCCGAAAGTAGAAGAAACAGTGCAGAGAAGTTTTTAGCATCCATCGGCTACTACTCTGCCTGGTTGCGGACAAGGCGCATGTAGGGGTGCTTCAACGAGATGTTGTAACGCAACTTGCTCGAGGGGGTGAAGCGCACTCGCACGCCACGGAGGTTTTCTGAAGAGAATTCCTCTTCGGTAGCGGCGCCTGTACTTGAAATGCGTGCGTGGAACGAACCGAGGTCACCAAGGCGCACAGAGTTGCCGTTGCGGAGGTGCGAATAAACGACTTCCTCCAGCGCGGAAATGACTGCCTTGATATCGTGTGCCGTCACGGTACACTTACCGCTGATTTCCTCTGCCAACTGGTCGAGCATGATGGGGGTAACGGGCACGGCGTTTGCGTGGAAAGCGAACTCCTTTGTTACGGGGTTCTTCTTTGAGATAAGATTGTACTTAATCATACTAAATAAGATTTAAGGGGTTAGTAATTAAAGTGACCGCTCTTGGGGCGGGGTGAGGTGTGGAATCATCACGGAGATATTTTGAAGCAAACGGGAACTATTGCGCACTAATTCGGTGTTGCTTCGTCGCGTTGCGGAGATATTTCGCGCGCCGTAGACGATTTCATGAGCAAAGGTAAAAAGAGGATTTGATACTACCAAATATTTGTATCATAAAAATGCATTATAATGTATTTTTATGCAGTTATGTATATATTTTCATTTGATGCCGAAAATGTAAAATGTAAAATGTAAAAAATGTAAAAAATCCTTATATCGTGTATACATTATTATATATATAGATTATTCATTTTCTTTGTTTTATCGTATTTGACCTAAAATTTACATTTTACATTTTACAAAATTTACTTTTTTCGGGGTCTCACCAGCAGAAAGTGCTATAAATATTTTGCCGAGTGCAATATATATCCTACTTTTGCAGTCGGATAAAGTGATGTATAAATGCTTTATCTTCAACATGTATCACCTAAACATTTTAACCACTATGTCTAACACACCCACCAACAAGCGCGTAAAGGGGAGTGCCATCGTCAGCGAAGAGGGCGATTTCATCTTCACCCCCTACGGCACGCACACCGAAGAGGAAAAAAGCATGAAAATTGTAGCGGTAGAGGGCGAAATGACGCTCTGGAAGACCAAAAACTGCTACTCAATGCGCCTAAAAATCCCCTTTAACCGTGTTCCCAACCTTGCTAAAGCGGCAGAATTGATGATGCGTTGCTTTGCGCACATCAAAAAAGACCAGTTAGAGACCGCCGAAGCGGCGCTTAACAAGAAAAAAACCACCTCTCGCAAGAAAAAAACACCCGCTCACCCCGTAACCGACACCGCCATATCATGACCGAAAATCAACTTCCCGAATACAACGAACGCGTAGTCATCAAAGTGCTCATGAAGGACGGTACCACCACCTACCGCGTAGAGACACGCGACCGCCCGCAGTGGCAAAAGGAGTACCGCACCCTTGTTTACGACCCCAACGACTTCATGCTTGACAAGCGCCACGAAGCGCAAATCGTAGCATGGGCACGCGTCCCCGCCGACGATTCCGACAAGTGGCTGTCACCCGCAAGGGAGCGCCCCGCCATTTCGGAGCGCGTGCTTTGCTTGGTGCTTTCAAAGGTGTGTCTGCTTTACCCCTCCGTGCGCTACCGCACCTGCGAGGGTGGCGATGGCAACGACTTCGGCATTACCTCATTTGATGAGCGCATTGTGAAATGGACGCCCCTCGAAGCGCTCCAATTTATAGATATAACAACTACCGACTAACCCCCGCCATGATATTTGATTACGTTAATAATTTTGCAGACAAGCAACCGAAAGTCTGCCTCTACGATATTTTTAAGAATATTGTGCGCTCCGAGCATGTGCGCAACCTCATTGAGCGCTTCCGTGCTGGCGATGCCGAAGCAAAGAAGCAATTACCCGCCTTCCTCTTCCACGCCACGTTTAACGGCAAGCAACGATTGGCAAAAAATGCTACCGCTTCGGGTCTCGTCATGGTTGACTTCGACCACGTCAGCGATGAAGACCTTCAAGCATTCCGCACACTGCTCTCCACCGACGTGCCCCAGCAATGGAACATCATGCTCGCCCACATCACCCCCAGCGGAAAAGGCTTGCGCCTCGTCATTCGTGCCGAGCACAACAACGCTTACCAGGGATGCACCACGATTCACGATTTCCAAAAGCGCCTCGCCCAACTGATGGGAGCGGAGAACTACCTTGACGAGGTGACCACCGACCTTTCGCGCCTCTCCTTCGCCCCCATGGAAAGCGACATCCTACTGCTCTCCACCGACCTCTTTACGGCAGAAAAAGCGATGGACTTTAAGGACACCGAAAAGCGCACCGATACCCAGCAGACTACGGCGGTTTTCACCACACCAAGCAATCAAGCAACCTACGACGGAGTGTTGCTCACCGACATCTTTCGCCTTTACTTTGAAACCATAGGGGGCATACCCGCCGAGGGTAATCGCAACGCCGCTTTCTACTCTGCCGCACGCGACCTCCGCTACATCTGCGACTTTAACCCACAGGTGGTAGCAAGTGCCATGCCCGAGGTGGGACTTACGCAAAAGGAGGTGCTCGACGTTTGTGCTTCGGCATGCGCTTCCTCCCGCGCCACCAACATTCCGCTCATCGTGCGCTCATGTGTAGATGCGCTTAAAAACATCGACGAACCCGAAGAGGTGGACGAACCCGAACCGAGCGCCTCTGCCGTAAAACTACCGCCCGTCTTTCAGCACTTTGCCCGTTGCTATCCCGCCAACTTTCGCGATGCCGTAGTTATGGCAATGCTCCCCTGCTTGGGCACACTGGGCACTCGCGTACGCGCCCGCTACCTTGACGGAGAACTCCACTCGCCATCGTTCTTCACCGTGGTCAGTGCGGAGCAAGCAAGCGGTAAATCCTTCGCCCGTCGCATCGTCGGAGCGCTCATGGAAGACTTAAAAACGGAAGACGACGCCAACCGCGTGGTAGAGCAAGCATACCGCAACGCCCTGCGCCAAAGCAAGAACAAGAAGCAACAACCCGAAGACCCCCGAGTGGTGATACGTTGTGTGCCCGCCAACGTGTCGGTAGCAAAACTCTTGCAACGCATGGACTATGCCGATGGGCAACACCTCTTCTCCTTTGCCGAAGAAATGGACACCGTGATTAAGGCAAACTCGGGAGGGTCGTGGAGTCAAAAGTCGGACATTTACCGAAATGCCTTTGACAATGCCGAATACGGGCAAGACTATATGTCGGACAACTCTTACTCCGCAAACCTGCGCATCTTCTACAACATGCTCGTCCTGGGTACACCCCGACAGACCAACAAGTTTTTCTCGGACGTAGAAAACGGTCTCGTCTCACGTTGCATGTTTGCCTCTCTGCCCGATGGTTTTGCCTCACGCATGCCCGTGTTTAAGGAAATCACTCCCGAGGGCATTGTGTATGTGAAGAAATTCGTTCAGAACCTGCGCGACGCAAAGGATGTCATCGACCTCACCGACGTTAACACCGCCATTGACGAATGGTTGGAGGCGCAACGCATTCAAGCGCTGAAGGATGCCGACCGTCCGCGCGACATCTTCCGCAAGCGTGCAGCGGTTATCGGTTTTCGCGCCGCCATGATCCTTGCAGCGGGAAGCGGAAAGCGCCGTCCGCAGAAGAAAGTGCTCCAGGATTTCGCCATCTACATCGCTACGTTAGTGCTTGAAGGGCAACTCGCCTTTGCCGGGGCACGCATGGAGGAGGCGCTTGAAGAAAACACCCCCAAGCGCGAGCGCCGTTCGCAAACCACGGCAATCTTCAACTCCCTCCCCGAGCAGTTTACCATCACCGACCTCTCCGCCATGGTCACAAAGGTGGCGCTCAAAACACCCGCTCGACAACTCGTTTACTTTTGGACGAAAAACAACCTTATCGAAAAGGTAGCACCCAAGACGTTTAAAAAAGTTCAACCCTAATTTATCCAAATCACTATGCAACAACCCATTTATCTCTTTTGCGACCCGCTCGCAAAGACCGACAAGGTTATTATCGAAAACGAAATCGTCGACGAATTGCTCTGCGCCATGCGTGCAGAATGCAAAACGGAAGCAGACTACGAAGACTTTAACGCCATCGTTCGCGACCTTGACGCAGGAAAGCCCATGCACCTGAATAGCGACCACACCTACATCCAGCGCCTCTTCACCATTACGCATGCCATGTTGAAGAACAGACAAAAGCAAGAAAATGAATAACCGCGCACGTTTGCCATGCGTGCCTCTAAAAAGATTAGAATTATGTTTTTTAAGATTGAAAAAAGGGAATCGATAACTTTCCCAGATTATGATAGTTGCGTTCAATACGAAATTACCATTGGCAACCAAAAGTTTAACCTTTGGGAACAAGAGCTAATGGAGTTTAATACATTCATAGCGCAATACATAGATATGTTTCGCCATGACCTCGGACTTGACGAAGAAGAGGAATATAGCGCAGTGCTTTGGAAAGGCATAAAATGTCTTTTATAAAGAAGTTACAATAACCAAAAAGAGGGGGCGTCAGCAGACACTCCCTCTTTCTTATTCTCAAAAATGTAAAAAATGTAAAATGTAAAATGTAAAATTTAAGTGCGTTTTCGTTTTGCAAGTTCGATTTAATGTACGAACTTGTGGTGTTATGCTTCTACGCGTATATAACTTTCTCCCCCAATCGCCTTTTTAATCACATTGATACGGGGAGAAATTTGGGTTCGGATGGCTTCTGTGTGACTGATAATACCCACTTTGCGTCCCTGCCTGCTTTGGAGGTTGGCAAGCGCCTGCATCACGAGGTTGAGGGAATCCTGGTCGAGGTTTCCAAATCCTTCATCGATGAAAAGACTACCGATGGAAAGACCTTCGGAGGAGAGGTTTGCCAGACTTAACGCCAGGGCGAGACTCACGACAAAGGTTTCCCCTCCAGAGAGCGAACTGACATAGCGCTGCTGGTCGAACATCTCGCGGTCGATGATTTGCAGGGCGAGTGTGCCCTCAACCGTCTGCAAGCGGTAGCGTGGTGAGAGTTGTTGCAATTGTGCATTCGCTTGTGCTACGAGGTATTCAAAGGTATAACTTTGTGCGATTTCGCGGAACTTCTTACCGTCGGCACTACCAAAGAGGGTATAGAGGCGTTGCCACCATGTGAGGTTTTCCTCGGCTGTTTCCATGCGTTTCTGCATTAGTTGAGCCTCGTGGAGCGCCTTCTTGTGGAGCATCAGTTTCTCTGCATAGCGGGCGTAGTTTTCGGTGGTTTCCTTGATGTGTTCTTCGGTTGCGGTGAGGAGAGCAGTGAGCATATCTCTCGTTTCTCCCTGTGTAGAGTCAGGGCGCATGGTGTCCTGTCTCACATAGTTGAGTTGTTGTTCTGCCAGGTCGCGTGTGTTTTTCGTTACCGTCAGTTGCTCCTTGCATTCGGCAATTTGTCGGCGCAGGGCATTCCAGTCGCGTTTGTCGGTAAAGAGGCGCTCGAGTTCTGCGAAGCGCAACGGTGAATGGTCGCGGTTGTAATTGTGCATCCACAAGTCGAGTTGCGACGATTGCCAGGTATACTGCTGTGTGAAGTGTTGGAAGTCCTCTTCAAGTTTGCGCTTCGATCCTGTTATTTCTGCGAGTTCATTTTGAGCATTGTCGTAGTGCACCTTTGCCTCCAGTTGTTTTTCGGTCACATTGCGTACGATTTCGCGGAGGTCTTCGTCCACTTGTTCAGGTGTTCGTGTGCCAAAGAGGGCGGTAAGTTCGTCCTGCTTGATGCGCAGGAGTTCGCGGGTAGCATCGCGGTGTTCGCGGGTGGTGTTGATGAACTGTTGCGCCACCTGAAGTTCCTTTTCCTGCTGTTGCACAAAGTTCTCATTGAGTTCGCGTTTTTGTAGCGCTTCGTCTAATTTCTTTGTGGTGTCTATCCAGTTGTGGAAGAGTGAAGAGAGGTGTGAGGAATACAGTTCGGGGTTGTTGCGCCATTTCGCCATCCATCCAGAGTCGGTAATCATGAGGTCGAGGTCGGAATAGATTTCCTTGAGGCGTCGGTCGGATATGTTGATGCGCTGCTTATAGTCGTTTTGCTTTGAACGAATGATTTTGAGTTGCGCATCGAGTTGTGCCATTTGTGCCGTCTCCTCTGCCACGCGGTCGGAGAGGGTGCGGATGAGTTGATTGAGCGAGTTAATGCTCTCCTGGTTTTTAGAATATGCGTTGTGTTCCTCTTGTTGGCGGAGTAGCGAACTCTCTGTGTTGTCAATGAGTTGTTCGAGGGTAATCATGCGCGCCTGTCGGTTTACCGAAGCGGAGCAATCCTTAAAGGTAGAGTCAAGTGTGGTAAATTCCTTCCACTCCTCCTGACTACTTTGAAGGGTTGCCATGAGTCGCTCGTAGTTTTGCTGTTCCACCTCATAACGTCCTTGCTTATTTGCCAAGGTGGCACGTAAGTTTCGTGCTTTGTTTTTGAGGTCCTCAAGTTGTTCGTTCGCCTCCTTGTAGCGCTGTTCTATAGTCTCGAAAATCTTACCGATTTCGCGTGCGCTCTCGGTATGGTAGGGGTGGTGTGTACCTCCGCATACGGGGCAAGGCGCTCCTTCCTTAAGGTTTCGGCGCATGGCCTCAATGCTTTGGCTGTTGTGGTAACTATAGTTCTCCTGTGCCGCCTTGAAATTTTGCATGGCCATGTCAATCTCCTGGTCCTGTCGGGCGAGGTCCTTGGTGAGTTGGTCAATAGCGATGCGTGAGGCGTTTACCTGAATCTGTGCCTCTTCAGCCTCGTCGTATACCTTAACGAGTCGTGTCCATAGGTTTTTTGCAGCACGCAGTGCCGAAAGTCGTAGGGTGTTGTCGGCAATGTTCTTTTGCAGTTGGTTGAAGTTTACCGAATGGTTTTGTTGTTCGTAGACCGCCACTTCCGCCTTACGCGTGCTGAGTAGGTCTTTAGACTTTTGCAGTTCGCGGTTGCCTTTATCAATCAGCTGGTTAATGCGTTGCTGTGCTACCTGTTGCTCCTCCATTTCGCGGTGCAGACTGCTGTTGTTTAAGCTTTCCTTTTCAAGGTCGGTAAGTTTGCTTTTAACCGTGTCAAACTTTTCGAACATTGTGCGGTAGATGGAAAGGCTTTGCAGGGAGTAGTTGAGGTTGTTGATGTGCTTGCCGAGGTCAGTAAGTTCCTGTTTTTTGATTTCGAGTTCCTGTTTACGCTGTTCGAAATCCTGTTGTGCCTTCTGCATTTCAAGTTCGCGTGTTTCAAGGAGCGTCATCTTCTCCTTGATTTCCCCCTGAATGGTCAGTCCGCGCTGGATGTCGGGTCGGCGTTGCTCCATCTGCTTGTTGGCCTCTACGAGTCGTGAGGTGGCAAGGTCGTAGGCCATGCGCATATCCTGTACTTTGTTGTTCGCCTCCTTGAGTTGTGCCTCTACGATGCTGCGTTCCTGCTTACACTTCTCGATGTTAGTGCGGTGGTTGATGATTTCGTTGAAGAGCGACTGCTGGCAGAGCACATCGTCGTAGCGTTCCAGAAGGTTGCGCTCGCCCGTGAGAGCGAGATACGCCTTGTAGACTTCAGCGTATGCCGTTTCGCAGCGTTCCACTTCAACCGTTGCCTTTTCATAGTCGTCAATCCACTTCAACTGTTGGCGTGTAATCTTGCATTGGTTTTCGAGGTCCTTTCGTGTTGTCTCCAGCAATGCAATTTGTTGTTCGTATTCGTGTATGTCCTCCTCTTCAAGGTGGTCACGCAGGACGGTGTCTTTTTCTACTTGAAGTTCCTTCACCGCCATTTCCGCCTTCGCCTTTTCTTCATGGATGCGTATGGAAATATCTCCGTAGATTTCCGTGCCTGTAAGCTTTTCGAGTAATGCAGACTTCTCCTCATTGCGTGCATTGAGGAAGTTGGAGAAACTATTCTGTGCCAGCATGACGGTGCGTGAGAACTGTGCGTAGTCCAGTCCTACGACTTGTATGATGCGTTCCTTCACCTCCGCCTTGTCGTACACGCGACTGTTGGGAGAAATTTGTTCCAGAGAGTGCACTACGGAGTCGTAATTCCCTGTGCGCTTCATTCGCAAAAACCATGTGGCGCGATACTTCGCTCCCGTTGTGGCTGTAAATTCCACAATGGCAGCAGCTTCCTTTTCTCCTCTGCGCAGGTAGTTGCGCACGTCGGAGGTGTTGATTTCGTTTTTCTCCACATTTTCGCCTTTCAGGCGTTGCACATTCTCAAAGCGTGGAGCTTTGTTGTAAAGTGCAAGGCAGATAGCATCGAGAATGGTAGACTTCCCCGCTCCTGTGTCGCCCGTGATGGCAAAAAGTCCTGCCGAGCGCAAGGGTTCTTGGGTGAAGTCAATGACATGCTCGCCAGCGAGCGATGTCAGGTTGCGTATGGTGATTTTGGTGATAATCATTTGTTGTAAAATGAAATAGAAGAACGGAAAAAGAGTCTCACGCAAAGGCGCAAAGTTTCGCAAAGCGTCTGCGCAGTTCTGCGGTGTCTGCGTGCAATAATTTTCACACGGAATACACAGAAAAGTCTCCACGTATTTGCGCGTATCTACTCGTATTTTTTTGAGCCACGAATGGGCACGAACCGAAGGTCGCGCTAGTCAATTTACACGAATACCCTGCGGAGTGGAATTGTCTCACGCAGACGGCGCAGACCTTCGCGGAACAACATGCGAAGCAAAGTTTCTGTGTATTTCTGTGAATTGCTTTCCCCTCACAAGTTCGGACAGCGACTTTCAGTTCTGTGTGCAACGATTTTTGACATAAGAACAAAAGTACAAATAGATCTGCGTCCCTTTGCGCCTTTGCGTGAGAATTTTTCCGTGTAGATACGTGTAAATACGTGGAGCCAATTCTGTGTCATTCCGTGAGTTGCTTTCCCCTCACAAGTTCGGACAGCGACTTTCAGTTCTGTGTGAAAACAAAATATGTTCTTCTGTTCCTCTGTCTAAAAATCTGCGCAGCATGGTCTTCTGGGGGATGCCTATAGAATTTTTTGAAGTTCTATGGTTTCTATACTAAAGACCTTACTCCATGGCCTTCAGGAAGCGGTCCATCATTTCTTGGGGCATATTGCTGTCGTAGCGCTGTTGGTAGATGCGCTGTGCCATTTCTACGGGAGTGATGTGTAGGGCAGCATTGCTGACGATGTTTTCCTGTTCGATATAGTTGTGTTGGTGCATCTCTCTGACGATGCGGCAGAAGTGAATCGCTTTTCCTCGTAATGCTTCTGTTACTTCAGCCAGGAAGGTCGGTTCAGGTTGTTGTTCTATTACGCGAATCTCAAGGTAGTCCCATGCTTCGTGGTTGGGACACTCGTTGGCATTTGGCAACTGTTGAAGTGCTTCCATCACCGCAGTTGTGCTTGCTGCTCCCTTTTCGGGGATGGAGCGCAATTTGCGCAGTGGGGTGTACTTGAGTTGTGTTACCTCGCATGTACCATCTTCGGAAAGGTGTACACTGTTGAGGCCGTGAGTGTAGTGTTTTTCACTAAAAGAGAGGGGGAGAATACTTCCCGAGTACCACATCTGTCGGTCGATGTCTACACACTGTCGACGGTGGATGTGCCCGAGTGCCGTGTAGCGGATGTTCTTGTCAATATTGCGGGTTAATACGGCATCTTGTCCTCCCACAACGAGTCGCTCGCTGTGTTCTTCAGAAATTTCTGCCCCTGCAGCATAAAAATGTGCGGCAGCAATGACGGGGAGTTTCTTGAAGTCTGTGCGGTGAAGGACTTTGAGCATTCCATCGATGTAGTATTTGATACCTTCACCTACCGACAGTCCTGAAGGGTAGTCCGAACTGCGCAAGAAGGGTAGGGCGAGGCAAACGATTTGTGCCTCGCTATTTTTACTACTGCTCAAGGGCAGTAGTAAATCTTCAAAATCGGGAGTGCCCGCCTCCGTGCGCTTTACATAACCGCGCACATAAATATTGTTCGCCTTCAGGAAGGGCGAAGGTGCCTCCAGACGGTGGGCAGAATCGTGGTTGCCTGCAATGATAACGATTTGCAATCCCTCAACGGCAAGTGTAGCCTCCTTAAGTATTTCATAAAAGAGTTGCTCTGACGCTGCCGAAGGATTGGCATTATCAAAAATATCTCCCGAGATGATCATCACATCGGGTTGGTGCTCCTTCAGTTGAGCAATAAGCCAATTGAAGAAGTGACGATGTTCCGCCAATCGATCGTGGCGATGAAATATGTTTCCGAGGTGCCAGTCGGCAGTGTGAAAAATGTGCATGGTTAATGGTAAATGGTCAACAGACAACAGTCAATGGTCAATGGTTAACGGACAACGGTCAACAGTCAACGGTCAACCGACGCCAAACCGAGCGCAATCAACTGACGCAGGAGTGAGTGTAAAGATAAGTTTACTTAATCTTTGCCGAGCGACAAGGAAGAAAACTTGCTTAAGTTTACTTGAATTGCCGAGGTGCGAAGGAGGAAAAGACCAC
>JAZQXB010000026.1:0-17923 GCA_045632685.1 Alloprevotella sp.
GCAATCAACTGACGCAGGAGTGAGTGTAAAGATAAGTTTACTTAATCTTTGCCGAGCGACAAGGAAGAAAACTCGCTTAAGTTTACTTGAATTGCCGAGGTGCGACTTGCGAAGCTTGATGAGCGTCAGCGAATAAGGAGGTAAAGACCACGAAGTGGGATTAACAGACAACAGACAATAGACAACAGACAATAGACAACGGACAACAGACAACAGGGCTTGAGTGACCTTAAAGACCCTAAAGACTCTAAAGCCCTTAAAGTCCCTCATCCACTAACAACCAAAAACCAACTATGAAACAATTACTCATACTCACCCTTCTCTTGCTTCTCCCCCACTCCGTTTGGGGACAGCAATCCATAAAGTCAATGCGCAGCGCAACTCCCTTTGCGAATGCAGAATTTAAGCGCGCGAAGGTCATCCAACCTTTCGGAAAGTTTGTGTGGGCAGAAGCCAACATCTACCTTAAGGATGCTTCGCTCTGCTTTATGGATAATGACACCATCAAGAAGGCATACGTGGACAAAGTCGTGGCCGTGCAGTTTGACTCTGCGACTTACCGCAAGGTCGAGGACGGACAGATGGGACTCGTTATTGCGGAGAAGAACTACAACTGCCTCGTCCGCGTGCGCACTATCGACATGAAGCAATACACCGAGGAGCACGACGGTACGCAGAATGCGTCCTACTTTGAATTTGACGGTCTCGGACGCATGGGAAATGCGTTCATTGACCTCAACAACGCTCCCTTCCTGGAAGAAGGGTATCCCGTAAAGGATAAGTACTACTTCATCGTCAAAGGCAAATGCGTCGTGGCGAACGAAAGCCACATAGAGCGTGAAATAAGTAAGAAACACATGGACGACTTTAAGAAACTCATGCGCGACCAATGGTGGAGCTGGCGAGACGAAGATTCCCTCAAGATGTTGCTGGAATATTTGCCGTAAGAGTTTAAGCCTAGGAGAGCCTAGGAATGCCTAGGTTCTCCTAGGAGAACCTAGGAGAACCTAACCACCAGCACACAACGCAATAAAAGCCGGCGCTCGATGAGCGTCGGCTTTTATTATATAGCTTCTAAATGAAGTTACGGATTAGAGCTGGGGACCAGCAGCTACGAGAGCCTGACCAGCTGCGCTACCTGCAGTATACTTCACGAAGTTCTTCTGGAAGCGTGCTGCGAGGTCCTTAGCCTTTTCTTCCCACTTGCAAGCACATTCGTAAGTGTCGCGGGGGTCGAGGATGTTAGGATCTACGCCGGGAAGCGCTGTGGGCACTGTGAAGTTGAAGATAGGAATTACCTTCGTTTCAGCCTTGAGGATAGAACCGTCGAGGATAGCGTCGATGATACCACGAGTATCCTTGATAGTGATGCGCTTGCCAGTACCGTTCCAACCAGTGTTAACGAGGAACGCCTTAGCGTTGTGCTGGTTCATCTTCTTCACGAGTTCTTCAGCATACTTAGTGGGGTGGAGTTCGAGGAACGCCTGGCCGAAGCAAGCTGAGAATGTGGGAGTGGGTTCAGTGATACCGCGTTCAGTACCTGCGAGCTTCGCTGTGAAACCAGAGAGGAAGTAGTACTGAGTCTGTTCGGGATCAAGGATAGATACGGGAGGAAGAACACCGAATGCGTCAGCTGAAAGGAAGATATCGTTCTTAGCGTGACCTGCAGCAGAAACGGGCTTAACGATGTTGTCGATGTGGTTGATGGGGTAAGAAACACGAGTGTTTTCAGTTACGCTCTTGTCGTCGAAGTTGATCTTACCTTCAGCATCTACAGTAACGTTTTCGAGGAGCGCGTTACGACGGATAGCCTTGTAGATATCGGGTTCGCTTTCCTTGTCAAGACCGATAACCTTTGCGTAGCAACCACCTTCGAAGTTGAAGATACCGTTGTCGTCCCATCCGTGTTCGTCGTCACCGATAAGCATACGCTTGGGGTCAGTAGAGAGAGTAGTCTTACCAGTACCAGAAAGACCGAAGAAGATAGCTGTTTCGTTCTTTTCGTTAGTGTTAGCAGAGCAGTGCATTGAAGCGATACCCTTGAGGGGGAGATAGTAGTTCATCATAGAGAACATACCCTTCTTCATTTCACCACCGTACCAAGTGTTGATGATAACCTGTTCGCGGCTTGTGATGTTGAACGCTACGCAAGTTTCAGAGTTGATACCGAGTTCCTTGTAGTTTTCAACCTTAGCCTTAGAAGCGTTGTAAACAACGAAGTCAGGTTCGAAGTTAGCGAGTTCTTCAGCAGTGGGCTGGATGAACATGTTAGTTACGAAGTGTGCCTGCCAAGCTACTTCCATGATGAAGCGTACAGACATACGAGTGTCAGCGTTAGCACCGCAGAAGCAGTCAACAACGAAGAGGCGCTTGTTAGAAAGACATTCCTTAGCGATGTCCTTGAGCTGAGCCCAAGCTTCTTCAGTGATAGGCTTGTTGTCGTTCTTATAGTCATCAGAAGTCCACCATACTGTGTCCTTAGAGTTTGCGTCCATAACGATGAACTTGTCCTTAGGTGAACGACCAGTGTAGATACCAGTCATTACGTTCACTGTGTCGAGTTCAGTGTTCTGACCCTTTTCGTAGCCTTCGAGGCTAGCCTTTGTTTCTTCTGCGAAGAGAACTTCGTAAGAGGGGTTGTGGACAATTTCAGTAACACCGGTAATACCGTGTTTGCTCAAATCCAATGTTGCCATAAGTAATTAAAGTTTATAAATGGTAAATTGTAATTAGTTAGCTGTGCAGATGTAAGGAAGATGCGTTAACACCTTTCTCACCGCGAAGCAAATTTACGAAATTCCCCGAAGAGAAAAAAAAATTTAGCACTTTGTTTTAGCGAAAGTCTTTCTTTTCCGCAAAAAGTAGGTATTTCGAGAATACGGACAAATGAAATGCTATGTTTGCGTAGCATTTTAATTCACAAGCAAGCTCAAAAGAAACCAACCCTACACAGGTAAAAATTATGGCAATAATGCACCAGTTGACCCTACCGTATTTTTGACACTTAAGGCGTCTCAGTTTGGGTTTCCAGAAGACTCACTACACACAACCTCTCTGGTTATTTGCGGTGACGCCTCAGCGTCATTACTCCGCGAACATGGGGCAGTCAAAACGGAATAAACCCTTTCGCGATCCTCCCTATGATTTTTTCGTGCCGAGAAAAATTTATTTCTATGCCAGTAATAAAAATACCATGCCTTGGTAATACAAATACCATACCTGGTAACCAAAATACCATGCTTTGGTAATAAAATTACCAGGCGTGGAAATAAAATCACCACGGAATACAGAGATTTCTCCACGTATCGACTCGTATCTACGGGTATCTTTTGAGCCACTAATGGACACTAATTTTCACTAATGCCTTGCGGAGCTGTATAAGTGAGGAGTGAGTAACGCCATGCGGAGAATTTACTTGACTGGTACGGACGCACGGCTCGTGCGTCCTCATCAACGGGATTTTCCCGCGAACACCCACTCGCGACTTCGCCTGCATTTAGGACGCACGAGCCGGACGTCCGTACCAGCAAAGCGATATACCAATCGCCACCTCACTCTCTTACGAGACGCCATAATATGACGTCTCTACGTTCCATTACGTCCCGCAAGGCTATTACTCATTACTCACTACTCATTACTCACTAATTTGTTCTTATGTCTAAAAAAAACTGCGGAGCAAATTCGGTGTAAGTCCGTGTACAACAATTCGTTTTTGCGCGAACCCAATTCGGTACTATATAACAAAAAAAAGAGAAAGGAGAAATCACTACTGGACGTCCACTGCGCCAGTTGATTTCTCCTTTCTCTTTTTTATTTCTCTTTTCAATTAGCGCTCTACGGGCACCACATGCTTTCCGTAACTCAACTTGAAGAGTTCGAAGAAGGGCACGTGCTGATTGAGGCGCACGACAAAGTCTTTGTAATCACGGCGCGCCTGCACGGTCCAACCCGCTTCGGCAACGGCAATGAGGCGGGGGAAGGTGAGATATTCCAACGTCTCATTGTCAAATACGTATTCCGTCCAGAAGTTTGCCTGCACACCCTTGTAGCGGGGCAAGAGTTCCTTATCAATGCCATTGGCAGGGATGTAGGCATACACACGTTCCAAAGTTTCGTGACCATGTCCCTGCGAACGAGGTTCATTGGGGTCTGTGCTTTGGCGACGGTTAATATAATAAGGAATCTGGGGCGAAAGGATGTTGTCAAATCCGCGCTGCGCAGCATCCTTGGCTGCTCCGTCGGCGCCAATCCATGCCATGACGGTAATATCCTTCAACTGTGACGTATTGCCGTGGAGCATTTCGTTCCAGAAGATGAGCTTGCGCTGCTCCGCCTGGGACTTCGTAAGGATATAATCTTGGATTTGCTTGTAGAAGTCCGTTTGGAGGTCGCGATAGTTCGTACTACCGATTTCCTTGAGTCGGTTTTGGCACAACGCATTATGCTCCCACTTGTGTGTAGGACACTCATCGCCCCCGAGGTGGATGTAACCGAAGGGGAAGAGTGCGGTGAGTTCATCGACAACGTCTTTTGTAAACTGGATAGCCTCGGGCGCTGCTACGTTCATCACATCTCCAGATACACCTTGGTGGAGCCATACTTCGTGCTTCTCATTGGGGGTGCAAGAGAGTTCGGGATAAGCAGCAAGAGCGGCTTGGAAGTGACCGGGCATGTCGATTTCGGGGAGGATTTCGATGAAACGTTCTTTAGCGTAAGCCACGATTTCCTTCACATCTTCCTGGGTGTAGAAGCCACCGTAGTGTTCACCGTCCGTAGGGTATTCACTGCCCCACCCTAACTTCTTCGTTTCGCGCCAAGCGGCAACTTCGGTGAGTTTGGGGTATTTCTTGATTTCGATACGCCAACCCTGGTCTTCCGTCAAGTGCCAGTGGAAGCGGTTCATCTTATACGCAGCCATCATATCGAGAATGCGCTTCACCTCTTCCTTACCAAAGAAGTGGCGACCCTCGTCAAGCATAAATCCGCGCCAACCGTAGAGGGGCTCGTCGGCAATGCTTACGCAGGGGATCTCGGGGCGCACCTTTTTCTCGCCCTTTACTCCCGCCAAGATTTCAGCGGGCATGAGTTGCTTGAGCGTTTGGAAACCATAGAAGAAACCTGCGGGGCGCGAAGCCTCAAGCACAATAGCATCTTCCTCAACCTCGAGGCGGTAACCCTCATCATTGATGTTGGGATTGAGGCGCAACTCCAAATTACTGCGCTTGGGATAGGCTGTAGTGCTCACCTTGATGCCAAAACTGTGCTTCAGTTGCGCAGCAAAGCGATCAACCACACCCTGAACACTGTCGTTCTCATAAGTAGGAAGACACACCAAAACTTTTTTAGGCATCTTAAATACACCAGAACGCACAGTCACATTCTGGGGTTGGGGAATGAGCGGAAGGGATTCCTGCGCAACCACGCTAATGGGTGCGAGAAGCAGTATAAGGAGGGAAAGGATAATTTTTTTCATTGCTTTTACTTATAGGGAGGGAGAGAGAGGAAGAGAGAGGAGAGAGGGAGAGAGGAGAGAGGCACAGCGACGGTGTCGCTGTGAAGAGAACGAGGGGCGCAGGCTCGCCGCATGGTAGTTGTACTCTGTTATCTAAACTCTAATCTCTAAACTCTAATCTCTAAACTCTAAACTCTAATCTTTATCTTCTTTGTCGGCGCACGCTCAAGCTTCCACCACCCGAAGGGGCAGACTGGCGCTTCACCTTGGGTTCTTTAGACTTCTTTTCTTTCTTTTCCTTCTTCACCTTATCAGTAGTACCACGGCGAGAAGAGCGGCGCACCTTTTTCTTTTCGACAGTAACGACAGAATCACCCTGAACGACGGCGAGTGTGTCTACCTTGACAAGTGTAGAATCCCCCTTCCAAAGGATGCGTTGGAAGTCTGTCAGTTCCTTTTCAATACGTTCCTGCTCCTTCTTCAGCGCCGTATCTGTGGGGCAATAAGCAGCGAGGAAACGATCCTGAAGGTTTGACACCTTGTAGATATCACCATCGTAGCGTGAGAGGGTGAAATAGTCATCCGCCGAAAGCATTGACGCATTATTATAGTTGCTGCCCATAAGCATAAGTTTGCCCAAATGAGTAGCTGCTTCGTCGTAGTTAATCCAGAAGAGAGGAGTCTTCTGAATACCTCCGCTATAATCGTCAGCACGGTGCAGGACAGGGCAGATGGCTGTCACTCGTGTGCGGAGTTGTGCCATTGCGCGATCGTAGTATACCACCTCCTTGATAAAGTAAGATTTTACTTCTTCATTAGGGAGGTCGGCATCGTTTACACGGAAGCGTCCGTCGCGTTCTTCATAATAGATGCCATGGCGATCCATGAGTTGCTTTGCAGTGACTACGTTATCTTCCACAAAGTGCTCATTGCCATCCAACTTATAGTCGTAGGCCTTCACCTGACGGCGCAGAATAAGTTTGAAGAGGTAGTTGAAAAGATTCTCACGTCCGTCAGCAGTAATCGTTGTGGGAAAGTAAAGCACAGCATTTGCATCCTCCGTAAGATCCAGTTCACGGAAAATATCACGGCGCCAAGTGACATCTTTAGGCATTGCGGGAGCTACGGGAAACTCTCGGTATGACGATGCCGTGGGCGTCGTTTTCGTCTGTGCCGTTTTCTTTTCAGCCTCTGCCTTTCGGCGTGCAGGGGGCTGAGCTATGATAGAGAGTGCACAAAGCGAGAGAATGAGAGACAACAGTATGTTTTTCATTGTTGTAAGTTAAAGTTTTGCATCTTGCACAGCACTATTTACATTGCGCAATATGCTTTAATTAACAATCACTTCAAGGGGTTGAGGAAGTGTACGCTCTATGCCATCAGGACCGATACAACGGACCTTCGAGAGGTAGAAGCGCTGACCGCGACGGAGTTCGCGGACGAGTTCCTTTTGTGCTTCGGTGAAATTCGCCGTCTGCGACACTGAAATCACGGTGTTGCCCATGCGATCGAAGAAAACCGCTTCAAATCCGAGCACGCGGAAGGGGATATTGAGAAGGCCATCGTCAATAGCAGCACCCAAGCTCTTCGCTCCAAGGATGTCTGCTTTTGAAAGACGTCCGCCACGGAAATGGTCGGCACCTACGGTGATGTATGCCGTGGGGTCAGGCAACTTGCGCACCTTGAAGGAGTAGGCACCCATCGATTGCGTACGACCATTGACGACACCCGTCACGTTAAAGGTTACGGTCTCACCCACCTTCTCGGGGCGCGCAATGTATTTGCCATTGCCTTGTGCCGTAAGGCTTCCGCCCGTCATGGTCAAGGTAATCTTGTTGGAGGGAACGCCCGAAGCACTCACACTTACGGGATTCTCAAAACCTGCGTAGAGCACATTCATCAAATCTGCCGCCACCGTAGCACCCACTGGGGGAGCGATGACATTATAGCGCTGGGTGAACTCTCGACGAATGATTTCGCCTGCGGCATTGGGCATTTCGAGGTAACCGCTAAAGCTGTATTCACCAGGACCGCCGACGGGGAAACTATAGGTTCCCTCAGTCTCCAAACGCTGACCGTTTACATAAATTTCAGGGCGCTGGGTGGTGTCAACCGCCGCCATGAAGATGTGCGAATTAAAGGTTTGGCCGGGGAAGAGTGTCGTAGCCTCGGGAAGAACGTAGGCATTGAGTTCGTTTACACGGATGTCCTTGAGGTCAATATTGTCGGCGAGGACGCGAAGCACCTCACTCTCGGTGTTACGCACGTCGTTCTGCAACTTTGTAAGCATCGTGATGGAGGCAATCGTAGGCATCTCCTCAAACATATACTGCTTCCAGTCTTTGCCTAAGTTGTCCTCGCTCTTGGGCACGTCGGTCGAGAGGTTAGAAGCGATAATCGCCTTCTCACGAGGGTCGGCGATGTAGCCCATCATCGTTTCGCGATAAGCCACAATCTTGTCGTGGAGTTGTTGCCCCTTGCCGTTATACTTTGAAAGCATCACGATGTTGGAAGCATTGAGGTCTTCCTTGTTTTCAAGCTTATCGGGATTGCCCTTCTTGCCGTCCACCTCACGAGCAAGCGCCCAGCGGAGTTGTTCTGCGAAATCGTAGAGCGAGTCCGACATCTGCTTCACCACCATCGCCTTGTCATACCAAGGGCGTACCTTTGTGGGGTTCTGCTTCAGCTGCTCCGCGAAGTTATCATAGAGAGTTTGGTTCTCCTTCATGGCATTGTCGGTCGTGCGTGTCAGACTCTCGCCCACAAGCGAGAATCCCTTGAGCACATCGCTCGACACGTTGAGCGCCAACATGGCCATCAGCACAATATACATGAGGTTAATCATGCGCTGACGCGGAGAAATTGGATTTTTCTTTACTGCCATGGTTTAAGAGTTAGCTATCGGGTTGCTGATAGCAGTAAGTTTCTTAATCATCTGTGCGTAAACGTCATTGACTTCCTGAATCTTCGCAGCAAGTCCGCGTGTCTGCTCGTTGATTTCCTCAATCGTGTTCACCTGCTTAGAGATACTTGCAAAGTGAAGGTCGTAAATCTTGTTGATACCGATAAGTGTGCGGTTGAGGTTCTCCATTTCCTGGCTGTCCTTGGTAAGGCGTGCCGTTTGTTCGTCCACCTTGGCAAAAGTTTCGGTCAATGTGCGGAGCTTTTCAATATATACTTGCGTTGCAGCCTCCATGTCGGGAGAGAGCACGGCTTGTGCGCGTTGCAAGAGTTCATCATTTGCCATGCGGATGATTGAAGCGAGTTTCTGAGCCTCTTCTTCGGTAGTTGATTCAGCCACTGCTGCCTGCACAATGGGATGTTGTGCTGCAAGAGTTGCCTTACCGTCAAGCACAGGTGCCGAAGAAGGCGTGCAACCTCCCGCTACGGCGCCACCACCAATGATTACCGTACCGCCACCAAGCACTGCGGGACCAGCACCCACGGCAGCCGCAGCACGTTCGAGTTCCTGCTGTTCGGCATCAACGCTTTCGGCAACAGCGTCGCCCACATAAGTACCGTCAACGAGGGCTTCAGCCTTTTCGATTTCCTCGTCGGTTTCAATTTCGTCGGGAAGTGCCTTACCGATTTCATTCTTGTCAAAGGGACGGTCGAAGGCTGCGAGGAAGAACACTACAGCTTCGGTACCCATACCCAAGAACAGCATGAGGTTGCCCCCGGGAAGGTGGGTCAGCTTAAAGAGCGCACCGAGGATTACGATGGAAGCGCCCCATGAGTAAGCATAATTCAGAAATGTCTGTCCCGGAACACTGTCCATCCAGTGTTGAAGGCGGGTTACAATATTGATTTTTGAAGGCATGATTGTTTCAGTTTTTTGAAGTCGAGTTACTTGGTCACCGCCTTAGAACGCACGCAGCGGAAACCTACGAATGAGCGGGGCTGATTCTGATATTCCCAGTTGCGCCAAGCAGAGCGGATGAGCGAGATGGGATCTTTCCACGAACCGCCGCGCACACTCTTGCGCTTCAATACGTAGGGGTCTTCTGCCGCAGCGTTATAAATCAGTTCGGGATTGATGTCGGCCATCGCAGCTACGCCTGCCTCCGTGTAAACCGTGTTTGTCCACTCAGCCACATTACCTGCCATATCAAAAAGTCCGTTAGAGTTGGCGCCATATATACCTACCTTTGAGGTAATCAAGTTGCCGTCTTCCGTATAATTACCACGGTCGGGTTTAAAGTTGGCATAGAAGCAACCCTTCGTGCTCTTCGCACTGTCACCCTCCCAGGGGAAGGGATTATTTTCGCGACCGCGGGCCGCAAATTCCCACTCGATTTCTGAGGGTAAGCGGTAGCGCTGAATGTAGCGCGCCTGAGGACCGAGGCCCTGGAGCAAATAGTTGGTGCGCCAAGCACAGAAGGCATTTGCCTGCTCCCATGTAACACCCACCACGGGATAATCGTTGTAGGCAGGCATGGTGAAGTAATGCTTCATGTAAGTCTCATTACGGGCATTGGTGAAATCGTTTACCCACACCGTAGTGTCGGGATAGATTGCCACAATGTACGTATTGAGGAAGTCGTAGAGCGAACTCAAGGGGCGCTCGATGGTCTGGCGTACGATGTTGCCGTTGTCATCTACGTAGGCGGTGTCTTTAGAAATCATTACCACCTCGTCGGCAGGCAATTGAATGTCGGTATTCAAGTTGCGCTCAGCGGGGTCTAAGCGGTACTTGCGAAGGGCCGCCTTCTCGTAGTCAAAAATTTCGTAGCGGTAAACCAACTGCTTCACGTCGAGCATCTTTGTGCCGTCAATGGGGTGCGTAGTATAGACACTCTCGATCGCGCGCTGCTGATCTTCATCGGGCTTACGCCAAGGAATGGGTTTTGCCCAATTCAAGTGGGGCGTAACGGGCTCGCCATACTTATCCACCTCGATCTTGTAGGTTTCATCTCCGCCATACGAAGGGTCGGCGAGGCGCTCACGGATGATAGAGTCGCGCACCCATTCCACGAACTGGCGATACATGGAGTTGGTCACTTCCGTTTGGTCCATCCAGAAACCATCTACCGAAATTTCGCGCTGGGGTGTTTGAATGCCCCACAAAGAGTCATTCTCCATACCAGCACGCAAAAAACCACGCTTCACTTCAACCATACCGAAGGGAGCAGGTTCGTTATAGTTCACTGAACGCTGACCAGTTACTTCGCCTCCACTACGCATGGCACGCGAACCGCCCACGCAAGCCGTAAGCAGCGTAAGCACGAGGAGACTGAAAATAAATACGAGTTGCTTCATATATTGTTTTTTTAGTTATCGAGAGGGAGGGGGTAAAGAGTTAGTAGTGAGTAATGAGTAGTGAGTAATGCTATGCAGTCTGTGTGCGGGGTATGCAAGACCTTAAAGACTTTAAAGTCCCTAATGACCAAAGACCTCATAACCTAAAGACCTTATAACCTCAATCACAACCACCTTACACTCTTATGCGCATTGCGCCCTTTCTTACCGAGGTTAAGTTCTACCTTATATCCGAGCGTTATTTCGTGATTACCCGCTGCGATACCCATGCCGTTGGTATTGGCTTCATAACCATAGCAGATATCGAGTCCGTGAAAGACGAAACCGAAGAAGGCACCAATGCTGTATTGCGGGGCATAGTTGATACCGCCATACATCGTGCGCCCATCGGCGCTGTACTTCACACGCGCGGTGAGGTCGGCACGAAAATCTGTGCTGTCATAGCGCAGCATCACAGAGGGCGTTAAAGTAATAAACGAATATTTTGTGGGAATATTGTAACCCGCCATAAAATTATAGGCAGAATTTACCTTCAGTTCGCTCTTATCCCCCAGCGCAATGGTGGGCGCCGTAAGGTGTTGCATCGCCAGTCCGGCGTACCATCTGCGGTGCGTATAAAACAATCCGAATGAGGCATCAAACTGCGAACCGCTCATATCACCGCCCGAAAATACGGGGTCATTGGGATCGTTCGTTTCTGCTTTGCCACCATCCACGCTCTCACTCAACATATCTACCTGAAGTCCCGCTGCGAGTCTTCCACCCCAAAGCGGGTGGTGGTAGGCATACTGTGCAGAAAAACGCTTGTGCGAGAACAAACCGATTTCGTCGTTGATCAACGTCACCCCTACCCCATGGCGAGATTTTCCCATAGCAAAAGCCATGTCGGCACCCGCATAGAGGGTACTTCCCGCATCTTCATATCCTGCAGCATGCGTCTGCATCGCGATGTTGATATTCAACTCGTCCTGCCTGCCCACTGCGGCGGGGTTCAACATCGGCTCCACCTGCCAATAGCGCATAAACGCCGCATCATACTGCGCAAAACCAGCAACCGTATACACACACGCAACCGCAAGCAACACCAAAAAACGGAGTTGCTGGAGACGGGGAACCGTATGTAAAACCAAGTTGCGCATAATACGGGAATATACTATATCTTGCAAAGTTACAATTTATAAAGAAATACCTTTGTTTTTTAGGGAAATATTTTCATCGTCAGCAGCGGGACGAACTGTGCAACCCATGCTAAACGACACGCCACAACAACGCTCGCACCACCATACTTTTAACTATTGCTTCTTCTATATAACAAACTTATAAACAGTTGAAATACAGGCGTTTGAAGAATTGTTGTTTTTATCTCATTTTGGATTGTGCCAATTCGGTACTATATAACAAAAGAACATATTTTATTCTCACACAGAACTCACGGAATACACAGAATTTGCTCCGCGTGTTTTTTGGACATAAGAACATAAGAACATATTTTATTTTCACACAGGACTCACAGAAATCCACAAAATTTGCGCCACATGCTTCTGCGAAAGTCTGCGCCGTCTGCGTGAGATAATTCCACCCCGTATGGTTCTGTGTTTTCCGTGGATTCTGTGTGAAAAAATCTCACGCAAAGGCGCAAAGGGCGCGAAGCGTTATGTACTTTTGTTCTTATGTCAAAAATATTGCACGCAGATAACGCAGAACCACGCAGACGCTTGGCGAAACTTTGCGCCTTTGCGTGAAAAAAAATATGTCCTTTTGTTCTTTTGTCAAAAAAATATTTCACACTCACGGAATACACAGAATTTTTGCTTCGCAACTCTATCTATTTTTTTGTCAACAGATTAAACAGATTTCACAGATCCCCGTCCTGCGCAGCCAACCGTTTCTGTGCAATCACGTTGATAAAAAATATTGCTTCTACATAACAAAAAGAAGAGTGGATGCATCACTCGTGTGACACATCCACTCATACGTTTATTTCACTCTACCATTGGGCAGAGATTCTTATTCATTAGTCAGCCAACTTTGCCTTGATGAACTCGCGGTTCAAGCGAGCGATGTTAGCGATGCTTTCGTTCTTAGGACAAACGGCTTCACAAGCACGAGTGTTTGTACAGTTACCGAAACCGAGTTCGTCCATCTTAGCAACCATTGCCTTAGCGCGCTTTGCAGCTTCGGGACGACCCTGGGGAAGGAGAGCGAATTGAGAAACCTTTGAAGCAACGTAAAGCATAGCTGAACCGTTCTTACATGCTGCTACGCACGCACCGCAACCGATACAAGTTGCGCAGTCCATAGCTTCGTCAGCGTCCTGCTTGGGGATGAGGATAGCGTTAGCATCCTGGGGCTGACCTGTACGTACAGTTACGTAACCACCAGCAGCCTGAATCTTATCGAATGCTGAACGGTCAACCATACAGTCCTTAATAACGGGGAACGCTGCTGAACGCCAGGGTTCTACAGTGATAACGTCGCCGTCGTTGAACTTACGCATGTAAAGCTGACAAGTTGTAGCACCTGTAGCTGTCTTACCGTGGGGTGTGCCGTTAATATAGAGCGAGCACATACCGCAGATACCTTCGCGGCAGTCGTGGTCGAATACGAAAGGTTCCTTACCGTCGTTGATAAGTTCTTCGTTGAGGATGTCAAGCATTTCGAGGAATGAAGTATCATCGGGGATATTCTTCATTTCACGCTGTTCGAAGTGACCCGCATCCTTAGGACCATTCTGCTTCCAGTATTTAATTGTAAAGCTGATATTTTTTGCCATAGTTGTTTTATTTTTAGTAGACGAGTTTATAGGTACAAGTAAACAAGATGGTTTGACTCTTCCGCTTGTAAGAACTACTGTTTCCAATCACGCCTTGATTTCAACACGTTTAATAAGTGCTGTCATCATTTTTGCAATTTCAGCAACTTTACTCGAAAGTTCAGTCATCTGATTTTCAGAAAGATAATTAAAATGATACGCCAATATAATCTGCGTTTCCAGTTCAGCCGTAGAACCTAATGCCACATACAAGAATCTCACCAACTCTTTAGAACTCTGCCTTCCATGACCTTCTGCAATATTTGAAGGAATGGAGATCGCAGCTCGTCGCATTTGGGATGTTATCCCATAGAGTTCATGCGACGGAAAGTATTGGGTAGCTTTGTGTATTGCAACTGCTAACGCCATACTTTTCTGCCAAACGAGCAAATCCTTGTGTGTTGTCATTCTTTATGAATTACGATTAAGAATTACGAACTGACTACACTATCTTTCTTGTCTACTTGTCTACTCGTCAACTCGTTTACTAATTTTTATAATTACGAGTCTGAACCTTGATAGCTTCGTAAACGAGGGGTTCCTTGTGGAGAACGGGTTCCTTAGTGTCGTCGCCCTGGTATTCCCAGCAACCTACGTAGAAGAAGTTTTCGTCGTCGCGCTTAGCTTCGCCTTCTTCAGTCTGGTATTCTTCACGGAAGTGACCACCGCAAGATTCGTTACGTGTGAGCGCGTCGTGTGCGATAAGTTCGCCCATGATGATGAAGTCTTCGAGGCGGATTGCCTTTTCGAGTTCAACGTTCACACCTTCAGCAGAACCAGGAACGAAGAGGTTAGCGTAGAATTCCTTGCGGAGTTCCTTCATCTTTGCAAGACCAGTCTTCAAACCTTCAGCTGTACGACCCATGCCTACATAGTCCCACATGATGCGACCGAGTTCCTTGTGGATTGAGTCTACAGAACGCTTACCCTTGATGTTGAAGAGCTTCTGGATGCGTGCCTTAACTGCTTCTTCAGCTGCCTTGAATTCGGGGAGGTCTGTAGAGAAGCGGGGAACAGTAATCTGGTCAGAGAGGTAGTTCTGAATTGTGTAAGGAAGCACGAAGTAACCGTCAGCAAGACCCTGCATCAACGCAGAAGCACCGAGGCGGTTTGCACCGTGGTCAGAGAAGTTACATTCACCGATTGCGAAGAGACCCTTAACCGAAGTCTGGAGTTCATAGTCAACCCAGATACCACCCATTGTGTAGTGAACGGCGGGATAGATCATCATCGGAGTTTCGTAGGGGCTTTCGTCAGTGATTTCTTCGTACATGTCGAAGAGGTTACCATAACGAGCTTCGATTTCCTTGCGACCGAAGTCCTTAATAGCTTGAGAGAAGTCGAGGAATACAGCGAGACCTGTGTTGTTTACGCCGAAGCCCTTGTCGCAACGTTCTTTCGCAGCACGTGAAGCAACGTCACGGGGAACGAGGTTACCGAATGCGGGATAGCGACGTTCGAGGTAGTAGTCGCGGTCTTCTTCGGGAATGTCCTTACCCTGAATCTTACCTTCCTGAAGCTTCTTCGCATCTTCCAACTTCTTGGGCACCCAGATGCGACCGTCGTTACGGAGCGATTCAGACATCAATGTGAGCTTAGACTGCTTGTCGCCGTGAACGGGGATACAAGTGGGGTGAATCTGTACGTAAGAGGGGTTAGCGAAGTAAGCACCCTTACGGTAGCAAGCCATAGCTGCAGAACAGTTACAACCCATTGCGTTAGTAGAAAGGAAGTAAGCGTTACCATAACCACCAGTACCGATAACTACTGCGTGAGCAGCGAAGCGTTCGATAGCACCAGTAACGAGGTTACGAGCGATGATACCGCGAGCACGACCGTCGATGATAACAACGTCGAGCATTTCGTAACGTGTATAGAGTTCTACAGTACCAGCATTTACCTGACACATCAATGCAGAGTAAGCACCGAGGAGGAGCTGCTGACCTGTCTGACCCTTAGCATAGAAAGTACGGCTTACCTGCGCACCACCGAATGAACGGTTCGCCAACATACCGCCGTATTCACGAGCGAAGGGAACACCCTGTGCTACGCACTGGTCGATGATGCTTGCACTTACTTCAGCCAAACGGTAAACGTTTGCTTCGCGAGCACGGTAGTCACCACCCTTTACTGTGTCGTAGAACAAACGGTAAACAGAGTCACCATCGTTCTGATAGTTCTTCGCTGCATTGATACCACCCTGTGCAGCGATTGAGTGTGCACGACGGGGAGAGTCCTGAATGCAGAAGTTCTTTACTTTAAAGCCCATTTCACCGAGTGAAGCAGCAGCACTTGCACCTGCAAGACCTGTACCTACTACGATAACGTCGAGCTTACGCTTGTTCTTGGGGTTCACCAACTTCTGATGAGCCTTATAATTGGTCCATTTCTCAGAAACGAGACCTTCGGGAATTTTTGAATCAATTGTAGCCATTGTAAGGAATTGTTTAGTGTAAACCCTCATTTATATAATGAGTGTCCATAAACTAATTAAGAATTGATTTAGGCAGGAGAACCGCCAAGATTAGCAACATGCGCCAGCGCAGAGGCTGCGACCGTAGAAACACAATGCCACTGCTACGTACATCAAGATGATGATAGTAGAGTAGATGTAAGAAATGTTCTTCCAACGAGCGAACCAAATCTTACCGTTCCAACCCATTGTCTGCATTGCACTCCAGAAACCGTGTGTCAAGTGGAACCACAAAGCAGCGAGCCACACGAGGTAAACTACTACGTAGACGGGGCAAGAGAATGTCTGCTCAATCCAGTAAACACCATTGGTAGCGAATTCGTGATTGCCAGCGGGAAGCAATTCCTGAAGCATCATGTTGTACCAGAAGTTGTAGAGGTGGAGACCCATACCGAGCACAACGATTACGCCGAGCACAAACATATTCTGTGAAGCCCATTCTACCTTTGCGGGACGGTCTGTCACAGCATAAGCACTGTTACCACGCGCCTTCTTGTTCTGGAGCGTGAGCTTAATTGCGTAGAGGAAGTGAAGTACAACGAGTGCACCAAGGCCAGCAGTTGCCACCAAAGCATACCAGTTAGCTCCCAACATCTCGCAAATCATGTTGTAACCTTCTGCAGAGAAGATTGCGACTACGTTCATGCATGCATGGAACGTAAGGAACAAAATAAGTGCTACGCCAGTAACTGACATAATCACCTTTCGTCCAATGGATGAATTACATAACCACATAGATGAAGTTAATTGAGTTAAAAAAGTTAGTGAATAAATTGTTATAAAATTTCCAAACTAACACTCACTACCCCAACACCTTACGTAAATAAAGGCAAGGCAGCAAGCAGACATACGGGCACAATACGCCAATATTATCTTTCTGCAAAGGTAATGCACAACCCGCAAAGCACAAAATTAAAGGAAGATTTTTTAACTTCTTTCCGTAAAATACACAGAGGAAGAGCAAAAATTAGAAGCAAACCTTTGCCAATCAAAAGGAAAGTCGTAATTTTGCACTCGCTTTCGAGCACAAACAATTTATTCATTCCCAAATTTATTTACACTATGTACTTGGATTCTGTAAAGAAGCAAGAAATCTTTGGACAGTACGGCGCGTCTAACACGGATACTGGTTCTGCTGAAAGCCAGATCGCCTTGTTTTCTTACCGTATTTCCCATTTGACGGAGCACATGCGCGCTAACCGTAAAGATAATACGACTAAACGCGCGCTTGTGAAGTTGGTAGGTAAGCGTCGTGCGCTCCTCAACTACTTGAAGGACCGCGACATCAACCGCTACCGCGCTATCGTGAAGGCTCTCGGCCTCCGCAAGTAATCCAAACTTCTTGCAAAAGCAAACAACTGGACTGTGTCACTCGACATGGTCCAGTTTTTTATGCCAACTGCTTCATCGTTACTCCCCAAAACACCTGTAGATACGTGCAATACGTGGAAAGATGCTGTGTATTCCATGTCTGTGTGAAAAATTGCACGCAGACTGCGCAAAACCACGCAGACGCTCTGCGAAACTTTGCGCCTTTGCGTGAGAAACATATGCTCTTATGTCAAGAATCATTTCACATTTCACAGAAATCCACAGAATTTGCTTCGCATTTTTTTTGAGACATAAGCACAAAAGAACATATTTTATTTTCACACAGGCATAGAATTACACAGAATTTGCTCCGCAGTTTTTGGACATAAGTATTGAATTGGCGCCCCCAAAATGAGAGAAAAAATAACAATTGACAATCTTATAGCAGTTGCCTTCAATACCACAGCCCCCTCCACCCTTTGGGCATTTGACCTCGCAACCTCGGTCTTCCTCCTCCTCGTAAGGCATAGTATAAACAAGTTTATCCTCTGCTCTTACTTCGAGCGTCGGTTCCCCTAACTTTGGGGAGGAATTTGATATACCTCCATTCGCTTGT
>JAZQXB010000027.1:0-6239 GCA_045632685.1 Alloprevotella sp.
GGGGGAAACTCTATTGATTAATAATTTGTCTCACGCAGACTACGCAGACTTTCGCAGAAGCGCACACACTTTGTTTGTGCTTGCCATCCGGATGGTGGTGCAAGCGTAGCGTGCGCATCTGCGTATTTCTCGCTTATTTACGTAATGCTTTACCGAGGATCTGCGAAAGTCTGCGGAGTCTGCGTGAGATACATAAAACTATTTTCTATACACACATTCTATACGTATGAAAAAGACATTATTCTTGCTCCTCGCCCTCTGCCTCTGCATGGGTGTGGATGCACAAAAGACAAAGAAGAAGAACAAGCCCAAGAAGGCAAAGACTTATATCAACCCCGTAACACCCGTTCCCGCCGACAGTGCGAGTTATGCGATGGGTGTGCTTCAGGCTCCTTCACTCATCCAGTACCTCCAGCAGCGCGAAGGAGTTGACTCTGCCTATGTGGGAGAAGCGCTTTCGGCACTTTCTGCAAACCTCACAGCAGAACAGGTAGACCGTATTATTGCCTTTGCTGCAGGACTCAAAATCGTTAAGATGAACGAAGCCATGGCGGCTGACCTCAATCGTCAACTTACTGGTAAGACCGACACGGCTTACGTAGACCTCAACCTCATGAACAAGGCACTCACAGATGCGGGTACAGGCAAGGTGGGTATGCTTACTGCAGACCAGGCAATGGCGCTCATGGAACGCCAGGAAAAGTACGTGGCTGAAGAATTGAGATTGGCGGGCGAAAAGTGGTTGGACGAAAATGCACAGAAGGACAGTGTGGTGACCACAGCAAGCGGACTCCAGTATAAGGTGTTGGTACAGGGTGAAGGCGAAAAGGCCACAGAAGATTCAATGGTGGAAGTGCACTATGAAGGTACGCTCCTCGACGGTACCGTGTTTGACAGCAGCTACAAGCGCGGACAGACGGCTTCATTTAAGCCCACACAGGTGATTAAGGGTTGGACGGAAGCGCTTCAGTTGATGCCCGTAGGTTCTACATGGGAACTTTACATCCCCTACCACCTCGCTTATGGTGAGCGCGGCAATCGCAACATCCCTCCTTATTCTACACTGATCTTTAAGGTACAGGTGATCTCTTTGAAGTAATCGTTTTGCTTTGCAGACCAATATAATTTAAGCGGGTGTGACACAGTAATTGTGTCACACCCGCTTAAGTAGTTTTACGAATTATTGCAGATACGTGTAAATCCGTGGAGTAAAATTCTGTGTATTCCGTGTGTTCTGTGTAAGACAAAATTTTTGACAGAAGGACAAAAGAACATATTTTTCTTCTCACGCAAAGGCGCAAAGTTTCGCAAAGCGTCTGCGTTGTTCTGCGACGTCTGCGTGCAATATTTTCACACGGAATGCACAGAAAAATCTCCACGTATTTGCGCGTATCTACTCGTATTTTTTTGAGCCACTAATGGGCACGAACCGAAGGTCGCGCTAGTCAATTTACACTAATGCCATGCGGAGCTGTATCAGTTAGTAGTTAGTAGTTAGTAGTTAGTAGTGAGTAATGCCATGCGGGACTGAAAGCAAGTAGAAGGTAGTAGTGAACCATGCGGGGTGGGATGGTCTCACGCAGACGGCGCAGACTTTCGCAGAACAACATGCGAAGCAAAGTTTCTGTGTATTTGGTGAGTTCTGTGTGAAAATAAAAATATGTTCTTCTGTTCTTCTGTCTAAAAATCTGTGAGCAAAATTCCCCGCCCTTTGCGCCTTTGCGTGAGAATTTTTCCGTGTAGATACGTGTAAATCCGTGGAGAATTTTCTGTGTGTTCCGTGGATTTCCGTGTGCCATTATGTGTTTAGGAATGAGCAAACTTTTCTGCCACCGCCTGTCCCACTACGTATCCCGTGGTCCAAGCTGCTTGCAGGTTGAATCCTCCCGTCACGGCGTCGATGTCGAGCAGTTCGCCGGCGAAATAGAGACTGGGGAGCGCTTTACATTCTAATGTGTTGGGGTGAACGGCAGGGAGGGCTACGCCTCCAGCTGTTACAAATTCCTCGCGGTGAGGGTAGCGCCCAGCAATGGGATAGCTATCAGCGGTAAGGGTATTGACGAGTTTGTTCAATCCCTTCTTTCCCACCTCTGCCCAACGGCGTTCGGGGGCAATGCCACTGCGCTCCACGAGGTAGTCCCATAGGCGACTTTGCAACCCCTGGAGGCGCACACTCGTCACTTGGCGTTGCGGATAAGTGCCTGCAAGGGTTTGCAGGTCGGCAAGTACGGTGTCGGGGGTGCTGTCTCCTGTCCAGTTGATGAGGATGTCGCTACGATAATCCATCTCTGCAAGGTGAAGGGCAGCATGTGAGGAGAGTTTTAAGACGGCTGGTCCACTCAATCCCCAGTGCGTGATGAGTAGCGGTCCTTGGGCGCGGAATTTTGTGCCCGCCAGTGCTACGGAGGCCCCTTCTACGACCACGCCCATGAGTTCGGTGAGGGGCTTATGAGCAATAGTAAATGTGAATAGGGAAGGGTGGGGCGACTGAATAGGGATGCCGAGGTCGGAAATTTGCTGGAGTAGTCCTTCGCTTCGAGGTTGTCCCCCTGCCGTGAGGATGACAGCATCAGCCGCTGCCGAGGGGCGGTCGCGAAAGGTCAAGGTGTAGTGCGGATGGTCCTCTGACGGGGGAGTGAGTGTCGTGAGTTCGTGCAGAGTCTTCACCTCCACGCCTAACCTTCGGGCTTCGTTTTGCAAGCAAAGCGTAATGCTGTGACTATCTTGCGAAACGGGAAATACGCATTGGTCTTCCTGCGTGGTGAGGGCTACACCATGGCGCTCAAACCATGCATAGGCATCTTCGTGGTTGAACACGTTAAACAGTCGCTTCATCAACTTATGTCCACGCGGGTAAACACCTTTTAAATCACCCACCTCTGCAAACGAATTGGTACAATTACAGCGTCCGCCACCGCTGATTTCAACTTTGGCAAGACATTTCTTCGCCCGCTCGTAGATAACGACCCGTGTCGAAGGACATTTCTCTTTAAGGGCAATGGCTGCGAAGAATCCTGCAGCGCCACCGCCGATAATGGCTGTTTGCATTTGCTATTGGGGAAATGAAAAAGACTGTGCGGGGTGATTTTCCTAGGACACCCTAGGATTGCCTAGGAGATCCTAGGGTCTCCAAGATATACCTAGGATTCCCTAGAATTACCTAGGATCTCCCTTTAAAATCACAATTATTCCGGTTGCAACTCATGTTTCTCTGGTAATGTTTTCCAACCTTCACCATAAGTGTCATAAGCGTCGGTAACAACGACGAAGGATAGGGGGTCACATTCCTTTATCTTGAGTTTTACATCGTTTACCTCCTTGTAACTCACTACGAGGAAAATCATTTCCTTATCCTCCTTGGTATAGAGTCCGTGGCTCTTGATGACTGTTGCAGAGCGTTCCAGTTCGTGGAGGATGAAGTGGTGGAGGTCCTCTACGGGTTTGCTACAGATAACGAAGATGAGTTTATCATCTTTCTTACCGTTGATGACAAAGGAAAGCACGCGGGCGGAAACGAATATGGCAATGAGCGAATAGAAGGAGAGGAGCACGGAGGGTTGACTATCCTCGGGGGCGCCGATGCCAAAGCCGAAGACTATGAGACCGAACAACACAACGATGGCATCTACCAACAGAATGCCGCTGCTGAACTTAATATTACAGTATTTCTGCAGAATCATCGCTACAATGTCCGAACCTCCCGTAGTGGCTTGACAGCGCACGACAATACCGCAACCTATGCCGATCATCACTGCACCGATAATGCAGGTCAGCATGAGGTCGCCCGAGAGGTCCAAAGCCCCGTTCAACATGAGCGCAGGGTCAAGACTCATCATGGCCTCACGCGTGGGGTAGGCAATGGTGGTCAGCAGGTTCATGATGGTGGGGGTGATTAGCACAGCAAAGATGGTGCGTGTGCCTAACTTCGACCCGAGCAATATTAAGGACAGCAGCATCAAGGGGATGTCAAGCATATAACCAAAGGTACCCACAAGGACGGAGGGGAAGAGGGAGTGGAGCACGATACATGTGCCGTAAACGCCCCCGGGGACGATGTTGTAAGGGTTGATGAAGAACACAAACCCTGCAGCCATGATGGTGCAACCAACGATAATGCCAATCCAAGTCAGCCACCAGTCTTTAGAGAGTACGGGACTGCAGAAACGGTAGAATGATTTCATATATTGTAAGTAGTAGGTAGTAGGTAGTAAGTAGTAAGTAGTAAGTAGTAGTGAGGAGTGAGGAGTGAGTAGTGAGTAACGCCGTGCGGGGCAGAGAGCAAGTAGTAGGTAGTAAGTAGTAAGTAGTAGTCCATGCGGGACTATACTCGTTTATCTCGGTGACATTCTTGTCTACTCGTACCTTGTCAACTTGTTAACTAAAGGAGTAGTAACGCCATGCGGGGCAGAGAGCAAGTAGTAGGTAGTAAGTAGTAGTCCATGCGGGACGCTAACTAGTGAGTAGTGAGGAGGTAGTAGTGAGTAACGCGGGGCTATACTCGTTTATCTCGGTGACCATCTTGTCTACTCGTACCTCGTCAACTTGTCCACTAAATCGCGAATCAAGCCTCACCCTTTAGGGGGAGGTTGTTCATCACATTAGCAGGCGGGCGCTCATTGCGTAATTCCTCCTTCATGAAGTCCATATAGGGCGCTACGTGCTCGAAGTACTTGCGGTAGCCAGAGCAGAGGTAGTTGAGGCCGGGTTCGCCATCCGCTGTCTTTGCAAAACGATTTTTGGGGCATTCGCCATTGCAGGCGAATAGGTATTTACATTCACGGCATTGGCGCGGAAGGGTGTTGATTTTCATCGCTCCAAAGTCGTCTTGGCGAGGTGAGTAGAGCATTTGGGTGAGGGGCTGCGAACGGATATTTCCCAATTTGTATTCGGGAAACACAAAGTGGTCGCAGGAATAGACGTCTCCGTTAAATTCCATTACTGCGGCATGTCCACAGGAACGTGCCATCGTGCAAACACCGGGAGCATGACCAACCCAGTTGCAGAGGGTGGCGTCGAAGATCTGAACGAACACCTCTCCTACATCGTGGCGTACCCATTCGTCAAAGATGGTACAGAGGAAGTTTCCCCACTGCTCGGGACTCACGCTGAAGTCCGCCAAAGGACAGTCCTCGCCGTCGCTGATATGGGCAAGATGTCGGCCGTCGTTGTGCTTGCGGATACGCTCTACGATGGGCGTAAACTGGATGTAGCGACAACCGATTTCCTTGAAGAAATGGTAGAAGTCAAGGGGATAGTCGGCGTTGAAGTCGTTCACCACAGCCATGGCATTCCATTCGACACCGTGTTTGTTGAGCAGTTCAATGCCCTTCATCACCTTGTGAAAGGAGGGAGCACCTGCGCGGTTCTTGCGGTATTCATCATGAAACTCCTGCGGACCATCGATGGAGACACCCACGAGCCAGTTGTTCTCGCGGAAAAACCTGCACCACTCATCGGTGAGCATCGTGCCGTTTGTCTGAATGCAGTTGTCAATTCTGCGCCCCCCAGCGTACTTGCGCTGGAGTTCCATCGCCTTTTTGTAGAACGAGAGCGGGCGCATAAGGGTTTCACCACCGTGCCATGTGAACAACACCTCCGACATGGTTTGCGCACCGATATATTGCCGCACAAACTCCTCAAGAAGTTCTTCACTCATCACGTGTTTAGGTACATCGTCATAGAGTTTGGCCTTCTCAAGGTAATAGCAGTAGTCACACGCCAAGTTGCAATGCGCCCCAATGGGTTTGAGCATGACATACAGCGGGCGGGCGAAAGGGGAGATGGTATTATTCATGGGGTGTAAGCGACAACGGAGTCCTTTTTCTCTTTTCTTTTACAGTGCAATACGCAAAAGTAGAAAAAAACTGTTGGATTTTTGTTGTTTCTGTTAAAAAACTACAAGGGGAGGGGGGAGGGAGTAGTGAGTAAGTAGTAGTGAGTAGTGAGTAATGCCATGCGGGATGGGAACGAGGTAGTAAGTAGTAAGTAGTAGTGAACCATGCGGGAAATTCACATGATCTGTAGGGACGCACGGCGTCCGCATCAATGGGGATTTTCGCGAGCGAATATCCCACATGCTACCGAGACGCCATATATGACACTGCTGTCCCAAAGATTTTCGCGAATCATCTCGTATTTACTAAAATATCAACAATTTATAAATAAAAATGTTTACGGAGGATTTTAGAATGGAGTATTGTGCTAATTTCATACAAACTTTCATTTTGTCACAATATGCC